>NZ_JBIGIC010000014.1:40918-167483 GCF_043555985.1 Pelomonas candidula | reverse complement strand
GCCGCCGGCCCGGCGGTCACGATCGCCGAAACGGGCGGTCACGATACCGAAACGACCTCTCCGACGCTCCTCAACAGCGTCGGTCACGATGACCGAAATGACCGGTCACGTTGGCCGAAATACGCACTGAGCCGCCCGCCAGGCGCGGATGTAGTCGGTCAGCCGGCTGTAGCCACCGCCGTAGCCCGCAGCCTTCAACTGCTCCAGCAATGCCTTGGCGCTGCGCCGCTCCTTCTTGGGCCGCCGGGCATCGGCGCGCAGCCATTGCTCCAGTTGCTCGACGTACGGCGCCAGCTTGGTCGGCACCGCCGGCCGCTGGTACTGCGGTGCCTCGGCCTTGCCCAGCCGCAGGTACTTGCGCACCGTGTTCCTCGCCAGGCTCGTCGCCTTGGCTATCTCACGCACCGACTTCTTCTCGCGGTGGTGCATCCGCAAGACCTTGCCAATCATCACCATGGTGATCACTCCTCACACCCCCGCCCAGCTGTGGATATCTCGGGCAGGGTAGGTTGAACACCTGGGTCAAATTTGGGTCGGCAGGGCCCTCACGGGTGGGTCAAATTTCAGTCGGCGTCAACAGTCATGGTGGTTGCCTCGACGGGCAGCACCTGCTGCTCGAAGAGCTTCGATGCATGGTGCAACTTACCGGAACCGACCAGCGCGACGACCCCGAGCATGACGCACATGGCGCAAACGGCCGCAGCAGCGAACGCGGACCAGCCGTTTTGAAGCGCATGTGGCGCCACGACGTAGACCAGCGTCCAGAACGCGGAGCCCGCCAAGACGATGTAAGACAGCTTGCCCAGAGTCACCAGCGTTTTTCGCAAGGTGGGCCGGGCAGCAGCGCCGCGGAGTTCGAACCGATCACCAGCGTCACTCGGACCGATGTAGTCGCGGCAGCGCATGTAGGTGGCCATAAAGGCCGTGGGGCGCCGCTGCCGCAGCAGCAGCTCGACCTCTTGTGAACTCAGCTTCGCATGTCCGACCACGGCGGCGAAAGAAGCCTCTACTAGCATTGGGTGGCGGGCAGTGCCGCCGTCGTCGAAGAAAGCCTTCAGGCGCTTGTAGTGCTCGTCATGGTGGCGAGCACGGTCCGCCCTGCGGTCAAAGAGCGGCTTGATCCATGGCGCGAGCGTCACCAATATGACGCTCAGCGCCTTCACGATTGCTTCCAGGTGCTGCATGCGCTTCTGTGCAGGCCTGCCGCGCAGCGGCCTGTCCTCTCCCTTGAGGGGCGGCATTGTGGGCCAGGTGCTTGCAAGTCCGGCAGCGGCGCCATCCCTTAGAGTTGGGGTGACTCGCCGCATGAGCGAGGCATCAGGGAGGTGACGATGGATCCGGTTTCCATGCTGCTCGTGGCGGCGTTGAAGAATCCCGAGATGGCGGCGTCTGCGGTGAACGCGGCCAACGCCCCTGGCGCCGTGGACGTGGTGAAGATGCAGGGTAGCCTGGTCGACCTGTCCAAAGGCATCCTCAAGTGTTATCACAAGACTGCGGTCTTCCGGCAGACCGACATCGTCAAGACGCCCTGGGAGCGCCAGGCGCAGTACGGCGCGGAGCGGTCGGCGGTGCTGCGCATCCAGTTCCTGGGCGGCTTCACATCACAGCCCTACGAAATGTTCGTCGCCGTGATGGCCAAGGGGTCTTCGGTTCGAAGCGCCGTCATCGCAGAGAACACGCCCATTCGATACGCCAAGAACTGCTCCTTGGAAGACTGGGTGAGCCCGTGAAGAAACCAGGCGAAGGCATCGCGAGGGACGCTGTGATGGGGCAGGCAGAGTCTGTCGAGCGACTGATGGTCCTGTCCGACCGGGCACAGCGCGGGGAGATCGACTGCGTCGCGGTCCGCCTGTTGTGCACGTGGGCATCAGCGCAAGCTGCAGGCGCTGGGGCACACGGTTCGGCTGATGGCGCCCCAGTTCGTTACCTTCTTCTCCAGGCTCATCCGCTCGAAGCCGAGGTGGGCCTGCCCGATCACGGATTGGGCCAGCTTCAAGGAGTCTCTCGACCATCGAGAAGCCCGAGTAAGGGGGCCAGACATTCTTCGATAGACGAGTTCTCTGTGCATATTGTTAGGCTAGGCAAGCGCGGCTCCCCGTACGACGCTGAAATGCCTGTGAAGCCCTGAAGCACACCTGCTCGCGCCTTCTCATAAAGCCCTTTTGGGTCGCGAGCAATGCAAACCTCTAAAGACGCCTTCACAAAGATCTCGAAGTAGCGTTCTGCACTTACGATTTCACGCGCCAATTGGCGCACTTCCTCAGTGGGGGATATTAGCGACACAAGCACATGAAAACCTTGGTCGTTAAGTAGCCGGGCCAGTGATGCTGTTCGTCGAAGATGCTCCTGTCGGTCTGCATCTGAGAAGCCGAGCCCCTTGTGCGGACCAAGCCGCAGGTCATCACCGTCCAGCCTAATCGCCATCCGCCCTTGCTGAAACATTCGCTCTTGAAGCGCCTTGGCAAGGGTGGTCTTCCCGGCGCCCGGCAAACCTGTAAACCAGAATGTATGGGGCATGGTTATTTGGCTTCCGCCGTGGTGGCCGCTGTCAACATGCTTTCGATAACGGTTAACGCGTGCAGCACGATCCCATTCCATTTACCTCTGCCTTGCGCCTCGCGAAGCCGCAAGTGCCAGCAGATAGGATTTATTGAGGCCGCAAGTGTCCAGGGTATATACGAAAATCTGCCAATTAGCTCAGAGAACTCGAGCGAGAAGAAGCTCCGCGTCGTTCTGCCGTTGCTGTCCTTGAAAAGGTGGATGCGCTGAAGAAGAATCATGCTAATAATGATCCCCAGGAGAGGGTTACGTTCGCGCCACTCCGATCTCCATTTCTCAAGCACCGCCATCTGTGGCCCGATATGAGCCTGCGCGGGGAAAATAACATTTCCCGTATCAGGGCTTCCGATTGCCATTACACCGGCAGCCCGAATTTCGGACGTCACACCGATTGAGGCCGCTATGAAACAGAGCTGCTGCCTGAGCTCAAGTCGAGGCGCAGAAAATGCAAGGCGCGAAGCTTCAAGCTCCAAAGTGATATCGGACCGCAGATGCGGAGAAAACGATGGACGTTGAGCCCGCACCAACTCAGTTAGCGGGTGCTCCGGAACATGGCATTCAATCAATGCACTGATCGGAGTGCCTCCTTGCAATTTCTCGATCAGAAGATGATTGAATATCGAGAATGCGTCGGGAGTTGTGCGCAGACGTTGCAATAGACTTGCCGCCCACGCCTCCAAATCTTGCGCAACATCGATCACTGTCGATTCAGTGATGGGTTCAAGTTGAGTCATCATTTAATGATAATCCTTGAACCAATTTCTTCACGCACCCCGCTCCGGAACCCGACCAACGGATCAAAAATGAGTTCCCGGCATGCTCGCTCGCCGACGACGACGACATAGTGTGCCCGCTTTTCATGGATTGCCGGTTTGAGCCAGATATATGGCGGCGAGGGCAGCTCCGAATGCAAACACTCGAAGGCCGCCAGTTCTATGCTCGAGATCTGGGCGGCTCGAATCAGTGCTGCCAGCGTCCAATTGTCTTCAGATTCATCCCCCTCCGACGACACTTCAAGGTGCCTGCCAAAAAAGGCTTGAATGAAAAATCGCAGGGCTGCCGGCCCACAATTTCTCCCCGTCGTCTGCAGCGTGGGATCAATCAGCATAGCGCAGGGCATGGAATGTATCGAACTCCATAAATCCACGATTCAGAAGACGTTTGGCATCCAATAGACGCCGCCTCCAAATTTCAGAGGTGCCGTCGCGCTGCACCTCCGTCACCTCGAGTGAAGGGTTGTAAGCCATGTCTTCCACCTTGCATCCTACGAAATCAAAAATTCGCTCCAATTCGTGCGCACGATCGGCAAGGAAATCCTCGTAGAAAACCTCGATAAATGGAAGTTCTGACTGTCTAAGGAATTCGACCCAGAATCTTTCATCTTCCGCAATGATTGATTCACACCAAAGCAGATGCGACAAGTTGAAGCGAGGCGGCCGACGTTGGATATGGTCGGAAAACCATTGAGAGGTTTGAATGGCCTTTGACATCGAAACCGCATGAGCCGCGCGGTCCCGTCGACGAAACAATACCGTATGAGTAGGCATGACCGACGAGAATGCGGAGTAGTGCTTTCTGGCAATTTGAAGAATATGGGGCTTCATCATTTTGTAGGAAAAGACTCCGTTTGGCGTCGTCCTTCTGCGCTGCAATTCGGCCCAAAACACTTCATAACTTTCAGTATTCGCGATACGCTCGCGAATATCTGCGGCGTACACGGCGTGAGCGTACTCCAATGGGGCGCCAAGAATTCCAGTTGACCATAAGCTCAATCCGAAGGCGGTGCTACCAGACCTTGGGAAGGTCGCAATCATTAGGCGAACTCTTGGCGGGGTATCGTTTTGCTCCAAGTCGTGGCATTCGCCATAAAGCTCTGAAACTTTAGACATAAAAATGCCGCCCTAAGGCGGCGCAATGTTGTTCAACCCAGGCGACGCACCTCAATACCGAGCTTGCCATAACGTGGCGTGCGTTCACTCTTCGCCTGATCCTTGAGGAGGGTAACAATCCAGTCCCTTAGCTCCTTGTTAATCTCCTGGGAGGGGGCTACATCTTTTCCCCAGAAAATCGTGAACGTCTGCTTGTTTTCGCAAAGTCCCTTCTTGAATTCCTTGGAGCCCAAGGGGGCGCCGTTGTATTTTCCACAACGCGTGTGCAGCATCCCTGCAGCGATGATGGTGTTCGAACCCGACGGCGTCACGACCACCGCCATATTTGACGTGTCGTGTGTCTGCGTCCCAAACGTGATCTGATTTCCATCGGGCAGGTTCACGATGCCACCTGGTCGGTCGTTGAAAATCCTGAGGAACTGTTGGGAGGCGGATTCCGCCTCTTCCACCGTCGCAGAATTTTTCTCTCGCTCAGGGCGCAAATCAATGTATTGCCCCTTCGCCTGTCCGAAGAATTTCTTGATGTTCGGTATGAGCCGTTCACGAGTTCCATCCGAACCGAAATTCTGGGAGTTCGGCGCCTCCGGCTTGCCCCCGATTTGTGCGTATGCCAGCGAAGCCATTGAAGTGGCGGCCATCGCAAGAACCAACTTTGTGAAGGTGCGACGACCAAGTGAGGTATTTACTTTTGGCATGTTGATGCTCCGGGAATAGTGTTGGCTGAAATTTGAGAGTTGATGAGATTGGCATCCCGCTGGTGCCTTGCCAGATTCGGGTCGGCATTGTTGCCGTTCCAGTTCAGCAATTCGGATACGGCAGACGACCAGTTTCCAGAAACAATATCTGAAAAGAATTTTGGGGCCGCCGTTTGAAGATACGGCGTCATAAACGCGATATCCGCTACCGCTGTCTGCACGTTCGCGGGAAGAGAATCAAAAGGGATCGCTGATTGCGCATTGAACTGACCAACGGCGATCCCGATGTTCTTGTTGAATACACCGTTCGACGCGGCCAATGCGTCGGCATTCGATATGGCAGGAGCGCCAGCGGCCACCGCGTTGCTCGCTGCGGTCCCGGCGAGGCCTAGCACCGGCGTAAGGGCATTGATGCCGGCTTGCGATACGCCCCAGTTACTGAGATCGCTCGCCTTGACGGTGCTGAGGTCGACCCCGTACCCAATGGTCACGCCCGACTTGCCGCCTGGCCAATAGCCTGTGAGCCTCAGGCCTTCGTTGTTGAACACGTACTGCTGGTCGGCTTGCCGACTGGGTGCAGGCGTTGGAGGGCAAGGGGGCGGTGGGGGCGGGGGGGGAGCAGGGGTGGCCGTGCCGCCGCCACCTCCGCTGTCCCCACCCGGATCAGGGTACGGACTGGGATCCGGTGTGTGATGCCCAGTGATCGTGACGGTCGTCAGCCGTGCCGTTGAGTTGCCGGCTCCCGATAGAAGTTCCAACTCATCCAAAGATAAAAGTCGCAAGGTTCCTCCTTTTTGACGGCGTAGCTAGATTCGCCGTCAACGGCCACTCTTGACTGCCTTTGTTAACGGAACGTTGCGTGAAGTTTCAGATGCCTTGCACGGACTTTCAAGTTAGGGGAGGCATCACGCGAAGACGCTGACGCGTGCCCATGCCATAGATGCCAGTGCCCCGATGAGGCAGATCGGTGCATCGTATGTATTGCCGGATCTCCTGGCCGCCGTGGACTTGGATCGTCAGCAACCGTCCGAGTACCAGCTGGCGGTAATAGTTACAGGCCACTAGGTGCGTGCCTTCGGCCGCAGGTCCAACCTGCACGCGGTCTGGGACGGTGGACTCATCCGCCAGCCGGGCTGGCGGCTTGAGCCGACTCCTGCAGGATACGTTGGCATCCGGGCCACAAGGCTCACTCTCGTCAGCCCCAGCTGATTGGGCGAACGAGTCTTGCGCGGTCCGAAGCGCCGAGGGCTTCTATCCCGACGACCGGGTAGCTGGCCCAACCTATGCAGAGCGCTGGGACGGTGTGCTGGTCGCGCAACTCGCACTGGCAGGGCGACGCCTTGCAGATGTCTTGAACCGCGCGCTGGCCACGCACTCACTCTGAGGCATCACTCGCTACGCAGGTCAGCTTCACCAGTCCGTTATTCCCGTCGCGATTAGCGAAACCGATGGCTGCCTCCAACCCTGGCTCCGCCGCGACCATCCGCCCGAACCGGCTGACACGGTCGATCAGAGACCCCTCAATGGGCGAGTCGAGCGCGTCGATGTCACGGAGGTCCGACAACAGCCTTCCCGCGTTCAGGTAGAAAGCTGCCGCTGCTGCTGGGCCGCCGCCTGCGTACGAAACGCCTGCACGACCGACCCAGTACGTGGCAACTTGGCCTCCGAGTTCCACGTCCACGCGCAGCCCGGCAGAAGTGCCGGCGGGCTCATCAGAACAGTTGTCCATGTTGCTCGCGACGGCCTCCAAAAGAAAACCCCAGCACAGGGGCCAGGGCTGAAACGCCGCCGCTGTCACGACAGGCGCCTGCTCAGGGAGGTGAAGCAGGGGGCCGAAGCCCATGGCAACTGTACGGCACCTCGTCACGCAGGTACGTGCCGCACGTCGAAGGCCGTTTCCTCCCACTCGCCCCAGGTCGAGTCCTTGACCACGACGCCATCAAGGAAGCGCTCCTCATCGCGCCCATCGGGCGGCAGGTGCGTGAACGTCGCGTGGCGGATGGCATCGCGCAGTTGAAGGACCGAGGCGTGGGCGAGGGTGGCAAGTTGGACGTGCATGACGGGCTCCATGTCGATGACGTCAGTCTCGGCGCCGGCCGCCGCAGGAGATATCGTCCTTCGGTGGGATCGCCGGGGGATGCCGATCGCCTCCCCCCTTCGATCCCTCTTTTGGGTGATTTCGGCAGCTCGGCCCAGCTGGCACACATCAGTTGTTAGCGCTGCTGGCCTGCTAGATGGCCCGCCGTGACCTTGGCGGTGGCAGCAGCGGTCTCAAAGTGCTCCGCAGGCATTGCTGCGAGCTGCTGGTGGCGGCTGGACTCGTCTCGGGTCAGGCACATGTCGGCGAGGGTTGGAACTTCTCGGCGGTCGCACCGTTCGACAACCGACGCCCCATCGATGGCCTTGCCAGCCATGCGATCACCGATGTTCTTCTGCGTCGTCGATAGCAGCTCCCCGCATCGCCGCTCCGCTCTCACCTTGATCTCGGTGGCGTACTGGATCAGCGCCGAGTCCTTGGCCTGCGGCAGTGGGCGCGCTAACCTTGCGCGCCGGTTACGGCATCCCAAAGCAGGAGACGATCATCAAATGGTTCAAGAGGACAGCGATAAGAAGCCGCCGGCGCCATCCCTGGAAGATCTAACTGACGGCTACGTCAGCGGGGGCGCCTGCCCTGAGTGCAAAGGCCTGCTCGTTCCTAGGCAAAACAATCGGGAGAAGTACATCGCTTGCAACAACTGCCCATGGGACTCACGCCAGTAGCCTAGGCTGCTCTTCCGGCTAGGTGACGATGCGCCGACAAATGCCACCACTGGTCTTGATCGCATACCTGCTGATCGTGGCGCCAGAGGTCGATGCCAAGCCTCATCGTTCGTCGTCAGCCGTGGCGCAGTTCAAGCGTCAGCACCCCTGCCCTGCCAACGGCGCGACGAAGGGAAGCTGCCCGGGCTACGTCGTCGATCACGTCGTGCCGCTGTGCGCTGGCGGCGCCGACGCCATGAGCAACATGCAGTGGCAGACCATCGCAGACGCCAAGGCCAAAGATCGCGACGAGCGGGCGCAGTGCCGCGCGTCGCGCAAGCATCAGTAGTCGCCACCGTGTGCTCCAACTACAAGCCCGTCACCCTGGAAGACCGCCTTATGGCCCATTTCGGCGTCGTGCGGCCGGACGACGAGGCGCCGGTCGAGACTTGGCCTGGCTACAGGGCGCCGTTCATCGTCAGACCCGAGGCCAAGGAAGAGGCCGAAGAGGAGCAGAGGCGCGAAGCCCTTATCGGCCAGTACGGGCTGCTCCCCCACAGGTCGAAGGACATGATGCTGGGCCGGAAGACCTACAACTGCAGGTCCGAGACCGCAGCGGAAAAGCCCAGCTTCCGCGAGGCCTGGCGTAAGCGGCGCTGGGGCATTATCCCGGCCGAGGAACTGTACGAACCATGCTGGGAGACCGGCGAGCCGATCCGCTGGGCCGTGCGCCGCATTGCCGGCCCGATGGGCGTGGCAGGTCTATGGGGCATGTGGATCGACCCTAAGACTGGTGAGCGCGTGCCGACCTTCACCATGCTGACGGTCAACGCCGACGACCACGCGCTCTATCGCCGTTTCCACCGCCCCGAGGACGAAAAGCGTATGCCCGTGATCCTGCACCCTGAGGATTTCGATGCATGGCTGAACTGCAGCGTCGACTCAGCCATGAGCTTCATGAAGCAGTTCCCCGCTGAGAAGCTTGAGGCCGAGCCGGCGCCATTGCCATCCAGGGCGGCATCCCCGATGAGCGCCTGCCCGCGTCACGCGAAGTGAAGGTGTTCGCCGAGCAGGTCAACGCATTCGCACATGGCGAGGCGACCTTGAGCTTTGGCGAGCAGCGCGTGCTGGCGACCGAGATCGTGCTAGCCAAGGATACGAGCGCAACAGTGCGCGGCATCGTCGTGAATCGCGTCGGCAAGGCTGTTGCGGGAGCCCGCGTGTCGATCGTCGGGTTCGATGCGGAGGGCATCGTGACTGGAGTCGATGGCGGTTTCAAGCTGCAGGCGCACGCGGCCAAGGGACAAAGCGTGCGGGTGCATGCGGAGAAGGACCAGATGGCCGTGAATCAGGATCATCCGGCGGGCGAAGCCGCATGACCGTGATGCTACGGTGAGCGAGACTCACAGTTGCCGGCACGCCGAGCCTGTCGGCAGGGTTGCGGAGTCCAGCTCAACCCGCACGACCTGGCACCTGGACTAAGGCGGTAGGTACGGGGCACGTTCGACGTATTTCGCGTGGCGGCGAGCCACTGAAGCAGGACCATCACACTCATGCTTTACCGCCTCGGACTGCCGGCGCAGTGAATCGCCTGTCCGGATCGCAGACAATCGGTGCCCAGGAAGGGGGCCGACGACATGAGTGATGACACGGCTATCGAAGAGGATGAGATTGAACTTCCTCCTTCAACCGTTCCGTCGACATGCAGGGTACAGGTCCGACGCTTCGAAGACGGCGAGTTGGCAGAGATGTTTGGCACCCTCATTGGCCATTACATCCACGCTTTCGGGCGCATGCTTGAGCTTGGCACGTTGGACGGGGTGACCGTGGCCCCAGGCGCTGCATACGCAGAAGCCGCGCGAACCCTGGACCGCGGGCACGGTGATCTGCCGCCATACACCCCCTCCGATGGCCACGCTGTCGGTATCGCGATGACCGTGCCGGTCATCCGCGATGGTGCGGTGAAGTCGCACATCGTGCTGAACGCTGACTACCTCATCGGCCTCATCAATGGGGACACCGGCCTGTCGGACCTCGCGTTACACACCATGGGGCACGAGTGCTGCCACGTCGACGCAACCGCAAAATTCGAACGCGCCTTCCCTGGTCGCCTACTCGGCAAGCACAAAAGCATGTCTTCCTGGCTTGCCTGGCATGTTGCCACCATGGTCTGGGACGAGTACATCGTGACGCGGACCTGCGCACGCTGGGGTGCCGACCAGACTGAGGGCTACGAGGACACGTTCTTGTCGGCGCTGGCTGAGGCCCGCCCCAAGGTGAACGACGCCATCCGCGTACACCTTGCTGGCGGGCCGCCGTTCCCGATGATCCAGGTGGCCAATACAGAGTACGCCCACTTGATGAAGTTTTCGGCCTACCACCTCGGCAATCTCGACGGCTTCAAGATTGCACCAGCCGACCGGCCGCGCACGGCCCAGGCGTTGGACGGGCACTGGTTCGAACCATATTTCAAGCGGCTGCATGAGGCCCTGCGCGGCATAGCCAAGGACAACGGCAGGTGGGGCAGCGATGCGCCGTTCATCGCACTGGCCGATCTGCACCAAGATCTCGTTCGCCTGGGCGGCATCGCCTACTACGAGCTTCCAGGTCGACGCTATAACTTCCTCTGGCCCCCGTACGTCCCTGCCGACGCTCCGGTAGACGACGACTGAATCTGCCGGCCCAGGGCGCGCTAGGCCGCGCAGCCCGATGCCTTCAACACGGTGGGCTAAATGGGCCCAATCGCACTCTTCGACAAATCGCTCCTTCAGTCCTTGTCGTTAGACGAATCCGTCTGGTTCGACCACTTCTTCGTCCCCGTCGTCTGCCCGCTTTTCTTCGGCGAGATCCTCGCTGACTTGGCCAAGGAGATGAAGGAGGGGCGTACTCGCACGGCAGAAGATAAAGTCCGAGTCATCGCCGACAAAACTCCCGTTCTTAGCGGTGCGCCGTGCGTGCACCACGGTGACCTTTGCATCGGCAGCCTGCTCGGACAGTACGCGCCGCATCTCGGACAAGTTCCACTGGCTGGCGGACGTCCCGTTCGCAATCCGGATGGCAAGCCGGGCGTGGTGTTCCAGAATTCGCCGGAGGACGTCGGCTCACGCTGCCTCAGTTCGTCCTCCGATTGGCACCGCCAGATGTGCAGAATCCAAGCTCACCCCGGTAATCTCACACCACTGCCGAATGCCGCCCGCCACATCCGCAGCCCAACAATGCACTCCGATCAAGATGCGTAATCGCCATCGCGTCGTCGCGCGGGCTGCGTTGCGCGATGCGCAGACTGCCCGATGGCATGGGCGGTCAACATGACAAGAGCCTGCAAGGGTTGCGGAAGCACGCGCGCGCTGGTCAACGCTCATGTGCTTCCGCACGCCTTCTACGCCCGAATGGCAAAAGCAGATGGCGCTTTGCAGCACCTCGAGCTTGGCAGGTACCGGAAGAAGAGCTGGCTGGGTTTCTACGATCCAGAGATCCTGTGTAGCAGTTGTGACAACCGTCTCAGCATCCTTGACGAGTACGGCGCGCAAGTACTGCTCACAAGCTTTGATGAGCCGGCCCGCTTTCATCGGGACTCGGTTGGCCGGATCGTCGCGATCGACGCGGCGCACGTTGATCGGGACAGGATCTTGCGCTTTTTCGTCTCGATTCTTTGGCGTGCGGCCCTGTCGCGTAAAGGGCCATATCGCAATGTAGATCTTCATGGCGTCATCAAGTGAGCACACTTCGATGTTGCTGGGCGGCTCGGTCCAAACAAGGGTGATGGCTGGCAAGCTCAGGAGGTGAGCCACCCCCAGTCCGAGTGGTACCAGTTCATGCGTCCGTGAACTTCACGCCCTGAACCGGTTGCTGGATGCTGTGCCGGCCGGGCGTTCAGCCCTGTGTGTGCTGAGCCATCCAATCGCCAAACGCAGGCATGCCAGGATCGGTACGATCAGGCCCATGCCGACGTCGACAAGAATGGTGCGCGCAGCTTCGCTTGGTCCAGTGCCAAAGAAGCGGCGGACCTACGTCTCAGCCACTGAGACGCGCCAACTGTTGGCTCGCAGCGCCCCGGCGCGCAGCGAGCGGCTCCAGGCCGGTGACATGTTGTCAATCACCCAGGCCGCCAAGGCGGCCGGCGTGACGGCTGCGACGATCAAGGCCTGGATCAAGGTCGGCCGTGCGATCGCGCTGCCGATGTCCCGCAACGCGCATAGTCTGCCGGCGTGGCAGTTCGCTCCGGCCATTTGGGATGCACTGCCTTTACTTTCGAGCGCGCTGAACTGGACGGGTCCATGGAGACTCTTGAGCTTCTTGGAAACCCCCTTGGGCGGTCTGGCCGGACTGACGCCCAGGCAGTCTCTAGAGCAAGGCGATTTGCAGCGCGTACTGGCATTGGCAGCCGAGGAGGCCTGAGGGTGGCTGCCGTTGGGGCCGACGCAAAGGACTACAGATGACTTCGGCCAGAAGGCAGCGCAACAGGGTTCACCACCGCCAAGAAGCAGTGCGCCTTCGGCGGCTGGAAACCACGCTCGAAGATTTCATGTGGGATCGAATGCCCGCGGTCGGCCGAGAATTCGGGAGCCCGGACTTCGAGCGGCTGATGGAAGAGGACTGTCGGCTGGGGCGGGGTGTGTTCGACCCCGCCGTCCGTCGAGCCTTCGGGCTGGTTGGTACCAGTCGCTGACGCGCACCAACACAACCGCGAACGGCGCGTTTCAGGCGTCCACGAAATGCGTGAGGTAGGAGGTCAGCCTGTCCGCGCGGATGGGTGATCGTTCGATGAGCTGCTGGCAATGCGCTTCCAGCTCGATGTCGGTCAGCTGTGACTCGCACAGGGCGGTGAGCAGGGCGCGGGCATCGGCGACGAGGGCCACCAGGCGGTCTAACGCCAGAGCGTAGCTATCGTGCGCCGACGCCGCGGCCGTGGCCTTGTTCGTCGGATGAACGACGATGCGCTGGGTGACATACCCTTCGTAGTTGCCCTGGAACCACTGCTCCGCTACGAGCAACTGGCCGTGCTCTTCCTTGGTCAGCGGGTTCTTGTCGAGCTTGCGGCTCTTCGCCTCGATGATCCACGCGAACTTCGTCGGCAAGAGCCAGAGCACGTCGGGGCCCTCACCGCCGTCGTCGTGGCGTTCGGTCGTAAGGCCGATCATCCGACCGAGGTCCGCCAGCGCCTGTTCGAACTGGTTCGCGCTTGCGTTGGGATTGAGGCGGGAGACGACTTCCTCGAAGTGTTGCAGGAAGCCCCGGCGGATTCGGTAACCGCGCAGCTGCAGTGCGATGCCCGCGCCCTGTGCGCCTGGTACAGGCAGGGGGCGATAGGGTGGCATCACCTGTGGGCGCAGCATGTTCCGGTTGGCACTGAAGGCCGCGCGCTGCAACTCATCGCTGCGGTCTTTCTGGCCCCAGTGGTGCGCCACGCGGCCGGCGAGCTGGAGAAGCCAGCCACGGGTCTGGTCGTCGATGCCTTCCTTCGCGTTGGCAGCTTGGTCGAGCCTGCCGATGGATTTGTCGAAGTAGCCGTCAGCCCAACTGTTGAACGCCTTGCGCTCAGCCGAGGCGACGTCGAAGCGCCTGGGATCGGCCGGCTCCTGCCGGACGTTCTCCGCGAGGGTCTCGGCGTGGTACTCCACCCAATCAGGGTTGCGGCCGATGCTCATTGCGATCGTGCTGGCCAAGTCGGCCGCGTCTTTGACCTCCTTGCTGACCGTCGAGCCCATGTCGAGCTGCGCGCGAGTGGCGCTCGTGAGTAGTTTGAAGTTGGCGTCCTTGGCGATCCACCCAGCCAGATCGGAGCCTGCAAGCAGGACGACGCAGTGGTCGCCGGCGCCACGAGCCCCGCGGCCGATGCCCTGCTCGATACGCTGCGCCAGCATGCGGCTGATGGTCGCGCCACCATAGAGCGTTGCAGCACGCAGCTGTTCATAGTCGGAAGTGCCCGCCGGCAGCCCTTCCATCACGAGGAGCCGGCAGGAGTCGCCAGGCAAGTCGATGCCATCGTAGCGGTTGGCAAATACGAGGGGACCATTGGTCGTCCTCGCCTGCAACGCCTCGACCTTCTCCTCGACCTGCTCCGATCCTTCTGCGAACTCGGCAACGTCTTGCCAGGCCTTGGCCGCGAAATTCGACGGAACGAGAACCACGGCACCGAGCTTCTGCTCGGACACCTTGGTGAGCAACTGCTTGGTCAGCTTGGTGGCGTTGAAGTCGAACTTCATCAAGCTGGGGATGAGGATCATGCGCTCGCTGATGCCTGCCAGAGACCGAGACGTCAAGGCTTCGTTGACGAGCTTGGGGTCGGCGTCGAAGGTGCGCACGATCTCGCTGTCGTCGGCGATGGTCGCCGACATGTAGATGCGGCGAGGCGCATCGGCGAAGGTGGGGATGGCGCTGATGAGCGGCAGCACCGACGTGACGGTGAAGGCGTCGCTGCTGATGATGGCGTGGCACAGGTGCAGGTTGTCGCGGAGCAAGGGCCACGCGTAGGGGGCGTCATCTCCTTTGCCGCGCAGGAGGGGGCGAGCCGCATCGATCTGTTCGTGCCAGGCCCAGTACGGCACTTCCACCACGACGTTGCTCTGGCCGGAGACGGTGTCGTCGAACGTGCCGAGCCGATCCATATTCTTGAAGGCCAGCCGGAACAGCTGGCACAACTCGTCGTACCGCTCGCGGTCTTCCTTCGCCTTCACCTCCAGGGTGAAGGCTTCCCGGACTTCTGAGAACGCCACGTGCGCATCGTCCAGGATCACCGCCCCGGCGCGCACCGGAGCGCCGCCGCCGCGCACGCCAAACTTGCTGAAGCCGTTGAACAGTGCCTTGTACGACGCAACCATCACTGCCTTGGCGTTGACGAAGTCGTCGGCCAAAGGCTTGCCGCGGACGTAGGGCACGGCGGCCATGCCAAGCGAGCGCGCCTTCTCGAGAGTCTGCTTTACCAGTTGCACGGTGGGAGCCAGGTACAGCACCGGCTCCTTCAGCTCGTTCATCGTCGACTGCGCCATCAATAGACCGACCAGCGTCTTGCCGCCTCCTGTGTGCAGCTTGACGACGGTGTCCCGCACCTCCCGCCGCTTGTGCCAGGCGTCAAGCACCTCGGCCTGGCTGGTGTAGAGGTCGTTGATTCCCTGCGGTTTAGGCAGGCGCCGAAAAATCTCGAGGGGGTCGACTGGAGCTGGCTTGTGAGCCTGCGACTTGAGCCTGTTGAAATCGACCATGAAATTTCCTCCGCTGCTTGTGTTTTCTGCCGGCGGTGGATGGCGCTGCGACCTAACTCCACGCGCGATGGCATCGTAGTCTCACCTACGGCTACCAAGCCGCGTCGCGACCTCTGTCGGCAGGTCTCGGAGTCCGGATCTTCTACAGTTCTCGGGATGAATGGAAACAGGACCGAGATTGCGCTGATTGCGCGCGGAATGCCAAGCGATCAGGCGGCTCACTTGCGCGCCCGCGGTTGGACTGCAGCCAAGCTCCAGACCGCGACTGATGCGGAGTTGATCTCTCTGGGCATTCCTGAGACGGTCATGCAAAACCTGCGCGCCGGGGCCAGGCCCGCCATCCCATCGGACACCCTGAATCAGGTGCTGTATGCGAACCGGTGGGCCTGCTGCGTCTGCCGCGCCCCAGGTCGGCCGGTTATCGTGCACCACATCGAGCCCTGGGCCAAGACCCATGACCACACGGCCCGGAACCTGGCCGTGTTGTGCGCGGAGCACCACGGTGAAGCGCACTCAACCCACGATCTGCAGATTTCGCTGACCGCTGCTCGACTGCGCGACTTTAAGCGGCGTTGGGAGGAACAGGCTGGGCGAGACGACGCACAAGCGATCCAGATGGGCACGCAGTTGCAGTCCGACCAGTGGAACTACTTCAATCACCTGCGCCTGGCTGAACTAGCCCGCGCGAATGGTGTCGATCTCGCCGGCTTGCCGGGGCGAGTGCAGGCCGAGCGCGCCGGCGTGTGCAATGAGGAGGGCGACATCATCGCGACGGCGCCACACGGCGGCTACATCTACGACGGCTCGCACAGGATGGCGCTCTATCGGTATGCCAAGGCGATGCTCTATCAACTCCTCGACCGTTCGGCAGTTCGGAACATCTCCGACGATCTGGATCGTGGCCCCTTGAAGGTGGCCGTGCTGCAGGGCGACCTTATTTATGTGCAGGGACGCCACATCTTCGAAGACATCCAGCCGGCTCCGGCGAACGTTGAGGCTGTCCGCGCCCGGCGATCAGCGAACCGGGTGGAGGTCACTTTCGATTTCGACCGCCGAGAAGCAACCTCGAATTCGGCATGGACTATCTGGCTGCGCGGTGCGCAAGACGTCGGCAGCCTTGTGCAGGTGAAGGCATTGAAGCGCGGTGATCGGGGCAAGCTCTACATCGTCGGCACCGTGATCGGCATGCGCAACGCCCTAGAGGGGCTGAAGACGCGCACCTATGAAGCGGGGCTCTACAAGACCGGCCTAATCAGACCCTTCGGCGGTTGGGATGATGAAGATCCCGACGACCTCGGCGGATATGACGACACTGACTCGGAATAGAAGCACCGAACGCATTGAAATCAAAGCCATCCCCACGAGTGGTGGCATCCCAGTCGCAACTATTTCTGGTTAGTCTCGCCTTCAGCTGGAATTGACAGCCGCCTCCCACCAGTGCCACGCTGGACGCCGAATGGTGCGGCGCCCGGAAAGGCCGTTGCCCCCAGCGCGCGATGTCGAAATGGCCGGCCAGGCTCAGCACCGCGGCGGACTCCAGCGCGGCCTCGTCGTCCAGCGGCGGCAGCAGGCCGGCCAGGCGCTGCGCCAGCATGGATTTGCCGGAGCCGGGAGGGCCGCTCATCAGCAGCGAATGACCACCGGCGGCGGCGATCTCCAGCGCGCGCTTGGGGCCGGCCTGGCCCTTGATGTCGGCAAGGTCCGGCAGGCCGCGCTGGACCTCCCGCGGTAGCGCGGCGGCGCGGGGCAAGGCCTCGCCCTCAGGCTGCAGCGCCGCGACGACGTCCAGCAGGTGGCGCGCCTGGCGTATCGCCAGCCCGTCGACGAGGGCGGCCTCGGCGGCGCTCGCCTCGGGCAGCAGCAGCTCGCGCTGAACCGCGTCGTTGGCGCCGGCCTGGCGCAGCGCCAGGGCCATCGCCAGCGCGCCGCGCACGGGGCGCAACTCGCCGGCCAGCGACAGTTCTCCGGCGCATTCGAAGCTCGCCAGCCGGGCCGCGTCGAGTTGGCCGTTGGCGGCCAGCAGGCCCAGTGCCATCGGCAGGTCGAAGCGGCCACCTTCCTTGGGCAGGTCGGCCGGCGCCAGGTTCACGGTGATCCTCTTGTTGGCCGGAAAGCCCAACCCGCTGTTGGCCAGTGCGGCGCGCACGCGCTCGCGGGCTTCCTTGACCTCGGTGTCCGCCAGGCCCACGACCGTGAACGACGGCAGGCCGTTGGCCAGGTGCACCTCCACGGTGACCGGCGCGGCGGCGAGGCCGTCGAGGGCGCGGCTGTGAACCGTGGCGAGGCTCATGGAGGGTGTCCGCTGACGGGTGGATGGGCGCGTCGGCATGGGGCGCCGGGCGGGGCGGAGCGAGTCTAGCCGCGGGGCCGGGGTGGCGCATCGCGGTGCTTTTCCCTCAAATGCACGCATGTGGTGCGCAAATCCTCCGGAATCGTCGCCAGATTGGTGCGTCCGCCTGCTTGTCGGGCGGGCGTTGCCCAGATTTGTGCAAATGACCGAGGTGTGACGCTTGGCACGGAAGCTGCAAATGTCCCTTGGCAACGTCCTTCCTCTCACTATTCAAACTGGAGCCTCGCCATGAAGTTGTCCCCCACGCTGCTCGTCCTGGCGCTGTCCGCGGCCGCACTGCCCGCCTTCGCCGATGAGCCTGCGCCGGCCGACCCGCTGTCCTTCAACGTCGGTGGTGTCACCGAGTACCGCTACCGCGGCATTTCGCAGTCTCGCCTGAAGCCCGCCCTGCAAGGTGGCATCGACTACGCCGCTGCCAATGGCTTCTATGTCGGCACCTGGGCGTCCACGATCAAGTGGATCAAGGACGCCGGCACGATCAACAGCGTCGATGCGGGCAAGACCGGGCAAGAGATCGACCTGTACGGTGGCTACAAGACCGAAGTGGCCAAGGACCTGACGCTGGACGTCGGTGGTCTGTACTACCTCTACGCCAGCAACAAGTACGGCAACGTGCCCGGCGGTGCGAACGCCAACACCTTCGAGATCTACGGTGCGCTGACCTTCGGCCCGGTCACGGCCAAGTATTCGCACAGCACGACCAACCTGTTCGGCAATGCCGACAGCAAGGGTTCGGGTTATTTCGACGTGACGGCCAACTTCGACCTCGGTGACGGCCTGAGCCTGGCGCCGCACGTCGGCCACCAGACGGTCCACCACCTGGGCGTGGCTTCCTACACCGACTACTCGCTGACGCTGACCAAGGACTTCTCCGGCCTGGCGCTGAGCGCGGCCCTCGTCGGCACGGATGCCAACAAGTCCTTCTACGTCAGCCCGGAAGGCAAGTTCCTGGGCAAGACCACGCTGGTCGTCGGCCTGAAGAAGACCTTCTAAGTACTCACTGGAGCGCGACATGAAACTGATCACTGCCGTCATCAAGCCCTTCAAGCTCGACGAGGTGCGTGAGGCCCTGAGCGCCATCGGCGTGCAAGGCCTGACGGTCACCGAAGTCAAGGGCTTCGGCCGCCAGAAGGGCCACACCGAGCTGTACCGCGGCGCCGAATACGTCGTGGACTTCCTGCCCAAGGTCAAGATCGAAGCCGCCGTGAACGACGACGTGGTCGATCGCGTCATCGAGGCCATCGAGTCCTCCGCCCGCACCGGCAAGATCGGTGACGGCAAGATTTTCGTGTCGCCGCTGGATCAGGTCGTTCGCATCCGCACCGGCGAAACCGGCAATGACGCGCTCTGAGCGTCGCATCACCATCCTGTTGGAGACCTATCAAATGAAGAAACTCCTCGCCGGTCTTGCCCTTGCGGCTGGCCTGCTCGCGCCGGCAGCCTGGGCCCAGGACCCGGCCGCCTCGGCTCCCGTTGCCGCGTCCGCCGTGGCGACCGCAGCCGCTCCGGCAGCGCCCGCTGCCTCCGCTGCTGACGCCGCCGCCTCCGCGCCGGCCGACGCGGCCTCCGCTCCCGCCGTCGTGCCCAACAAGGGCGACACGGCATGGATGATGGTGTCGACCCTGCTGGTCATCATGATGACCGTGCCTGGCCTGGCGCTGTTCTACGGTGGCCTGGTGCGCAGCAAGAACATGCTGTCCATCCTGATGCAGGTCATGGTCGGCTTCTCGCTGATCGTCGTGCTGTGGGTGCTGTATGGCTACAGCCTGGCGTTCACCGAGGGCAATGCCTTCATCGGAGGCACGGATCGCCTCTTCCTGAAGGGCATCTGGAACAACGTCGCAGGCACTTTCGAGAACGCGGCCACCTTCAGCAAGGGCGTGGCGATTCCTGAACTGGTCTACGCGGCCTTCCAGGCGACCTTCGCCGGCATCACGGGCTGCCTGATCGTTGGCGCCTTCGCCGAGCGCGCCAAGTTCGCTGCGGTGATGGCCTTCCTGGCCCTGTGGTTCACCTTCGCCTACCTGCCGATCGCGCACATGGTCTGGTTCTGGCCCGGCCCGGATGCCTACACCTCGGCTGCCGTCGTCGATGCGACCAATGCCAAGGCCGGCCTGCTCTGGCAGTGGGGCGCGCTGGACTTCGCCGGCGGTACCGTCGTGCACATCAATGCCGCCGTGGCGGGCCTGGTGGGCGCCATCATGATCGGCAAGCGCATCGGCTACGGCAAGGAGCAGTTCACGCCGCACAGCCTGACGCTGACCATGGTCGGAGCCTCGCTGCTGTGGGTGGGCTGGTTCGGCTTCAACGCCGGCTCGGCGCTGGAAGCCAACGGCTCGGCCGCGCTGGCCTTCATGAACACCTTCGCCGCCACGGCTGCCGCCGTGCTGGCCTGGTGCGTCGGTGAAGCGCTGATCAAGGGCAAGGCCTCGATGCTGGGTGCCGCTTCGGGCGCCGTCGCCGGCCTCGTCGCCATCACCCCGGCCGCCGGCAACGTCGGCATCGGTGGCGGCCTGATCGTCGGCCTCGTGGCGGGCTTCGCCTGCCTGTGGGGTGTGACCGGTCTGAAGAAGCTGCTGAAGGTGGACGACTCGCTGGACGTGTTCGGCGTGCACGGCGTGGGCGGCATCCTGGGTGCCCTGCTGACCGGCGTGTTCAACGCGCCCCAGCTCGGTGGTCCGTCGTTCCCGGTGGACTGGTTCACCGGCACGCTGACCAGCGCGGATGCCTACTCCATCGGCGCCCAGGTGCTGGTGCAGGCCAAGGCCGTCGGCGTGACCATCCTGTGGTCGGCAGTCGTCTCCGTCATCGCCTACAAGCTGGTCGACCTGACCATCGGCCTGCGCGTGACGGAAGAGGAAGAGCGCGAAGGTCTGGACATCTCGTCGCACGGCGAGACCGCGTACCACAAGTGATCCCCTAGGGCCGGCCGCGTGCCGGTCCTTCATCACGCGAAGCCGCCCTCCGGGGCGGCTTTTCTTTTGGCTGCGTGAACCGGCCGTTATGCTGGCCCGCATGCACGTCATCACCCTGCTCGTCGCGGTGCTGGTCAATGCGTTGCTGATGAGCCTGGCGTTGGTCGTCAGCGTCGGTATCCGCGCGCGCAGCGGGCTGCAGGCCTGGCAGTTCATGCTGCTGGGGCAGGCGGCCGGCTTCGGGCTGTTGATCGGCGCGACGCTGACGCTGCCGAGGCTGCTGGCCACGCTGGGTGTCATGGCGCTCAGCGCGTCGGCGTCGGCCATGGTGTTGACGGCCTGCCGCTTCCTCGGCTTGCCGGTGCCGCGGCGCGCGCTGCTGGCGGCACCGCTGGCGCTGGGGCTCGTGCATGCCTTCGTGTTCTGGCACCAGGGCTTGTCCACGGCGGTGACCAACCTTGTCATCGGCGTGCAGATCCTGTGGGCCAGCTGGCTGCTGTTGCGCGGCGCAGGCCGGCTGCGTTGGCGTTGGCTCTGCGGCGTGGCCTCGGCGGCGAACGCATTGCTGATCCTGGGCCGGGCCGCGCTGGTCCTGGGCTGGCCGGAGACCTACCCGCGCTTCATCGCGCCGCACCCGCTGAACTTCGCGTCGCTGATGCTGCTCAACGCCAGCCTGGTGCTGGGCACCATGGGCTTCCTGCTGGCGCACCGCGACGAGGCCGAGCAGGCGCTGGTGCGGCTGGCGTCGCTGGACCCGCTGACCGGCCTGCTGAACCGCCGCGAGTGGATGCAGCGCGCCGCCCGGGCGCTGGGCGCCAGCGGCGCGTCCGAGGGCGACACGGTGCTGCTGATGCTGGACCTGGACCACTTCAAGTGCATCAACGACGAGCGAGGCCACCCGGTCGGTGACGAGGTGCTGAAAATCGCCGGCGAGGTGCTGCGCGGCGAACTGCGCGCCAGCGACCTCGTCGGCCGCTACGGTGGCGAGGAGTTCTGCCTGCTGCTGCGCCACTGCGAGCCGGGCGCCTTCGGCCGGCTGGACGCGCGGCTGCACATGGCGCTGACGAAGCGCTGCGAGGCCAGCCTGGGTTTTGCGGTCGATTTCAGCGCCGGCGCCGTGCGGGTGCAGCCCGGCGAAACGCTGGCGGCGGCCATCAAGCGCGCCGACGACCAGCTCTACCGCGCCAAGCACGCCGGCCGCGGTCGCACGCTCTGCACCGACGGCGTCTTGTGATCCGCTCGAGCGCCCCAAAGTGGGCGGCCCTGCAGAAGCTGTAAACGAACCCCGCACGCCCGCTCATCCCGCCGCAACGCCACCACTCGGCGTTGCAACCCTTGCCGTAGCGCCCAGCCACGGCTGCGGTTTGCGCCTTGATTGGCGACGTTGCGTCGGTCCGCTCGGCCGCGCAGAGTCCATTCACAGCTTCTGAGATCATTCGGCCATGGTTCCCCATCTGATCACCGCCCTGAACGGCCCCATCAACGAGTTGGAGGCCCGCATCCTGGAATCCATGCCGGCCACGGAACGCTGGTTCAGGCTGGAATGGATGGAGCACACGCCGACCTTCTACGCGTCCGTGGACCTGCGCAACGCCGGCTTCAAGCTGGCGCCGGTCGACACCAACCTCTTCCCGGGCGGCTTCAACCTGCTCACCGACCAGATGCTGCCGCAGGCCGTGCAGGCGGCTATGGCGGCCATCGAGAAGATCTGCCCCGAGGCGCGCAACCTGCTCGTCATTCCCGAGACCGGGGCGCGCTGCAGCTTCTACCTGGAAAACCTCGCCACGCTGGCGCGCATCTTCACGCAGGCCGGCCTGAACGTGCGCTTCGGGACGCTGGACGCCGCCATCACCGAGGCCACCGAGCTGAAGACGGCCAACGGCGTCAGCATCGTCATCGAGCCGCTGGTGCGTAAGCGCGGCCGGCTGACGATCAAGGGCTTCGACCCCTGCACCATCCTGCTCAACAACGACCTCTCCGCCGGTACGCCGCCGCAGCTGATGGGCCTGCACGAGCAATACCTGCTGCCGCCGCTGCATGCGGGCTGGAGTGTGCGCCGCAAGAGCCAGCATTTCCGCGCCTACGAGGAGGTGGCCAAACGCTTCGGCAAGCTGCTGGGCATGGACCCGTGGCTCATCACGCCGTCCTTCCAGGCCGTCGACATGCACGGCAAGAAGGGACTGGAGGCACTGCAGACCGCCGCCGACGCCCAGCTGACCAAGGTGCGCCGCAAGTACAAGGAATACGGCATCAACGAGAAGCCCTTCGTCGTCGTCAAGAGCGACGTGGGCAGCTACGGCAAGTCCGTGCTGACCGTGCGCGACGCCAAGGACATCGAGGCCCTGGCGCAGCGCCTGCCCGAGAATCTGGGCTCCGAGGTGCTGGTGCAGGAGGGCGTCGCGACGCACGAGCGCGTGCACGAGGCGGTCGCCGAGCCGGTGGTCTACACGATGGACCGCTACGTCGTCGGCGGCTACTACCGTGTGCATGCCAGCCGTGGCATCGACGAGAACCTCAACGCCCCCGGTGCCAGCTACGTGCCGCTGGCGTTCGCCGATTCACCGCACCTGCCGCGCCCCGGCGAGAAGCCTGGCGCCAGCGCGCCCAACCGCTTCTACATGTATGGCGTCATCGGCCGCCTGGCCATGCTGGCCGCCAGCTACGAGCTGGAGGCCACCGACCCGCAGGCGGAGGCCGAGGAGGCCGCCTGACCCGTCCGGCGGTACGTGGTGCCGCATAAGGAGTCAAGACGGAGTTGCGGGTTTGCTGCACTGCACCAAATCCCAAAACCGAGCGCAGAATCCCCACTTTCGAACAAACGCCACCCCAAGCCGGTGGTCCTCGTGAAGTGAGTTCTTCCCACGCGGTTCGCAGCCCTTCGGCGCTGGCGGGCCTCACCCTTGGTGCCCTGGGCGTCGTCTACGGAGACATCGGCACCAGCCCGCTGTACGCGCTCAAAGAAGTCTTCCATGGCGGCCATGTCGCCACGACGCCGGACAACATCCTCGGCGTGCTGTCGCTGCTGTTCTGGACGCTGACGATCGTCGTCTCGCTCAAGTACGTGCTGCTGATCCTGCGCGCCGACAACAACGGCGAGGGCGGCCTCATCGCCATGCTGGCGCTGGCCACCAACGCGGTGAACGACAAGCCGCGGCTGCGCCGCGGGCTGCTGCTGGTGGGGCTGTTCGGCACGGCCATCTTCTTCGGCGACGCCGTCATCACGCCGGCCATGACGGTGCTGGGCGCCGTCGAGGGCATCGACGTCTACGAGCCGCAGCTGCACGACGCCATCCTGCCGCTGACGCTCATCGTCATGGTGGGCCTGTTCTCCGTGCAGCGCTTCGGCACGGGTGGCATCGGCAAGGCTTTCGGGCCGGTCATGCTGGCCTGGTTCGCCAGCCTGGCGCTGCTGGGCCTGCCGCACATCCTTGAGAACCCGCACGTGCTGGCCGCCGTAAACCCGCTGTACGCGGTGCGGTTCTGCCTGGAGTACCGCTGGGTCGCCTTCGTCGCCCTGGGCGCGGTCGTGCTGGTCGTCACCGGCGGAGAGGCGCTCTATGCCGACCTGGGCCATTTCGGCAAGCAGCCCATCCGCATCGCCTGGTACGGCGTCGTCATGCCTGCGCTGGTGCTGAACTACTTCGGCCAGGGCGCCATGCTGCTGGACAACCCGCGCGGCGTGGAGAACCCGTTCTTCCTGCTGGCGCCATCGTGGGCCGAGATCCCGCTGTTCCTGCTCGCCACCGCGGCCGCCATCGTCGCGTCGCAGGCCCTCATCACGGCCGCGTTCTCGGTCACCAAGCAAGCCATCCAGCTGGGCATCCTGCCGCGGCTGCGCATCCTGCACACCAGCGTGCGCGACACCGGCCAGATCTACGTGCCCTTCGTCAACTGGGGCCTGTTCGTGCTGGTCCTCGTCGCGGTCGTGTTCTTCGGTTCGTCGACCAAGCTGGCCGGCGCCTACGGCGTGGCCGTCACCATCGACATGACGATCACGACGGTGATGACCTTCTTCGTCATCCGCTACGGCTGGCGCTACCCGCTGGCGCTGTGTATCGGCGCGACGGGGGTCTTCTTCCTGATCGACGTGACCTTCCTCGCGTCCAACCTGCTGAAGATCATGGCCGGCGGCTGGTTCCCGCTGCTGATCGGCATCGGCATGTTCACGCTGATGCTGACCTGGAAGCAGGGCCGCCGTCAGCTGTCGGCCAAGCTGCGCGAGGACGCCATCGAGCTGGGCGCCTTCCTGGAGGCGGTGTTCATCAACCCGCCCACGCGCGTGCCAGGCACGGCCGTGTTCCTGTCGGCCGAGAAGGGCACCACGCCCAACGCGCTGCTGCACAACCTCAAGCACAACAAGGTGCTGCACGAGCAGAACATCTTCGTGACGGTGAAGCACCACGAGGTGCCGTGGATCGGCTTCGACAAGCGCTGCGAGGTCGAGGCGCTGGGCCACAGCTGCTGGCTGGTGGCGCTGCACTTCGGCTTCAAGAACGAACCCGACGTGCCCGAGGCGCTGGAGCTGCTGAAGAAGCACGGCGTGCAGCTGGAGGAGATGGAGACCAGCTACTTCCTGAGCCGCGACATCGTCATCCCGACCATCGGCTCCGGCATGGCGCTGTGGCGCGAGAAGCTGTTCGCCAGCATGCACCGCAACGCCGCCGCGGCGGCGGACTTCCTGCACCTGCCGACGAACCGGATCGTGGAACTCGGCAGCAAGGTCGAGATCTGAGCCTGCGGGCGCGAGCCGGGCGGCGAGGCCCGTCAGGGGCGGCCTCGGCGCAACTCGCAAGCACAGGTGCTAGCGTCCTCTGAGCGCACACACCTTCAACGGCGGCACGCCACTGTGCTGTCCGTGCCGAACGAGGTGGCGCTTGCCTTTGCACAATCGACGACAACCCCAGGCAGGCCTTCAGGGCTCTGGTCCACGCCCGGCGGCGCAATGCGTCGGACAACTTCTGTGAGCCTCGACCCCGCTACCATGCAGACGATGTTGATCCCGGGCCTAGGTAGAGGAGGTAGGCGTGCCTAGCCTTTTCAGGACCATGGCGATGATGGCCGCATTGGGCGGCATGCTGGTGTCTCCTGCGAGTGCGGGGGGCAACCCTGCAGCCTGGGATGCCGATCCCGTCGCCACGTATTCGATCTTCCCGCCCCTGAAGCCGGGGGGTACCGCCGATGACGCCTGGGCGACCGGCCGCGTGGTCCGTGGGTACTTCAGCATGAAGGCGCCGGCCAGCAAGCCCTGGCGGATTGCCTTTCTGTTTCCCCACATCAAAGACCCTTACTGGGTCGGTTGCAACTACGGTGTGATCACTGAGGCGAAGCGCCTGGGTGTCGCTGTCCGGATCTTTGTTGCCGATGGCTACGACGACATCGGCGGCCAGTTGCGCAAGATGGCCGAGGTGACGGCCGACAGGTACGACGCCATCGTCCTGTCTCCCATCGACCTGGTCGCGAACAATCCCTCGATAGCCGCCGCCCGTGCCCAGGGCATCCCGGTGTTCGAGCTGGCCAACGACAGCACGAGCGACGACCTGGTCAGCAAGGTCACGACCTCGCTGAAGGGCATGGGCGAGGAAGCGGCGCGCTGGATGATCCATGACGCGCTGCGGCGCGGCCTGAAGTCAGTCAATGTGGGGTTGCTGCCCGGCCCGCGAGGCGCGGGTTGGGTGACCGGCGAAGTGGAAGGCAGCCGCGAGGTGTTCGCCAAGGCGCCACTGCCCGTCCATGTCGTCGACATCAAGTACGGGGACAGTGACCAGCGACTGCAGGGGCACCTCGCCCGGCAACTGCTGCGCGAGCAGGGGCAGTCGCTCGACTACATCATCGGCTGCACCGGCTGTGCGCCGGCTGCGAGTGCCGAGATCCGCGCCGCCGGGCTGCAGAAGAAGATCAACGTCATTGCCTACGACCTGACCCGCGAGATCGCCGACCTGATCAAGAACGGTCAAGTGTCTGCCGCTGCCGATACCAAGGCCGTGAGCCAGTCCCGGGTGGTGCTGAACACCGTGGTCGACTACCTGGAAGGACGCGCCGGCAAGCCGCCCCACACCGTGCTGATCAAGCTGGGGCTGATCGACCGGAGCAATTACGCCAGCTACAAGCTCGACGCCAGCATCGCACCGGCAGACTTCGTCCCCGTGTTTTCCTATGTTCCGACGAGTCAGAAGTAGCTCGCGGCCCAGGGTGGCCGGCTGGCGCAGCAGGCGCAAAAAACGGCCCCTCGGGGCCGTTGTTCCTGGCGACGCAGGCGTTCAGATCGTCGTGACGAACTGGTCCTTGGCGCGGCGCACCTTCTTCAGGTTCACGAGCCAGTCGCCTTCGGGCTGGCGGTAGCCCAGCGGCACCAGCAACACGGAGCGCAGGCCGCGGGCCGTCAGACCCAGGATCTCGTCGACCTTCGCGGGGTCGAAGCCTTCCATCGGCGTCGCGTCCACCTGCTCCTCGGCGGCGGCGATCAGCGCCGTGCCCAGGCCGATGTAGGCCTGGCGGGCAGCGTGCTGGTAGTTCTCCTCGGCGCTGCGCTGCGGATAGCTGGACAGCAGCTTCTGGCGGTAGGCCTCCCAGCCTTCGTTCTTGAAGCCGCGCTGTTCGTTGACGAGGTCGAACATCTGGTTGATGCGCTCGGCCGTGTAGTTGTCCCAGGCGGCGAACACCAGCAGGTGCGAGCCTTCGGTGACCTGGGCCTGGTTCCAGGCGTGCTCGCGGATGCGTTCGCGCAGCGCCTTGTCGGTGACGACCAGCACCTCGTAGGGCTGCAGGCCACTGGAGCTGGCTGTCAGGCGCACGGCCTCCAGGATGCGGTCCAGCTTGTCCTGCGGCACGGGCAGGGCGGGGTTCATCTTCTTGGTGGCGTAGCGCCACTGGAGCTTGTCGATCAGCGTGGTCATGGACGGGAGAAAAACGAAAGGTGCGGGATGCTGCCAGTTCGGCCGCCCGCCTGCCGGGCGGCGCGCGCGTGTCCCTGTGCGACGCTCGCCCTTGTGCGGGTCAGAAACTCAGGCGGGCCCGGGCGTAGTAGTACGCGCCGTTGAAGCCTATGGGCGACAGCACGTCGTAGGGGAAGTTGCCGAAGTAGGCGATGTCCGGGATGGACCGCGTCGGGTACTTGTCCGTCGCGTTGACGGCGCCGACGCTCAGGTTCAGCGCCTTCGTGACCTGGGCCTGGGCCTCCAGGTCCAGCTGCCAGACGGCGGCGTAGGTCTGCGTGGGCACGTAGCCGTCGCCGAAGTCGAACACGCGCGTCGTGCTGCCGTGGCGCGTGGCCCGCGCCAGCAGGCCCCAGATGCCGCCCTGCCACTGCGCCGTGAGGATGTGGCGCTGGCGCGGCGAGGCGTCGGTCAGCGTGTTGATCTCCTCCAGGCCGACGTTGTCGCCGCCGCGTACCGTCGTGCGGTTGAACGAGGCCGTCCAGCCCAGGCTCAGCTCGCCGCCCAGCGCGGCGCCGCGCCATTGCGTGACGAGGTCGGCACCGCGGGTGTGGGTGTCCAGCGCATTGGTGAAGAAGTTCACGCCGTCGATGCCGCCGGCGCCGAACTTGGCCAGCAGCTCGTCGGCCAGCCCGTCGCGGCTGATGCGCTCCGACAGCGTGATGCGGTTCTTCACGCGGATGGCGTAGGCGTCCAGCGTCGTCGACCAGGCCTTGCTCGGCTGCCAGCTCAGGCCCACGCTCGCGTTGCGCGAGGTCTCGGCCTTGAGGTCCTGCGCGCCCAGGTAGCGGGCGATGGGGTTGTCGACCGGCAGCGTGCGCACCTGGCTCAGCGTGCCGCCGTCGCCGCGGTCGGTCACCGTGAACGCGAAGCCCTGCTGGGCCAGCGACGGCGCGCGGAAGTTGGTGGACAGCGCGCCGCGCAGCGCCAGCGTGCGGTCCAGCGCGAGGCGGGTGGAGAGCTTGGCCGTCGTCGCGCTGCCGAAGTCGCTGTAGTGGTCGTGGCGCAGTGCCAGGTTGGCCTGCCAGTCGCGCGTCAGGTCGGCGCTCAGGTCCACGTAGGCGCCCACGACGTTGCGGCCCAGCCGTGTCGCATCACCGGCCTGCAGGCCCGGGCCGGCCTGCGCGCCGCCCGGGGCGTCGAACGTGCCGACCGCGTAGGACGCGGCATCGCCCGCACCGGTCACGAAGCCGTCGCGCCGCACGTCCAGCCCGGCGGCCAGCGTCAGCGGCCGGGCCAGGCCGGGGGCGGCCAGTTCGCGGCTGAGGTCCAGCGTCAGGCCGGTGAGGCGGCTGCCGAAGTCGCCCAGGTGGAACTCGCGCGGGCTGGCGGCGCCCAGCGACGCATTGATCGTGTGGCGCACGCCGTAGTCGAAGTCGTTGCGGCCGTGGTTCAGCGCCACGTCCACGTCCCAGTCGGCCCAGCTTGTCTTCAGGCCGGCCACCAACTGCAGGTCGCGGTTGTCGCCGGTGGTCTGCGGGCGGTAGCCGTCAGGGTAGACCGACTTCACGTTGGCCGTGCTGTCCGGGTAGCGGTAGTAGGCCGCGCCCAGCGTGCGGCGCTGCTGCCAGGTGCCGAAGGCGTAGGTGCGCGTGCCGGGCGCCACGTCCGCGGCGGCGTTGAACCAGGTCTGCCACTGGTGCGTGGCCGGCTCGCCGGGCGCGTAGTTGCGCTTGCCGACGGTGGCGAGGTTGTCGGTGCTCTGGTCTTCCCACGGCGGCAGTTCGTCCAGGCCGGCGCGGTTGGTGGGGTTGCGGTGCAGGCCTTCCAGGCCGGCGCGCACGAAGCCGTGGCCGGCCAGTGCCCAGCCCTGCGTGATGCTGGCGCTCTGCGTCTGGCCATCGGTCAGCGTCTGGCCCGTGGGCTCGAACTTGGTGTGGAAGGCCCCGGCCTCGGTCACCAGCTCGCCGCCGCTGGCGCGTTCGTCCAGGATGATGTTGACGACGCCGGCGATGGCGTCGGAGCCGTACTGCGCGCCCGCGCCGTCGCGCAGCACCTCGATGCGCGCCACGGCCGACAGCGGGATGGTGTTGAAGTCCACCGGGTTGGTGCCCTTGCCGGTCTTCGATTCGAGGTTGACGACGGCCGAGGTGTGGCGGCGCTTGCCGTTGACGAGCACCAGCACCTGGTCGGGCGACAGGCCGCGCAGCTGGGCGGCGCGCACGTGGTCGCCGCCGCCGGAGTTGGACTGGCGCGGGAAGTTGAACGACGGCAGCAGCGCCTGCAGCGCGGCGGCAAGGTTGCCGTCCGGCCCGGCGGCGCGCAGCACGTCGTCGCGGCTCAGCACGTCCACCGGCACGGCGGTGTCGGCCAGCGTGCGGTCCTTGGCGCGGGTGCCGGTCACGATGACGGCTTCCAGCGAGGACGGCGTGGCCTGAGCGAAGGCGGTGGTGGCGATCAGCGCCTGGGCGGCGGCGAGGGCAAGGGGACGGAGCTTGGGCATGCGATGGCGGCGTGCGGGAACGACAAAGCCCGACAGCCTACGGCTCCGCGCACCTGCCGGCTCAGACATGTTGCGCATATGCACATGCCGCTTCGGCGCCAGCTAGCATCGCGCGCTTTGTCCCGCACCGATGCCATGACCGCCGTACCCCACGCCCAGCCCGAACGCCGCCTCGATGTGCGGCATGCCGGCGCGCTGTGCGTGGGCATGGTCATCGGCGCCGGCATCTTCAAGACCTCGCCGATGGCCGCCCAGGCGCTGGGCGACCCCACCCAGCTGCTGCTGGCCTGGGCGCTGGGCGGCGCGCTGTCGCTGGTGGGCGGGCTGTGCTTCGCCGAGCTGGCCGCGGCCTTCCCCGACACCGGCGGCGACTACCACTTCCTGCGCCGCGCCTATGGCCACCGCCTGGGCTTCCTGTTCGCGTGGTCGCGCTTCGCCGTCATCCACACGGGGTCGATGGCGCTGCTGGGTTTCGTCTTCGGCGACTACCTCGCGCAGGTGGTGGACTTGACGCCATGGCTGGGCCCGCACGCCAGCGCGCTGATGGCGGCGCTGCTCATCGTCGGCCTCACCGGGCTCAACCTGCTCGGCGTGCGCGTGGGCCTGGGCACGCAGCTGGGCCTGAGTGCCGCCGTGCTGCTGGGCCTGGTGCTGCTGGGGCTGGGCGCGGGCGCGCAGGTACTGGCCGGCCATGCACCCGCCACGCCGGTGCCGGCCGCGCCGGGCACGGATTGGGGCCTGGCGCTGGTGTTCGTCTTTCTGGCCTACGGCGGCTGGAGCGACGCGGCCACGCTGTCGGCCGAGATGCGCGACCCCAACCGCGGCATCCAGCGCGCGCTGCTGCTGGGCCTGGGCCTGGTGATGGGCCTGTACCTGCTGGCCAACTGGGCCTACCTGCGCGTGCTGGGCGTGGCGGGCCTCGCGGCCAGCGAGGCGCCAGCGGCCGAGCTGATGCGCGTGGCCTTCGGCCGTGGTGCGGAGCTGCTGATGGTGGGCGTGGTCACGCTGACCGCGCTGTCGGTCATGAACGCGCTGCTGATCGCCGGCCCGCGCACCACCTACGCCGCCGCGCGTGACCTTGCCACCGAGTGGCACCTCGCACGCTGGAACCATGCGCGCGGCACGCCCACCGGCGCCGTGCTGGCCACGGCCGGTGTGGCGCTGCTGCTGGTGGCCTTCGGTGACCTCACGCGCGGCGGCTTCTCGACGATGGTGGACTACCTGTCGCCGGTCTACTGGTTCTTCATGACGCTGAGCGCGCTGGCCGTCATCGTGCTGCGCCGTCGCGAGCCGCACCAGCCACGGCCGGTGCGCGTGCCGCTCTACCCCTGGCTGCCGCTGTTGTTCGCGGCCAGCAGTGCCTACGTGCTGTGGTCCAGCGTGGTCTACGTGAAGGCCGGCGCGCTGGTGGGCCTGGGCGTGCTGGCGTTGGGCGCGCTGGTGCTGGCCTGGCATGGCCGGGCGCGCGACGGCGTCAGGGCAGCATAGGCAGGTCGGTGCCGCCTGGTGGCGGGCTGCACAGCGGCTGCTCGGGCAGGGTGTCCAGCAGCGGGCCGGCGTAGATGAACTGCTCCGGCACCTGCAGCATCCTGGCCGTGTCGGCGCGGCTGGCGGGGCGGTAGCCGGGTGCATCCACCCCCAGCTGGCGCAGGCCCTCGGCGTCGGGCAGCCACCACAGGCAGCGCTGCGGGCCGCCCTCGAGGCCGAAGCGGAAGCTGTCCTCGTTGAAGCTCAGATTGGTGATGCGCCAGCCGCCCACCGCGGCTTCGAGGAAGCTGCGCACGCGGTCCGGCAGCGGCGCCAGTTGCGACTGCAGCTCACGCAGGGCCAGCGATTGTTCGATGCGGACCTTGAAGGTGGCCAGGAATCGCTCGCGCGACGCCTGGCTGCGTTCGTCGTCGCTGAACAGCTCGCCGGCGTCGACCTGGTCCTTCACGGTCGCAAACGTGTTGCCCATGCCGCCGAACGCGATGACGGTGCCGGGCTCGATGCGCAGCGGCCCGCCGCTCATCAGGAGGGATCGGGCGCAGCTGGCCACGCAGCTGCGGGAGAGCTTGAGCTCGGGCCGCCGGGGCTGCATCCACAGCCCGATGCGGGCCAGCTCGCGTGCGTCGCTGAGTGGACTGAGCGACAGGGCGAGCGGCAGCTTCAGCGTCGCGGTGAAGGTCCTGGCCACCTCGTCGGCCTCGCCCGGCTTCACGACGCCGATGATGTGCGGCGCCGCGTTGAACGGCCCGGTGCCGATGAACGCGGCCTGCGCCATTGGCGCGAGCAGCGCCCCCGCGCAAGCCGTGGCAATGGCCCGCCATGTCTTTGTCATCCCGTCTCCCCGTCTTGTTGTCGTCACAGATTGTGAAGACGTTGCGTCGCTATGCTGGCCGCCATGCGCGCGCTGCTGAAAGACTTCTCCCCTTCGACCGTCGTGGCCGGCTTCGTGGCCGTGCTGGTGGGCTACACCAGTTCGGTGGCCATCATCTTCCAGGCCACCGTCGCGCTCGGCGCCACGCCGGCGCAGACGGCCTCGTGGCTGTGGGCGCTGGGGCTGGGCATGGGCCTCACCAGCCTGGGCCTGAGCCTGTGGACGCGCAAGCCCGTGCTGACCGCCTGGTCCACGCCGGGCGCCGCGCTGCTGGCGTCCACGTCCGGGCTGGACATGCCCGAGGCCATCGGCGCCTTCATCGTCTGCGGTGCACTCATCACCTGGGCGGGCGCCAGTGGCTGGTTCGAGAAGCTGATGGACCGCATCCCCGTATCAATAGCGTCGGCACTGCTGGCCGGCGTGCTGGCGCGCTTCGGGCTGGACGCCGTCGGCAGCGTGAAGACCGACCCCGGCCTCGTGCTCGCGATGGCCGCGGCCTACCTGGCCGGGCGGCGCTGGTGGACGCGCTATGCCGTGCCGGGCGTGCTGCTGGTGGGCATCGCCTACGCGCTGGGCGAGGGGCGGCTGAGCTTCGTCGGGCTGGACACGTCCCAGGTCTGGGTGCTGCCGGCGTGGACGAAACCGGTGTTCACGTGGCATGCCGCCGTCGGCGTGGCGCTGCCGCTGTTCATCGTCACGATGGCCTCGCAGAACCTGCCCGGCGTCGCGGCGCAGCGCGCCAGCGGCTATGCCACGCCGGTGTCCACGTCCATCGCCGTCACCGGCGCGGCGACCACGCTGCTGGCGCCGTTCGGCGGCTACGCCTTCAACCTGGCCGCCATCACGGCCGCGATCTGCATGGGCCGCGAAGCCCATGAAGACCCGGCGCGGCGCTACACGGCCGTCGTTGCCGCGGGGCTGTTCTACGTGCTGATCGGCCTGGCCGGCGGCGCCGTCGCGATGCTGCTGGCCGCCTTCCCGCCCGAGCTGGTCAAGACCATCGCCGGCCTCGCGCTGCTGGGCACCATCGCCGGCGCGCTGGCCACGGCGCTGAAGGACGAAGCCCACCGCGACGCGGCGGGGCTGACCTTCCTGGTCTGCCTGTCCGGCGTCAGCGCCTTCGGCATCGGCGCCGCCTTCTGGGGCGTGGTGGCCGGCGGCACGGCGCTGCTGGCGATGCGGCTGGGCCGGCGCTGAGGCGCGGCGGCGCCCGTCCACCCGCTCGCGCCGCACCTCGCGGCGCAGCGTTGCAGGGGTACTCCGGGCCGGGCGGGCGGCGGTGCAGGGCTCTGTGCAACACTGCCCAGCCATCCCGTGAGATGCCCACCATGAAGCTGTTCTTCGTTGCCGACCCGCTCGAATCGTTCAAGACCTACAAGGACTCCACCTTCGCGATGATGCGGGAGGCCGCGCGGCGCGGCCACACCATCCTCGCCTGCCAGCCGCAGCAGCTCGTGTGGCAGCGTGGCGGCCGCGTGACGGCGCGCGGCGCCGTCGAGATCACGCTGACCGGCGACCCGCACGACTGGTTCAAGGTCGAGGCCACTGCCGACGTGGCGCTCGCCGACGTCGACGCCGTGCTGATGCGCAAGGACCCGCCGTTCGACAGCGAGTTCTTCTACACGACCCACCTGCTCAGCCAGGCCGAGCGCGAAGGCGCCCGGGTCTTCAACCGCTCCAGTGCGCTGCGCGAGCACCCCGAGAAGCTGGCCATCCTCGAGTTCCCCGGGTTCATCTCGCCGACGCTCGTCACGCGCGACCCCGCCGAGATCCGCGCCTTCCACGCCGAGCAGCGCGACATCATCCTCAAGCCGCTGGACGGCATGGGCGGCATGGGCATCTTCCGCGTCAAGGACGATGGCCTGAACCTCGGCAGCATCATCGAGACGCTGAACAAGGACGGCACGCAGACGGTGATGGTGCAGCGCTTCATCCCCGCCATCGCCGAAGGCGACAAGCGCATCCTCATCATCGGCGGCAAGCCGGTGCCGCACTGCCTGGCGCGCATCCCGCAGGGCGGCGAAGTGCGTGGCAACCTGGCCGCCGGCGGCAAGGGCGTGGCCCGGCCGCTGACGCCGCGGGACCGCGAGATCGCCGAGCACCTCGGCCCCATCCTCGCCGCGCGCGGCCTGCTGCTGGTGGGCCTGGACGTCATCGGCGAGAACGTCACCGAGATCAATGTGACCAGCCCGACCTGCTTCCAGGAGATCACCGACCAGAGCGGCTTCGACGTGGCCAAGATGTTTGTCGATGCGCTCGAGGAGGCGCTGTCGTGAAGCGCCGCCAATTCGCGCATGTCGCCGCGCACATCGCCGCGCTGGGTGCCGCCGGCCTCGTGCGGCCGGTGTTCGCCGACGACGCCGGCTTCGACCGTCAGGCCGAGGCCTTCATCGAGGCACTGTGGCAACTGGACCCCGACGCGGCAATAGCCGCTGGCCGCTTCGAATTCGCGCAGCGCATCACGTTGCCGAGTGCCGACCAACGCGCCAGGCACCGCGCCTTCCTGAAGGGATGGCAGGCACGCCTGGGCGCCGTGCAGGAGGCCGGACTCTCCGCCGGGCAGCAGATGGACCGCGCGATGCTGCTGGCCAAGATCCGCGGCGACCTGTGGCGGCTGGACACGCTGCGTGAATGGGCCTGGAACCCGGCCGAGCACAACCCGGCCGCCCCCATCGACCTCGCCCTCAACACCGATTGGGCGCCCGAGCAGGAGCGCGTGAAGGCGCTGCACGAGCGCATCCGGCGCCTGCCGGCCTTCTACGCCGCGGCGCGCGCCAGCCTCAGTGGTGTCACGCGCGAGCACACCGAGTTGGCGCTGCAGCAGGCGCCCGGCGTGCTGGCGGTGCTGGACGATGTCGAGTCCCACGCGCAGGAGCTGGGCCTGGGCTCGCTGATGCGGCCCGACCTGAACGCCGCCCGGCAGGCCGTGGCCGGCTACCAGGCACACCTGAAGACGCTGCTGCCCACGGCCAGGCGGCCGTGGCGCCTGGGCGCGGCGCTGTACGAGCCCAAGTTCGCGCACGACATCCAGTCTGCCGCGACCGGTCGCCAGACCTACGAGCTGGCCCTCGCGCGCCGCGAGGAGGTGCTGGCCAGCATGCACACGCAGGCCGCCGCGCTGTGGCCCGGTGTCATCGGACCCGAGGCGCCGCCCACCGACCGCTTCGCGTTGATCGGCCGCGTCATCGCCAAGCTCAGTGAGCGGCACGTCAAGCGCGAGCGCTTCGTCGACGAGATCCGTGCGCAGATCCCGCAGCTGGAGGCCTGGGTGCGCGACCACGACCTGCTGACGCAGGACGCCGCCAAGCCGCTGGCCGTGCGCGAGACGCCTGCCTACCAGCGCGGCGTGGCCGGTGCCAGCATCGACGCGCCCGGCCCCTACCGGCCGCAGGACCGCACCTTCTACAACGTCACGCCGCTGGACGACCTCTCACCCGAGGAGGCTGAGAGCACGCTGCGTGAGTACAACCACTGGATTCTGCAGATCCTCAACATCCACGAGGCCATCCCGGGCCACTACACGCAGCTCGTCTACGCCAACCGCTCGCCCAGCAAGGTGAAGGCGCTGTTCGGCAGCGGCTCGATGGTGGAAGGCTGGGCCGTCTACGGCGAGCGCGTCATGATCGAAAGCGGCTATGAGGCCTCGCCCGAGATGACGCTGATGTGGGGCAAGTGGCATCTGCGCTCGGTGACCAACACCATCCTCGACTACAGCGTCCACGTGCTGGGCATGGGCGAGAAGGACGCGCTGGACCTGCTGACCCGCCAGGCCTTCCAGACCGAGCGCGAGGCCGCCGAGAAGTGGCGCCGCGTGCAGCTGACATCGGTGCAGCTGACCAGCTACTTCAGCGGCTACAGCGAGATCTTCGCGTTGCGCGAGCAGCTGAAGGCCCGGCCGGGCTTCAGCCTCAAGGCCTTCCACGAGAAGTTCCTCAGCTACGGCAGTGCGCCGGTGCGGTTGATCGCGGCGGAGATGCTCAAGGCGTGAGCCTGCGGCGCCGTTGTTGGCGTGATTGGCAGCTCGCCGGTCATGTGCAGGCCTCATCGGCCGCAGTGCATTCCTTGAACAGAGGCGGAGGATTGCCTTGTCGGCTGCCTCAAGGCCGGTCGCTCGGCCGCGACCCGCTGCTGTAGCCCGTCTGCATCTGCGGCTCGGCCAGCACGACGTTGGCGCGCTTGATGACCTCGGCACCCAGTTCGCTGCGGGAGCAGGCCACGTGGCCCTGGCGCGCCGTCGGCTGTTCCACCAGCGGCAGCAAGCGCAGCCCGTTCAGCTTCACGCCGTGCGTGGCGGCCAGCGCGCGGGGCTCGAAAGGCAGCATCAGCACGCCGTCGACGCGGCCGCGCTCCAGCATGCGCAGCAGGTTCAGCGCCGGGTTCTGGCTGCTAACGCGCTCGACGCGCCGTGCAGGCAGTGCGGCGACGAGGTCGTCGACGGCGGCCCCGTAGGCGCGGCCCTCGGCCTGGCCCAGCTTCAGGTCGGGGTCGTTCAGCCAGCCCTGCAGCGACAGACGCCCCTTGGCGTCGCGCAGCGCGCTCAGCCTGGGCAGGTCGGCCTCGCGCACCATCAGGCCCGGCGCGCTGTGGATGGGGAAGGGTATGGAGAACGTCAGGAAGGTCTCGCGCTCCGCGTTCCTCAGCATGCCGAAGGCGCAGGCGTTGGGCAGGTCGCGCAGGCTGGCCTCCAGCCGCTTGGGCGGCACGGTGACGATGCGGTGCCGCAAGCCCTTCAGCCGCGGCAGCAGCCGGCCCAGCGCCTGGTCCAGCACGCCGCGGCCCTGCATGGGGCCTTCGGTGATGTACAGCGGCGGCAGCTCGTAGCGCAGCCACAGCACCTCGGGCTCGGCCTCCGGCGCGCCCTGCGCCGTCTGCGCCAGCAGGGCGAAGGCGGCGACCAGGCTCAGGCGCGGGAACAGCATGCCCGAATCGTCGCACGCGGCCCCCGGGAGCGGTTCGACGATTAGCATGCCGGCTCCACTGACGGAGCTTGCCGAATGACCTGGCGCCGACTGGCCGTTGGCCTCGCTGTCTGCCTGACCTTGAATGCCGCCGATGCGGCCCCCGACGCTGCGCGCCTGCAGGCGCTGCTGACCGAGCAGCAGTACACCGCCGCGCGCGCCGACATCACCGCGCTGCTGCGCGCGAAACGGCCGAGCGCGGCCGAGCGCGACGTTCTCTATCAATGGCTGTTCGCCCGCGACGACGGCGCCGCCATCGACCGCCGTACGCGCACCGTGCTGAAGAGCGAGAAGGCCGACGCCGTCGACCTGCTGGCTGCTGGCCGCCTCGCGCTGGACCGGCGCGACTTCGAGCGCGCGCGCCTGTGCTTCGAGCGCGCGCTGGAGAGGGCCAGCCGCCCGATTGACCGCGCGCAGGCCTTGCGCGGCCTCGGCCAGCGCCACTACCAGCTGCGCGAGTTCGACGCGGCGCTGCAGAAGCTGGAGCAGGGCGTTGCTTCCGAGCGCACGGCCGATGGCCTGGCGGCGCTGGCCGAGACGCTGATCCGCCTGGGCCGCACCGAGGACGCCATCGCCGCCGCGGAAGCCGCGGTCGCGCTGAACCCGTACCACGAGGGCGGCCACTACCTGCTCGGCAACGGCTACGCGCGCGAGAACTACACGCAGCTCGCCGCGCGGCTGGGCGATGCTTTCCCGCCACTGCTGGCCGATGTGCGGCGCGCGTCGGACGCCTTCGAGCAGGGCGACTTCGACACCGCGCTGCGCCTGAGCCTGGCCGTGCTGCAGCGCTGCCCGCAGCTGGGGCGTGCCCACGCCATCGCGGCCAAGGCGCTGGAGTCGCAGCGTTTCGCCATCGATGTGCACCGCGCCGCCTACGAGCGCCGCTTTGCCGCCACGCCCATGCCCGTGGTGCCGGGCATCGAGCGCTATGTGCTGAACTGGAAGGACCTCTCGCCGCGCCACCAGAAGCGCGTGGCGCTGTCCATCGCGCCGTGGAAGGCCTTCATCCCGGTGCTGGTGGAGGGCGGCGCAACGCACTTCATCAAGCCGATGTGGATGCGCCTGTCCGAGACGCCCGAGGCGCAGGCCTTGAAGGACGCGCGCATCGACTACGACTCGCGGCTGTGGGACGACGTGCGCGGCATGGGCGGCCACTTCACGGTGACCGGCATCGAGGACGTCGAGCGCAGCATCTTCGACAAGTACAACACCGTGCTGCACGAGCTGACGCACCAGGTGCACGGCGTGCTGACGGCCGACGCGTGGCGCGACATCGAGGCGGCCTACCAGCAGGCCAAGGCACGCGATGCGAAGACGCGCAACGGGTTCCTGTCGCGCTATGCCGGCGGCTCCGTGTGGGAATACTTCGCCGAAGGCGCCAACGCCGAGGCGTCGCCGCGCCGCGACGCCTACGACGGCCGCGAGATCGTGCGTGAACGGCTGATCGAGATCGACCCCGCGCTGCGCGCCCTCGTGCTGCGTTTCTTCGCCCAGCGTGACACCCGCAGCAGCCTGCCGGTGGCGCTCGTCAAGGCCGGCGAGCAGAAGCTGGAGGACGGCAAGCTGGCCGCCGCGACACCGCTGTTCGAGCGCGCGCTGGCGCTGGCACCCGACGACGAGAGCGCGCTGGCCGCCCGCCTGTATGCGCTGGCGCTGGAGGGCAATGGCGCCGCGGCCCGTGAGCTGTCGGCCCGCGCGCTGGACCGCCACCCGAACAGCGGCGCGCTGCGCGTGGCCGCGGCCGAGGCGCTGTGGCATGGCGGCGCGCCGCTGGCCGGCGAGGTGTTGCCGGAGCTGACGCGCGGCCTCGACCAGCTGCAGGGCGAGGACCGCTTCCGCGTCGACCTCGCGCTGGCCGACCACTATCGGCGCCTCGGCGACGTGCCCGCCGCGCTGAAGGCCTACGACGCCGTGCTGGCCTACCAGGGCGACCAGCCCGAGGCGCTGTGGGGCCGCGCGGCCACGCTGGCGCTGGATGGCCAGTGGGACGCCGCTTTCACGCAGTACGACGCCGTGCTGCGCCTGCGCACCGGCCTCGTGCCGCTGCGCCGCGACTACGCGCTGGACCTGCTGCGCGCCGGCCGGCTGGAGCCCGCGCGCGAGCAGATCAAGGCTGCGCTGCTGCTGGACCCGCGCGACCCCGGCACGCTGGCGCTGCAGGCCTGGGCCGCGCTGGCCGCGGGCGACGCCGCCGCCGCGCAGCGTGGGGCCGCCGACGCGCTGGCGCTGGGCCCGTGGTGTGACCTCGCCGTCATCGTGCAGGCCGGCGCGCTGCAGGCGCGAGGGCAGGGCGACGCGGCCCAGGCGGCGCTCGCGCCCATTCGCCAGCGCCTCGCGGCCGCCACGCCGCCGGGCTTTGTCTACCGGCCCGACAAGTCGACCTGGCAGTCGGTGCATGAGCTGCCGGCGGCCGAGCGCCGCGTCATGGAGGCGCTGGTCAAGTGAGAGCGTTCTTCCGACGCCTGCAGGCGACCCAGCTCAACGGCCTCAGCGTGGCCGTCGGCGTCGCCGCGACTCACCTCGTCATCGCCGCGTTGTTCGGCGAGACGGCCGGCCTCGCAGCCGTGGGCGGGGCCGTGTGCGCCAGCATGCCCGACGTGCCCAACCCGCCGCAGCGCGTGCTGTCGCGCGTGTTGCCGGCCGCGTTCGCCGCGGCCCTCGTCACGCTGCTGGTGGGCCTGGCCGACGGCTCGCTGCCGCTGACCCTCGCGCTGGTGGCGGTCGTCACCTTCCTGGCGCTGATGACGCTGGCATGGGGCGCGCGCGCCGGCCCGCTGTCGTTCTCGCCCATCCTCGCGATGGTGTTCGCGATGGCCTGGGACCGCACGACGGGCGCCACGTCGCCCTGGGTGCACGCGGCCTGGGTGGGTGTGGGCGGCGTCGTCTACGCCGGTTGGGCGCGTGGCGCGGCCGGCGTGCTGAGGCACCGGTTGCGCGAGTTGGCCCTGGTGCAGGCGCTGCGGGCGACGGCGGCGCGCGTGCGCTCGCGGGCCCAGCGCATCGCGCTGGCCGTGGGCGCCGACGAGACCCGCATCCGCGCGTCCATCGCCGACGACGTGCTGCTGGCCGAGGCGCTGCAGGCTGCGCGCGACCAGGTCTTCGCCGCGCGTCGTTCGCCGCGCAGCCGCCGCCAGACCGACCTCGTGCTCGGGTTGATCGAGCTGCGCGACCTGCTGCTGGCCAGCCGCCTCGACACCGAGCTGCTGGGCCAGGACTTCCCTGGCCGCCAGTGGCGCGCCGCGATCGCCGACACGCTGCGCCACCTGGCCGACGTGCTGGCGGCGCTGGCCGACACGCTGGCCTCCGGCGCACCGCTGCCCGAGGTGTCGGCCGAGGCCGTGCGCCAGCAGCTCGCCGCGCGGCTGGCCGACATCCATGTGCCGGCCGGCGACTCGCGCACCCACCTCGTGTCGGCGCTGCAGTCCCGCGTGGGTCACATGCTGGACGACGTCAGCTCGATGGTGGCCCGCCAGGCGCGCAGCGACGACGTCGACAGCGCCTGGACGCCCGAAAAGCTGGCGCCCTTCGTGTCGCCCGAGGGCTGGCCGCTGGCCGCGCTCAAGCCGCACCTGTCGCTGCAGTCCAGCGTGCTGCGCCATGCGCTGCGCTCGGCCGTCGCGCTGTCGCTGGCCTACGCGCTGGGGGCGGTGCTGCCGTGGGCGGCGCACCCGTTCTGGCTGATGCTCAGCGTCGCCGTGGTGCTGCGCGGCAACCTGGAGCAGACGCTGTCGCGCCGCAACGGCCGGATCATCGGCACGGTGCAGGGCTGCCTGCTGGTCATGGTGCTGGCGCACGTGCATTCGATACCGCTGCTGAGCCTGTGCTTCATCGCCGCCGTCGGCACGGCGCACGCCTACGTGAACCGGCGCTACCAGGTCGCCGCGACGGCCGCCACGCTGATGGCGCTGCTGCAGCCGCTGATGCTGGCGCCCGGCAGCAGCCCCGCCGTCGTCGAGCGGCTGGCGGACACGCTGATCGGCGCGGGCCTGGCCTGGCTGTTCAGCTTCGTGCTGCCGAGCTGGGAGCGTGCCGCCGTGCCGCGGCTGGCCGCGCAGCTGCGCGGGGCGCTGGCGCGGCACGCGTCCAACATGCTGCGCTGGGCCCCCACGGCCGACGAGCAACTGGCGCAGCGGCTGTCGCGCCAGCAGGCGTATACCGCGCTGGCGGCGCTGGCGGCGACGGCGCAGCGCACGCGCGTGGAGCCCGAGAGCGTGCGCCTGCCGGAGGCCGAGATCGAATCCGCGCTGAGCCACGGCTACCGGCTGATGGCCTTGCTGGGCGCCGTGCAGCAGCTGACGCAGCGCCGCACCGATCGCCTCGACGTCGCCCGCACCGAGACCGCGCTGCCGCTGGCCCGCAAGGCCTGCGTCGACGTGCTGAACGGCGAGCCGATGACCGGCACCGACCCGGCAGAGACGCCCGATGCCGACGCCGGCGCCTGGCCCGAGCATCTCGGGCAACAAGACCTGACGCCGTGGCTGCTGCGCCGGCTGCGGCTGTGCCGCCACGAGTCGCGCGAGTTCGTCTCCGCGCTGAACCAACTTCAACCGACAGGAGTACCCAAGACATGAGCATCCAAACCCGCGCTGCCGTTGCCTGGAAGGCCGGCGCCCCGCTGACCATCGAAACGCTGGACCTGGAAGGCCCGAAGGACGGCGAGGTGCTGGTGGAAGTGAAAGCCACCGGCATCTGCCACACCGACGACTTCACGCTGTCCGGCGCCGACCCCGAAGGCCTGTTCCCCGCCGTGCTGGGCCACGAGGGCGCCGGCGTCGTGCTGGAGAGCAAGGTGCCGTGGCTCAAGCCCGGTGACCACGTCATCCCGCTCTACACGCCCGAGTGCCGCGAGTGCAAGTTCTGCCTGAGCCGCAAGACCAACCTCTGCCAGTCCATCCGGGCGACGCAGGGCAAGGGCCTGATGCCCAACGGCACGTCCCGCTTCTCGCTGAACGGCGAGCCCATCTTCCACTACATGGGCACCAGCACGTTCTCCAACCACATCGTCGTGCCCGGCATCGCGCTGGCCAAGATCCGGCCGGACGCGCCGTTCGACAAGGTCTGCTACATCGGCTGCGGCGTGACGACCGGCGTGGGTGCGGTGCTGTTCACGGCCAAGGTGGAGGCTGGTGCCAACGTCGTCGTCTTCGGCCTGGGCGGCATCGGCCTGAACGTGATTCAGGGCGCCAAGATGGTGGGCGCGAACAAGATCATCGGCGTGGACATCAACCCGGCCCGCGAGGCGATGGCACGCAAGTTCGGCATGACGGATTTCGTGAACCCGAAGGATGTTGGCAACCTCGTGGATCACCTCGTGCAGCTGACCGATGGCGGCGCGGACTACTCGTTCGAGTGCGTCGGCAACGTGCAGCTGATGCGCCAGGCGCTGGAGTGCACGCACAAGGGCTGGGGCCGCTCGATCATCATCGGCGTGGCGCCGGCGGGTGCAGAGATCTCGACGCGGCCTTTCCAACTGGTCACTGGCCGGCACTGGGAAGGCTCGGCCTTCGGCGGCGCGCGTGGGCGCACGGACGTGCCCAAGATCGTCGACTGGTACATGGACGGCAAGCTCAACATCGACGAGCTGATCACGCACAAGCTGAAGCTGGAGCAGATCAACGAAGGGTTCGAGTTGATGCGTCGGGGCGAGAGCATTCGCTCGGTCGTCGAGTTCTGAGTTTTTTGGTTGTTTTTGCGTGGGCGGGTGTCTCATCGCTGCATTGCCGGGAGTCCCGCCCGGCAGCGGGGTAACTTTCTTCTGCGGGGCCAGAAGAAAGTCACCAAAGAAGAGGCCCTGAACCGCACACGAGCACGTTGCTGCCCCTAGCGGCGCGCGAAAACACCCACTGGCATGGCGCCCCGATGCGACCCGCTTCGCTCTCGCGTCTGACTTGTGACGAGCACCAGCCATCGCCCCGCCTGCCCGTCCGACGCGCGGCTGCACGCCGTGCTCAGCAAAACAGCCGAATGCAGCGCCGCCCGGGCGGCGCGGCTGTGCGGTATTCAGGCTGCCCAGCGCCGGCGTGCAGCCGCGCGGTAAGCGGGGTGCTGGTCCGAGCCGTGGTGGTCTGGACAAGTGGTGGGCGAGAGCGAAGCGGTTCGCGTGTGGGCGGGGTTCGCTTCGAGCTTGCGAGCGCGTCATCCCGCTCGAGTGCGGATTGCGTTGAGCGCCTCTTCTTTGGTGACTTTCTTCTGGCGCCGCAGAAGAAAGTTACCCCGCCGCAGGGCGGGACTCCCGGCAATGCACCGAGCAGACGCGCTTCTTGCAAAAGCCTCCAAACTCCACAGCAACGAACCAACCGGCACCTGCCATGAAGATCCTCTCCGAACACCGCTCCTTCAACGGCACCCAACGCTTCCTGCAGCACGACTCTGCAGAGATCGGCCTGCCGATGCGCTTCGCGCTCTACCTGCCTCCCCAGCCGAAGGCCTTGCTCGTCTTCCTCGCCGGACTGACCTGCACCGAAGAGACCTTCACGATGAAGGCCGGCGCGCAGCACCTGGCCAGCGAGCTGGGCCTGGCGCTGCTGATGCCCGACACCAGCCCGCGCGGTGCCAACGCGCCCGGCGAAGCCGACAGCTGGGACTTCGGCGTCGGCGCCGGCTTCTACCTCGACGCCACGCAGCAGCCGTGGAGCAAGCACTGGCGCATGGAAAGCTACCTGCTCAACGAGCTGATCCCGCTCGTCCAGCGCGAGTCCGGCCTCACGAAGACGGGCCTGTTCGGCCACTCGATGGGCGGCCACGGCGCGCTGGCGTTGGCGCTGCGGCACCCGGGCCGCTTCCAGTCGCTGTCGGCCTTCGCGCCCATTGCCGCGCCGACGCAGTGCCCCTGGGGCCACAAGGCGTTCACCGGCTATCTGGGCGAAGACCGCACCACCTGGGCCGCTCACGATGCCAGCGCGCTCATGAAGCAGCAGGTCGCCGCGCCCTATCCGCAAGGCATCCTCATCGACCAAGGCCTGGCCGACAAGTTCCTGCCCGACCAGCTCCACCCCGAAGCCTTCGAAGCCGCCTGCGCCGCCGTCGGCCAGCCGTTGACGCTGCGCCGGCACGAGGGCTACGACCACGGCTACTACTTCATCGCCAGCTTCGTCGACGACCACCTGCGCCACCACGCCGAGCGGCTGATGTGACCCGGCAGGGGACAATCGCCGCATGGCTGTCCTCTCCCTCACGAACGCGCATCTCGCTTTTGGCCACGTGGCCTTGCTCGATGGCGCCAACTTCTCGCTGGAAACCGGCGAGCGCGTCGGCCTCATCGGCCGCAACGGCACCGGCAAGTCCTCGCTGCTGAAGATCCTCGCCGGCATCGAGAAGCTCGACGACGGGCTGCTGCAACAACAGCAGGGCCTCACCAACGTCTACGTGCCGCAGGAGCCCGAGCTGCGCGGCGACGCGACCATCTTCGACGTCGTCAGCGAGGGCGTGGCCGAGGCCAAGTCGCTGCGCGAGCGCTACGAGCGCCACGACGAGAACGACGACCTGGCCTGGGTGCAGGAGCGCATCGAGCACATCGGCGCGTGGAACTGGGAGCAGCGCGTCGACGAGACGCTGCACCGCCTGGGCCTGGATGGCTCGCGGCTGGTGGGCAGCCTGTCCGGCGGCCTGAAGAAGCGCGTGGCGCTGGGTCGTGCGCTGGTGGCCCAGCCCGACGTGCTGCTGTTGGACGAGCCCACCAACCACCTGGACCTGGACGCCATCGCCTGGCTGGAAGGCCTGCTGAACGACTTCAAGGGCTCGCTGCTGCTGATCACCCACGACCGGCAGTTCCTGGACAACGTCGCCAACCGCATCGTCGAGCTGGACCGTGGCCAGCTGCGCGGCTACCCCGGCAACTACGCCGCCTTCCAGGCCGCCAAGGCCTACGAGCTGGAGAACGAGGCGCTGGCCAACGCGCGCTTCGACAAGCTGCTGGCGCAGGAGGAGGTGTGGATTCGCAAGGGCGTCGAGGCGCGGCGCACGCGCTCCGTGGCCCGCGTGCAGCGGCTGCAGGAGATGCGGCTGCAGCATGCCGCCCGGCGTGACGTGCAGGGCAAGGTACGGCTGGACATCGACACCGGCGGGAGCAGCGGCAAGATCGTCGCGGAGCTGGAGGACGTGTCCAAGAGCTACGGCGACCGCGCCATCGTGCGCGGCTTCACGAGCACCATCCTGCGCGGCGACAAGGTCGGCCTGATAGGCCCGAACGGCGCTGGCAAGACGACGCTGCTGAAGATGATCCTCGGCGAGTTGCCGCCCGACAGTGGCACGGTGCGCCTGGGTTCGCGGCTGACGGTCGCCTACTTCGACCAGATGCGCGACACGTTGAACCTCGACGCGACGCTGGCCGACACGATCAGCCCCGGCTCGGAGTGGATCGAGATCGGCACGCAGAAGAAGCACGTCAAGAGCTACCTCGGCGACTTCCTGTTCTCGCCGGCGCGTGCGAACTCGCCGGTGCGCACGCTGTCGGGCGGCGAGCGCAACCGCCTGCTGCTGGCCCGCCTGTTCGCGCGGCCAGCCAACGTGCTGGTGCTGGACGAGCCGACCAACGACCTCGACATCGAGACGCTGGAGCTGCTGGAGGAGCTGCTGGCCGAGTACGACGGCACGGTCTTTCTCGTGAGCCATGACCGGCGCTTCCTGGACAACGTCGTCACGTCGACCATCGTCTACGAGGGTGACGCACGCTGGCGCGAGTACGAGGGCAGCGTGGAGGACTGGCTGACGCAATCCAAGCGCGCCGCGGCACTGCAGCAGGCGCAGGCGCCGAAAGCCGCCGCCCCCACGCCACCGCCCGCACCGGAGCCGGCCCCGGTCGTCGCCACCAAACGCAAGCTCAGCTACAAGGAGCAGCGCGAGCTGGACGAGATCCCCAAACAGATCGCTGCGCTGGAGGCGGAGCAGACGCAGCTCAACGCGCTGCTCAACGGCACCGAGCTGTACACACAGGGTGCCAAGCGCATTGCCGAGGTCACGGAGCGTGCCGGCGATATCGACACCGAATTGCTGACGCTGATGGAGCGTTGGGAAGCGCTGGAGGCCAAGTGAGCGCCTTGCACGATGAATGGCTGGCCCTGCAGGGCCAGCACGAGCGCTACGAGGCGCTGGCGCTGGGCGTGAAGCTGGCGGCGTTCGCCGTCGTGATCTTTGTGTCGGACCCACGCGTCACGCTGCCGCTGCTGGCCCTGCTGTGGCTGCAGGAGGGCGTGCTCAAGACCTTCCAGGGCCGCCTCGGCGACCGGCTGCTCGCCATCGAGCCGGCGCTGAAGGCCGGTGCCGACGCTGCCGCAATGCAGTTGCACAGCGACTGGGCAGCTCGCCGACCGCGTGGCATGGGCCTCGTGGTGCAGTACCTGAAGAGCGCGCTGCGACCGACGGTGGCGCTGCCGTATCCGCTGCTGATGGCGGTCAGCTACTGGAGCTGACGACGGGTCAACCCGGCTGGAGATCGCGCAGCGGGATCAGGCCCGCGACGCCCTTGAGCTGAACGACCGTCTCGCCGGTGCGGTGCACGACGTACTGCGCCACGTGGCGCTGGCCCTTGTAGCGCACGCTGTCGCCCGGCTTGATGACCGGCTCGGGCGGGATGACGGGCAGGGCCACGCGTGGTGCCGGGCGGGCTTGGCGCATCGTGTCGCGCACCTGGCCGTGCAGGCCCGGCGAATCCTTGGCCAGCGCCTCCAGCGAGCGCGTCATCTGAGCTTTCAGCTGCTCCGCGGTAAAGGGCTTCTTCAGCAGGAAATGCGCGCCGTGGGCCTCGGCCTCCAGTTCGCGCTCCGGCGTGACCTCGAAACTCAGCAGCGACAGGTGCAGGCGCGGCTGTGCCTCCTTCAGGCGCTGGAACAGCTGCAGGCCGGTCAGTGGTGCCTTGGGGAACCAGTCGGTCACGAGGAAATCGGGCTTGAACAGCAGGCCCTGGGCCAGGCCGCTGTCGGTGTCGGCGCAGCACAGGATGCTGTCGGCCGGGAAGCCCCGGCTCTGCAGCAGTTGGCGGGCAAAGGTCTGGACACCGGCAAGCGGATCAACGACGAGGAATTTCAAGGGTTCGGTCATGGCCACATCGGAGCGCCGCCCGTGGCGATCCGGGAGCGGATTCTGCCGGCAGCCTCGTCGCTGCCGAGCCCGCAAATACGCGCAGGCGTGACCTTTTCCGTCGTCAGCCTTGCAGGCGGCAGAAATCTGCGCGCAGGCCCAACTGCGTACGGGCCAGGTAAAGCGGCAGGCTGGCGCCGGACGGGGTGGTCAGCAGGTGCAACCCATCGCCGATGCCGTCCGGCAACCGGCCTTCGAAGCTGAGGCTGAACTGCTCGTCCAGCCTTCCCCCGGAGCGGGCGCTGGCGGTCTTGAGCACGACGGCATGGCTGTCCACCTCGAAGGGCTGGCCCAGGTGCGCCTGCCAGCTGGCCAGGCCGGCGTGCTCGCTCAGGCTGGGGCGCGTGGCGGCAACCGCAGCGGCCGAGCCGGCGCTCGCAACGACGACGGCGGCGCCGCCCCTCAGGAAATCGCGCTTGTTCATCATGGCAGGCACTCCTCGGCTTGCGGCGTGGGCCTCAGCATGGCCTGGTACAGCCCCTGGGGCTCGCCCTCGGGAAGAAAGCCCAGCCGCTCGTAGAGCCGCCGGGCGGGGTTGTGGATCTCGACCTGGATGCCGATCGCGCGGTCGCCGGCCTCGGCTTCGGCCGCCAGCGCCTGCAGGCAGCGCGTGCCCAGGCCCTGGCCGCGCCAGGCGGGCAGCAGCGCGATGTCGAGGACATGCAGGCGGTCGCCGCGCTCGTCCACCCAGAGCCGGCCTGCCACGTCGTCGCCGACAAGGATGAGCTGGCAGACCGAGCGTGGAAAGTGGCGCGCGTAGTGCTGTTGTTGCGCGCGGTGTTGCTGCTGCACGAAGGCCTCGCACTGAGCGGCCGGCCAGCCGGTCATGGCCAGCTCGTCGGCCCGGGTGCTGGCGTAGATGGCCAGTTGCCAGGTCTCGTCGGCCGGCGTTGCCGTGCGCAGGCGGTAGTCCATGGCGGTGCGCGCTCAGCTGCGCGATGGGAAGATGCCTTGCAGCGCGATGCAGAACGTCAGGCCCAGGCAGGGCTGGCGGTTCTCGTGCGGCTGGCTGCCGCCGGCAACGCCAATCGCCGCGACGGCCATCGGCGCGAGCGTGCCGGGGGTGCGGTAAACATTGCCTCCGCCGCTGGCAGTGGGGGCCATCACGTTGCCGGCCGGACTGGTGGATGCGGGTGTGGTGCCGGCCATCAGCGTGTGGGTGTGGCTGGGCATCTCCGTGCCCAGCAGCGTGACCGTGGCAGAACCGGCGCTCTCGCCCAGATCGCGGGGGCTGAGGCCGTTGCCCTGACCGCTGCTCATCGCGAAGCTGTCGCGCAGGTCGGGCAGTGCGAAGTTGCTCCTGCCGTCGCCACCGTAGTACGTGCCGACCAGGGAGAACAGCGCCGTGTTCTGGCTGATCGGCATCAACTGGCCGTCGCAGCGCGCCCAGCCCTGAGGCGCGAAGTTGAAGGGCATGACGCGGATTTCGGCGACGAAGGGGTCCATGTCGTCCTCCTCGGTTCAGTTCTGGGTCGGGAAGATGCCGAACAGCGAGATGATGTAGTTCACCGTCAACGTCGGAGCCATGTTCTCGTGCGGCTGAGCGCCGCCCGCACTGCCAACGCCGGCGGCGGACATCGCGGAGCTGCCAGGGCCGGTGTCGTAGCTGGCGACGCTTGTGGCTGCCAGCTGGGCGCCGCCCGGCGTGCTGAGGTTGGCCGTGTCTGTGCTTGCCAGCAGCGTGTGCGTGTGCGCCGGCAGCTGGGCGGCCGACAGCGTGACCGTTTCCGCGCCGCCGACCTCGCCTATCGTGCGCGTCGACAGGCCCGTTCCCTGGCCCTGGTGCACCGGCACGCGGCCGCGCAGGTCGGGCAGCTGGAAGCTGTTCTGCCCGTCGCCGCCGTAGATCGTGCCGATCAGGTTGAACAGCGTCTCGAATTCCGAGATGGGCAGCAGCTGGCCTTGACACAGCATCCAGCCCACGGGCGAGAAGTTGCCGGCAAAGAGGCGGATTTCGCCCACGTACGGTGTCGACATCGCGGCTCTCCTGTTTCAGTTGCGGCTTGGGAAGATGCCCACCAGCGCGATGACCCAGTTCAGCACCGCGTAGGGCTGCATGTTGGGGTGAGGCTGGGTGTTTCCCGTGCTGGCCAGCGAGCTAGCGCCCATGACGGTGTTGCCGCCAGCGGGTGCATAGCGGTTGACGCCGCCGCGGCCCTTGGCAGCCGGCAGTGCGCCGCCGGGAACGCTGGCGTTGGCGAGGTCGCTGGTGCCGTTCAACATGTGGGTGTGGGCGGGCATTTGCCCGCCAGTCAGCGTGACGGCTTCCTGCCCGGCCATCTGGCCTAGCGCGACGCTCGTGTTGCTGTGCAGCGGCGTGCGGCCACGCAGGTCTGGCAGCGCAAAGGTGGTCTGCCCGTTGCCGCCGTAGTTGTTGCCCAGCAGCGCGAACAGGGCCTGGTTCTGGTTGATGGGCAGGATCTGGCCGTTGCACAACGCCCAGCCCTTGGGCGCGAAGGCGAAGCTCATCAGCTTGAGCTCACCGAGGAAGGGATCGGACATGAGACTCTCCTAGCCGAAAACGGCTTCGTAGTGCAGGCCGGCGGCGCTGCGCGCCACGGGCACGAGGAAGAGGTCGATCGCGTCGAGCTGCGGGTGCTCCAGCCGGTAGATGCGTTGCGGCAGGGCCGGCTCGGCCGGTGCTTCGAAGGTGAGGCTGAAGGGCTGCACGCCGCCTTCCGTGCCGTAGCGGCCAGCGCGGGCTTCGATGAGCTGCGCCGGCAGCTCGAGCGTGTCATCCGGCCGCAGCGTGAAGCGGCTGCCCACGAGCGGCTCGAAGCTGGCCAGCGTGAAACCGGCTTCAGCCACGGGCGGCCTTCCGGCGCTGAGCGGCACGGGCGCCCAGCGCGGCGACGGCGAACAGCGCCAGCGTGGCCGGCTCGGGCAGCTTGCCGCCGCCGCCGGTGCTGCTGTCCTGCAGGATCAGGTCGATGCGGAAATCGGCATATGCGTTACCCGTGCCGGTGCCGCGGTTGACGAACATGATGCTGTCGAGGTCGAAGCTGAGGGCATCGGCGCCGATCTGGTGCACGAGACTGCCGGCGCTCGGACCGGCGAGGCCGCTGAAGCCGCTGTCGGCGTAGTTGTCGAACGCGGAGACGGTGAAGCCGACGATGGTCTTGCCGGCGATGCTTAGGCCATCGAACTCGTAGAGCGCGTGAGCCCCGCCGCTGCCGAGGTAGCCCGTGAACAGGCCGGCGGCACCTTCATCGGCGCCAGCGAAGCTGCGCACGTGGATGCTGTTGTCGACGAAGGTGATTTCCTCGGTGTTGAGCATCCAGTTTTCGACGGCACCGCTGCCCCCTGCATGCAGCCCCGTGGCGAGATCGGCGACGCTCACGACCTGCTGGGCGCTGATCGGGGTCGTGTCGGTGGTGGTGCCGTCGGTGTAGCCGCCGGGCGCGATCAGCTTGACCGTGATGGCGCTCTGGAAACCTGCCTGCGCCGACAGCGCGCACAGCGCCAGCGTCGCGCCGGCCACGGCAGCGTGCAGGCTGCGGAAGAGGGATGGAACGCGTTGCATGGAGCCTCCCTGGCGTTGAGCAGGCGCTCAGTTGACTCGCCGCCGATCCCGTCCGCCAGTGTCCTTCCCCGCGACTGAGGGGGTCAGATTCCGTCAGAAGTTAGGGGGGCGTGGTGCGGCCGCGGATGTCGTCCGCGCAGGCGCGTAGCAGACGCCAGAAGGCCGGGTCCAGCGACGTGGCCATGTTGATGCGCATCAGCGAGCCGGGGCGGCGCGTGGCGCTGAACAGTGCGCCGGGCGCGGTGAGCCAGCCGGCGTCCAGCAGCGGCTGGGCGATGCGCTCGGTGTCAACGCCCACGTCCAGCCAGCCGAACAGTCCGTCCGGCGGCGCGGCCCATGTGAAGCCGTGCTTGGTGGCCAGCGCCGCGACGCGCTGGCGAGCCTGTGCAAGGCGCTCGCGCAGCCGCTGCGCGTGGCGGCGCAGGCGGCCCTGCTCCAGGCACAGCGCGACGGCGCGCTCCATGACGGGCGAGCTGGTCAGGCCGTCCAGCAGCTTGACGTCGGTCAGCGCGGCCAGCTTCTCGGGCGCGGCGGCGAGGTACCCCACGCGCCAGGCCGGCGTCAGCACCTTGGAGAAGCCGCTGACGTAGACGACGCGGCGCAGCCCGTCCAGCGCGGCCAGCCGCGGCACATGCTCGGCGGCGAGGAAGCCGTAGCTGTCGTCCTCGACGATGGTGAAGTCGTGTTCGTCGGCCAGCCGTAGCAGCTTGTGCGCGGTGGCCAGGTCCAGGCTGTGGCCGGTCGGGTTGTGCAGCACCGGCACGGTCAGGTACAGGCGCGGCGCGTGTTCCTTGGCGAGGGCGGCCAGCGTGGCCAGGTCCGGCCCGTGCGGGCCGCGCGGCACCGGCAGCAGCCGAATGCCGGCCTGCGTGAGCCGCGCAAAGATGATGGCCCAGCCAGGGTCGTCGACGAGCACCGCGTCGCCCGGCTGCAGCTGGGTGCGGATCAGCAGGTCCAGCGCGTGCGTGGCGCCGTGGGTCGTGAGGATCTGCGCCGGGCCTGCGTGGATGCCGAGGTCGGCCAGCCGTTGCGACAGCGCCGCGCGCAGCCGCTCGTCGCCGCTGGGGTCGCCGTAGCTGACCTGCAGCGCCTGCGACTCGGCCTGGTTGAGCCGGCGCAGCGCCGACTGCAGCAGCACCGGGTCCAGCCAGTCGGCCGGCAGCGTGCCCAGGCCCGGCGAGCGCGCTGCGTCGGCCTCGAACATGCCGCGGATCAGCGCGGTTGCGTCCACCGGCGCCTGGCGTGGCGCTGCGGCCAGCGGCTGGGGCGTGCGCGTGGCGGCGGGCCGCGTCTCGCGCACGAAGAAGCCGCGCTGGCGGCGCGCCTCCAGCAGGCCGGCGGCCTGCAGCTGATCGTAGGCGGCGACGACGGTGTGCGGGCTGACGCCGTGCTGGCGTGCGCAGTCGCGCACCGAGGGCAGGCGGGCGCCGGGCAGCAGCAGCCGTTCGCGGATGCGCTGGGCGTAGCGCTCGGCCAGCTGGCCGGCCAGCGGCTGGCTGGCGTCGCGTTGGAGTGGCGGCTGTGTACCGGTCAGCATGGCAGTACAGATTCGGCGTGTGAGGTGGTTTACTGTACTGCTGCTGTATCGGATGTTGTCTCTATGCTGAGTCCATGCAAGGGTCTTCCATCTCTCCCTCGGTCCTGACGACCACGGCGTCCAACGCCACCCGTGGCCTGCTGCTCGGGCTGGCGGGCGTCGTCATGTTCGCGCTCAGCCTGCCGATGACGCGGCTGGCCGGCGGCAGCGTCGAGGCGCCGCAGCTGAACCCGGCCTTCGTCGCGTTCGGCCGTGCCGTCGTGGCCGGGCTGCTGTCGGTGGCCTACCTGGCGGTCACCGGCGCGCGCCGGCCGCGCGGCGGCGAATGGCGGCTGCTGGCGTTCACAGCAGGCGGCGTCGTGTTCGGCTGGCCGCTGCTGTCCGGCCTGGCGGTGCGGCATGTGGACGCAGTGCACGCCGCCGTCATCTCCGGCGTGCTGCCGCTGGCCACGGCCGTCATCGCCGCGCTGGCGCTGCGCCAGCGGCCCAGCCCGGCGTTCTGGGCCTGCGCGGTGGCGGGCCTGGCGCTCGTCGTCGGCTTCGCGGCCTGGCGCGGCGCGGGCGGGCTGGAGATGGCGGACGGGCTGCTGCTGGGCGCGGTGGTCTGCGCGTCGGCGGGCTATGTCAGCGGCGCGCGGCTCACGGGCGGGATGACGGCCGAGCAGGTGATCTGCTGGGTGCTCGTCATCAGCCTGCCGGTCACTGTGCCGGTGGCCGTCATGACGCGCCCGACGGCGCCGGTCGCGGCGTCGGCTTGGGGCGGCTTCGCCTACGTGTCGCTGTTCTCGATGTGGATCGGCTTCTTCGCCTGGTACCGCGGCCTGGCGCTGGGCGGCACGCTGCGCGTGAGCCAGGTGCAGGTGCTGCAACCCTTCCTGTCGATGCTGTTCGCCGTGCCGCTGCTGGGCGAGCGGCTGGATGCGATGACGCTGGTCTTTGCCGCCGCCGTGCTGGCCGTGGTGTGGTTCGGCAAACGCCAGCCGGTGGATACAAGGAGCGCGCCATGAATGACCGATTCACGACCCGGCTGGCCCCTGGCCAGGCGCTGACGCTGATCGCCGCACGCGGTCCGCGCCGGCTCGTCGTGACAAGTGGTCGGCTGTGGCTGACCCTCACCGGCGGCACGGACGATCACTGGCTGCGCGCCGGCGAGCACCTGACGCTGCCGGCCGGCGCTGAAGTGGTGGCCGAGGCCTGGCCGGAAGCGAGCTTCCAGTTGCTGCAGCCGGTGACGCCGCGGCGCGAGGCGCGACCCGTCGTCGGCCGTCGGCTGCCGCTGGGGCAGGGCGCATGAGCCGCGTCGCGCCGGGCCGCCCCAAGCAAGCGGCCGTCTCATCGGGAGACCGGCCGACGCACTCGTCGGACGGGAGGGCGACATGAAGACGCTGGGCATCCTTGGCGGCATGAGCTGGGAGTCCACCCAGTCGCTGTACGCGCTGATCAACCGCGGTGTGGCCGCACGCCTTGGCGGTCTGCACAGCGCCCAACTGCTGCTGCACAGCGTGGACTTCGCCGGCATCGCCGCCCTGCAGAAAGCCGGTTCCTGGGGCGAAGCCGCCGCCGTGCTGGGCGAGGCCGGTGCGGGGCTGCGCCGGGCGGGTGCCGAGGCGTTGCTGATCGCGAGCAACACCATGCATCTCGTGGCGATGGAGGTCGAGCGTGCCGCCGGTCTGCCGGTGCTGCACATCGTCGACGCGACCGGCGAGGCGCTGCGTGCCGCCCGCGTGCGCCGCGTCGGCCTGCTGGCCACGCGCTTCACGATGGAGCAGGGCTTCTACCGTGACCGGCTGTGGGAACGCTTCGGCGTCGAGACCATCGTTCCCGACGAGGCCGGCCGCGCCGAGGTGCACCGGTTGATCTTCGACGAGCTGTGTCGCGGGCGCTTCGAGCCGTCGTCCCGCGAGGCCTTGCGCGGCCAGGTCGCGGCGCTGGCCGATCGCGGCGCGCAGGCCGCCGTGCTGGGCTGCACCGAGCTGGGCCTGCTGCTGCCGGCAGGCTCTCCCGCGGCGCTGCCGCTGTTCGATTCCACCGAGTTGCAGGCCTGTGCGGCTGTCGAGTGGATGCTAGGCTGATCGCTTCAAGAAATCTGAGACAACCGTCATGAGTACTGTCTGGACCCAGGCGCGGCGCGCCGCGCGCATGAATCCGTCGATCATCCGCGAGATCCTCAAGGTCACCGAGAAGCCGGGTGTGCTGTCCATGGCCGGCGGCCTGCCGAGCGCGGACACCTTTCCCGTCGACGAGATCAAGGCCGCCTGCGACCGCGTGCTGACCGACACGCCGCGCGAGGCGCTGCAGTACGCGTCCAGCGAGGGCTACGCGCCGTTGCGCGAGTGGGTGGCGACGCGGGTCGCAACGCTCGGCATGAACGTGAGGCCCGACCAGGTGCTCATCACCAGCGGCTCCCAGCAGGGGCTGGACCTGGTTGGCAAGATCCTCTGCGATGCCGGTGCGCCGGTGGCCGTCGAGACGCCCACCTACCTCGGCGCGCTGCAGGCCTTCACCCCGTTCGAGCCGCTGTTCGCCAGCCTCGCCAGCGACGACCAGGGGCCACTCCCCGAGGCCATCACGGCCTTGCCGCACGACGCGCCCGGCACGCGCTTCGCGTACCTGCTGCCCAACTATCAGAACCCAACCGGCCGTGTCATGGGCGCGCAGCGCCGCGTCGAAGTCGTCGAGGCGTTGCGTCGCGCCGGCGTGCCGCTGGTCGAGGACAACCCCTACGGCGATCTGTGGTTCGACGAGCCGCCGCCGGCCTCGCTGTCCAGCCTGTGGCCCGAGGGCTCGCTCTACCTGGGCTCGTTCTCCAAGGTGCTGACGCCGGGGTTCCGCCTCGGCTATGTCATCGCGCCGCCGGAGCTCTACCCCAAGCTGCTGCAGGCCAAGCAGGCCGCCGACCTGCACACGCCGGGCTTCAACCAGCGCGTCGTGCACGAAGTCGTGAAGAACGGCTTCCTGGACGGCCACGTGCCCAGCATCCGCGGCATCTACAAGGCCAATCGCGACGCGATGGCCGCGGCGCTGCGCGAGTACCTGCCGCCGGGCTGCGAATGGCAGTCGCCGAAGGGCGGCATGTTCTTCTGGGTCCGACTGCCCGCGGGCCTGGATGCGATGGCGCTGCTGCCGCAGGCGGTGGATGCCGGCGTTGCCTACGTCCCCGGCGCGGCCTTCTATGCGCACCAGCCTGATGCACGCACGCTGCGCCTGAGCTTCGTGACGCTGACACCGGAGCTCATCCGCGAGGGCGTCGAGAAGCTGGGACGGCTGCTGCATGAGGCGCTGGAGCCGGCCGCGGAGCATGCCCCCTAATGGGCAAGCCTGACAGATAGCTGAAGCGAGGTCGGCCCAGCCACTCGGGTTTCCACATCCCCATTTCGACGTTGCTCTGGCATCGTATGCAGTCGGCCCCCGGCAACCCGCCGGGGTGGATCTCATAACGACAGACGAGGCAAACGATGAAACAGGTCTGGACGGCCGTCGCCCTGGCGACATTCGCGTGGAGTATTCAAGCAGCGGAGCCGATCAAGATCGGCGTGTCGGGGCCGTTCACCGGCGGCTCCTCGTCGATGGGCGTCAGCATGCGCGACGGCGTGCGGCTGGCCACCGACGAGATCAACAAGGCCGGCGGCGTGCTGGGCCGCCAGCTGCAGCTCGTCGAGCGTGATGACGAGGCCAAGAACGAGCGCGGCGTGCAGATCGCCCAGGAGCTCATCAGCAAGGAAAAGGTCGCCGCCACCGTTGGCTACATCAACACCGGCGTGGCCCTGGCATCCCAGCGCTTCTATCAGGATGCCAAGATCCCGGTCATGAACAACGTGGCCACCGGCTCGGCGATCACGCTGCAGTTCAAGGATCGCCCCGAGAACTACATCTTCCGCAATGCGGCGCACGACTCCATCCAGGCGCCGATGATCGTGGAGGAGGCCGTCACCAAGCGCGGCTTCAAGAAGGTCGCGATCCTGGCCGACAGCACCAACTACGGCCAGCTCGGCCGTGCCGACCTGGAGGCTGCGCTCAAGCTCAAGGGCATCACGCCGGTCGCCGTCGAGAAGTTCAACATCAAGGATGTCGACATGACGGCCCAGTTGCTGAAGGCCAAGGAAGCCGGCGCCGAGGCCGTGCTGACCTACGGCATCGGCCCCGAGCTGGCCCAGATCGCCAACGGCATGACCAAGCTGGGCTGGAAGGTGCCGATGATCGGCTCGTGGACGCTGTCCATGGCCAACTACATCGACAACGCCGGCCCCGGCGGCGAGGGCGCGCGCATGCCGCAGACCTTCATCCAGGAGCCCACCACCCCGAAGCGCCAGAGCTTCATCATCAACTACCTGAAGACCTTCAACCCGAAGAACTCGCGCATCGAGTCGCCGGTGTCGGCCGCCCAGGGCTATGACTCCATCTATCTGCTGGCCGCGGCCATCAAGCAGGCCGGCTCCACCGACGGCCCCAAGATCAAGGCCGCGCTGGAAGACCTGAAGACGCCGGTCGAAGGCGTCGTGACCACTTACAGCAAGCCCTTCTCCAAGACGGACCACGAGGCCATCACGGCCAACATTCCGGTCATGGGCGAGGTCAAGGGCCAGCGCGTCGTCTACGCCTACCCCGAAGACTTCAAGAAGGCCTCCGAGGTGCGTCTGAAGGACGTGAACGCCAAGGGCGCCATCGAGCAGAAGAAGCGGCAGTAACTCGCCCACCCCCTACCGGCTTCGCCGGCCCCCTCAAGGGGGCGCCGCTGGCGGCCCGGCAAAGCCGGTTCCGCGGCGGCCGCTGGGGAAGGCACTACGCATCGGACCTATATGCAAATCCTGACCCAGCTCGTGTTCAGCGGCATCTCGCTGGGCATGATCTACGCCGTCATCGCCTTCGGCTACCAGCTGACCTTCGCGACCAGCGATACGCTGAACTTCGGGCAGGGCGAATCGCTGATGCTCGGCGCCCTCGTGGGGCTGAGCCTGGTCGGCTGGGGCGTGAACTACTGGGCCATGATCCCGCTCGTGTGCCTGTTCGGCGCCTTCCAGGGCGCGGTGGTGGAGCGCATCGGCGTGCGGCCCGCCATCAAGATGAAGAGCGAGTTCGGCTGGATCATGTCCACCATCGCTTTGGGCATCATCTTCAAGAACGTGGCCGAGAACGTGTGGGGCCGTGACGACCTGAAGTTCCCGTCGCCGCTGCCCGAGGCGCCGATGAAGTTCCTCGGCGCCAACGTGCTGCCGATGGAGATCCTCGTCATCGTCGGCGCCGTCGGCATGATGCTGGCCGTCGAGGTGTTCAATCGCAAGAGCATCTACGGCAAGGCGGTCGTCGCGACCTTCAACGATCGTGATGCCGCCAAGCTGATGGGCATCAACACCGGCCTGGTCATCACGTTCTCGTACGCGCTGTCCTCGCTGACGGCCTCGTTCGCCGGCGTGCTGATCGCGCCGCTGACCCTGACCGGTGCCACCATGGGCGCCGTGCTGGGCCTGAAGGCTTTCGCGGTGGCCATCATCGGCGGCCTGACCTCGGGCATGGGCATCATCGTGGGCGGCATCATCCTCGGCGTGGCCGAGACGACGACGGGCTTCTACCTGTCCACCGGCTACAAGGACGTACCCGGCCTCGTGCTGCTGCTCATCGTGCTGGCCGTGAAGCCGGCCGGCCTGTTCGGCAAGACCGCCATCAAGAAGGTCTGAGGGAAGGCCCGACACGTGAATCTCAAGAAACTCGTTCTCGGCGCCCTGGCCATCGCGGCCGTCGCCGGCTTCCCGCTGGCCTCCGGCAACCCGTACTACATCCACCTGGTCGAGACCATCATGATCTACGCGATCGTGCTGTTCGGCCTGGACATCGTCGTCGGCTACACCGGCCAGGTCTCGCTGGGCCACGCGGGCCTGTTCGGCATCGGCGCCTACACGGCCGGTGTGCTCATCCTCAAGCTCGACGCGCCGGTCTACGCAACGCTGCCGGGCGCCATTGCCGTGGCTGCCGTCTTCGGCGCCATGCTGGCTCTGCCGGCGCTGCGCGTGACGGGGCCCTACCTCGCGATGGTGACGCTGGCCTTCGGCACCATCATCCAGATCCTCATCAACGAGATGACCTTCCTGACCGAAGGCCCGATGGGCATCACGCTGACCAAGCCCACCCTGTTCGGTCAACAAATGGACGAGACGCAGTACTACTGGCTGGTCATGGCCTGCCTCGTCGCGGCGCTCATCTTCGTGCACCGCGTGCTGCACTCGCAGCTGGGCCGGGCCTTCGAGGCGCTGCGCGGCAGCCCCGTGGCGTCGGACTGCATGGGCGTGTCGGTCTACCGCTACAAGGTCTATGCCTTCGTCATCTCGGCGGCGCTTGCCGGGCTGGCCGGCGCGCTGTACGCCTATTCCGAGCAGTACATCAGCCCCAATACCTACAACTTCGAGCAGACGGTGATGTTCCTGCTGGCCATCATCATGGGCGGCCGCAAGACCCGCACGGGTGCGCTGCTGGGTGCGGCCATCATCGTCATGCTGCCCAAGCTGCTGGACGACCTGGAGCTGTTCCGCATCGGTGCCGTGGCGCTGGCCGTCGTCGTGACCGTCTCCGTCGGCGTGGCGATGAAGCGCGGCAAGATGACCGGCCAGCTTGCGGCCATTCCCGTGTTCGGCACCATCGGCCTGGCTTTGGTGTCGTTCAAGCTGGAGACGATGACCGACTGGCGGCTGTCCATCTTCGGGCTCATCACGCTCTTCGTCGTCTACTACCTGCAGGACGGCATCGTCGGCTTCGTGCGCCAGGCGCTGAACCTGAAGGTGAAGCACGAGCGCGACGCGGCCCAGGGCTCGGCGGCTGCGCTGACGCGCGCCAGTAGCCAGGGCGAGCCCGAGTTGCTGAAGGCCAGTGGCGTGCTCATGCAGTTCGGCGGCCTGAAGGCGCTGAACAACGTCGACCTGGTCGTGCGGCGCGGCAGCATCCACGGGCTGATCGGCCCCAACGGTTCGGGCAAGAGCACGATGATGAACGTGCTGACCGGCATCTACCAGCCGACGGCGGGTTCGGTGGTCTTCGCCGGTCGCACGGTGAACGGCCGCACCTCGTCGGACATCGCGCTCTCCGGCATCGCCCGCACCTTCCAGAACGTGCAGCTGTTCGGCGAGATGACGGCGCTGCAGAACGTGCTGGTGGGTCTGCACCACAGCTTCCACAGCAACCTGATCGACGTCGCGCTGCACCTGCCGCGCTACCGCCGCGAGGATCGCGAGCAGCGCGCCCGCGCCCATGCGCTGCTGGACTTTGTCGGCCTGAACGACCTGGCCAGCGAGGAGGCGCGCAATCTGCCCTATGGCAAGCAGCGCCTGCTGGAGATCGCCCGCGCGCTGGCACTGGACCCGCAGCTGCTGCTGCTCGACGAGCCCGCCGCCGGCCTCACCGCGCCCGACATCAAGGAGCTGCTGGAGATCATCCGCAAGATCCGCGACGCGGGCGTCACCGTCATCCTCATCGAACACCACATGGACGTCGTCATGAGCCTGTGCGACCGCGTCTCCGTGCTGGACTTCGGGCAGAAGATTGCCGAGGGGCTGCCGGCCGAGGTGCAGGCCGACGAGAAGGTCATCGAGGCCTACCTGGGCGGCCAGGCCAGCTGAGGACGTAAAGATGCTGACCATCAACAACCTCAGCGCCGCCTACGGCAAGGTCCAGGTCCTGCATGGCATCTCGCTGGAGGTGCCCAAGGGCCAGGTCGTCACGCTGATCGGCTCCAACGGCGCCGGCAAGACGACCACCATGCGCGCCGTCAGCGGCATGATCAAGCCCACCGGCGGCGAGATCTCGCTGAACGGGCGCCGCATCGACGGCATGGAGAGTTATCACATCGCCCGCCGCGGCCTCGCGCATTCGCCCGAAGGGCGGCGCGTGTTCGCGACGATGACGGTGACGGACAACCTGCGCCTGGGCGCTTTCCCGCGCTACACCGGCGAGCGGCCCAAGGGAGACATTGCCGGCGACCTGGAGCGTGCGCTGGAACTCTTCCCGCGCCTGAAGGAGCGGCGGCTGCAACTGGCCGGCACGCTGTCCGGCGGCGAGCAGCAGATGCTGGCGATGGCCCGCGCCATCATGCTCAACCCCGAGGTCGTGCTGCTGGACGAGCCGTCCATGGGCCTCGCGCCCATCCTGGTCGACGAGGTGTTCCGCATCATCGAAAGCCTGAAGGCCCGCGGCGTGACGATGCTGCTGGTCGAGCAGTTCGCCGCCGCGGCGCTCAAGGTGGCCGACTACGGCTACGTGCTGGAGAACGGACGCATCGCCGTGCACGGCCCTGCGAGCAAGCTGCGCAACGACCCGGCGGTGCAGGCGGCCTACCTGGGCGGCGGCCACTGACCGTGGTGCGGCCCGGCTACCGGCTCAGCTTCGAGGACATCGACGCCGCTGCGGCCCATGCCTTCCTGACGACGGCCTACTGGTGCGAAGGCATCCCGTTCGCGACCGTCGAGCGGGCCATCGCGAATTCGCAGTGCATCGCGCTGCATGCCGATGGCCAGGGGCAGGTCGGCTTTGCTCGTGTCGTCACGGACCGCACGACCTTTGCCTACCTCTGCGACGTTTACGTGCTGGAAACCCACAGGCGGCAGGGGTTGGCGGATTGGATGGTTCAATCGCTGCTCGCCCACCCGGACCTGCAAGGCTTGCGCCGCTTCATGCTGTTCACGCGAGACGCCCACCCGCTCTATGCCCGTCACGGCTTCAAGCCGCTGGCGACGCCGGATCGCGGCATGGAGGTCGTGCGGCCGGGGATCTACCGCCTCACCGCCACGCCGCGCTCCGATGCCTGAACTCCGCCGCTTCGTCCAGGTCGACGTCTTCACCGCCACCCCGCTGAAGGGCAATCCGCTGGCCGTCGTCGTCGACGCCGCGGGCCTGTCCGATGCCGACATGGCCGACTTCGCCCGCTGGACCAACCTCAGCGAAACCACCTTCCTGCTGCCACCCACCGATCCGGCGGCCGACTACCGCGTCCGCATCTTCACGCCCGGCGGCGAGCTGCCGTTCGCCGGCCACCCGACGCTGGGCAGTGCGTACGCCTTCCTGGCCAGCGGTGGCGACGCGAAGAAACCCGGCGAGGTCGTGCAGCAATGCGCCATCGGCCTGGTGCGCGTGAAGCGCGACGGCGCGCGGCTGGCGTTCGCCGCGCCGCCGTTGCTGCGCAGCGGCCCGGCCGACGACGCGACGCGCGCCCAGGTGCTGGCCTCGCTGAGCATTCCGCCCGACGCGCTGCTGGATCTCGTCTGGTGCGACAACGGCCCCGGCTGGCTCGCGGCCCGCCTGCCCGACGCGGCCAGCGTGCTGGCGCTGCAGCCCGACTTTGCCGCGATGAAGCCGCTGAAGCTCGGCGTCGTCGGCGCCCATCCCGCGGGCAGCGAATGCCAGTTCGAGGTGCGCGCCTTCGTGCCCGGCCTCGGCGTGCCGGAAGACCCCGTCACCGGCAGCCTCAATGCCGGACTGGCGCTGTGGCTGCAGGAAGCCGGTCTGGCAGGTGATAGCTACGTCGCCGCGCAGGGCGCCGCCCTGGGCCGTGCCGGCCGCGTGCACGTGAAGCGCGACGCCGAAGCGACGTGGATCGGTGGCGACGTGACGCCGTTGATTCATGGTCAGGTGAGGCTTTGATGACGGAAGAGCTGTTCCGCGAGGACGCGACGTTGCTGGCCTGCGAGGCCGTGGTGGTCGGGCAAGGGGAGGGTGGCGTCATGCTCGACCGAACCGTCTGCTACCCGCTCGGCGGCGGTCAGGCGGGCGACACGGGCTGGCTGGTCTCGGGCGAGCAGCGCTGGCGCATCAACGACACGCGCAAGAGCAAGGAGCAGCCCGGCGCCGTCGTTCACCTCATCGAAGGCGAGCCGCCGGCGGTTGGGACTGTCGTGCAGGTCGAGGTCGACGCTGTGCGCCGCCAGGCCCACCGGCGCTTCCACACGGCCACGCATTTGTTGTGCGCACTGCTGCCCTATCCGGTTGATGGCTGCTCCATCACCGAGACCTATGCGCGGCTGGACTTTCACACCGACGAGCCCTTCGACAAAGAGGCCATCCAGGCCGGGCTCTCCCGTCTCGTCGCCGAAGCGCACCCGGTGCGCCACCGCTGGATCAGCGAGGAGGAGCTGGACGCCAACCCCGGCCTCGTCCGCTCGATGAGCGTGCAGCCGCCGCGCGGGCTTGGTCGTGTCCGCGTGCTGGAGGTGGAGGGTGTCGACCTGCAGCCTTGCGGCGGCACGCATGTGTCGAACACTGCGGAGATTGGCGCCGTCGTGGTGACCAAGATCGAGAAGAAATCAGCCAAGACCCGCCGCGTGGTCTTGGGATTCGCGTCCTGACATCGCTGGCTAAACTGCGCCGTCTATGTCCGGCCCAGACATCCAGCTCATCACGCCCGAGTCGCCCGAGGACTGGCAGGAAGCCCGCCTCGTCCTGCGCGACTACGCCAACAGCCTGGATGTGGACCTGTGCTTCCAGGGGTTCGAGGAGGAGCTGGCCGGCCTGCCAGGCGCCTATGCCCGGCCCGGCGGCCTGATGCTGTTGGCCCTCGTTGACGGCGCCGTGGCCGGCAGCGGCGCCTTTCGTCCGCTGCCCGATGCCGACTACCCCAACGCCTGCGAGATGAAGCGCCTGTTCGTGCGCCCGGCCTTCCGTCGCTTCGGCCTGGGCCGCATCCTCGCGCAGCAACTGATGGACCGCGCCACCGAGGCGGGCTACTCGTCCATGCTGCTCGACACGCTGGACGACATGGAGGCGGCACGTGGCCTTTACGAGAGCCTGGGCTTTGTCGAGGTGCCGCCGTTCTACTTCAACCCCATCCCCGGCGCGCACTACCTGAAGGCCGAACTGGGCGCCTTCCGGCCAAGTTACTTCGGATAACCGCCTAGAGTGCCGGCATGGCACTCGAACACGACATCCAAGCCCTCGGCGCCCACCGCTGCCTGCTCGGCGAATCGCCGCTGTGGCATCCCACGGAGCAATGCCTTTACGCGGTCGACATTCCTGGCCGCCAAGTCTTGCGCTGGCGCGACGGCGCGGGCGCACCCGACGTATGGCCGCAGGACGCCGAGCCCGGCTGCATCGCGGCGCGCGCGAGCGGTGGCCTGCTGGTGGCGCGGCGTGACGGGCTGTGGACGCTGGACACCACGACGGGTGAGCAGGCGCTGGTCAGCGCGCCGCCCTACGACGCGACGCGGCTGCGCTTCAACGACGGCAAGGTCGACCCTGCCGGCCGGTTGTGGGTCGGCAGCATCTCCGACGCCCGCGAACCGGAAGCCGCGCTGTACCGCTTTGACGGCCGCGAGTTCGCGGCGCAGGTGCCGGGCCTCACGACGTCCAACGGCCTGGCCTGGAGCCCGGACGGGCGCCGCGTGCACTGGTCCGACACCAAGGCCCATCGTGTCTACGCGGCTGACTTCGACGTCGCGACGGGAGCGCTGTCTGCGCCGCGCGTCTTCGCCGAGTTCAAGCCGCGCACGCCCGGCGAGGCCTACGGTGGCCGCCCCGACGGCGCCACGATGGATGCCGAAGGCTGCTACTGGGCCGCGATGTTCGAGGGAGGCTGCGTGCTGCGTATCGCACCCACTGGCGAGGTCGTGCAGCGCATCGACCTGCCTGTGACCTGCCCGACGATGCCCACCTTTGGTGGTGCCGATTTGCGCACGCTCTTCATCACGACGGCGCGCGAGAAGCGCCCCGCTGACGAACTGGCGCGCGAACCGCTGGCCGGTGCCGTGCTGCAGTTGCGCGTCGACGTGCCGGGCTTGCTCGCGACGCTGACGCAGGCCTGAATCCCGCGCGTCACCGGAGGCGCATTTACCCCGGTGTAACTCGTCACATATAATGAGGGGCTTTGTTGGATGGCGCTCAAGCGTCATCCTGGTGCAACTGGCCCCTGGCAGTCTTCATTTGAAGCAGGGACCGGGCCGCCCACCCCAGGATCTGGCGCCATGACCGAGAACGGCCCCCGAAAGACCTGGCCCCCCGCTGTTTCGACGGCCGGCGGCTGGGACGATGACAACGAGGAGCCGCCCGTCAAGGCGCTGAACCCGGAGCAGGCGGCGGCGCTCAAGTCCGCGTTGCCGATGTTGTCCCCCTGGCGTGTGCTGGGTTGGCAGTTGATGGCAGGTTTGCTGTGCGTGGCCGTGATCCGGCTGTGGACGGCATCCGGCGTGGCCATGGTCTCGGCGCTTTATGGCGTCGCCGCCGTGGTGCTGCCGAACCTGCTGCTGGCGCGAGGCCTGACGAAGCGAGTGAACTCTGCGGTCGGAGCGGCAGCAGCGTTCATGGCATGGGAATTTTTGAAAATCGGTGCATCGGTCGCGATGCTGGTGCTGGCGCCAAAGGTGGTGCCGGGCCTGAGCTGGCCAGCTTTGCTGGTCGCCCTCGCGGTGTGCATCAAGGTGAACTGGCTGGCGCTCGCGTGGCGTGGCCGCAGATTGAACTGACGAGGCAGAACTGAACATGGCAGCAGAAGGCCACGCCGAACTGGCAAACGGAGCAGCCCCGACCTCCGGTGAATACATCATTCACCACTTGCACCATGCCCAGAGTGGCGAGATGAAGGGCATCGTCGACTTCTCCGTCGTCAACCTGGATTCGCTGTTCTTCAGCATCGTCATCGGTGTGCTCGGCTGCTTCCTGCTGTGGCGTGCTGCGAAGTCCGCTACGTCGGGCGTTCCTGGCCGTTTTCAAGCCGCCGTGGAAATCCTCGTGGAAATCGTCGGTGACCAGGCCAAGGGCATTGTCCACAACGCCAACAGCCGCAAGCTCGTCGCCCCGCTGGCCCTGACCGTCTTTGTCTGGATCTTCCTGATGAACGCGATGGACCTGTTGCCGGTCGACCTACTGCCCTTCATCTGGCAGCACGCGGTGGGCGACCACGAAGCCAAGCTGCGCGTCGTGCCGACTGCCGACCTGTCGATGGCGTTGGGTCTGTCTGTCGGCGTGCTGATCACCTGCCTGATCTACAACGTCAAGATGAAGGGCGTTGGTGGCTGGGCGCATGAACTGGTGTCGGCACCGTTCGGCGACAAGGTCGCGCTGTACCCCGTCAACTTCGCCATGCAGATGGTCGAGTTCGTCGCCAAGACCGTGTCTCACGGTATGCGGCTGTTCGGCAACATGTACGCCGGCGAACTGATCTTCCTGCTGATCGCCCTGATGGGTGGCGCCTGGGCCAGCGTCGGCCCCGTGGGTGGCGTGCTGCTGGCCGCCGGCCACATCGTCGCCGGCTTCATCTGGGCCGCCTTCCACCTGATCATCATCACGCTGCAGGCCTTCGTGTTCATGATGCTGACGCTGGTCTACATCGGCCAAGCCCACGACGCGCACTGATCGCGTCCCCCAGTTTCCCCAAGCAGTTTTTCCCTCAACCCTTTTTCTCTAGTCCCTTAAGGAGTCATCGTGGAAGTCATTAGCTTTGTTGCCCTCGCCGCTGGTCTGATCATTGGTCTGGGCGCCTTCGGTGCTTGTATCGGTATCGGCATCATGGGCAGCAAGTACCTTGAGTCCGCCGCTCGTCAGCCCGAGCTGATGAACGAACTGCAAACCAAGATGTTCCTGCTGGCCGGCCTGATCGACGCCGCCTTCATTATTGGTCTCGGTATCGCCCTGTGGTTCGCAACGGCCAACCCGTTCCTGAGCCAGATCGCTCAAGTCGTCGCCAAGTAATCGACGTTGCCGCCCCGCCCTCGGACTCCTGGGGGCGGCTTCAAGCACTCGAAACTTTGTGAGGCACCCAGGTGTTTATTAACGCATCGCTCATCGTTCAGATGATCGTGTTCCTGCTGTTGGTCGGGTTCACGATGAAGTTTGTGTGGCCGCCGATCACCAAGGCACTCGACGAGCGTGCCGCGAAGATCGCCGCAGGCTTGTCGGCCGCTGACAAGGCCAAGGCCGAACTGGCTGGCGCCGAGGCGCAGATCGCCAAGGAACTGGCCGCCACCAAGGCTGAATCCGGCAAGCTGATCGCCGACGCTGAAAAGCGCGCCGCCGCCATCGTCGACGCCGCCAAGGGCCGCGCCGAAGAAGAAGGCGCCAAGATCCTGGCCGCTGCCAAGGCCGACGCCGAGCAGCAGGTGTCCCGCGCCCGCGAAGCGCTGCGCGAGCAGGTCGCCGCGCTGGCCGTCAAGGGCGCCGAGCAGATCCTGCAGAAGGAAGTCAACGTCGGCGTCCACGCCGAGCTGCTGGCTCGCCTGAAGACGGAGCTGTAAATGGCTGAGATCGCCACCATCGCCCGCCCCTACGCTGAAGCGCTGTTCCAGGTCGCCAAGTCGCAAGACCTGACCGCTTGGGGCCAGCAGCTCGACGCGCTGGCCCAGGTGGCGCAGGACGCCGATCTGCGCCAGTTCGCCGATCACCCCAAGGCCCAGGCCGAGCAGGTCGTCGCGGTCATGACCGCGGCCGCCAAGCAGACGCTGGTCGCGGGCGTGCAGAACTTCCTGCAGACCGTCGTCGAGAACGGCCGCCTGGCCGCGCTGCCCGAGATCGTGGCCCAGTACCACGTGCTGGCCAACGCCGCTTCCGGCGTGTCCGATGCGCAGATCTACAGCGCCTACGAGATCAGCGACGCTCAGCTCGCCGAACTCAAGGTCTCGCTGGAAAAGCGCTTCGGCCGCAAGCTCGACGCCCACGTGCAGCTGGAGCCTGGCCTGATCGGCGGCGTTCGCGTCGTCGTTGGCGACGAGGTGCTGGACACCTCCGTCAAGGCCCGCCTCGAGCGCATGAAGGTCGCCTTGACGGCATGACCACTGCCTGATCACCCGCAAGACATTCCACGATTCACCCCGCGTCTGACCCCGCCCTTGATCCGGCGACGGAACGGCCAACTGGGAGACCAAGCATGCAACTGAATCCCGCTGAAATTTCCGAACTGATCAAGAGCCGCATCGAGGGTCTTGGTGGCAGCACGGACATCCGTAACCAGGGCACCGTCGTGTCCGTTTCCGACGGCATCGTCCGCGTCCATGGCCTGTCCGACGTGATGCAGGGCGAAATGCTCGAATTCCCGCCGGCCGCCGACGGCACGCAGACCTTCGGTCTGGCCCTGAACCTTGAGCGCGACTCCGTCGGCGCCGTGATTCTGGGTGCCTACGAGCACGTCTCGGAAGGTGACACCGTCAAGTGCACGGGCCGCATCCTGGAAGTGCCCGTCGGCCCCGAGCTGGTTGGTCGCGTCGTGAACGCGCTGGGCCAGCCCATCGACGGCAAGGGCCCGATCAACGCCAAGATGACCGACGTCATCGAGAAGGTCGCCCCGGGCGTGATTGCCCGCAAGTCGGTCGACCAGCCCGTGCAGACCGGCCTGAAGTCCATCGACTCCATGGTGCCCGTCGGCCGTGGCCAGCGCGAGCTGATCATCGGTGACCGCCAGACTGGTAAGACCGCCGTCGCCATCGACGCGATCATCAACCAGAAGGGTCAGAACATGACCTGCGTCTACGTCGCCATCGGCCAGAAGGCGTCGTCGATCAAGAACGTCGTGCGCTCGCTGGAGCAGGCCGGCGCGATGGAATACACCATCGTCGTCGCCGCCTCGGCCTCCGAGTCCGCCGCCATGCAGTACGTGTCGGCCTACTCCGGCTGCACGATGGGCGAGTACTTCCGCGACCGCGGTCAGGACGCTCTGATCGTCTATGACGACCTGTCCAAGCAGGCCGTGGCCTACCGCCAGGTCTCGCTGCTGCTGCGCCGCCCGCCGGGCCGCGAAGCCTTCCCCGGCGACGTGTTCTATCTCCACAGCCGCCTGCTGGAGCGTGCCGCTCGCGTGAACGCCGACTACGTCGAAGCCTTCACCAAGGGTGAAGTCAAGGGCAAGACCGGTTCGCTGACGGCTCTGCCGATCATCGAAACGCAAGCCGGCGACGTGTCTGCCTTCGTGCCGACCAACGTGATCTCGATCACCGACGGCCAGATCTTCCTGGAAACCAACCTGTTCAACGCCGGTATCCGCCCCGCCATCAACGCCGGTATTTCGGTGTCGCGCGTCGGTGGTGCTGCGCAGACTAAGCTGATCAAGTCGCTGTCCGGCGGTATCCGTACCGACCTGGCCCAGTACCGTGAGCTGGCCGCGTTCGCGCAGTTCGCTTCCGACCTGGACGAAGCCACCCGCAAGCAGCTGGACCGCGGTGCCCGCGTGACGGAACTGCTGAAGCAGGCCCAGTACTCGCCGCTGCCCATCTCGCTGATGGCCGCGTCGCTGTATGCCGCCAACAAGGGTTTCATGGACAGCATCGAAGTGAAGAAGGTCCTGTCCTTCGAACACGGTCTGCACCAGTTCCTGAAGACCAGCCACGCCGCGCTGCTCGCCAAGCTCGAGAACGACAAGGCGATGGACAAGGACGCCGAGGCCGAGCTGAACGCCGCGATCACTTCCTTCAAGAAGTCGTTCGCTTAAAGCCGGAACACGCGGGGCCGAGCCTCAAAACTTAGCCCCGCACTGAACAGGAGTTCGAATGGCTTCAAGCAAAGAAATCCGCGGCAAGATCAAGTCGGTCGAGAACACCAAGAAGATCACCAAGGCGATGGAAATGGTCGCCGCGTCCAAGATGCGCAAGGCGCAGGAGCGGATGCGGTCGGCTCGTCCGTACGCCGAGAAGATCGGCAACATCGCCGCCGAACTGGCCAAGGCCAACCCCGAGTACCGCCATCCCTTCCTCGTGAAGAACGAGGAAGCGAAGACGGTCGGCATGGTCGTCGTCACGACGGACAAGGGCCTGTGCGGTGGTCTGAACACCAACCTGTTGCGCGCCGCCACGGCCAAGCTCAAGGAGCTGGAAACCGCGGGCCAGAAGGCCGAGGTCGTCGCCATCGGCGGCAAGGGCCTGGGCTTCATGAACCGCATCGGTGCCAAGGTGGTGGCTCACGCCACGCAGCTCGGTGACCAGCCCCACATCGAGGCCCTGATCGGCCCCGTCAAGGTGTTGCTCGACGCGTACGCCGAAGGCAAGCTGTCCGCCGTCTACCTCTGCTACACGCAGTTCATCAACACGATGAAGCAAGAGGTCCAGGTGCACCAACTGCTGCCGCTCAAGGCCAGCGATCTGGCGACGGAAAAGCCTGCCCACTCGTGGGACTACATCTACGAGCCGGATGCCGCCACCGTCATCAACGACCTGCTGGTGCGCTACACGGAAGCGCTGGTCTTCCAGGCCGTCGCCGAAAACATGGCCAGCGAGCAGTCCGCCCGCATGGTGGCCATGAAGGCTGCGACCGACAACGCCGGCACGCTGATCGGCGAGCTGAAGCTGGTCTACAACAAGACCCGCCAGGCCGCGATCACCAAAGAGTTGTCCGAGATCGTCAGCGGCGCCGCCGCGGTGGGCTGATCGGCCCGAACGCAAAGAATTGAATTGAAGGAACGCACAAATGGCTAACACTCAAGCCCAAGGCAAGATCGTTCAGTGCATCGGCGCCGTGGTTGACGTGGAATTCCCGCGCGACCGGATGCCCAAGGTCTACGACGCTCTGAAGATGGAAGGCTCGGCGCTGACGCTGGAAGTCCAGCAGCAGCTGGGCGACGGCGTGGTCCGCACCATTGCGCTGGGTTCGTCCGACGGCCTGCGCCGTGGCATCCAGGTCTACAACACCGGCGACACCATCAAGGTGCCGGTCGGCAAGGCGACCCTCGGCCGCATCATGGACGTGCTGGGCAACCCCATCGACGAGCGCGGCCCGGTCTCTTCCGAGCTGACCGCCTCCATCCACCGCGCCGCCCCGGCCTACGACGAGCTGAGCCCGTCGCAGGACCTGCTGGAAACCGGCATCAAGGTGATCGACCTGATCTGCCCGTTCGCCAAGGGCGGCAAGGTGGGCCTGTTCGGCGGCGCCGGCGTCGGCAAGACCGTGAACATGATGGAGCTCATCAACAACATCGCCAAGGCGCACAGCGGTCTGTCCGTGTTCGCCGGCGTGGGTGAGCGCACCCGTGAGGGCAACGACTTCTATCACGAGATGTCGGACTCGAACGTGGTCGTCCAGGACAAGCTGGAAGACTCCAAGGTCGCCATGGTCTACGGCCAGATGAACGAGCCCCCGGGCAACCGTCTGCGGGTGGCCCTGACCGGCCTGACCATCGCCGAGTCCTTCCGTGACGAAGGCCGTGACGTGCTGTTCTTCGTGGACAACATCTACCGCTACACGCTGGCCGGTACCGAAGTGTCCGCGCTGCTGGGCCGTATGCCTTCCGCCGTGGGCTACCAGCCGACGCTGGCCGAGGAAATGGGCCGCCTGCAGGAGCGCATCACGTCGACCAAGGTCGGCTCGATCACGTCCATCCAGGCCGTCTACGTCCCGGCGGACGACCTGACCGACCCGTCGCCTGCCACGACCTTCGCCCACCTGGACGCCACCGTCGTGCTGTCGCGTGACATCGCCGCGCTGGGTATCTACCCCGCCGTGGACCCGCTGGACTCCACCAGCCGCCAGATCGACCCCAACGTCGTCGGCGAGGAGCACTACACGACGACCCGCGCCGTCCAGGCCGTGCTGCAGCGCTACAAGGAACTGCGCGACATCATCGCCATCCTGGGCATGGACGAACTGTCGCCGGAAGACAAGCTGGCCGTGGCTCGCGCCCGCAAGATCCAGCGTTTCCTGTCGCAGCCTTTCCACGTCGCCGAAGTGTTCACGGGCACCCCGGGCAAGTACGTGCCGCTGAAGGAAACCATCCGCGGCTTCAAGATGATCGTCGCCGGCGAAGCCGACCACCTGCCGGAACAAGCGTTCTACATGGTGGGCACCATCGACGAGGCTTTCGAGAAGGCGAAGAAGATTCAGTGATGTTGACCGGGGCGCCTCACGCGCCCCGCTCCTCACAGAACCTCCTTCAACTGGTTAGCTAAGGAAGATTGACATGGCAACCCTCCACGTCGACGTGGTCTCCGCCGAAGAGCAGATCTTCTCCGGCGAGGCCAAGTTCGTCGCCCTGCCGGGCGAGGGCGGCGAGCTCGGCATCCTGCCGAAGCACACGCCGCTGATCACCCGCATCAAGCCGGGCGCCGTGCGCATCGAGCGCACCGACGGCAGCGAAGAGTTCGTCTTCGTCGCCGGTGGCATTCTCGAAGTGCAGCCCAATCGCGTGACCGTGCTGGCCGACACCGCCATTCGCGGCAAGGACCTCGACGAAGCCAAGGCCGCCGAAGCCAAGAAGCTGGCCGAGGAAGCGCTGAAGAACGCCAAGAGCGAGATTGACCTCGCCAAGGCTCAGAGTGAGCTGGCCATCCAGGCCGCCCAACTCGCGGCGCTGCGCAAGTTCCTCAAGAAATGAGCGGCTGCGTCGCGTGAGCGGCGCTGCTTCTCCCAGCAAAGCGCGGCCCAGGCCGCGCTTTGTGCTTTCCGGGCGGTGCATTTCGCGGCCGTGCGGCCGAGGTGAATTCTGGAGGTCCCGCTCCACTCCGAAGTCGGGAGTGCTGCGGATAATCCGCGACTTTCGCTTCACACCGCCACCTTGCCGACGATGACCGCCTTCCGAGTTTGCCGCTGGGCCGCTTGGGCCCCCGGCCTGGAAACGCCGGAAGCCTGGAATGCCTGGCTGGCGGCGCCCGTCTGGCCGCTGCCCGCGAGCGACGCCATGGCACCGCTGGCCGAAGTGCCGGCCATGACGCGCCGTCGCATCGACCCACTGGGCCGTGCCGCGCTGCAGGCGGCGTTCTGGGCCCAGGGCGAGGCGGCAACTGGCCCGGTCGTGTTTGCATCCCGCTGGGGCGAGATCGCCCGCTCGGTCGGGCTGCTGCAGCAACTGGCGCACGGCGAGCTGCTTTCTCCGACCGCGTTCAGCCTGTCGGTGCACAACGCCAGCAGCGCGCTCTACTCCATCGCGCGCGGTGACACGGCCAACTACGCCGCCGTGTCGGCCGGGCCTGGCAGCGCGGCGGCCGGTGTCTGCGAAGCCCAGGGTCTGTTGGGGGAGGGCGCAAAGCAGGTCCTCGTCGTATCTGTCGAGGCCGAACTGCCTGAGCCTTACCGGGGCTTCGAGGCGCAACCCGGCCCCGCGCGCGCCTGGGCCGTGCTGCTGGAGGCGGCCGAGCGTGGCCTGAGCCTGCAGGCCTGCGCGCCGACGGACGACGCTGACGCAGCCGACCTGCCCTCCGACCTCGCCACGCTGTGCGTGCTGAACGGCGCCGTGCCGTCCCTGCGCCGCGACGGCTGGCGCTGGAGCCGCGATGTCTGAGCTGCTGCAGTGGCCCGGCCGCGTCTGGCGAATCTTTGCCACGGGGCTGGCCTTCGTCTGCTTCGGCATCGGCGGCATGCTGCTGTGGCTGGTGGTGTTCCCGCTGCAGGCACTGTTGCTGCGCACGCCGGCACGGCGCCAGCAGGCCGCGCGCACGGTCGTGCAGGCCGTGTTCCGCCTCTTCGTCGGCTTCATGAGGCTGCTGGGGCTGATCCGCTACGAGCTCATCGGCATCGAGAAACTGCAGCGCCGCGGCCTGCTGATCCTGGCCAACCACCCGACGCTGATCGACGTGGCTTTCCTCATCGGTCTCGTTCCGAACGCGAGTTGCGTGGTCAAGTCCACGCTGGCAGACCACCCCTGTACACGGGGGCCGGTGAGAGCCACGGGCTACATCTGCAACAATCCGGACTCTGATTTGTTGCTGGCATGTACAGAAACGCTGGCAGCGGGCAGCAACCTGATCATCTTTCCTGAAGGCACGCGGTCGCGGCCCGGGCAAGCCCTGAAGATGCAGCGCGGCGCGGCGCAGATTGCGCTGCGCGGCGGACTGGACATCACGCCGGTGCGGATCCACTGCGAACCGCTCGGCTTGTACAAGGGGCAGCCCTGGTGGACCGTCGCCAAGCGCCCGCTGCGCTTCACCATCGAGGTCGGCGACGACCTGCGCACCGCCCCCGTGATGGAGGCGGCGGATGGCGAACACGGACGGGCCGCGCGGCGGCTGACGGAAAGCCTGATCCAGTTTTTCACAGAACCGACAAGGTCATCGAGGGCGGAAGCGAAGGGGAGCCATGCAAGCGCTGGAACAAGAAATCAAGGAACTGCTGATCTCGGCACTCCAACTTGAGGACCTCAAGCCGGAGGACATCGACGCCGAGCAGCCGCTGTTCGTCGAAGGCCTGGGCCTGGATTCCATCGATGCGCTCGAACTCGGCTTGGCCCTGCAGAAGCGCTACGGTCTGAGCATGGCCGCCGACTCGGCCGAGACGCGCGAGCATTTCGCCAGCATCCGCGCCCTGGCGCTGTTCGTCACGAGCCACCGCAAGCTCGCTGCGTGAGTCCCATCATGACCGACCAGGAAATCTTCGACCGCCTGCGCAGCATCCTCGTCGAGACCTTCGACATCGAGGCCGAACGCATCTCCCCGCAGGCCAAGCTCTACGACGACCTCGACATCGACAGCATCGATGCGGTGGACCTCATCGTGAAGCTCAAGCCCCTGGTGGGCAAGCGTCTGCAGCCCGAGGCCTTCAAGGCCGTGCGCACGGTGCAGGACGTCATTGACGCGCTGCAAGGCCTGATGAAGGCCGAGCCCGCCGAGGCCGGTGACCGGCCGACGGCGGCGACCGCCTGACCCAGGGGCAAGCGATGCGCTGGGCCCTGGTGCTGGCCCTGACGGCCGCGTATCCGCTGATCGTCTACCTCAGCCTGGGGCACATCGAACCACGCTATCTCGCGTTGTTGCTGCTCGCGCTGGGTGTGCTGCGCTGGCTGGCCGGCGGCGCGCAGGTTGTGCAGGCGCGCTGGGTTGCCGTCGTCGCGCTGCTGCTGGCCGGCGGCACGGCGCTGCTCAACCAGAGCCTGCCGCTCAAGCTCTACCCCGTGCTCGTCAACTTCGCCTTGCTGGCCGTGTTCGGCCTCAGTCTGTGGCGCGGCCCCACCGTCGTGGAGCGCATCGCGCGACTGCAGGAACCTGACCTGGACGCTCGCGGCCAGGCCTACACGCGCCGCGTGACGCAGGTCTGGTGCGGCTTTTTCGTGCTCAACGGTGGCCTCGCGCTGGCCACGGCGCTGTGGGCGACGGAGAAGGTCTGGGCGCTCTACAACGGCCTCATCGCCTATGGCCTCATCGGCACGTTGATGGCCGGCGAGTGGCTGGTGCGCCGCCAGTTGCGCGCCCGCTGGGCCAGGGGCCAGGCATGACGCCAGCGCAACGCCTCGCCTCGCTGCTGACGCTGGCGCCGCCGCCGGTTGTCGGCTGGCGTCGTGGTGAGCCGGTGTCCGGTGCCGACTGGCTCGCCGATGCCGCCCGCTGGCAGGCCGCGTTCGCTGCACATCCGGGCCAGCGGTTCGCGCTGTTCTTCCTGGACAGCCTGGCCTTTGCCGCTGCGCTGTTCGGCGCCTGGCAGGCCGGCAAGCAGGCCTGGCTGCCGGGGGACATGACGCCGGCCAGCCGGCAGGCGCTGCGCACGCGCGTCGACGGTTTTGCCGGCGACGGCGCGGCCGTGGACGGCCTGCCTCGCATCGAACCTGCCGCGCAGCCTGCGCGGGCCGAGTGCCCGCTGGACCCCGACGCCCAGCAACTCGTCGTCTTCACCTCTGGCTCCACCGGCGCGCCGCAGGCGCTGCCCAAGCGCCTGCGCCAGCTGTTCGACGAGATCACGGCGCAGGAGCAGGCCTTTGGCGCTGTCGCTCCCGACGCGGCCGTGCTTGCCAGCGTGTCGCACCAGCATGTCTACGGCCTGCTGTTCCGCGTGCTGTGGCCGCTGGCCACGGGGCGGGCGCTGCAGGCGCAGAGCGTCGTCGTCCTGGAAGACCTGGCTGAGCTGACCCCACCCGGCGCGAACGTCATCCTCATCGCCAGCCCCGCCCACCTGAGCCGGCTGCCGCTGCAACCGCAGCCCGGCGTCGTGCAGCTGTTCAGCTCGGGCGCACCGCTGCCCGACGCAGCGATGCCCGACTGCCTGCGCGTGTTCGGCCGTGCGCCCATCGAAATCTACGGCAGCAGCGAGACCGGTGGCGTCGCCTGGCGCCAGCGCAACCCCGGCGCGCCCGCGTACTGGCAGGCGCTGCCCGGCGTCGAATGGCGGCTGCAGGACGACGCGCTGTGGCTGCGCTCGCCGCACCTGGACGAGGCTGACTGGATGCCCAGCGCGGACCGCGCCGCGGCGGTTGACGGCGGCTTCGAGTTGCGTGGCCGCGCCGACCGCATCGTCAAGATCGCCGAGAAGCGCGTGTCGCTAACGGCCGTGGAGGCCGCGCTGCGCGCGTCGCCGCTGATCGCCGACCTGCGCCTGCTGCCGATGAGCGAGCCGCGCGAGCAACTGGCCGTCGTCGCCGTGCCCAGCGAGGCCGGCTGGCAGCTGCACGACGAGCACGGCAAGCGCGCACTGGCCGAGGCGCTGCGCGGCGGCCTGGCCGATGTCGTCGAGCGCGTCGTGCTGCCGCGGCGTTTCCGCTTCCTGCCCGAGCTGCCCGTCAACGCGATGGCGAAGGCGACGCAGGCGCGCCTTCTGGCCGAGTTCGACCCGCGCCGGCCCGCACTGCGTGCCGTTCATCGCACCGAAGACGGTGAGGACCTGACGCTGATCGTCACCGCCAGCCTGCCGCAGTTCGAAGGTCACTTCCCCGACCATCCCATCCTCGCTGGCGTCGTGCAGCTCGAATGGGCGCAGCTGTTCGGCCGCGAGCGCTTCGGCTTCACCGGCGAGTTCGCCGGCATGGAAGCACTGAAGTTCCAGCGCGTCATCGTGCCGGGCCAGCGCGTCACGTTGTCGCTCGCCTGGGCGTCGGGCAAGCTGACCTTCCGCTACCACTCCGAGCTGGGCCAGCACGCCAGCGGCCGGCTGCTGTTCACGGCGTCATGAAGATCGGCGCCGTCATCCCCGTCTACAACCACGGCGGCCCCATCGCGGGCGTCGTCGCGGCGTTGCGCGCCCACGGCCTGCCGGTGCTGCTGGTGGACGACGCCAGCGAGCCCGGCTGTGCCGCCGTGCTCGACCAGCTCGCGTCGCAGGCCGACGTGACGTTGGAGCGACTGCCCGTCAACCAGGGCAAGGGCGGCGCCGTCATGGCCGGCCTGCGCCGCGCGGCCGAACTGGGCTGGACGCATGCGCTGCAGATCGACGCCGACGGCCAGCACGACACGCGCGACGTGCCCGCCTTCACGGCCGCCGCCGTGGCCGAGCCCGCGCAGATGATCTGCGGCTACCCGATCTACGACGACAGCGTTCCCAAGGCACGGCTGTACGGCCGCTACGCGACGCACATCTGGGTCTGGATCAACACGCTGTCGCTGGCCATCCGCGACTCGATGTGTGGCTTCCGCATCTATCCGCTCGCGGGCACGCTGCCCCTCGTGGAACGCCAGCACATCGGCCGGCGCATGGACTTCGACACCGAGATCGCCGTGCGGCTGTTCTGGTCAGGCATGGGCATCGTCAACGTGCCGACGCGCGTGCGGTATCCCGAGGACGGCGTCTCGCACTTCCGCGTCTGGCGCGACAACGTGCTGATCTCGGCCATGCACACGCGCCTCTTCTTCGGCATGCTGGTGCGCGCGCCCATGCTCCTCTGGCGGAAGGCCTTGGCGTGACCAGCAAGCCGCGTCACTGGGCAGCGATGGGCGAGAACACCTTCGTCGCCGGCATCTGGCTGCTGTTCGCCGTGCACCGGTTGCTGGGCCGCGCGGTGTTCCGCGTGCTGCTGTGGCCCATCGTGCTGGTCTACTGGCTGGCGCAGCCGGGCCTGCGCGCGCACAGCCTGGGCTATCTGCGCCGCCTGCAGCCCGCGGCCGGCTGGCGCCAGGGCCTGGCCCATGTGCGGCTGTTTGCCGAGACCATGCTCGACAAGCTGCTCGCCATCGCTGGCCGCTACCCGTTCTCGCGCGTTCAGTCGCGCGGCACGGGGGCGGTCCACGCGCACGCTGCAACGGGGCAGGGCGCCGTGCTTGTCACGGCCCACACCGGTTGCCTGGAGCTGTGCCATGCGCTGGCCGAGACGCATCCCGACCTCAAGGTCAACGTGCTGGTGCACACCAAGCATGCCGAGAGCTTCAACCGCATCCTCACGCGCCTGAACCCGAACCGTGGCGTCGAGCTCATCGAGGTCAGCGACCTCGACATGGGCCTGACGCTGAAGCTCGCCGAACGCGTTGCCGCTGGCGAGTTCCTGGCCATCGCCGGCGACCGCGTGCCGGTGCGCGGCAGCAAGACCGCGCGCATCCCCTTCCTTGGCGGCGAGGCCGACTTCCCGGTCGGCCCCTACCTCATCGCCGGCCTGCTCGGCTGCCCGTTGTTCCTCATGCTCTGCCTGCACGAGGGCCGCGGCTACGCGCTGGAGTTCGAGCTGCTGGCCGACAAGGTGGCACTCCCGCGCCGTGCCCGCGAGGCCGCGCTGGCCGAGCATGCCCGCCGCTTTGCCGATGCGCTCGCCGCGCGGCTGCGCCGTTCGCCCTATGACTGGTTCAACTTCTACGCTTTCTGGGACCGACCCGATGTCACGCATCACGTTTGATGGCCAGCGCCTCGCCATCGAGGACATCGTCGCGCTGGCCAAGCGCCAGGCCGGCGCCGAGCTGGGCCGCACGCCCGAGTTCCAGTCGCGCATCCAGGCCGGCGCGGACTTCGTTGCCCGCCTGCTGGCCGAGGACGGCGTCGTCTACGGCGTGACCACCGGCTACGGCGACTCGTGCACCGTGGCTGTGCCGCCGTCGCTGGTCGCCGAGTTGCCGCACCACCTCTACACCTACCACGGCATCGGCGCCGGGGCGCTCCTGAGCGCCGAGCAGACCCGTGCCGTGCTCGGCGCGCGGCTGGCATCGCTGTGCCAGGGCTATTCCGGCGTGAGCCTGGACCTGCTGCGCCAGATCGAGACGCTGCTGACCCACGACATCCTGCCGCTGATCCCCAGCGAGGGCTCGGTCGGCGCGAGTGGCGACCTGACGCCGCTGTCCTACCTCGCCGCCGTGCTGTGCGGCGAGCGCGAGGTCAGCGTCAACGGCGAGACGCTGCCGGCTCTGGAGGCACTGCGTGCCGCCGGCGCCACGCCGCTGAAGCTGCGCCCCAAGGAGGGGCTGGCCATCATGAACGGCACGGCGGTGATGACCGGCCTGGCCTGCCTGGCCTTCGCGCGCGCCGACTACCTTGCCAAATTGGCCACGCGCATCACGGCGATGAACGTCGTCGCCAGCGCTGGCAACGCGCATCACTTCGACGCGACGTTGTTCGCAGCCAAGCCGCACGCCGGCCAGCAGCGCGTGGCCGAGCGCCTGCGCGCCGACCTGACGAGCGAGCAGCCCTCGCGCAACGACCACCGCCTGCAGGACCGCTACTCGCTGCGCTGCGCGCCCCACGTCATCGGCGTGCTGGAGGATTCTCTGCCCTGGCTGCGCCAGATGATCGAGAACGAACTCAACAGCGCCAACGACAACCCGCTGATCGACCCCGTCGAAGAGCGCGTGCTGCACGGCGGCCACTTCTACGGCGGCCATATCGCGATGGCGATGGACACGCTCAAGACGGCCGTCGCCAACCTCGCCGACCTGCTGGACCGCCAGCTCGCGCTGCTGGTGGACGCGCGTTACAACCACGGCCTGCCGGCGAACCTGAGCGGTGCCAGCGGCGAGCGCGCGGCCATCAATCACGGCCTGAAGGCCCTGCAGATCAGCGTGTCGGCGTGGACCGCTGAGGCCCTCAAGCAGACCATGCCGGCCTCCGTGTTCAGCCGCTCGACCGAGTGCCACAACCAGGACAAGGTCAGCATGGGCACCATCGCCGCACGCGACGCGCTGCGCGTGCTGGACCTGACCGAGCAGGTCGCCGCCGGCCTGCTGATCGCCGCGCGCCAGGGCTTGGCGCTGCGCGAGCGCGTGACGCCGCTGGCGCTGACGCCGGACCTCGCCGCAATGCAGGCCGACCTCGCCGAGCGCCTGCCGCTCATCGATGAGGACCGGGCGCTGGACAAGGAGCTGGGCGCACTCATCTCGGCCATCCGTGGTCAGGCGTGGGACTTGTATGCCTGAGTTGTGGCACGAGATCGAGATCACGCCGGCCTTCCATGACCTGGACCCGATGGACATCGTCTGGCACGGGCATTACGTGAAGTACCTGGAGCTGGCCCGCAACGCGCTGATGTCCCGCTTCGACTACGACTACCCGCAGATGCGCGAGTCCGGCTACGCCTGGCCCATCGTCGACATGCGGCTCAAGTACGTGGACATGCTGCCCTACGGCCGCCGCGCCATCGTGCGAGCCGAGATCGTCGAGTGGGAGAACCGCATCAAGGTCGACTACGTCATCCGCGACGCCGAGACTGGCAAGGTCATCAACAAGGCCCACACCATCCAGGTTGCGCTGAACATCGCGACGCGCGAGATGGAGTGGGTCTGCCCGCCGGTGCTGTGGCGCAAGCTCGGAGTGAGCCCCGCATGAAGCGCCGAGCGCTGCTGATCGCCGTGCTGCCCGCCACGGGTTGGGCTGCCGAGGCCAACCTCGCCCAGGCCGTGCGCGAGCGCCTGCAGCAGCCCGAGTGGCTGCGCGGCGAGTTCACGCAAACCAAGAAGGTGCCGGGCTTCGCCAAGCCGCTGGTGTCCACCGGCAATTTCGTCGCGGCGCGCGGCCGCGGCGTGTTGTGGCGCACGTTGAAGCCCTTCGCCAGCGAGCTGAGGCTGACGCAGAACGAGATCCGCGCGACGCAGGGCGGCCAGACGGCGATGAAGCTGGACGCCTCGCGCGAGCCGGCCGTGCGCCTCATCAACACGCTGATGTTCGCGCTGCTGAACGGTGACGTCGGCGGGCTGGCCGAGCTGTTCGAACTGAGTGGCAGCACCAAGGGCCCGGCGTGGCAGCTCGCGCTGACACCCAAGCCCGGCCCGCTGCAGCAGGTGCTGAAAAAGGTCGAACTGGAAGGCGACGGCTTCGTGCGCCGCATCCAGCTGTTCGAGGCCAACGGCGACGAGAGCCTGATCCAGCTGACCCAGCCGCGCACCGACGGCGCGGCCGAGCCGGGCCTGTTCCAGTGAGCCTGGAGCGCACCACTCGCCGCCTCGCGTGCCTGTGGCTCGTGCTCGTGCTCGCCTGTGTCGCCCACAACGTCTGGCACTGGGCCGTGCAGCACCGCGCGCCGGTGACCGACATGCTGGCCATGCTGCCGCGCGACGAGCAGCGCCCGCTGGCGGCCCAGGCCACGCAGGCGCTGGCCGATGCGGGCGCGCGGCGCATCAGCGTGCTGATCGGGGGGGGCGACGCCACCCAGGCCGCGCGGGCGGCGGATGCCTTCCTGCAGGCGCTGGGCGACGTGCCGGCACGCCACCGCGTCGCCGATGCCGACCAGAATGCCTGGCTGGGTTTTTATGCGCCGCTGCGCGCCGGGCTGCTGTCGCCGCAGGCACGCGAGCAACTCGGCACGGCCACGACCGACACGCTGGCCGACCAGGCACTGGCTGCGCTCTACCAGCCCGTCGGCGGCCCGCGCGTCGGGGCCTGGGCGGATGACCCGCTGAACCTTTTCGGCCAGTGGCTGGCCGAGCGCGGCCAGATGAGCCGTGTGCGCGTGCAGGACGGCCGGTTGATGCTGACCGACCCGGCAGCACCCGACCACCACTTCGCGCTGGTGCTTATCGAGCTGCCCGGCTCGGGCTTCGAGATCGGCGCCCAGCGCGCGCTGCAGCCGAAGCTGGACGCCGCCGTGCGCGCGGCGCAAGGGCAGGGCGCGACGGTCCTCCGCGCCGGCGTGCCGCTGTTCGCGGCGGCTGCGTCCGAGCAGGCGGAGCGCGAGATCCACACCATCGGCCTGGGCTCGCTGGTGGGCATCGTGGCGCTCACGCTGCTGGCCTTCCGATCGCTGCGGCCACGGCTGCTGGTGGCCTTGTCGATGGCCGTGGGTCTCGCGGTCGCAACGTCGGTGAGCCTGCTGGTGTTCGGCGAGCTGCACCTCGTCACGCTGATCTTCGGCGCCAGCCTGCTGGGCGTGGCCGAGAACTACGGCAGCAACTACTTCAGCGCGCGGCAGGGCCTGGAAGCGCACGAGCGCTGGGCGATGCTGAAGCGCCAGGTTCCCGTCGTCAGCCTCGCGATGGCGACCACCGTCATCGGCTACGCGCTGCTGGCGCTGCCACCGTTCCCGGGCCTGCGCCAGATCGCGGTGTTCTCGGCGGTCGGTCTCGTCGCGGCCTTCGTGACGGTGCTGTGGTGGTTCCCGCTGCTGGACGGCTCAGGCCGGCTGCAGCCGACGCGCTTCGCCCAGTGGCTGGGCTCGCGCCGCGCGCTGTGGCCCAGCCTGGGCCGGCGCGACCTGACCGTGTTGCTGGTGGCGACCGCTGGGCTGGTTGCATGGGGCGCCAGCCGCCTCCAGGTGAACGATGACATCCGCCAGCTGCAGTCCGCGCCGCCGGCACTGCTGGCCGAGCAGCGTGAGTTCGCACGGCTGATGCAGGCGCCCGGCCTGGCGCAGTTCTTCGTCGTGCAGGGCGCGAGCGAGCAGCAGCTGTTGGAGCGCGAAGAGGCGCTGACGGCGCAACTGCGTGGTCTGGAGGTCGGCGTGCAGGCTGTCAGCGATTGGCTGCCGTCGCAGCGCCGCCAGCGTGACGACGCCTTGCTGTCCGCCCGCCGTGCGGCCGAGCTGCAGCCGGTGCTGGCGGACAAGCTGGGCCAGCCGGTTGCGGCCACCACCGTCTCACCCAATGAGCTGACGCCGCAGGCCTGGCTGGCCAGCCCCGTCAGCGAGCCACTGCGCGCGCAGTGGCTGGGCCGGCTGGGAGGCAGCTTCGTCAGCGTCGTGCTGCTGCATGGCGCCGAGGCGGCCGACACGCGCGCCGAGCTGGCGGCGCTGAAGCTCGACGGCGTCGCCTGGGTCGACAAGGTCGGCGAGGTCAGCCACCTGCTGGGCCGCTACCGTGAGCTGATGTCCGTCGTGCTGTTCGTCGGCTTCGCGCTGACCTGGGGCGCGCTGGCCTGGCGCTTCGGCCGCGCGGCGTGGCGCGCGCTGGCGCCGACGGCGCTGGCCACGGTGCTGACCGTGGCGCTGCTGGCCATCGGCGGGCAGGTATTGCAGCTCTTCCACATCCTGCCGCTGCTCATCCTGCTCGGGCTGGGCGTCGACTACGGCATCTTCCTGCTCGAACAACCCGGCCGCGCGGAAGTGCGGCCTTTCCTGTCCGTGACCCTCGCCGCCGCGTCGACGCTGCTGTCCTTCGGGCTGCTGGCCTTGTCCGGCACACCTGCCCTGCAGGCCTTCGGGCTGACGCTGCTGATCGGCGTCTTCCTGGCCTGGCTGCTCACTCCGCTGTTCCTTCCGTCCCATGCCTGAGACCAAGAAGTTCTCCCCGCCGAAGCAGCGGGCCTTCGACGCCCGCTTCGAGGCCCAGAAGATCGCTTTCGGCCCGGTCGTCTTCCACTGCGTGCGCTACGCCTGGAAGCGCGGCATGCTGCAGGCGCTGGCCGAAGCCGGCGCGCAGGGCATCACGCTGGACGCGCTGGAGGCCACCGGCCGCTGGAGCCGCTACGCGCTGAAGCTGGTGCTGGAGTCCTGCCTGTCGGCGGGCGTCGTCATGATCGAGGGCGGGCGCTGGCAGCTGGACAAGGCCGGCTTCTGCCTGATCTCCGACGACATCACGCGCATCAACTTCGATTTCGTTCACGACGTCTGCTACCAGGGCCTGTTCGAGCTGGAGCGCTCGCTCGACGCCGGCAAGCCGCTGGGCCTGGCGCATCTCGGCCCGTGGCCCACGCTGTACGAGGGCATGGCCGAGCTGCCCGAGCCGGCCAAGACGAGCTGGTTCGCGTTTGACCACCACTACTCCGACACGTCCTTCCCCGACATCCTGCCCGACGTGTTCGCCACCGCGCCCAGGCGCGTCATGGACATCGGCGCCAACACCGGCAAGTTCAGCCGGGCCGCGCTGGCGCACGATGCGCGCGTGGAGCTGAACCTCGTCGACCTGCCGCAGCAGCTCGCCGTGGCCGACGCCAACCTCGCCGCCGCCGGCCTGCGCGAGCGCGCCCGGCTGCACCCGCGCAACCTGCTCGACCCGGCGGCGTCGCTGCCCGAGGGCATGGATCTGGTGTGGATGAGCCAGTTCCTCAGCTGCTTCGGCGAGGCCGAGATCGCCAGCATCTTCGAGCGCGCCGCGGCCTGCCTGGCCGACGGCGGCCAGGTGCTGGTCATGGACACCTTCTGGGACCGCCAGCGCTACGACATCGCCGCCTACTGCCTGATCAACACGTCGCCGTACTTCACGGCCATGGCCAGCGGCAACAGCAAGATCTACGAGAGCGGCGACTACATCCGCCTCGCCGAAGCCGCCGGCCTGCGCCTGCTGACGGTGCGCGACGGCATCGGTTACTGCCACAGCCTGCTGAGGTTCACCCGCGCATGAAGCGTCGTCTGTTGCTGCTGACTGCCGCGCTGCTGGCCGGCTGCGCGAGCACGCCTCCCAAGCCCAGTGGCCTGCCGGCGCTGCGCCTGGCGCCAGCCTTGCTGGGCGATGCACGCTGGGCCCTGAGCCAGCGCCTGAGCGTGTGGCGGCTGGATGCACCCGCCGCGCCGCCGCAGCGCGTCGATGTGCAGCTGCAGCTGGACGCGTCGGGCCTGCTGCTGGCCGGCTTCGCCTTCAGCCAGCGCGTGCTGCTGATGCAGTGGGACGGCAAGGATCTGCAAGTCCAGCGCCACGCCATGCTGCCCGCCGAGGTCGACACCGACCGCATGCTGCGTGACCTCTGCCTGACTTTCTGGCCGGCCGATGCCGTCCGCGCGGCGCTGCCCGACGGCTGGGCCTGGGTGGCCACCGCCGACGGCCAGGCGTTGCAGCAGGCGGGAGAAGCCCGCGTGCTGCTGCGCCGCCCGGGCGCGAACATCGTCGAGATCGTCAACCTGGCCGAGGGCTATCGGCTGCTGATCGAATCCCTGTCCGCGGAGGCATCGTCGTCGTGAACCTCTACCTGCAAGCCCCCGGCGTCATCTGCGCGGCCGGCCACAACCTGGCCGCGCTGCGCGAGGCCGTCTTCGCCGACCAGCCTTGCGGTGTCGCAGCGAACGGCGCGGTCTGGCCGGGGCACGAGCTGCACCTGGGCGCCGTGCGTGCCGAACTGCCCTCGGTCGAGCACCTGCCGCTGCCACAGCGCAGCCGCAACAACGCGCTGCTGCTGGCGGCGCTGGCGCAGATCCGGCCCGCGGTCGACGCGGCCATCGTGCGGCATGGCGCCGGGCGCGTCGGTGTCGTGCTCGGCACCAGCACATCGGGCGTCGGCGAGAGCGAGGCGGCTATCGCCGCGCTGGCCCGCGACGGCGCGCTGCCGGCGGGCTTCCATGTCGAGCAGCAGGAGCTGGGCTCGCCGGCACTGATGCTGGCCCAGCTGCTGGGCATCCACGGGCCGCGCTACGTCGTGTCGACGGCCTGCTCGTCCGGCGCCAAGGCGCTGGCCAGCGGCGCGCGGCTGCTGCGTGCGGGTCTGTGCGACGCGGTGCTGGTGGGCGGCGTCGATGCGCTGTGCGCGATGACGGTGGCCGGCTTCACGGCGCTGGACTCAGTGGACGCCGCGCGCTGCCGGCCGATGAGCGCGACACGCTCGGGCATCAACATCGGCGAGGGGGCGGCGCTGTTCGTGCTGAGCCGCGAGGCTTCGCCCGTGCGGCTGTCGGGCTGGGGCGAGAGCTCCGACGCCCACCACATCTCGGCCCCCGAACCCGGCGCCCGGGGCGCACTGGCAGCGATGCGCGAGGCGCTGGATCGCGCCGGTCTGCAGCCCGCCGACATCGGCTACCTGAACCTGCACGGCACCGCCACGCCGCAGAACGACGCGATGGAAAGCCGCGCAGTGGCCGAGCTGTTCGGGCCGGCACTGCCGTGCTCGTCGACCAAGCCGCTGACGGGCCATGCGCTCGGCGCGGCCGGCGCCATCGAGGCCGCCATCGCGTGGCTGACCGTGGCCGGTGATGGTCGATTGCCCGTTCATCATTTCGACGGCCGGCGCGACACTGAGTTGCCGGCCATTGCACTCGTCACGCCGGGCCAGCGCCTGACGGCGGCGCCGCGCCATGTGATGAGCAATTCCTTCGCCTTTGGTGGCAACAACGCGGCGCTGATCCTCAGCCATGACTGACACGCTGCCTCCCATCCGCGAACTGGTGCCTCATGCCGGCGCTATGAGTCTGCTCGACCGCGTCATTGCCGTCGAAGGTGATCGGCTCCGCGCCGAGGTCGTCGTGCCGGCCGAGGGCCTGTTCAGCCAGGACGGCGGCGTGGGCGCCTGGGTGGGCATCGAATACATGGCCCAGGCCGTTGCTGCCTGGGCCGGCTGGCAGGCGCGCGAGAAGGGGCAGCCGCCGCGCATCGGCCTGCTGCTGGGTACGCGGCGCTACCGCTGCAGCGTTCCGCGTTTCATGGTGGGGCAAAGGCTGCAGGTCGACATCGAGCGCGGCTATCAGGCGGACAACGGCCTGGGCCAGTTCGAATGCCGCATCCACGCCGACGGCGCGGAGCTGGCGAGCGCCACGCTGACGGTGTTCGGGCCCGAGGACCCGAGCACTTTTTTGAATGGAGAGAACGTATGAGTACGGTGCTGGTCACCGGGTCGTCCCGCGGCATCGGCCGAGCCATCGCTTTGCGACTGGCGCGCGATGGCTACGACATCGTCCTGCATTGCCGCAACCAGCGCGAGCAGGCTGAGGCCGCTGCGGCAGAGATCACGGCGCTGGGCCGCACGGTCCGTGTTTTGCAGTTCGACGTGGCCGACCGCGAGGCCGCGTCCGCAGCGCTGCTGGCCGACGTCGAGGCGCACGGGTGCTACTACGGCATCGTCTGCAATGCCGGCATCGCCCGTGACGGAGCCTTTCCGGCGCTCACCGGCGAGGACTGGGACGCCGTCATCCACACCAACCTCGACGCCTTCTACAACGTGCTGCAGCCGCTGACGATGCCGCTGGTGCGGCGCAAGGCGCCGGGGCGCATCGTCACGCTGGCGTCGGTGTCGGGGCTGATGGGCAACCGCGGCCAGGTCAACTACAGCGCGGCCAAGGCCGGCATCATCGGCGCGACCAAGGCACTGGCCGTCGAGCTGGCGAGCCGCAAGATCACCGTCAACTGCGTCGCGCCGGGGCTGATCGAGACGGACATGATCGACGCCGGCCTCGTCGAGGAAGCCTTGAAAATCATTCCCGCCAAGCGCGTCGGTCGACCCGAAGAGGTGGCCGCGGTGGTGAGTTTTCTGATGGGCGAGGATGCGGCGTACATCACTCGCCAGGTGATCTCCGTGAATGGGGGCATGGTGGGATGAGCAAGAAGAGAGTCGTCATCACGGGCATCGGCGCGCTGTCGCCGCTGGGCCATGACATCGAGACCGTGCTGGACAGCCTGCGCGCCGAGACCAACAAGGTGCAGCGCATGGTGGAGTGGGCCGAGTACGAGGGGCTGAACACCCAGGTCGGCGTGCCCTGCGCGCCGTTCGAGCTGCCGGGCGACCGCTACAACCGCAAGAGCATGCGCAGCATGGGTCGCGTGGCGCAGATGGCGACGCGCTCGGCCGAGCTGGCGCTGGAGCAGGCCGGCCTCATCGGCGACCCGCTGGTGACCAGCGGCAAGCTGGGCGTGAGCTTCGGCAGCTCCAGCGGTACGCCCAGCGCCGTGGGCGACTTCGGCCGCATGATGAGCGCCAAGAGCATCGAGGGCATCAACGCCAACACCTACGTGAAGATGATGTCGCACACAGCGACGGTCAACATCGCGGTGTTCTTCGGCATCACGGGCCGCATCATCACGACGAGCAGCGCCTGCACGTCGGGCAGCCAGGGACTGGGCTATGCCTACGAGGCCATCCAGAGCGGCCGGCAGATCGCCATGCTGGCCGGCGGCGCCGAGGAGCTGGACCCGACGCAGGCCGCCGTGTTCGACACGCTGTTCGCCACCAGCACCAAATACAACGACCAGTCTCGCCTGACGCCGCGCCCCTTCGACAAGGATCGCGACGGCCTGGTGCTGGGTGAGGGCGCCTGCACCTTCGTGCTGGAGGAGTACGAACACGCCAAGGCGCGCGGCGCGCACATCCTCGGCGAGATCGTCGGCTACGGCACCAACTGCGACGGCACGCACGTCACGCAGCCGCAGTCCGCGACGATGGCGCAGGCCATGCGCCTGGCGCTGGAAGACGCCGACCTGCCGCCCGAGGCCATCCCCTACGTCAACGCGCACGGCACGTCGACGGACCAGGGCGACGTGGCCGAGAGCCAGGCCACGCAGGCCGTGCTGGGCAGTCGCGTCGCGATCTCGTCGCTGAAGAGCTACATGGGTCACACGCTGGGTGCCTGCGGGGCGCTGGAGACGTGGATGACGCTGGAGATGATGAAGGCTGGCTGGTTCGCGCCGACGCTGAACCTGCGCCAGGTCGACCCGCGCTGCGGCGAGCTGGACTACGTGCTCAGCGGTGGCCGCAAGCTCGAGACCGAGTACGTCATGACCAATAATTTTGCTTTTGGTGGCATCAACACGTCGTTGATCCTGCGGCGCCTTTGATTCACAGGGAGGGAACTGATGGAGAAGAACGTTCTGACCGTTGCGTTGCTCGTGGCTTGCGCCGCGACGCAGGCCGCGACGCCTGAGCAGGAAGTTGCCGAAGGCAAGAAGATCGCAGCCGGCCTTTCACAGGCAGGTCGAGACCTCTGTGTCTTCGACAACGGTGCGCCGGCCGATGTGCCGCACCAGATCGTTCGCAAGCTCAAGGTGGCCAAGGGTACCTATGGTGGCGTGAAGGAGTTGCTGCCGAAGCTGGTGGAAGAAGCGCTGGCGAGCAAGGCCGATGCCATCGCCGACTACAACAGCTCGCAGCGATTCGGCTTCTGGCCGTGGCGCGTAGTGCGCCCTGTCGTCACGGCGACGGCTATCCGTTGGGATGAACCGCCACGCAAGACCTGCGAGGCGATGGGGGGCGTCCGCCTGGAGGTCATCCTCACGACCAACCGCAGCCCCGAGGCGCTCGCGAATTCGCGGGGGCCGTCGTCCGAAACCCCAACGCCCGCCGAGGCGGGCGAGCCGGCGGCGTCCTCGCCCCAGTGATGGTTCGGCGGGTGCGCGTTTGTCGGACTTTGCCTATCTGATGCCCTCGACCGCCGTTGCATCATCAGCGGCTCTCTCCTTCTGAAGGAACCTGTTCATGAAGTCTCGTTTTGCTGCTCTGGCCGCCGTGGCCCTGATGTCGTCGCTGTCGAGCGGCCCCGCTGCTGCCCGGGACACGGTGCTGCACATCCCGCTGGCCGATGTGCTGGCCATGCCTGAGGCCAAAGCCAAGCTCGATCCCGCCTTCAAGTTCTATCTGGCCGGCCAGGCGACGCCCAACGTGTCCAGGCGCTTTTCGAGCGACGTGAGCAACCCCAAGACCAACGGCTTCGGCAAGGACGACAACTTTGGCTGCAAATGGGCGGCGCTCAGCGCGCTGATCAGCCTGCAGGAAAGCGCCAAGCGCCAGGGCGGCAATGCCGTCGTGGACATCGTCAGCTACTACAAGAAGGTCGAGTACAGCAACCCGACCGACTTCGAATGCCATGCCGGTGCGTTCATCATCGGCGTCGCTCTCAAGGGCACGGCAGCCAAGGTTGACGAGTAAGCATTCGACCTGGGCCTGCGCCGCGCCGCTGGAGCAGACCCTCGCGCCGGTCGGTACCGATGCCGGCTGGCTGAGCCCGGCCGAGCGCGAGCGCTGCGAGCGCTTCTCCGGCGCGCAGCGGCGCCGTCAGTTCGTCGGCGGACGCTGGCTGGCGCGGCTGCTGCTGGCCCATGTCCGCGGTGTGGCCGACCCTGCCAGCCTCGTGCTGGGACTGGACCCCGACGGCCGCAGCAAGGCGCCGCCGCCGTGGCGGCTGTCGATCAGCCACAGCGGTGACTGGATCGGCGTCGCGGTGGCCGACGCGTCGCTCGTGGGCATGGACCTGCAGGTCGACGCGCCGGGCCGCGACTGGCAGGCACTGGCCGCGTTCGCCGGCCTGCAGCCGTGCCTGGACTCGGCGTATTTCTACCGGCACTGGACGCTGGCCGAAGCCTGGCTGAAGGCCCACCCGGACATCACCAGCCTGACATCGCTGCGCGGCCTGCGCTGGCAGCCCGATGCCGCCGGCCCGGCCTGGCATGGCCAGGTCGGTGCGCTGCACTGGACCGTGGTCGGCGCCAGCGCGCCGCAGTGGGTGGGCAGCCTGCTGCCGCAGAGCCTGCAGCCCGCACCCGGTGATGGCTGGGCGCCGCTGGACGGAACGGTCAGCGGGGCTTGACCGCCACCGCGTTCAGCAGCGTTTCTTCCCGCACCTTGGGCACGCCGAAGCCCATCCACTCCAGCGCGCCCAGGTCCTTGCGGCTCCACCACAGGTAGGGCGTGCTGATGTGCTCGTCGGCGACTTCGAAGCCGGCCGCGCGCAGCATGGCCAGGAACTCCGGCGCGCTGCGTTGCACATGCATCGGGTGGCGGAACAGCAGCCGGATGATCCAGCTGTGGATGTAGGCGCGCGTGCTCTCGGCCAGCAGCAGCCGGCCGCCCGGCTTGAGCACGCGAAAGACCTCGGCCAGCGCGGTGGTCTGGTCGACGATGTGGTGCAGCGTCTGGTGGCACAGCACGACATCCACCGACGCGTTGGGCAGCGGGATGCGCTCGGCATGGGCCTGGTGCAGCGTGACCGGCACGCCGCAGGCCTCGCGAGTTGTGGCGACGCGCTGGGCGAAGTCGGGCTCGGGGTCCAGCGCGTGGATGTGGGCCGGCTTGAAGCGCTCGGCCAGTTCGAGCAGCGAGTGGCCCTGGCCGGTGCCGATGTCCAGCATGACGGCGCCGGGGGGGATGTCGGGTGCCATACGCTGCAGGTCGCTGAGCGCGCGGCCCAGCACGTGCACGCGCCAGGTCGGTGTGGACAGGAACCACAGTCCGAAGCGAGTCTCGGGGACGAAGGCCGGCGCGCGGGCCGAATTGGGCTGGAGGGTGTTCATGGTGATGTTGTCGTGCTCGGCCGGCTGCAGTCGCTGGCGCTCCCTGTCCAGCGGGTGGCGATGATAGGAGGATCGGCTTCCCACGCGATGCACCCACGCACCAGCCGCAGCAGCAGCTTGTGGCCGATCCGGAAGTTCCGTTTGAAGCGGGCCAGCGGTACGAAGAAGCAGGACGTGTGGCCCACGGACAGGCCGATCTCGTTGGCGATGGCGCCCGTGCCCCCTCAAGGCTTGAGCCTCAGCAGCGAATGCCAGAAGCCGGCGATGTGCTGAACCGGTTCGCCGGCGCTGACGGTGCGGGCCAGCGCGACGCGCTCGATGTCTTCGCCCTGGCCGTAGAACGGCCGCTCCGACACGCGCAGGCCCTCCCGTCGCGCGCTGTCGACCAGCAACTGCAGGTATTCGGCCAGGTGCTCGGCAGTGAAGGGATTGGGGTCGTGGAAGGTGACGACGACGGGGATGACACCGTCGACGACCGGCAGCTCGCCGGCCTGCACGCGCGGCCTCAGCAGGTCCATCTGGTAGCGCATGTGCTGGCGCCGGCGCGGGCTGCCGTTGGGCCAGACGATCTTGCCGTCGTTGGCGCTGACGTCGGTGATCAGCGCGTGCAGGCCAGCCTCGGCGTAGATATCCAGCGTGCGTGCGTCGTAGGCCCACATCGGCGGGCGCACGAGGCGAGGCGTGCCGCCGCTGATGTCGGCGTGATCGGCCAGGCCGTCCTGGATGCTGCCGCGCAGCTTCTCGCTGGGCATGCCGAGGTGGTTGGTGTGCCCCGGCGTGGCCGTATGGAAGCCCAGCACATGGCCCAGCGCCAGTTCGCGCGCCATCAGCGCCCGGCCTTCGGGCGTGCCGCCGCCGTTGGTAGTGCGGGTCTGCACGAAGAAGACGGCCCGGATGCCCGGCTGCAGCGGGTTGCTGGCCAGCGTTCGCAGCACCTGCGCCGTCGGGTTGGGCTCGCTGCGGATGCTGGGGCCGTCGTCGAATGTCAGCAGGAAGCGCAGCGGCGGCGTGTCGGGCGATACGGGCAGCGGCGTCGAGCGGCAGGCGCCCAGCAGCGCAGCGGTGATCAGTGCAAGGCCGACGGTGGCGGCGCGGAGAGAGGTGCGGCGGCTCAAGACAACGGGCGGCTCGGTCAGGGCCGGCCGGTGTCTCGACGGCAATCTCTGCGAGGCGGGATGTTTTGCGGGGTGACGATTCTATGAAGTTCCGCGATCCCGCACCCTCCTGAGGACGCGGGGGCAGTCCACGCGCACTCGCGCCGAGACGGCCGCGCCCACCACCGTGACCTGGGTGCCGTGGGGCGGCGCCGGGAACCTAAACTGCCGGCATGCCTCTTGCCAGCCACGAATCCATTCAACTGACCGCGCCCGATGGCGCCTCCGTTTCGCTGTCGCTGCATGGCGGCCAACTGCTGTCGTGGAAGCCGGCCGGCGCGCCCGAGCAGCTCTACCTGTCGCCGCGCAGCGAGTACGTGCCGGGCAAGGTCATCCGCGGCGGTGTGCCGGTGTGCTTCCCGCAGTTCGCCGATCGCGGTCCGCTGCCCAAGCATGGCTTCGCGCGGACACTGCCGTGGGAACCGGTGAGCCAGGAGGTCGGCAAGGATGACGCGCTGGCGGTTCTGCGCCTGCGCGACAGCGACACGACGCGCGCGATCTGGCCGCACGCGTTCGAGCTGGAGCTGAGTGTGCGCGTGTCCGGCCGCGCGCTGGACGTCGAGCTTGCCTGCGAGAACACCGGTGACGCTACGCTGCAGTTCACGACGGCACTGCACACCTATCTGCGCGTGGCGGACCTGGACGACGTCAGCATCGAAGGCCTGGCCGGCCTGCGCTACTTCGACAGCATCAAGCAGGCCGAGGCGCTGCAACGCATGGACCTCCTGCTGACCGGCGAGAAGGGCGTGCTGGACCTGGACCGCATCTACTTCGGCGTGAAGGAGAAGCCGTTGCTGGTGGCGGAGAACCGTCGGCAGCTCGTGATCACGCAGCAGGGCTTTGACGACGTGGTGGTCTGGAACCCCGGCCCGGAGCGCTGCGCCAAGCTGGCCGACATGCCACCCGAGGGCTGGTCCGAAATGCTGTGCGTGGAGGCGGCCAGCATCGGTCGCCCGATCGAGCTGCAGCCTGGCGAGAGCTGGGTAGGACGCCAGAGCATGAGCTTGCTCTGAATCAGAGGAAGGATTGGGGCCGCCGCCGATAATCCGGCGATGTTCGCCCCCCTGCAAAACGACACCTTCCTGCGCGCCTGCCTGCGCCAGCCCACCGAACACACGCCCGTCTGGCTGATGCGCCAGGCGGGGCGCTACCTGCCGGAGTACCGCGCCACGCGCGACAAGGCCGGCAGCTTCATGGGCCTGGCGACGAACACGGACTACGCGACCGAGGTGACGCTGCAACCGCTGGAGCGCTTCCCGCTCGATGCGGCCATCCTGTTCAGCGACATCCTGACCGTGCCCGACGCGATGGGCCTGGGCCTGTCGTTCCAGCAGGGTGAAGGGCCGAAGTTCGCCAAGGTCGTGCGCGACGAGGCCGCCGTCGCGGCGCTGCAAGTGCCGGACCTGGACAAGCTGCGCTACGTCTTCGACGCGGTCACGTCCATCCGCAAGGCCTTGAACGGCCGCGTGCCGCTGATCGGCTTCTCCGGCAGCCCGTGGACGCTGGCCTGCTACATGGTCGAAGGCGGGGGCTCCGACGACTACCGGCTCGTCAAGAGCCTGATGTACTCGCGCCCGGATCTGATGCACCGCATCCTGGACGTGAACGCTCGCGCCGTTGCGGCTTACCTCAATGCGCAGATTGACGCCGGCGCGCAAGCCGTCATGGTGTTCGACTCCTGGGGCGGCGTACTGGCGGACGGCGCCTTCCAGCAGTTCAGCCTGGCCTACTCGCGCCAGGTGCTGGCCGCGGTGAAGACCGAGCATGATGGCCGGCGTATCCCGCGCATCCTGTTCACCAAGGGTGGTGGCTTGTGGCTGGACGAGATCGCCGACGCCGGTGCCGACGTCGTGGGGCTGGACTGGACGATGAATCTCGGCGCCGCCCGCGCCCGCGTGGGCGACCGCGTCGCGCTGCAGGGCAACCTGGACCCCAATGTGCTGTTCGCGCCGCCCGAGGCCGTGCGTGCCGAGGTTCGCCGTGTGCTGGACAGCTTCGGCCCTCACCCGGGCCACATCTTCAACCTGGGGCACGGTATCAGCCAGTTCACGCCGCCGGAGGGCGTCACGGCGCTCGTGGACGAAGTTCACAGCTACTCGCGCCGGTTGCGCGCGGCGGGCTGACGAAGCGAGAAATTTGCACTTGCCCGGGGACTTATCCCCAAAAATTGGGATACGAGGCGGCGCGTTGAAGAATGGTGCAGCGCAAATTAGCGTTTTCCCTCTCCGCTGCTAAGTGATTGATTTTCAAGGGCTGCCCCAAAACCATGCGTCGGGCCACGTCGGGGCGCTCCGCTCGGCGCCTGTGCTGCGATGGACCTCGATAGCCGAATTGCTCACAAACTTATCCACAGAAATTGTGGGCAACCCAAGAAGTCAAACTAATCATGGACTTGGCTTTGGTTCTTGAGCCGCAGCTTCACAAAACGCGCGGAGCGGAGCGTGGTTGAGAACCCGGTGGCGGGCGTCGTCCGCGTCGCCGTGGACGCCCCCCAGCACAGCGGTTTGAACGGCCCGCTTGACTATGCGAGTGAGCAGGCGCTCGCCTCCGGCTCGCTGGTGCGGGTGCCGCTGGGCAAGCGCGAGTTGCTGGGTGTTGTCTGGCCGGGCGACGCGGTCGGCGAGCCCGAGGTGGCGTTGCGGCCGGTGGCGGCCGTGTTCAGTGTGCTTCCACCGTTGGGCGCGGACTGGTGCCGGCTGCTGGACTTCGCGGCCGGCTACTACCAGCGCTCGGTTGGCGAGTTGGCCAGCGCCGTGCTGCCGCCCCAACTGCGCGAACTCTCGCCCGAGCAACTGGCGGCCCGGTTGCGCAAGCTGGAGAAGAAGCCGGCCCAGGCCGCGGCGGCCGAGCCGGTCAAGCCGGAACTGGCGCCCGAGCAGGCCCAGGCCGTGGCCCGCATCGAGGCTCAGCTCGGCGAAGCGGCACCCAAGCCGGTGCTGCTGTTCGGCGTGACCGGCAGCGGCAAGACCGAGGTCTACCTGCGTGCCGCCGAGGCCGCGCTGGCCGCCGGCCGCCAGGTGCTGGTGCTGGTACCCGAGATCAACCTGACGCCGCAACTGGAGGCCCGTTTCACGGAGCGCTTCGCCGCGCTGCTGCCGGAACCCATGGCCATCGTCTCGCTGCACAGTGCGCTGACGCCGGCCCAGCGCCTGCAGAACTGGCTGGCTGCCCACCTGGGGCGCGCCCGCCTCGTGCTGGGCACGCGGCTCGCGGTGTTCGCGTCATTGCCCGAGCTGGGCCTCATCGTCGTCGACGAGGAGCACGACCCGTCCTACAAGCAGCAGGACGGCGCCCGCTACTCGGCGCGCGACCTGGCCGTCTGGCGTGCACACGACCTGAAGGTGCCGGTCGTGCTCGGCTCGGCGACGCCGTCGCTGGAGAGCTGGCAGCACGCCGAGAGCGGCCGCTACGAGCGGCTGACACTGGCCGCGCGCATCGGCGGCGGCGCGCTGCCGCGCGTGCGTCTCTTCGACATGAAGGCCCTGCCGCCTTCACCCGGCGTGACAACGGCGTTGACCGCGCCGCTGCTGGCCGCCCTGAAGGAGCGGCTGGATCGCGGCGAGCAAAGCCTCGTCTTCCTGAACCGCCGCGGCTACGCGCCGGTGCTGCACTGCGGCGAATGCCAGTGGAAGAGCGACTGCCCGCATTGCAGCGCCTGGCGCGTCTTCCACAAGCGCGACCGCACGCTGCGCTGCCACCACTGCGGCTTCACCGAGCGCGTGCCGCAGGCCTGCCCCAACTGCGGCAACCATGACATCGCACCGATCGGGCGAGGCACCGAGCGGCTGGAGGAGCAGCTCGCCGAGGCCCTGCCCGGCGCGCGCGTGCTGCGCATCGACGCCGACTCCACGCGACGCAAGGGCGAGCTGGAGGCGCAGCTGAAGGCCGTGCATGACGGCGAGGTCGACATCCTGGTCGGCACGCAGATGATCACCAAGGGCCACGACTTCCGGCGCATCCGCTTCGTTGCGGCCGTGAATCCGGACGGTGCGCTGTTCAGCAGCGACTTCCGCGCGCCCGAGCGGCTGTTCGCGCTGCTGATGCAGGCCGGCGGCCGGGCCGGGCGGGATGCCGCCGGTGAGTCACCCAGCGAGATGTGGGTGCAGACCTGGCACCGCGAGCATGCGCTCTACCAGGCGCTGGCGCGGCACGACTATGTGCGCTTCGCCAGGGATCAACTGGCCGAGCGTCAGTCGGCCGGCCTGCCGCCGTTTGCCCATCTCGCGCTGCTGCGCGCCGAGGCGCGCACCGTGGAGGCGGCCAAGGCATTCCTGACGGCTGCCGCGGACCTGATGCAGGACGACGGCGTGCTGGTCTACCCGCCGGTGCCGCATGCCGTCGCGCGGGTGGCCGACGTGGAGCGCATGCAGATGCTGATGGAAGCGTCGCAGCGCGGGCGGCTGCAGGCCTGCCTGCGGGCCTGGGTGCCCGCGCTGATCGCGCTCAAGCGCGAGCACAAGGCCGTGCTGCGCTGGGCGGTCGACGTGGACCCGCTGGCGATCTAGGAAGCGTCGCGCTTCAGCGCGCTCGCCAGCGCGACCGCACGGCGAGCTTCGGCGCGGCGGCGCAGCACGGGCGGCATCAGGAAGGCGCCCGCCAGCGCAGCAAAGGTCAGCGCCAGGCTACCCGGCTCGGGCACACGGTTCTGCAGGCTGACGTTGTCGAGGCTGCCGCCGACGCTGTCGCTGGTGCCCACCGCCGCGAAGCTCAGCAGGTTGCGGCCCGCCTGCGCGGTCAGCAGGTACTCGTGCATGCTCCAGTTGTTGCCACTGCCGCCCGTGCCGGTCAGCGTGTCGCCAATCTGCACGCCGTTCCAGAACACCTGGATACCGTTGGTCGAGGCGGCCTGTCCTTCGCGTGGCGAGTACCAGAAGCTCAGGTCGTAGACGGCACCGCCGACGAGGCTGTCCAGGTACTGACCGATGGTCGTGTTGCCGTTGGTGTCCAGCTCGACGTAGTTCCTGCCCTCCTGGGCGGCGCCGGCCACGTTGTTGCGGACCTCGAAGCCCGTGCCAGGGCCGGCCAGCCGGGTCCAGCCGGCGATGCTGGAGACGTTGACCCAGTTGCCGTTCGCGACGGTGGTGCTTTCGAAGCCGCCGTTGACGAGCAGGTTGGTGACGGGGGCGGCCGAGGCGCAGGCGCCAGCGGTGGTCAGCGCGATCAGGGCGAGGAGGCGTTTCATGGCGTGCGGCTTGTTGTGTTGGCCGCGATTCTTCGGCCTGTGCCGCTGGGCGCCGGGTGCAGACTTCACACCCGATGAAACGACCCCCTCAAGCGGGTGTGTGCCGTGTGATGCAAGTCACTGCCGGCAGATCTCAGCTGCGCGGCTGATGGCCCAGCGTGCTGGCCAGCGCCGTGGCGCGGCGCTGCTGTTCCTGGCGGCGCAACAGCCGGACGACGGGACGCGACAGCGCAAAGCCCAGCACGCACAGCGCGACGAGTAGGTAGCCCGGCTCGATCTCGTTGGCGACGCCGCTGAAGTTGGCGCCTTCGGAGCCCGAGCGGCCGGCGTCGGTCCAGGGCCTGCCGTCGTTGAGCGAGGACAGGCTGGTCGAGGACAGGTGGTCGGCACCGGTCATGACGGCGACTGTGGCGGTGTCGGCTTTGGTGGCGGTCTCACGTGCAGCACCGGCGAAGGCGGTGGAACTCAGGGCAGCAAGAGCGGCAGCAAGGATCAAAGCTTTCATGATGCGGGCTCACCGTGAAGAAGGGCTGGAACGCATTGTTCGCAGCCTAGCGTGGCAAAGCTGTGAAGACTTCACGAGCTTGCGGGGGGCCCCCGTGAATGGGCGATCCAGTGTCCGCAGTCCGCAGTTTTGTCGTCAGGGCTGCGGCTCGTCCCGGGCCGCCGCCTTGGCAGCCAGCTCCGCCCGCATGCGCTTGAGCTTCTCGCGCGGGTCCTCGCGGGTGCCGCCTTCGTTGAGCTTCATCTCGGCGAGGAAACGACTCGGAATGCCCACGACGGTGTCACGGCCTTTCTTGCGCCGGCGCAACGTCGACACAGCCAGCGTCGTGCGCGCCCGCGTGATGCCCACGTACATGAGCCGCCGCTCCTCCTGCAGCGCCTCGGCCGTCATCTCCTCCTCGTCGCGCTTGAACGGCAGCAGGCCCTCGTTGACGCCGGCCAGCACGACATGCGGCCACTCCAGCCCCTTGGATGCGTGCAGCGTCGTCAGCGTGACCTGGTCCTGCTCCTCGCCGCGCTCGGCCAGCGACAGGATGACGGAGATGGTCTGGGCCACGTCCAGCACGCTCTGCTTGGGTTCGGTGAAGCTGACGCCGCCTTCCTCGCTGTGCTGGCCGCCGCAGCGCTTGGCGATCCAGTCGACGAAGTCCAGCACATTGCCCCAGCGCGCCTGGGCGACCTTCTCGTTCTCCTCGTTGTCGATGAGGTGGGCCTCGTAGCCGATGTCCTTGAGCCACTCGGTCAGCATTGCGTGCGCGGCAGTGTGGCCTTCGGTGTGCCTGGCCTTGTACTGCAACTCGTTCACGGTGCGGCCGAACTCGTGCAGCTGCGCCAGCGCGCGCGCCGTGACGGCGGTGGCCAGGCTCTCGGAGAACAGCGCCTCGAACATGCTGCACTTCCACTGCGCCGAGAACGTGCCCAGGGCACCCAGCGTCGTGTGGCCGATGCCGCGCTTGGGGGTGGTGACGGCGCGCAGGAAGGCGGGGTCGTCGTCCTGGTTCACCAGCAGGCGCAGCCAGGCGCACAAGTCCTTGATCTCGGCCTTGTCGAAGAAGCTCTGGCCGCCCGAGACCTTGTACGGGATCTGCGCGCGGCGCAGCGCCTGCTCGAACACGCGGGCCTGGTGGTTGGCGCGGTACAGGATGGCGAAGTCCTTGAACGCGGGGCCTTTGCCGTCGGCGCGCAGCTGCTGGATGCGCGCGACGGCGCGCTCGGCCTCGTGCTCCTCGCCGTCGGCCTCCAGCAGCACGACGGGCTCGCCGTCGCCGTACTCGCTCCACAGCTTCTTTTCGAACAGCTTAGGGTTGCCGGCGATGACGTTGTTGGCCGCGCGCAGGATGGCGCCGGTGGAGCGGTAGTTCTGCTCCAGCGGGATGACCTTGAGCGCCGGGTAGTCCTGCGGCAGCCGCTTGAGGTTCTCGATGGTGGCGCCACGCCAGCCGTAGATGCTCTGGTCGTCGTCGCCCACGGCCGTGAACATGCCGCGCTCGCCCACCAGCGCCTTCAGCAGCTCGTACTGCACGGCGTTGGTGTCCTGGTATTCGTCGACGAGCACGTAGCGAAGCTTGTTCTGCCACTTCGCGCGCGCCTCGGCGTCGGTGGTCAGCAGCTTCAGCGGCAGCGTGATGAGGTCGTCGAAGTCCACGGCCTGGTAGGCGGCCAGGCGCTCCTGGTAGCGCACCATGACGGCGGCTGCGGCGCGCTCGTCGTCGTCTGCGGCGATCTGCGCGGCCTGCAGCGGGCCCACGCCGTTGTTCTTCCACAGCGAGATGGTCCACTGCCAGCGCTGCGCCTGCTTGGCGTCCGTCGTGCCGCCGGCGTCCTTCAGCACGTTGAGCACGTCGTCGCTGTCGAGGATGGAGAACTGCTCCTTCAGCCCTAGCCGCGTGCCCTCCTCGCGCAGCAGGCGCACGCCCAGGCTGTGGAAGGTCGAGATGGCCAGGTCCTTGGCGGCCTTCTTGCCTACCAGGTGCTGGGCACGCTCGCGCATTTCCTGCGCGGCCTTGTTCGTGAACGTGATGGCGGCGATCTGGCTGGCGCGGTAACCCGAGTGCAGCAACTGCCAGATCTTGGTCGTGATGACCTTGGTCTTGCCCGAGCCGGCGCCGGCAATGACCAGGCAGGGGCCGTCCAGGTGGTGGACAGCAGCTAGCTGGGCCGGGTTGAGGCCGGCGGACGGCGGGGCGTTGGACGACATAGACGTTTGGAACTGCGCGGGCCGAGCGCCGGGCCGCTCCCAAGCCGGCCCGCACTGGCGATGTGCGAGCGGCTCAATGCCGCGAGCATCGCCGTCCCCTCGGGAGCTGAGGCCGGACTCATTGTGCCCAGTGGGCACGATGTGCCTGCCGAAGCGTTACGGCGCAAGCCGCGGCGCGGTCCCGGCCAAGGTACGCCTTGGACGAGGGGTCCACATCATGCCACCCTCGCCACACCTTCCCCTGGCAGCGCCCGCAAGCCCAGGCCCAGCAGCAGCAGCGTGAAGAACAGGAAGCCGATGCGTGGCGCATCCAGCAGGCTGTCGAAAGCGCCGACGGTGCCGAAGCCGATCAGTGCGGCCACGATGGCCGGCGCCAGCGGATGGTCGCGCCCGCGGCCGAAGCTCAGGCGCACCAGTGCCAGCGCGTACGCGCCGCCCAGCAGCGCCAGGCCCACGAGGCCTTGCTCGAACAGCACGTGCAGCGCGACGTTCTTGATGTGCCAGGGCAGGTGGTAGCGGTCGCTGGAGAAGAACCAGCGCGCCATCTCGCGGTTGAAGTCGCCGTTGGCGAGCAGCTGGCGGCCCTGCGAGTCCTGCATGGCGATGCGGGCGATGTCGACGCGAGCGCCGCGCGTGTCCAGCGCCATCGAGAAGGTCACGAAGCGCGGCGCCCACCAGTCGCCGCCCAGCGCCGGCACGGCCCCGAGCGTGATCTTGCTGGTCTGCCAGGCGCTGGCGCCGGTCTCGGGCTGGCCCTCGGCGCGAACCGGCTTGAGCAGGGGCTCGACGCTGCTGCAGCGGTCCGGGTAGATGAGGTTCTTCTCGCAGATCTGCAGCACGAGGTTGGCGTCGGCCGCGGTGCGGCTGACCAGCGTGATCGTGACCGGCCCGGGCGCCGGCGCCGCGATGCGCTGGCTGAGGCGGAACTGCTCGCCGCGGCCCAGCATGTGCTTGCCGCCGGTCAGGGCGACGAAGGCCTCGGTCTCGTCGGTGCGCAGCCGGTAGTCGCCGATCTGCGAATCGGCGGGGCCCTCGTACAGGTTGCTGCTGACGAAGCGGCCGGCGCCCTTGCCCAGCAGCCATTGCTCACCGCCGTGCAGCAGGTGCAAGCCGTCGCGCCAGTGGGTCAGGCGGGTCTGGCCGTCCTCCTTCCAGTTGGCAACGCGGTCGCGCAGGTAGGAGCCGCCGCCCAGCACGGCGACGATGGCCATCACCAGCAGCAGCCCGGCCACCAGCAGCGCACGCTTGCGCCAGCCGGCGGCGCCCGCCTTCTGCAGCGGCCACAGCTGCGGCTGCAGCAGCATGGCGGCCCACACGCCGGCCAGCGCCAGGCCGGCGGCCAGCGCCGTCCAGCGCCCGCTGGTGCCGCCCCAGTAGTCGGCCACGATGACCATCGTGGCCAGCAGCCAGAACCAGGCTGTCGTCACCAGCAGCACGTAGATCGGCCGCTGCCGGCCCGGCTCGTCGCGCCAGCGCAGCGCGGCGCAGCACAGCGTCGCGATGAAGTTCAGCACGTAGGCGGCCTTGGGCACGGCCATGGACAGCGCCCAGCTCGCGCCACCCAGCAGCAGGGCCAGCACGCCGCCCATCAGCAGCGCCGTCAGCCGCTGCGCCAGCGGCGGCAGCCACAGGCTGGCCGGCATCGTCAGCAGGATGACCATGACGAAGAACAGCGCCAGCAGGCCGCGGTAGCCACCGCCACCGAACACCAGCGCCGCCGCCAGCGCGAAGGCGGCGGCCATGCCCAGCGCACCGATCTTGGCCAGGCGCGGCATGGGTTTGTCGACGGCGCCCAGCGTGCTGTCGATGTGGCTGCTGTCCGCGCCCGACGCGGCCGCGCGGCGGCGCTGCGCGTCCGCCAGCAGCACCATGGGCACCAGCGCCAGCGGCAGCGCCAGGTACACGCCGCGCGAGAAGGTCGTCAGCACCGCATAGGCCGCCAGCAACGCGATGACCAGGCCCACGGCAAAGCGCCACGGCGAGCGCGTGCGCAGCAGTGCCAGCAGCGCGAACGGCAGCGTCATGACGAGGAAGCCGTCCAGCGCGGCGCCGCCCACGTGCATCTCCCAGAACAGCGCGGTCGTGCGGTAGTCGGTGGAGAAGTCCAGCAGCCCCGTGTAGGCCAGGCGCTCCCACAGCGCGGCGGCGCTGCCGGCGGCCAGCGCGGCAACCAGCCCCAGCAGCAGCCCGCGCGAGAAGCCGCGCGGTCGCGCCGCCGCGGCGGCCGTCCACAGCGGCAGAAGCGCCAGCACGAGGAAGATCGCCTTGGCGTTGCGCACCGAGTTCATGGCCTCGTGGTAGCCGTGGAACCAGCCGAAGGCGAAGCCGCCGGCATCGTCGAAGCCGCGCTTCACGCTCAGCAGCGTCCACAGTGCCACCGCCAGGATCAGCACCAGCACGGCCGGCGAGTAGACGAGGGCGTGGCGCCAGGCGGGCGCGCGGTCGCGAGCGTTCAGCTGCAGCGCGTAGGCCAGATAGCCGCCACAGCCGCAGGCGGTGACGAGCAGGTCCTGCTCCTCGAAGGTGATCCAGCCGCTCCACGGCGCCAGGCCGATCAGCGGCAGCGGTGCGAGCAGCAGCACCGGCGTCTTGACCCAGAACAGCGCCGCCAGCAGCACCACGACACCCCAGGCCGCCAGCGCCAGCGGGCCGGACAGCGGGTGGTGCCAGGCCAACTCGGCGCCGACCAGGCCCAGGCCCACGCCGGCAGCCAGCGCCAGCCATTGCACCTTGGTGGCGGGCAGGCTGAGCCGCAGCTCGCCGAAGCCCGTCAGCCCGGCCGGGGGCGCTACACCGAGGGCAGCCATCAGCGCTTGCGCCGCCAGCCGGCCAGCAGAACCAGCCCGCCCAGCAGCAGCGCGGCACTGGCGGGTTCGGGGACGGCGGTGACCTGGATGTTGTCGAAGCCGACGATCTCGCCGGGCCCGGCGTGCAGTTCGCCATTGATGGTCAGGCCGGTCACGTGGGCGAGCACGCTGGCCAGCGGGGCGCTGCCGGTCCAGCCGGCGGCGGACGTCAGCGACACGCTGTAGTGGTGCCACAGGCCGTCGGCCGTGGGCTGGCCGGGCGCGGCGATGTCGAGCACGACGCTGCCCGCCGTGCCGCTGATCGTGACTTCGCCGAAGCCCGGCCAGTCGGTTGAGAGGCCGTTGACGTTCCTGGCGTCGAAGGAGAACGTGCCGCCGTTGTAGGCCGACCAGTCGCCCAGCCAGGCCGAGGGGGCCGTGAGGTGGATGTCGGTGTTGCCGTCGGTGTCCTCCACCTGCACCCAGCCTCCGCCGTTGCCACCGGTGGGCATCCAGGTCTGCGTGCCACCCACAGGCGTCGTCCAGCCCTCGTCACCGGAATTGAAGCTGGCCGACGCGGCGGAGGCGGCCAGGGGCAGGGCGATCAGTGACGCAAGCAGCAGCGAACGACGGGCCATGGGAACCTCCACGAGTGGGCGCGCATTGTTGCGCAGCGCCGTGACAGGCGCATCCCGAGAACCCCGCGAACTTCGCGAAAAGGCGGCTCGTCAGGCGCGGGGCTGCGCCGGCCGCAGCCAGCGCTTCCACCAGGCCAGCGGCTTGGCGGGGGCCTCGGCGGCCGTGGCACTGCGCGGCGGGCTCAGGCCCAGCCACTCGCGCAGTTCGTCGGCCAGGCCCTCGGCGCCGCGCGTGCGCAGCTCGGGCGCTTCGGCCATCGTGGCCCGCAGCAGGGCGTCGAGCTTGATCTGCTGCTCCTCGCGCATCATGGGCCACTGGTCGGCCGCGCTGCCGCGCAGCGGGGCCAGGCCCTTGGGCGTGTCTTCCCAGCCGCAGATCAGCACGCGGGCCAGGGCGCCCAGGCCGTAGACCTCGCTGGCCAGGCTGGGCGGCTCGCCGTTGCGGCGCTCGGGCGCGACGAAGGCGGGCGACGCGCCCAGGCTCAGGCCGCGGTCGAAGGGGTCCGTGGGGTCGGGGATTCGGGCCAGGCCCAGGCCCATCAGCCGCACGGCGCCGTCGGGGCCGATCCAGATCATGGCTGGGTCCAGTTCGGCCAGCAGCCAGCCCTGCTGGTGGGCCGAGCGCAGGGCCTCGCACAGCTGCACCAGCAGCTCGATGCGCTCGCGCAGGCCCAGCTGGTGCAGGCGTGGCAGCAGCGGCTCGCCATGCTCGCCCTCGAGGATGAGATAGGGGTGGGCGTCGGGCGTCACACCGCTGTCGCTGGGCACGGCGATGTGGGCGTGCTGCAGCCGGGCGAGGTCGCCGGCCTGGTCGGCGTAGCGCAGCATGACGCCGGCCCCCTGGTCGCTGCGGTCCAGCACGAGGACGGCGGCCTTCTGCTCCTTGGCCAGCCCATGGTGGGCGCTGTACCACTGGCCGGCATGCGCCTGCTCGCCGTCGGGCAGCGGCTGCTCCAGCCGCCACACGCCCAGCGCCTGGCCTTCGTCCAGCGGAGCGGCGGCGGCAGGCGGTGGCAGGGAGAGGTTGGGCATGCGCATGGCGACGCATATTAGGGGTGACCCGAGGGGGCCGCCCATCGTCCGCTGTAACAAAGCCGGGGTGGCCGCGCATTCGCTCACGCCCGCATGGCGCCGGTCGTCCTCAGCGCGTGGTGGGATGCGGGGGGGCGGGGCAGGCTGATCGCGACCCTCAGCCCGCCGCCGTCGCGGTTGCTCAGCGCGATGCGGCCGTCGTGCGCCTCCGCGATCTCGCGCACCAGCGCCAGGCCGAGCCCTGTGCCGCCCTGTGAGCCGGCGTCAGAACGTTTTGTCGAATAGAACGGCAGCAACGCCTGCGCCAGCACGGCCTCGCTCATGCCGGGGCCGCGGTCCAGCACCTCGATGCGCTGCTCGCCGCCGGCCTGCGTCAGCCGCAGCGCGATCTCGGCCGGGTCGCTGCCGGACTCGTGCGCGTTCTTGATGAGGTTGAGCAGCGCCTGCTCGACCTGGGCCGGGTCGAACCAGCCGGGCTCCGGCGGTGCAGGGCCGTCCATGCGGAACTCGCCCAGCGTGGCCAGCCGGGCGAGGAATGCCGTCCAGTCCACTGCCTCGCGCCGCGGCGCCGGCAGCTTGGCGAAGCTCGCGTAGCCGCTCAGGAATCCGTGCAGGTGCGCGGCCCGCTCGCCGATGCTGGCCAGCACCTGTGGCAGCCGCTCAGTGTTGCCGCGCCGGGCCAGCTCCGCGCCGCTGTGGGCCAGCGACGAGATCGGCGCCAGCGAGTTGTTCAGCTCGTGGCTCAGCACGCGGATGACGCGCTTCCACGTTGCCACCTCGGCGCGCGACAGCTCGCGCGTCATGCGCCGCAGCAGCCGCAGCCGGTGCGGCTGGCCCTGCAGCCGGAACGAGCGCGTGCTGTGGTGGAAGGTCTCCTCGGTGCCGCCGGGCAGCGTCACCGTGAACAGCCGGTCGCCGTCACCAGCCAGCGCCTCGCGCAGCGTCTCGGGCAGTTCGGCGATGACGGTGGCGAAGTCCAGGCCGACGAGGCTGCGGCCGTCGCCCAGCAGCTGGCGTGCGGCCAGGTTGGCGATGGCGATGCGCTCGCTCGGGGCCGTCAGCACCAGTGCGACGGGCGTGTTCTGCACGACGGTGTCCAGCAGCAGCTCGCGCTGCGCAAGATGCTGGCGCTGCTCGCGCAGGGCCAGTCCCAGCCCGGCATGCAGCTGCGTCAGCTGCACCAGCTCGCGCGGGCCGTCGGGCCGGAGGTTGAGGCTGAAGTCGCCGTCGCGGTAGCTCAGCACGGCGCCTTCCAGCGCGCGCGTCAGGCGCAGCAGCGGCGCCAGCCAGCGCGAGGCCAGCCAGGCCAGCAGCGGCAATGTCAGCAGCGTGGTGGCCGCGATGGCGGGGATGTCAGCCAGACCCAGCCGGCGCGCGCCGACGAAGATCAGCGGCGGCAGCACCGCCGCAGCGGCCAGCGACAGCAGCGCGCGGACGCGCAGCGGCAGGTTCAGCGTCAAGGCGTGATCCCGTAGCGCTCCAGCCGCCGGTACAGCGCCTGGCGCGACAGGCCCAGCTGCGTCGCCGCGCGGCTGACGTTGCCGCCCACCGCGTCCAGCGCCGCGATGACGGCCTCGCGGCTGGGCTCGTCGAGGTTGCGCCAGGCGCCGGCGTTGCCGGTGGCTTCGTCCAGCCCCAGCAGCGTCGGCGTGATCTCGCCGCCCTGGCACAGCAGCGCGGCGCGCTCGACGGCGTTCTTCAGCTCGCGCACGTTGCCGGGCCAGCGGTGCGCCAGCAGCGCATCGCGCGCGGCATCGCCGAGCCGTGCGCGGCCGGCCAGGAAATGCTCGGCCAGCGGCAGCACGTCGTCGCGCCGCTCGGCCAGGGCGGGGAGCTTCAGCTCGATGAGGTTGAGGCGGTAGAACAGGTCTTCGCGGAAGCTGCCTGACTTCACCATCGAGCGCAGGTCGGCGTTGGTGGCGCTCAGCACGCGCACGCGGGTCTGGCGCGTCTTGCTGGAACCCAGACGCTCGAACTGGCCCGTCTCCAGCACGCGCAGCAGCTTGACCTGGCCGGCCAGCGGCAGGTTGCCGATCTCGTCGAGGAACAGCGTGCCGCCGTCCGCCGCCTCGAAGCGCCCCACGCGCGCCTTGGCCGCGCCGGTGTAGGCGCCGCTGTCGCTGCCGAACAGCTCGGCCTCGATGAGGTCGGACGGCAGCGCACCGCAGTTCAGCGCAACGAAAGGGCCGTCCTTGGCCGCCGAGTTGGCGTGCACGAAGGCCGCCACACGCTCCTTGCCGGCGCCGTTGGGTCCGGTGATGAGCACCGGCACCGGCGCGGTGGCGATCTGGCCGGCCAGTTCCAGCAGGTTGGCCATCGCGTCGGAGCCGAACACCACGCCGGCGAGGTCGTAACGACGCGCCAGCGCCGCGCGCCTCGCGGCGCGCGCCTCGCGCAGCCGCGCGATCTCGCGGTTGGCTTCGCCCAGTTCCAGCAGGTTCTCCACGGTCGCGACGAGCTTGGCGTCGTCCCACGGCTTGGCGAGATAGTCGGCCGCGCCGGCCTTCACGAGCGCGACCGCCGCGTCCAGCCGCGTCCACGCGGTCAGCAGGATGATGGGCAGGTCCGGCCGCTTTGCGCGGATGGCGCGGAACAGCACCTCGCCTTCTTCGCCGGAGGTCGTGTCGGCCGTGAAGTTCATGTCCTGGATGACAAGGCCGAAGGGGCGTGTCTCCAGCAGCGCCAGTCCCTCTGCCGGGCTGGCGGCGACGCTGGCCTCGATGTCGTGCAGGGACAGCAGCAGCTCCAGGGCCTGGCCCACGCCTGGATGGTCGTCGATGATCAGAACGCGTCGCATGGCGCGCGAGGATAGGGCGTTTCGCCCGGCCCTTCGCGCGGAACATCTCTAACGGCCGGTTACCACTGCACTATCACGCTAGGTATTTACGCGTGCGGTTGTGCATGTCAATGACATACGTCAAAACGTATGCTGCGAACCCGTTCGTGGCACCCCTGCGAGCGGGCCGATGGCCGCGATCGCGGCTCATTTCAAACAAGTCGTTGAAGGAAACAATCGATGTCTTCCGTTGGAATTGATGCCGTGCCCGGTCCGGGCCGGAGCTCAGGCTGGCTGGACAAGGAGAGAACCATCGCCGGCGTCGGCTTCAACCGCTGGCTCGTGCCACCGGCCGCCCTCGCCATCCACCTGTGCATCGGCATGGCCTATGGCTTCTCGGTGTTCTGGCTGCCGCTGAGCAAGGCGCTGGGCATCAAGGAGGCCATCAAGTGCGGCCCCGAGGTCGGCTTTTTCCAGGAACTGTTCGTGTCCAGCTGTGACTGGAAGGTCTCGACGCTGGGCTGGATGTACACGCTGTTTTTCGTCTTCCTCGGCTGCGCCGCGGCGATCTGGGGCGGCTGGCTGGAACGTGCTGGCCCGCGCAAGGCCGGTGTCGTGTCGGCCGTGTGCTGGTGCGGCGGCATGCTGATCTCGGCACTGGGCATCCACCTGCACCAGTTCTGGCTGATGATCCTCGGCAGCGGCGTCATCGGCGGCATCGGCCTCGGGCTGGGCTACATCAGCCCGGTGAGCACGTTGATCAAGTGGTTCCCGGACAAGCGCGGCATGGCCACCGGCATGGCCATCATGGGCTTCGGCGGCGGCGCGATGATCGGCTCGCCGCTGGCGGCCGAGCTGATGAAGATGTTCGCCACGTCCACCGACGCCGGCGTCACGCAGACCTTCATCGTCATGGCGCTCGTCTACTTCGTCTTCATGATGGGCGGCGCGCTGGGTTACCGCGTGCCGGCCACCGGCTGGAAACCCGCCGGCTGGACCGCGCCCGCCGCGCAGGCCGGCAACGCCATGATCACGCAGCGCCACGTGCACGTGAAGAAGGTCTGGGGCATCCCGCAGTTCTGGCTGGTGTGGATCGCGCTGTGCATGAACGTGTCCGCCGGCATCGGCGTCATCGGCATGGCCAGCCCGATGCTGCAGGAAGTGTTCGGCGGCTCGCTGATCGGCCTGACGGCCAAGTTCGGCGAACTCGACAAGGCGCAGCTCGCAGCCATCGCCGGCGTTGCCGCCGGCTTCACGGCGCTGCTGAGCCTGTTCAACATCGGTGGCCGCTTCTTCTGGGCCAGCCTGTCCGACAAGCTGGGCCGCAAGATGACCTATGTGGTCTTCTTCGTGCTGGGTGGCGTGTTGTACGCCAGCATCCCGAGCAGCGCGGCTGCCGGCGCCAAGCTGGCCTTCGTCGGTGCCGTTTGCATCATCCTGAGCATGTACGGCGGCGGCTTTGCCACCGTGCCGGCCTACCTGGCCGACCTGTTCGGCACGCAGATGGTGGGCGCCATCCACGGCCGCCTGCTGACGGCCTGGGCCACGGCCGGCATCCTGGGGCCGGTCGTCGTGAACTACATGCGCGACTACCAGCTGGGCCTGGGCCTGCCGCGCGAGCAGGTCTACAACCAGACCATGTACATCCTCGTCGGCATGCTGGTCATCGGCCTTGTCGCCAACCTGCTGGTGAAGCCGGTCGCGGACAAGCACTTCATGAGCGACGAGGAACTGGCGCACGAGAAGAAGCTGGCCCACGAGCGCGCGGTCGCTGCGGAAGTGGGCAGCGGTGCCGGCCAGGCCGCGGCCACGTCCGGCGTCACCGTGCTGCTGGCCTGGGCCGCCGTCGGCATCCCGCTGGCCTGGGGTGTCTACAAGACCCTCATCAGCGTCGGCAAGTTCTTCCACTGAGACACTGCGTGCTGACCGGCCCCGTGTCCTGCACAAGGCGCGGGGCCTTTTTGCTTGAAGAGCCATGAGCGAACAGAAGATTGAGTTGTACGACGGCCCTGCCGGCGGCTGGGGCGCGCTGAAGAGCGTGGCCCGGACGCTCAACGAGCAGGGCATCGCCGTGAAGGGCGCCAAGACGCTGCTGCATGCCAACCAGGCCGACGGTTTCGACTGCCCCGGCTGCGCCTGGCCCGACCGCGACCACCGCTCGACCTTCGAGTTCTGCGAGAACGGTGCCAAGGCCGTGGCCGCCGAGGCCACCGCGCGGCGCGCGACGCCCGAGGTCATCGGGGCGAAGACGCTGGCCGAGTGGGCCGAGGTGTCGGACTACGAACTGGAGGCCGCCGGGCGGCTGACCGAGCCCATGGTCTACGACGCCGAGACCGACCGCTACCAGCGCACAACCTGGGACGCGGCCTTCGCGCTGATCGCCGCGGAGCTGCAGGCATTGCCCAACCCGAACCAGGCCATCTTCTACACGTCGGGCCGCACCAGCAACGAGGCCGCCTTCCTGTACCAGCTGTTCGTGCGCGAGTACGGCACCAACAACTTCCCCGACTGCTCCAACATGTGCCACGAGCCCAGCGGCTCGGGGCTGCGGCCGACCATCGGCGTGGGCAAGGGCACGGTCACGCTGCACGACTTCGAGCAGGCCGACTGCATCCTCGTCTTTGGCCAGAACCCCGGCACCAACCACCCGCGCATGCTGGGCGAGCTGCGCGCGGCCCGCAAGCGCGGCGCGCGCATCGTCAGCTTCAACCCGCTGCGCGAGCGCGGCCTGGAGCGCTTTGCCGACCCGCAGAACGCGATGGAGATGGCCACGCTGGGCGACTCGCCGATCAGCAGCCACTATTTCCAGCTCAAGGTCGGCGGCGACTTCGCCTTGCTCAAGGGCATGTGCAAGCGCGTCGTCGAGCAGGGCGCGCTGGACCATGCCTTCATCGCCGAACACACGCAGGGTTTCGACGCCTTCATCGCCGACCTGCGCGCGCAGCCGTGGGAGCCGCTCGTCGAGGCCTCGGGCCTGACGCGCGAGCAGATCGAGCAGGCAGCCGACATCTACGCCACCAGCGAGCGCGTCATCGCCTGCTGGGGCATGGGCATCACGCAGCACCGGCACTCGGTGGCGACCATCCAGATGATCGTCAACCTGCTGCTGCTGCGAGGCAACCTCGGCCGCGAAGGCGCCGGCGCCTGCCCGGTGCGCGGCCACAGCAACGTGCAGGGCGACCGCACGATGGGCATCTACGAGAAGCCAGCGGCAGCCTTCCTCGACAAGCTGGGCGAGGTCTTCGGCTTCGAGCCGCCGCGCGAACATGGCGTCGACACCGTCGGCGCCATCCAGGCCATGCTTGACGGCAAAGGCAAGGTCTTCATCGCGATGGGCGGCAACTTCGCCGCCGCCACGCCCGACACGGCCGCCACCTGGCGAGCGCTGCGCCAGTGCGAGCTCACCGTGCACGTGACGACCAAGTTCAACCGCAGCCACGTCGTGCATGGCAGGAAGGCGCTGGTGCTGCCGGTGCTGGGCCGCACCGAGATCGACGTGCAGGCCAGCGGCCCGCAGGGTGTGACGGTGGAGGACTCGATGAGCATGGTGCACCTCTCGTCGGGCATGAATGCGCCGGCCTCCGAGCACCTGATCTCCGAGCCCATGCTGGTCGCGCGCATGGCCACCGCCACGCTGACGAACAGCCGCACGCCGTGGCTGCAGCTCGCCGGTGACTACGCCCTCATCCGCGACAAGATCGAGGCCGTGCTGCCGGACTTCGCCGGCTTCAACGAGAAGATCAAGCAGCCCGGCGGCTTCCGCCTGCGCAACACCGCCAGCGAGCGCGTCTGGACCAACCCCGGCGGCAAGGCTGCGTTCAGCACGCATGCGATGCCGACCGACCTCGCCGTCGAGCGCGTCGCCGAGCGGCAGCGCGATGTGCGCGTGTTCACGCTGACGACGCTGCGCTCGCACGACCAGTACAACACGACCATTTACGGCCACGACGATCGCTACCGCGGCGTCTACGGCCACCGCCGCGTCGTCTTCATCCACGCCGACGACCTGAGGGACCTCGGCATGAAAGCCGGCGACTGGGTGGACATCACCAGCCTGTACGTCAGCGAATCGGGCACGGATGTGCAGCAGCGCCACGCCGAGCGCTTCCTGCTCGTCGAGTACGACATCCCGCGTGGCTGCCTCGCCAGCTACTACCCCGAGACCAATCCGCTGGTGCCGCTGGAGAGCTTCTCGATCACGGCGCGCACGCCCACCAGCAAGTCCATCCCGGTCACGCTGAGCCGGCATGGCTGAGCACGCGCTGCTGCGCCTGCTGCTGGAGCTGGACGAAGGCAGGGGCGTGGCACTGGCGCGGCTGGCCAAGCGGCTGGACGAGCGCGTCAGCGTGCTGCTGCGCGAGGGCACGGCGTTGAGCGCCGCTGTCATCGGCGGCGCGCCCGGCCCAGGCTGGGTGCGGCTGGTCTGCGACGATGCGGGTCGTTGGACCGCCCATCTCACCCCCGCCGGCCGCGAGGCCGCGCAACAACTGACACCCCCGCCATGAAGCTCCTCGGCCGCCTCGCCTCCATCAACGTCCGCAAGGTCATGTGGACTGCCGCCCAACTCGACCTGGACCTCGAACGCGAGGACTGGGGGCCAGGCTTCCGCTCGCCCAAGGAGCCCGAGTACCTCGCGCTGAACCCCAACGGCCTCATCCCCGTCCTCATCGACGGCGACTTCGTGCTGTGGGAGAGCAACAGCATCTGCCGCTACCTCGCCGGCAAGTTCGGTGCGACGACGCTGCTGCCCACCGAGCCGCAGTCGCGCGCCAGGGTCGAGCAATGGATGGACTGGCAGGGCGGCGAGCTGAACAACTCGTGGCGCGTGGCCTTCATGGCCTTGCTGCGCGGCCAGCCGGCCACGCCCGAGGCCATCGAGGCCAGCGTGACCAACTGGAATCGCCACATGACCCTGCTGGACGCGCAGCTCGCGCGCACCGGCGCCTACGTGACGGGCGACGACTTCACGCTGGCCGACGTCGTGCTGGGCCTGTCCGCCCAACGCTGGAAGAACGCGCCGATCACGCGTGCTGAACTGCCTGCCGTGGACGCCTGGTTGCAGCGCCTGAGCACGCGGCCGGGGTTTGCTGACTACGTCGGCAACGGGATGGCTTGAGGGCGCGCCTACTGGGCCTGCCGTGCGGCCTCAGCGCGATCAGCCCACGACTGACAGCGCGAGGTGCGCAGCCGACCGCAACGCAGAGAACAGCAGTTCCAGCACCCAGCGAAGGAACGCGACGGTGATCTGCGTGCCCTGGATCACCGTGCGGCCCAGGAACTTGAAGATCATGCCCACCAGCGTCGTGATGCCGCGGCCGAGCTCGACCGAAGCGTGTACCGCCTGGTTCAACAGCCAGGCGATCTGGTCGAGGATGGTCACGCCGCCGGCGAAGGCCAGGCCCACGGCACCGCCAATCACCTTGCCGGCAGCCTTGAGCAGGTAGGTCAGCACGCGGCCGATCATGTCGATCAGCTTGGCCGAGCCCATCACGAAGCCGCCGGAACCCTGGGCGGCGTTCTCCAGCCACCCCTTGACTTCTCGCTCATCGGGTGCCTTGACTCGAAGGTGCTCCCAGCTCCTTGCAGCAACACCGGGACAGCGACTTGAACATCAGCGCGCCCGACGTGCCGGTGAAGCGAGATGAGCCTCCGACAAGCCGTCGATCTTCAGAGGGGCGGTCTTGGCGATGCTCATCGCCTCCGAAGGCTCGACGCGCAGGGAGCAGACGCCAGAGGCAACGGTCGCAGCCTGACTGGGAGTGTGTGTGTGCTCATGATGGGCTGCCCTCCCTGAGATTTGTTAGTTGAATTCGCAAATGCTCGTGATGTCGCCGTGGGCGGCGAGCTCGGCTTCAAGGCGGCAAGTGATGTTGATGGGCCGCCCGTTGGTCTCGTCGTTGTGGTTGTAGTCGCGCTTGAAGTACGCCCAGGCGTCGTAGCTCTTACCCTGGTACTCGATCGTCATGACCTGCTCGATCACCGGCTCGTGCGGCAGGAAACCGAGCAACGAGCGGCCTTCGATGGCCGGAAAACTGAACTCGCCCGCCGCGTTGGCCACGGTCCGATCAGATCCCTTCTCGTTCTTCCAATGCCAGCTGTAGTTCCTCACCAGCACCGCCCCCGCCGCCGGCTGCCCCTTCAGCAGCACGCGGCCTTTCATCGCTGACCACAACACCATCTTTGCCATTGCCGTTCCTTGCATGAAGCCGAGCACCACCACCACGGCGCCGATGGCTATCCAGAGTCCACGTCGATTCATTGCGCGACACCCCACCGCGTTCGCGACGTCAGGCCATTGTTCAAGCCCTTGATGGTTTGCTTCATCAGGTTCATCGGCCCCCCCCAAGGCCGGTCATGTCGTCGCGACTTCGCCAGCCCTTTCGTTGACGTGGAGGCTTGCGAAGGTCAAGGCGTCGACATTGTCATCGCTCACCCGCTGGACTCCGGATCGCGTGCCTCCTAGAACGGCTTCACTGTTTTTCCGGGGTCATGGCTGCCCGGCGGCCTTCAGCCGCGCGACGATCTGCTGCCCGGCCAGCGTGGCCGCTGCCTGCTGTTCGGGTGTCGGCGGTGTCTTGAACCGCTGCGCGCTGTGAATGGCCAGGGACCGGGCCACGTTGATGCTGTGCGGTTCGTCGGGCTCGTCGCCCAGCTGCTTCACGGCGGCATGGAATCCCAACCGTTCGGCGTCGGTCAGCCCCCAGGCCTCGTCGGCCTCCATGGCGGCGAGCAGACTCATCACGCCGTTGGTCTGGGCGTCGCGTCGCAGCGCGTCGGCCACTTCCTGGCGCTGTGTCGCGGTCAGGCTCGCGGGATCGACGGCACCGGCGTAGGCTGCCGCGGCCAGCGGCACGGAGGCGCGCATGGCCCGTGCGGCCAGCTCCGGCAGCATCGCGCGGTGCTCGGCGGTGACGGTCTGGCAGCGGCGGGCTTCCGCGTCCATCTGGCCCATCAATGCGCCGGCCGCCTGCTGCGGCAGCGTGCCCTGGTCGCGCAACTGCTCGAAGATCTTGCGCCGCTGCTCGTTCGAGGCGCAGTTCTGCAGCCACTGCACCGCCAGCCAGGCGGCGGCGATGTCGTCGCCGGCCAGCGCGCGCTCGATGTGCGGGCCATAGCCCTCGGAGCCGACGGGTGGAGGCGAGGCCGGGGCGTTGATCGCGGGAGGCGCTGCCGAGGCTGGGGCGGCGCTGGCCGGCGCGGCGTGGGGCAGGTTCGATGCCCGGGCGGCCATGGCTGGCCGCTCGGCTGCCGCCGGTACGCCTTCTTCAGGGGCGCGCGTCGCGAAGAGCAGGCCGGCGGCCACGGTGCCGGCGGCGAGCAGGGGCAGCGTCCAGCGAGGCGCGTTCATGCCGTCACCGGGGCATTGCCTTGGCGCGGGCACGCTCCACGATCGCCTGCGCCGCCTGTTTGGCCACGGCCAGTTGTTCGGGTGTTGGCGGTGCCTTGAAGCGGACGATGCCCTGTTCGAGCAGGGTCTTGGCGGTGGTCGTGGCGTCGGGTTGGTCCGGCAGGTTGCCGTAGGCCGTCAGGTAGCCCAGCTTCTCGGCGTCACTGAGCCCCCAGGCCTCGTTTGCAAGCATGGCGCCGAGCAGGCTCAATGCGTCGCCGGCATTGGCGTCGCGGCGCATGGCGTTGGCTACCTCCTGGCGCTGCGCCGGCGTCAGGTCGCCGGGAAAGACGCTCTCGGCATAGGCCGACGCCGCCTCGGGCACGCCGCCGCGCATGGCCCGCGCGGCGAGCTCGGGCAGCATGGCGCGGTGTTGGGCCGTGACGGTCTGGCAGCGGCGCGCTTCGGCGTCGGCCTCGACCATCAACTGCGTCATCAGCTCCGGCGCCACGCCCTGGTTGCGCACGTTCTCGAAGCTGTTGCGTCGCGCCTCGGTGGAGGTGCAGTTGCGCAGCCATTGCACCGCCTCCCAGGCCGCCTGCGCGTCGTTGCCGGCCTGCGCGCGGTCGATGTGCGGGCCGTAGCCTTCGGAGCCGATGCGTGGCGGTGGCGGGGCAGAAGTGGCAGGTCTCGCCGGCAGCGTGGCAGTCAGGATGCCGCTGGCCGCCGTGGTCGCAGCCGACGCGGCCGCGGGCAGGCTCGTCGACGATGCCGGCGCCAGCGGCTGCGGGGCGGGCGGGGGCGGGCCGTCGGCAGGCTCGCGCGCCAAGAGAAGCAGGCCCGCGGCCGCGGCACCGGCGGCCAGCAGGGTCAGCGTCCAGCGCAGAGGTGTCATGTCAGCTCGCGAAGTTGAATCGCACGACAGCCATGCTGAGCGCGAACAGGTAGCCGTAGGCGAAGCGGTCGATGCGCAGCACGGCGTCGCCGCGGCGGGCGCGCCAGCGGCCCAGCAGCGCCATGACCAGGCCGGCGATGACCGGCGTGACGACCAGGTTGAGCAGTCGCGGCCAGCCGTCGCGCATGAGGTGGTGGGGCCAGGCCCACAGGCTCAACGCACCCAGCAAGGCACCCAGCAGCGCGTGGCCAAGCACCGCCAGCCAGACGTTGGGCTGCCTGCGGAACGGGGCGACCAGCGACTGCAGGCCCACTTCCACGAGCACCTCGCCGAGAACCTGGAAGAGCAGTTCGGCCAACAGTTCAAAGAGGATTTCCAGCGCGCGCCCCGTGGTTGATGCGACGGCGCGCAGCCTAGCGCAGCGGGTGGCCGCAGCCGGCGTGAGTTTTCACCCGGCCATAAAAAAGGCGGACCCGCAGGCCCGCCGAAGGTGTGCGCCGAGCCGATCAGCCCAGCCGCACCGGCACGAAAATCTGCTGGCCGTCGCGCGACACGAGCAAGGCGACCTGCTTGGGGTTGCTCTTGAGCGCGGCACGCACCTGCTCCACGTCCTGCACGGGCTTGCCGTTCAGCGCCAGCAACACGTCGCCGGGCTGCACGCCAGCCAGCTGGGACGGGCCGGCCACGCGTTCGATCAGCAGGCCGTGGTCCAGCCCCGAGCCACGCAGCTCCTGCGGCTGCAGCGGGCGCAGTGCCAGGCCCAGCGAGGCGCCTTGCGGTGCGGCGGCGGCTTCCTGTTCGTCCTTGTCGGCATGGCCCAGCGCCACGGTCTCGGTGGTGCGGGACTTGTCGCGCCACAGCTCCAGCTTGAGCTTGTCGCCGGGGCGCGCCAGGCCCACGCGGCTGGAGATGTCACCCGCCACGTGCACCGTCTCGCCGTCGATGGCGGTGATGACGTCGCCCGCCTTCAGGCCGGCCTTGGCTGCGGCGCTGCCCGGCACGACGCTGGACACCAGGGCGCCGTTCGGTGCGTCCAGCCCGAAGGACGCGGCCAGCGGGGCCGACAGGTCCTGCAGCGTCACGCCCAGCCGCGCATGCTCGACCTTGCCGTGCGCGACGATCTGGTCCTTGACCTTCAGCGCCACGTCCACCGGGATGGAGAAGGCCAGGCCCTGGAAGCCGCCGCTCTGCGAGTAGATCTGCGCGTTCACGCCGACGACGCGGCCCGAGGCGTCGAACAGCGGGCCGCCGGAGTTGCCGGGGTTCACGGCCGCGTCGGTCTGGATGAAGGGCACGACGCTCTCGCCCGGCAGCGAGCGGCCCTTGGCGCTGACGATGCCCTGCGTGGCTGTCTGCTCGAAGCCGTAGGGCGCGCCGATGGCCAGCACGTAGTCGCCCACCTGCACCTGCTTGGGGTCACCCAGCTGCACGGTGGGCAGGCCCTTGGCATCGACCTTCAGCACGGCGATGTCCGTGGCGGGGTCGCTGCCCAGCACCTTGGCGGAGAACTCACGGCGGTCGCTGAGCTTGACGGTGACCTGCTTGGCGTCGCGCACGACGTGGGCGTTGGTCAGCACCAGGCCGTCGCTGCTGATGATGAAGCCCGAGCCCTGGCCGCGGAAGGGCTGGGCGCCGGGGTTCATCTGCTGCGGCATGCGCAGGCCGGGGATGCCGCGGAAGAAGCGGAAGAAGGGATCGTCGCCGCCCTGGCCGTTCGAAGCACTGGAGGCGTCGTCGTCCGACTCCATGTTGCCGACCTTGTGCAGGCCGGCCACGGTGATGCCGACGACGGCCGGCCCCTGCGTCTGCACGATGGCGCGGTAGTTGGGCAGCTGGGCGGGTGGCAGCGCGCCGGCGGTGGCCGGTGTTGCCGTCGGCGTGGCCAGGGCCACCGTGGTGGGCGATGCGCTTCCCGACGAGGCATCGGCGGCCGCGGCGGTCGCGGGGGTCTTGCCAAAGCCGGGCAGGGTCCAGCCCGAAGCCGTGGTGGTCAGCGTCACGCCGGCGGCCAGCAGCGCGGCGGCTGCGGCGGTCAGCGACATCTTGGCGGTCTGGGTCATCGAGAACTCCTTGGTCAGGCTGCGGCGCAGCCGATGACGTTGACTCTAGGCAGCGCCGGTGAGGGCTCGATGAGGCGAAGGTGAGGCGAAAGTTAGGACGGTGCCCGCGAGAGCCATGGACGCAGATGGACCGGACAAGACAGAGGCCACTGCCGCTGGCTCCGTTGTCGGAGCGTCGCTTGCAGTGGCCTCGTCGAGCATGGGTGGCGGCTCTGAGCCGCTGGGGTCAGCGCTGTGTCGGTGCCGGCACGGCGCGGGTGGACCACAGCGGCTGGCGTGCCAGCTCGGCCGCGGTCGCATCGTCGGCGGTCACGGCGTACTCGTGGCTGCTGCGCTCCACGAAGTAGGCCGAGCGGTAGCGTTGCAGCAGGTTTCCGAGTGCCTGGCGGGCCTGGGACGTCGGGCCGTTGAAGGTGAGGGTCAGCGTGGTCATGGTCGGGCTTTCGTCAAGGGGCCGGTTTTGTTGGCCGGTGTCTCCTTGAACGTCGGCCCGCCGGCTCGGTTGACGGGCCGGAGTGCTACAGCTTGTGAACGGGCCTCAATCCGGCAGCCACTGCAGCGCCGCCGCGGGCAGCGCGAGGTCCAGCCGCGCGCCGGCTCCGGGTGGGTGCGCGCCGGGCGGCAGGTTCAGCACGAGGGCATGACCGTCCCAGGCCCGCAGCTCGACGCTGGTGTGCTGCAGCCCGGGGTGGGCCGCCACCACGTCGGCAGTGAAGCGCCAGGCGTCGGCCGGTGTGTCAGGCGTGGCGATCTGCAGCGACGCGAGCGGGGCGATCCAGCTGCCGTTGTCGCGGCGCCAGGGTTCGGGCAGCGTACGTGCATCGAGCCGGTTGAAGGCGCCGAGGAAGTCGGCCACGCGCCGCGTGTGCGGGCGCTGCCACAGCTCGGCCGGCGGGCTGCATTGCTCGATGCGGCCGTCGAACATCACGGCCACCTGGTCGGCCAGCTCGAAGGCTTCGTCGCGGTCGTGCGTGACGAGCACGCAGCTCTGGCCCAGCTCGCGCTGCAACTGGCGGAAGGAGCGGCGCAGCGGGATGCGGAAGGATTCGTCCAGCGCCGAGAAGGGCTCGTCCAGCAGCAGCAGCGAAGGACGCGGCGCCAGCGCGCGCGCCAGGGCCACGCGCTGGCGCTGGCCGCCGGAGAGCTGGCCGGGGCGCTTGGCCGCGTGCTCGGCCAGGCCCACCAGCGCCAGCAGTTCGGCGATGCGGGCCTGCTGCGCCGCCGCACTCTCGCCGCGGGCCTGCAGGCCGAAGCCGATGTTGTCCTGCACGCTGAGGTTGGGGAACAGCGCGTAGTGCTGGAAGACGACGCCGATGCCGCGCGCCGTCGTGGGCACCCGGCTGACGTCGCGGCCGTCGAGGTGGACCGTGCCACCGTCCAGGGCCTGCAGGCCGGCGATGGCACGCAGCAGCGTGGTCTTGCCGCAGCCCGAGCCGCCCAGCAGGGCCAGCACCTGGCCGCGGGGCAGGTCGAGATCGATGCCTTGCAGGATGGCCCGGCCGCCAAGGGCCAGGTGGGCCTGGTGGATCAGGAGCGCGCTGGGGTTCGCCATGAGGTGAGCAGATGCACGAGGATGCCGAGCAGGGTGACGATGGCGAGGCTGACGACGATCAGCGCCGCCGCGAGGTGGCCGTTGGCGCCGCGCAGGCCGTTGACGAGGGGCTGCAGCAGCTCCAGCGAGCCGGCCAGCAGCAGGTTGGCGATGGCGAACTCCATGGCCGCCGTCGTCCAGGCCAGCAGCCCGGCCGCCGCGAAGGCCGGCAGCAGCAGCGGCAGCAGCACGCGGCGCAGCAGCAGGCCGTCGGAGGCACCCAGCGTGCGGCTGGCGTCGATCAGCGGCCGGGCGTCCAACTGCTGCAGTGCGGCGGACAGCGTCTGGTGCACCAGCGGAAACAGCAGCGCGGCCAGCAGGCCGACGTAGACGGCGCGCAGGTCCAGCACATCGCCCCAGCGGCCGACGAACAGGTCCAGCGCGCCGATGGCGACGACGACCGGCGGGATGGCGTAGGGCAGCAGGGCCAGCGCATCAAGCAGGGCCTTGAGCCGCGGTGACGCGAGATGGCCGGCCAGGCTGGCCGCGCCGCCCAGCACCACGGCCAGCGCGGCGGCGGCGCCGGAGATCCAGACCGAGTTCCACGCGGCGGTGCGCACGTGCTCGTCGGCGGCCAGCCCGGCCAGCCAGTGCCAGGTGGCGCCTTGCGGCAGCAGGCCCTGGTCCCAGCGCTCGCTGAAGGCGTAGGCCGCCACGGCCAGCGGCGGCAGCAGCACGAGCAGCGCCGCGGCCCAGAAGGCGATGGCGGGCAGGCGCCAGGGGCGGTTGAGCGCCTTCATGCCGAACGCCTCAGCCGTGCTGACCACCAGCGGCCGCCGGCGATGACGGTGAGCAGCAGCACGGCCATCACCAGCGACAGGGCGGTGGCCAGCTCGGGCTGCGAAAAGATGTCGCCGCTGACGGCCGCGGCGATGCGCACGGCCAGCACGGGGCTGGCCGTGCCGGCCAGCGCGAAGGGCGTGGCGTAGGCGGCGGCCGCGTTGGCGAACAGCAGGCTGGCCGTCTCGACGAGGCTGGGTGCCAGCAGCGGCAGGCCCACGCGGCGCCAGAAGGCGGCGGGCCGGGCGCCGAGCGTGGCGGCGGCTTCGGCGAGCGCGGGGTCCAGCAGGCGCACCGGTGCGATCAGCAGCGCCACGGCCAGCGGCACCTGGAAAGCGGTGAAGGCCAGCAGCAGGCCGGCATCGCTGTTCAGGTCCCAGCTCTGCAGCAGGCCGGCGTCGCGAGCGATGGTGGTCAGCACGCCCTGGCTGCCGAGCAGCAGCGTGAGCGACAGGGCCAGCGGCACGCCGGCGAAGTTGGCGCCCAGGCCGGCCAGCACGGCGACCGGCTTCTCCCAGCGCGGGTGGGCGACGAGGTGCAGCGCGGCGCCCAGACCCAGCACCAGGCCCAGCGCCGTCGATGCCGCCGACAACAACACGGTGCGCGCGATGGCGTCGATGTAGAAGCGGTCGGCCCACAGTTCGTGCAGCGCGCATTCGCTGCCGCTGACGCAGGCACGCAGCAGGTCGACGCTGCGCCAGCCGAACGGCAGCAGCAGCGCCGCGGCCATCAGCAGGAGCAGAGGCCCGGCGGCGAGCCAGGCGCGGGCCGGGGTCAGCTGCATCCGAGGCGCCGCGCGACGAAGCCGCGGAGGCCAGTCTGCGTCGTGGGCCAGCCGGCCGGGGCCTCGGCGCCGCCGGTGTGCGGCAGCCAGACCAGCGGCACGTCGCGCTCGACGGGCAGCGGGCCGCCGTGCCAGTGGTCAGCGTGCATGCCGTGGTCGCTGGTCAGCAGCAGGTCGTAGCCGGCGGCATGCCAGCGCGGCAGCGCCTGGGCCAGCACCATGTCGAGCTTGCGTGCGGCCATCGAGTAGCCGGTGGACTCGCCGCCGTGGCGGTGGCCGGCCAGGTCCAGCCCCATCGGGTGGACGAGCAGAAAGTCGGGCGACTGTGCCAGGCGCATGGCCTCGGCGTCGGCCAGCAGGTGGGAGTCGGGATAGTCGTCCTCCCAGTACCAGCGAGCGGCCTCGATGCCGAGCTGGGGCAGGGCGGTCTCGCGGTGCGCCAGCGGGTCGAAGACGGCGCCCGTCAGCAGCTCGAAGACCCAGTGATAGGCCGCGACGGCCGACGTACGGCCGGCGGCGGCGAGGTCGTCGAAGACCGTGTCGCCACAGCGCTGGCCAGCCTGGCTGTTGCCGAGGATGCCGTGGTCCAGCGGCGTGCGGCCGTTCAGCACGGTGGCGTAGAGCGGGCGCGACAGGCTGGGCAGCTCGCAGCGCAGCGTGCTCCAGTGCGCGCGGCCGGCCTCGTTCAGGGCCTGGACGTAGCCGAGGTAGTCGCGCGCCGTGTCGGCACGCAGGCCGTCGACGAGGAGGAGGACGAGCTTGTTCATGCGCCGAGGACTTCCCGTTGCCAGGCGCGCGGCAGCTTCTTGACCTCTTCGGTCCACAGCTGCGGCTTGAGCGCGCGGGCGGCCGCGTACTGCGCCGCCGGCAGCAGCTTCTTCTTCACGTCGTCGGGCAGGGCCAGGTGATCCACGCGAATGGGTCGCGCGTTGCCGCGGGCGAGGTTGAGCTGGCCGGCGTCGCTGAAGATGTACTCGCGCGCCAGGTTGCCGGCGTTGGGGCGCTTGGAGTAGGTGTTCAGCAGCGTCGTGTAGCCGCTGGTGATGGAGCCATCGCCGGGGATCAGCACTTCGTAGTCGGCCGCGTTGGGCAGCTTGTCGCGGTAGCTCAGTGCGTTGAAGTCCCACAGCAGGAAGACCTCGGCCTCGCCGCGCTCCATCAGCGCGGGCGACGGGTCGGTGGACAGCAGCTTGCGCGCCTTGGCGAGTTGGGCGAAGGCCTGCAGCGCGGGCTGCAGCTTCGTCTCGTCGCCGCCCAGCGCGTGGGCCGCGGCCAGCACGGCCGCGTTGGCCTGGGCCGCGCGGCCGACGGCGCCGACCATCACGCGCGGTGCCGCCGCGAACAGCGCCTTCCAGCTGCGCGGCACGTCCTTCAGCAGCCGCTTGTTGACGGCGAAGGCGATGGTGCCGGTGTAGGCCAGCGCCCAGTGGCCGTCGGCGTCCTTGGCCCAGTCGGGCACCTGGGCCCAGGTGGTGGGCTTGTAGGCGCGCGTGATGCCGCGGGCCTTGGCGATGGCGCCGAACTCGAAGCCGACGTCGCCGATGTCGATGCTCGCGTTGGCGCGCTCGGCCTCGATCTTGGCGATCTCCTCGGCGCTGGTCATGTCGGTGTCGACATGGGCGAGGCCGTACAGCCGCTGCAGGTCGGCCCAGGTGGCGCGCCAGTTGGCCCAGTCGTCGGGCATGCCGACGCTGGCGACGCGGCCCTCGGCGCGCGCGGCGGCCACGAGGTTGGCCGGCTGCGCACCGGCGAGCGGCGCGAGGCCGGCACCGGCCAGGCCGGCGAGGAGTTCACGGCGGGTGAGAGTGCTCATGCCTTGCTGGGAAAGCGGAGTTGGTCGAGGTTCAGGCGGTGTTGCAGGCGGGTCTCGCCCTTCACGTCGCGGATGCTGAGGGTCAGCGCCGGTACGGGGCCGGAGAAGTCCAGGTCGACGAGGCCGAAGTTGATGTCAGCATAGACCCCGCCCACGCGGCGCGCGTTGGGGGTCGGGATGTCCCAGACCTCGGTCAGGCCGCTGGAGGTGAGGTCCCACAGCGGGTAGCAGGCGGGGGTGTCCCAGCGCGACAGGTCGGCGTAGTGCATGTCGCCGCTGACGACGACGACGCCTTCGGCCCGCTTCTCGCGGATCAGGTCGACGAGGCGCTGGCGTTCGAGCGGGAAGTTGTTCCAGCCCTCCCAGCCCGTGCCTTCGGCAGCCAGCTGCACGCTGGAGCAGAGGATGCGCACGTCGGCCGGCTCGGCCAGGCGCTCGGCCAGCCAGGCCCACTGCGCCTCGCCCAGCAGCGTGGCGGCGGGGTCGAGATTGGGCACGTACCAGCCCTTCATCGGGCCGCCGCCGAGCTTGGCCTTCGTATACATCGCCACGTAGCCCTGCTTCAGCGCGGGGTCGGCGACGAGCGACGTGCGGTTGAAGCGCAGGTCCAGCATCAGCACCTGCACCGTGCGGCCGCCGCGCTCGATGCGGTAGGCCTCGTAGACGCCCGGTCGCGTGCGGCGCGGCGAGTCGGCGGGCTCGCCCCATTCGTCGCAGAACAGCTGCTGCGACAGGGCCTTCAGCGGGTAGTCGCCGCCCACGTCGTCATCGCCGAAGTCGTGGTCGTCCCAGATCGCGAGGTGGGGCACGTCGCGGCGGAAGGACTGCAGCGCTTCGACGCGGCGGAACTCGGCGTAGCGCTGGCGCAGCGTGTCGGCGTCCTGCGCGTCGGCGTACAGGTTGTCGCCGAGGAAGAGGAACAGCTCCGGCCGCGCGGCCCGCACCGCCGCCCAGATGGGCTGCGGCTTGGACTGCTTGGCGCAGGAGCCGAAAGCGATGCGCAGGTGCTGCGCGTCGGCGGGCGCTCCGAGCGCCAGCGGGCGCGAGCCCGCCTGGGCGCTCACGCCCACCGCCGCCAGCCCGGCGGCCAGCACGAGCTGGCGCCGGTCGAGCTGGGCGGGGGCCATCAGAGCTTGCCGGTGAAGGTCACGAAGAACTGGCGCGGTGCGCCGGTCAGCAGCGTCTGGCTGTCGCCGCTGTTGCCGAAGCCGTTGCTGCCCACCGTGGAGATGTACTTCTTGTCGCCCAGGTTGGTCACGCCCACCTGAACGCTGCCTTCGGACAGGAAGCCCAGCGACTTGGCGCGCAGGCCGCCGCTCAGGTTGAACAGCGTGCGGCCGGACACCGCGGCGTCGTTCAGGTAGCTGTAGTAGCGCTTGGACATGTAGTCGGCGCCGAGGTTGCCGAACCACTGGCCGTCGTCGTAGCTGAGGATGCTCTTGACCATCTGGTCGGGCGCGTCGACGACATGCTTGCCGGCGGTGGCCACGGTGACGGGGTTGTTGCTCGCGTCCTTGCTGACGACGTTGTCGCGGTAGGTCGAGTTGCTCAGGCTCAGGCTGTTGTACCAGCTCACGCCCGGCATCAGGCGCAGCGACAGCGCGGCTTCCAGGCCCTTGGTGCGCACGCCGCCCACGTTGCTCAGCACGGTGGGGTTGCCCTGGATGCCGGAACCTTGCGTCACGCCCAGCAGGCGGTCCTTGAAGTTGACGAGGTAGGCAGTGACGGCAGCTTCGTAGAGCTTGCTGCTGGTGCGCCAGCCGGCTTCGAAGTTGTCCGACGTTTCAGGGCGCAGCGAGCCCTTGATCGCGTCGAAGCCGGTCTGCGTCGTCGCGAACGGCGTCGTACCGGTGGCGGCGCCCTGGTAGGCGCGCATGTTGCGCGACACGCTGGCGAACAGCTCGTCGCTGCGGCTGAGGCGGTAGTTCAGGCCCACCTGCGGCAGGAAGCCCTTGCTGGCCGTGATGCTGCCCACCGGACCGGTGCCGACCTGGCGCTCGGCGTCGATCTTGGCGCGCAGGGACTTGAAGCCGGCACCCAGCGTCAGGTCTTGCGTGAGGGCATAGGTGTCGGACAGCGAGAACTGGTCCGTCTTGGTGTGGAAGGTGTACTGCCACTGCGTCGCGAACGGGTTGCTCGGGAAGCTGTAGACGTCCGGAATGGCGTTGGCGCTGACGGCGTAGAAGCGGCGGGCCTGGTCGAAGTCGTTGCTCTCGTGCCAGACCGAGGCGCGCAGCTGGTGGCCGGCGATCTCGTAGTCCAGCGTGGCGGTCAGGCCGTCGCGCTTGATGCCGTACTCGGTCGTGCGCAGCGAGATGGGCGTGCCGTCGGGCGACGCCACGTAGGGCGTGAACCACAGGCCGCGGCCGTCGTTCTTGTGGTGGTAGACGGTGGTCTTCAGGCTGAGCTTGTCGGCCAGCTTGGCGTCCAGCGTCACGCCGGCCAGCGTGTCCTTGCGCAGGCCGGAGCCGGCGTAGTAGGCGTCGTCCATGCTGGTCTCGCCGTGGGTCCAGACGCCCTTGGCCGACTGCAGCGCGGCGTTGAAGTCGGGGTAATAGTTGTCCCAGTTGTAGCCCAGGCGCTTGATCATCTCCAGCGACATGTCCTGGTAGTCGACTTCGCGACGGTTGGACGTGTTGATGAAGGCCGACAGGCGGTTTTCGCCGAAGTCCTTCACGTACTTCAGGTTGAACTGGTCCTGACGCTGCTCGCCTGCGCCGCGCCACTTGTCGGCCTGCTGGTGGGTGTAGCTGGCGTAGATAGCGCCAAGGTCGGACTGGCCGCTGTCCAGGCGCACGAAGGTGCGGTGGTTGCTGTCGCTGCCCAGCGTCTGCGAGGCCTGCAGGCCGAAGGCCTTGGCCGGGTCGGATGAGTAGAACTGCAGCGTGCCGCCGAGGTTGCTGGACGAGGGCGTGTCCAGCGAGCCGGTGCCTTGCGACAGGTCGGCGCGGGCGACGTTCTCGCTGCTGATGGCGCGGCTGATGTGCAGGCCGTTGAGGTTGCCGTAGCTCATGTCGCCCAGCGGCACGCCGTCCAGCGTGAAGCCCAGCTGGTTCTGCGAGAAGGCGCGCACCGTGAAGCGGGTGGACCACTCGTAGTTGCCCAGCGGGTCGGCCGACTGGAAGTTGACGCCGGGCAGGCGCGACACGGTGGCCAGCGGGCTCTGGCCGACGGCGGCAGCAGCCTCGAAGTCGGCCTTGGTCAGGCCCTGCACGGAGCGGATCTGGCCGCGGCCCTGTGTGACCGTGACGCGTTCGAGCTCGGTGGTCTCGCTGGTCTGGGCCAGCGCCGGCAGGGTGAAGGCCAGGCCCAGCAGGGCGGCCAGGGGGGTGAGGGCGTGAACTGCAGATCGCATGATGTGGGGCGCGTTGCGCGTGTGGAGGCTGCGGATGCCGCCCTCGGGGATGACCCGAAGGCGGCTGTGTGACGCGCCGCAATGTCACAAAAATCCACGACAGTTCTGCGACAACTCGGTGTCTGTGACCTGATTTCCACGGATTTCCACATCCAGCCTCAGATTCACACAATCGCCACGCAGCTCTGGCCCACTCCGGCCGCGCTCCTCCTTACTGTCCCTTGCCGCTCATGTGGGTTGCCGAACGACACCGCCGCATCCTGGACCTGCTCCAGACCCATCACCGCCTGACGACCGAACACTTCGCCGAGGCGCTGGGCGTGTCCCGCGAGACCGTGCGGCGTGACCTCATCGAACTGGAGCGCTCGGGCCAGCTGGCGCGCGTGCATGGCGGCGCGGTGCCACCTGCCGCGGCGCCGGCCGTGCCGCCCGAGCCGGCCTACCTGGAGCGCACCGGCCTTCGGCAACTGCAGAAGCGCCACATCGCCCGCCTCGCCGCGGCGCTGATCCAGCCGGGCCAGGCCTGCTTCCTGGACGCCGGCTCGACGACGCTGGCGCTGGCCGACGAACTGGCGCCGCGCGAGGGGCTGATCGTCATCACCAACTCGCTGGACGCCGCGACCGTTCTGGCCCGCAACGCACGCCACGAGGTGCACCTGCTGGGCGGGCGGCTGGAGACCGACGTGCCGGCCACCTACGGCGAGCAGACCGTCGCCGAGATCGGCCGGCTGCAGGTCGACTGGGCGCTGGTGTCGCCGGTGGGCTTCGACGCCATCAACGGCGCAATGGACTACCTCTGGAACGAGGCCACCGTGGCCCGCGCGATGCTGTCCCGCGCGCGCCAGCGTGTCGTGCTGGCGGACGCCAGCAAGCTGGGCCAGGCCAGCCGCATCCAGATCTGCCCGACGGCCGAGGTGGACGTGCTGGTGACCGATGCCGACGCGGATGCGCGCGTGCTGGAGTCACTGGCGGCCGCGGGCGTGAAGCGTGTGCTGGGAGGCGCGGCGGCGGCGTGACCGCCCGCGCGGGCCGGGCGCCTACGGCGACCCGGCCGTCTTGATCATTGCGGCGCGGTCCAGGCCTCCACCTCGGCAATGCGCGAGAGGCTGTACATGGCGCTGTTGACCAGGATGCGGATGCGCTGCGTCGTGATGGGGGAGAAGGTGAACTGGCGCCACACCTTGTTGTTGCCGATGACGTTGCCGCCCGGCACATCCACCCACTTGGCGCCATCCCAGTACTGCACCTCGAAATGCGTGATGCCGTACTGGCTGAACGTCATGGCCAGCGTCGGTGTCGAGGGCGAGTAGGCGTTGTCCTGCAGCGTGAACACATCGATCTCGGCGATCGTCTGCGTGCCGTTGAAGTCGATCTGCACCCAGTCCGGGAAGGCGTTCGAAGTCGCATCCGCCCAGGCGCCGCCAGCGCCCCAGTTCAGTCCGAGCCGGTCGCCGTTGTTGACGGCGCTGGCGGGGAACCGCGAGTCGAACGTACTGGACGCCGTGGCGACGCCACCGTTGGCGGCCGCGGCGACATTGATGGCCGCGCCGCCCGTCGTCGCTGCCGTGATCACCACCGTCTGCGTCGTGCTGTTGGTGAGGCCGCCCGCGTCGGTCACCGTCAGCGTGACCGTGTAGCTGCCCGCGGCGCTGTAGGTCTTGGTGGCCGACACGCCGCTGGCGCTCGTGCC
>NZ_JBIGIC010000014.1:0-40911 GCF_043555985.1 Pelomonas candidula | reverse complement strand
CTGCCGTGATCACCACCGTCTGCGTCGTGCTGTTGGTGAGGCCGCCCGCGTCGGTCACCGTCAGCGTGACCGTGTAGCTGCCCGCGGCGCTGTAGGTCTTGGTGGCCGACACGCCGCTGGCGCTCGTGCCGTCGCCGAACGTCCAGGCGTAGCTCGCGATCGCGCCTTGCGCATCGGTGCTGCCGGCGCCGGAGAAGCTCAGGCTGGTGCCGGCTTGCCCACTCGTCGGGCCGCTGATGCTGGCCACCGGCGGCTGGTTGGCGGCCGCCGTGATCACCACCGTCTGCGTCGTGCTGTTGGTGAGGCCGCCCGCGTCGGTCACCGTCAGCGTGACCGTGTAGCTGCCCGCGGCGCTGTAGGTCTTGGTGGCCGACACGCCGCTGGCGCTCGTGCCGTCGCCGAACGTCCAGGCGTAGCTTGCGATCGCGCCTTGCGCGTCGGTGCTGCCGGCGCCGGAGAAGCTCAGGCTGGTGCCGGCTTGTCCACTCGTCGGGCCGCTGATGTTGGCCACCGGCGGCTGGTTGGTTGCACCTCCCGGCGTCCAGGCTTCCACTTCGACAATGCGCGAGAAATTGCTCATCGAGCCCGTCACCAGGACACGGATGCGCGCCGTGCTGACCGGTGTGAACGTGAACTGTCGCCACACCTTGTTGTTGCCGGTGACGTTGCCGCCCGGCACGTCAACCCATGCGGCGCCGTCCCAATACTGCACTTCATATTGCGTAATGCCATATTGGCTGAACGTCGTCGCCAAAGTGGGTGTCGACGGCGCGGCAGGGTTGTCCTGCAGTGTGAAGACGTCAATTTCGCCAATTGTCTGGACGCCGTCGAAATCAATCTGTACCCAGTCCGGGTAGAGGCCGTATGTGGCATCGTTCCATCCCCCGCCGGCATTCCAGTTCAAGCCCAGCCGATCGCCGTTGTTGATCGATTCCACCGGATAGCGACTGTCATAGACACTGGAGGCTGATGCGACGCCCCCATTGGCGGCCAACGCGACGTTCGTGGCAATGCCGGCAGGTGCTCCAACTGCAAATGGAGCCGTCTTTACGGCGCTCAATCCGCGATCGTCTGTGATGGTCAAGGTGACTTGATAATTGCCGACATACTGGTACACCTTGTTGACGCTGACGCCGCTTCCGGACGTGCCATCGCCGAAATCCCAGGCATAAGACGTAATGGCGGTATTGGGTGTGCTGCTGGAAGCGGCGGAGAACTGTGCAGTTCCGCCAGCGACACCAACACCAGGCTGTACCGAGAAATTCGCGCTCGGCGGCGAGTAAGTTCCTTGCGATACCACGACCTGCCGGGTGGCGGTGGATATCGCGCCTACGGAGTCCGTGACCGTCAACTGGACAGTGTAGGTGCCGGCTGCCGCATAAAGCTTCGTTGCTGAAACGCCAGTTGCCGTCGTCCCGTCACCGAAATCCCACGCATAGCTTGCGATGTTTCCATCGGCATCTGTGCTCGTCGAAGCGGAAAAGGTCGCGAAAATCCCGGCCTGCAAATTGGCCGACGACACGGTGATAGCCGCCGCGGGTGGCGTGTTCGGCCGCAGGCAAAGCTCCCAGATACCGAATTGCGCAGAGCCCCTGGACTGCCCATATACCGAGTAGCCGCATCCTGTGGTGGGGGAAAACGTGGTCAGCGCCAGGCTGACATTGCCGGGGTTGGTCGCCGGTGTTTGCTGCTGGGTCCACAGCAGGGTTTTGGTATCGAAGGTCCAGATATCGTCCAGCGGCGTTCCCGAGGGCGAAACGCCACCGAACAGGACGACGACCCCATTCTTGGAGTCGAAATACATCTGTGCCTGGCTGCGCTCGCTGGGGTTGACGCTTCCCGTGGCCGCCGTCCAGCTGTTGGTCGCAGGGTCGTAAAGCCAGGTGTCGTTGATATAGGCACCGTTGGTGCAGCGCACAGATTGCCGATCAAAACATACCCCTCCGAAAAGGACGAATCGGCGATTGAAGGAATCGTAGACGAACTGATTTTCTATCTGGCCGCGGGCCGGCGGCGAAGTGCTTTGGCCGGCCGGGATCGCAAGAAATATTTCCTTGGCTGCGAAATCCCAGCGGAACAGGGCGTTGTCGTCGCTGGCACCGCCGAACATGTAGGCGTTGATCCCATCGGCGGCGAACCCGGGGCTGCGGCGCTCCGTGGGAGCCAATCCCGTGTAGCCCCAGTGGCGTTGCATCAGCTTGGTGTACTGCCCGGTACTCAGCGAGTAGGCCCAGGCACCGCTGCCGAAGTCTGCGTAGACGGTGTAGGCCGCGCCAGCAGTGATGCCGATGTCGTGGTCCAGCTTGAGCGTCTTGAGCGCCGCGTCATACGACAGGACCACGGCGGTGCCGCTGCCGGAGTTCTGCACCAGCCAGTCCTTGTAGAAGTCATTGGTCGCGCCTGGCAACGTCGTGTCCACCAGCGTCGTCCCTGCTGTACCTGCGCCAGCGGACCGCACGAATCCGGGCTGGCTGGCACAGGTGTATCCACGCCCGCCATTCCAAAGCCAGAAATAGTTGTTGATGGGATCGAAGACCGCGCCGCTTTCGTCCGATCCGTTGGGCCGGTTGAAGGAGGTGCTGCCCGCGCAGCCGTTGTTGGGATCGAGCACCGTCCAGGACTTGGCGACCGGATCGAACGCCCAGATATCGTTGAGATAGGCCCCGCCGCCGGCCCCGCCCCACAACACTGCCTGATTGAGCGAGTCCGCCCAGGTCATGGCACTCCACTCGCGCCAAGTCGGCGCGTTGGTCGTGGACATCAGGCGCCAAGTGGCAAGGAATTCCGCGGCCCGCGCATCAACCGCAAGTCCCAGCGAACCGATGCAGGCAGCCAGCATGAATCCACGCAGCGAGTGAAGAAGGGCACGCATGGGGGAACCTATGAAAATGCTGTAGAGAAAATTGTCAACGGCTGCGCCGAACCGTCCAGGGGATCGTGGAGGCTCGCTGCGTTCAGTCGTACGGTCGTGGGTTGACCAGTTTGCTGACGATGGTAGTTGCCCTGGAACTCGTCGTGTGGATGCAGCCCTCGGGTCCGGGGTGATTGACCACCCGCTTCGGGGGGGGAAATCCGGGTGCGAGGTCTGCCACGTCTTCAGCGACTGGATGTCGACCTCGATGGCTCCGTGCCCGCGCTATTCGTCGGTGGCGAAAGGAAAGGGCTCGCGCCAGATCACCAGCCGCTTGATCGGCGTGACCACGTCGGCCTTGTGCGACCGGATCAGCATCCTGGCCTTCTGTTCTCCGGCTCTGCCAGCAAGCCTTTCAGAACCTCCCGGCCTACGAGGAACGCATGCCGGCTTCCAGGGAGCCCTTCATCCTGGGCAGGACAGCTACAAGCGCCCTAGGCCGGCGCCAGCCTTCCACGGCCAGCGAGCGTCGCTCGCCCTCCAGCACCACGCCGGCCGCCAACCTCGACGGCCGGCGCGCGGTCGAGGTCGTCATCCTCCAGACGCACCCGGAAGACCGGTTGCAGCGGCATCAGGCGGACGTCGGCATGCCGCTGCGCCGGGGTCGCGCCGCCGTAGACGCTGGCGACGGCCAGCTGGTCCAGTTGCGCGAGCCGCACCGCACCGGTCAGTCGGCGTCGGCCTTTGAGAGGTCGCTGGACGGCGAATTGCGGTCATCGAAAGGCTGCCGCAGCGGCCACAGCAGCGGCCGGTCAGCGACCCGGATGTGTCTACGAGGCTCGTCCATGCGCTTGCTTCGGCGGGCCAGGGGCCGGCGACCGAGAAGAACTTCAGCAACTGAGCAAACTTGCCGGATCGGTACTTCGAGACGGCTTGTTCTCAGGATGCAGACTGTTTCAGACGCCTACATTCAGCGTCGAGCCTCACCAATCGATTCCAAATCATGACCCAACGTCACCCGTTCATGCGCCTGTGGCTTGCATCTGCGCGCGGCACAGCAGCACGGGTACTGAGGGGTTTGTTGGCAGGCGCTGCGTTGTTGGCGTCACAGCAAGCGTTGGCAGTCGCTCTCACATGCAGCATCGGCTTTTCTACGCCGCAAAACACCACGCCGACCCACACGCTGACTGGCGCCGAGAACACCGCTTGCGATCCGAACAGCTTGGGCATCGCAAACAATACGTTAGGTGACGACTACGTCAGCAATCCCATCGCGACAACGACGACGCAGGGCGGCCAGCTCAGGGTCTACGGTGCTCAGTACGGTCTGAACCAGTTGATCTATTCGCCACCGAGCGCCAGCTTCGTGGGTACCGACACGGCGCAGTTCTATGTCACGGTGAACGGCATCAACTGGACGCTAGGCGGCACGGTGACGATTACCGTGACAGGAAGTACGCCAACGGTGACCGCCGTTTCGCCCACCTCCGGCTCGACGGCCGGCGGCACCAGCGTCACCCTGACCGGCACCAATTTCTCCGGCAGCCCGACCGTCTCGTTCGGGGGCACCTCCGGCACCGGCGTTACGGTCAATAGCAGTACTTCGATCAGCGTGACTGCGCCCGCCCACGCAGCGGGCACCATCGACATCACCGTCACCACGACGGGCGGCACCAGCAGCACCAGCGCGGCTGACCGATTCACCTATGTGGCGCCCGCCGTTGCGAATTCGGTCAGCGCGACCGTGGCGCACGGCAGCAGCAGCAACAATATTTCGCTGTCCATCACCGGCGGCGCCGCGACCAGCGTGGCGGTCAGCACCGCAGCGAGCCACGGGACGGCCACCGCATCCGGAACGACCATCAGCTACACGCCGAGTGCCTCCTACTCCGGCACGGATACCTTTGCCTATACCGCGACCAATGCGGCGGGAACCTCATCGCCTGCCACCGCGACGATCACGGTCTCGGCGCCGACCGTCAGCTATGCGCCGACATCCCCGACCGGCGGTAGTGTCGGCACGGCTTACAGCCAATCCCTGACCAGCGCCAGCGGCGGCACTTCGCCTTACTCGTACACCGTCAACTCCGGCAGCCTGCCGGCTGGCCTCTCGCTCGCCAGCAACGGCACCTTGTCAGGCACGCCGACTGCCGGTGGTTCCTTCAACTTCACGGTCACCGCCACCGACAGCAGTACCGGCACCGGCCCGTTCACCGCCACCAGCGGCGTGTTGACGCTCGTGGTCGCCGCGCCGACGATCACCGTCGCCCCGGCGAGCCTGACTGCAGCCACGGTCGGATCGGCCTATTCGAGCACCGTCACTGCCAGCGGCGGCACGAGCGCATACACCTATGCGGTCACGGCTGGAGCCTTGCCGGCCGGGCTGAGTCTGAGCAGCAGCGGCACGCTGTCCGGCACGCCAACGTCTGGCGGCACCTTCAACTTCACCGTCACTGCCACCGACAGCAGCACCGGCGCCGGCCCCTACACCGGCAGCCGTGCCTACTCGCTGACCGTGAACGGGCCGACCATCTCCGTCACCCCGGCGAGCCTGGGTGCGGCCGCGATCGGATCGGCCTATTCGACCAACGTCACCGCGAGCGGCGGCACAAGCACGTACACCTATGCGATCACATCCGGCTCCTTGCCGGCCGGGCTGAGCCTGAGCAGCGGTGGCACGCTGTCCGGCACGCCAACGGCAAGCGGCGCCTTCAACTTCACGGTCACTGCCACCGACAGCAGCACCGGCGCCGGCCCCTACACCGGCAGCCGTGCCTACTCGTTGACCGTGAGCGGGCCGACCATCTCCGTCGGCCCGGCGAGCCTGAGCACGGCCACGATCGGTTCGGGCTATTCAGGCACCATCACCGCCAGCGGCGGCACGAGCGCGTACACCTATGCGATCACGGCCGGCTCTTTACCGGCGGGGCTGAGCCTGAGCAGCGGTGGCACGCTGTCAGGCATGCCAACGTCTGGCGGCACCTTCAACTTCACGGTCACCGCCACCGACAGCAGCACCGGCACCGGCCCGTTCACCGGCAGCCGTGCCTACGTGATGAGCGTGACCGCTCCGACCATCTCCGTCACCCCGGCGAGCCTGAGTGCAGCCATGATCGGGTCGGCCTATTCGACCAACATCACCGCCAGCGGCGGCACGAGCACGTACACGTATGCGGTCACCTCCGGCTCCTTGCCGGCTGGCCTGAGCCTGAGCAGCGTCGGCGCGCTGACCGGCACGCCGACTGCAGCGGGTTCGTTCAGCTTTACGGTGACGGCGACAGACAGCTCGACCGGCAGCGGCCCCTATACCGGCAGCAGTGCGTATACGTTCGCGGTCAACGGCCCGACGCTGACGCTCAGCCCTGCTTCGGGCAGCAGCTTCAATGGCACCGTCTCGACCGCCTACTCGCAGACATTTGCCGCGGGCGCCGGCGTCTCGCCGTATACCTATGCGCTGAACGTCACGTCCGGCACCCTGCCGACAGGCCTCTCGTTCAACACCGCCACTGGCGTGTTGTCCGGCACGCCGACGAGCGCCGGCACTGTCAACTTCACCGTCACCGCGCACGACAGCAGCACCGGTACCGGCGCGCCATTCAGCGTCTCCGGCACCTACTCGCTGACGACGCCTGCGTCGATCATCACGCTCGCGCCGTCCATCTTGCCCGCACCAGCGATCGGCACGGTCTACAGCCAGACGGTCAGCGGCGGTGGTGGCTTGTCGCCTTACACCTATGCCGTGACGGCGGGCGCCCTGCCGGCCGGATTGACCCTGAACACCAGTACCGGCGGGATCTCCGGGACGCCGACGGGGGGCGGAGCCTACAGCTTCACCATCAAGACGACGGATGCCAACGGCTTCAACACCACCCGCACCTATTCCGGCAGTGTTGCCAGCGCGACGGTCGTCGTTGCGCCGGCCAACTTCCCGGTTGGCCAGGTGGCCGTCGCCTACAGCCAGACCGCAAGCGCCAGCGGCGGCACCGCGCCCTACACCTTCAGCATCTCCGCCGGCGCCCTGCCGACCGGGATCACCCTCAACACCGCGACGGGCGTGATCTCCGGAACGCCGACCGTTGCCAATACCTTCAACTTCACGGTCAAGGCCACCGACAGCTCGACCGGCACAGGCGCGCCGTACTTCGGGACGCAGGCCTATTCGCTCGTGATCAACCCGGTTGCGCCGATTGCCGGCGCCAAGAGCGCCACTGTGGCCTACAACACGGCGACGCCGATCGATCTCTCCACCGCGATTGCCGGCGCTCCGGCCGCGAGCGTTGCCGTCGCCGGCGCACCGACCCATGGCAGCACGTCGGTCAGCGGCACCACGGTGACCTACACCCCGTCCGCCGGCTATTCCGGTGTCGACAGCTTCACCTATACCGCCACCAATGCCGGCGGCACCTCCGGCACGGCGACGGTGTCGATCACCGTCACGCCGCAGACGCCGACGGTCAGCGCCGTCAGTGCCACGGTTGCGTACAACAGCAGCAGCAACACCATCACGTTGAGCCTCGGCGGCGGCGCTGCCACCAGCGTGGCGGTTGCAACAGCAGCCACGCACGGCACGGCCACGGCATCCGGCACGTCGATCAGCTACACACCGTCGCCGGGCTATATCGGCACGGACAGCTTCACCTACACCGCCACCAATGCCGGCGGCACCTCTTCGCCGGCCACGGTCAACCTCACCGTCAACCCGTCGGTGCCCGTCGCCGGGCCGGTTGCCACAACCGTCGCGTTCAACAGCGGCAGCAATGTGGTTGCGCTGGCCCTGACGGGTGGCGCCGCCGTGAGCGTTGCCGTTCCGACAGCGCCGACGCATGGCAATGTCACCATCACCGGCACGTCCATCAGCTACACGCCCACTGTGGGCTACTCCGGCACGGACAGCTTCACCTACACAGCGACCAATGCCGGCGGCACCTCCGCACCGGCCACGGTGAGCCTCACCGTCAACCCGTCGATGCCGGTGGTCGGCCCGGTTGCCGCCACGGTCGCTTTCAACAGCAGCGGCAACGCCATCACGCTGAGCCTCGGCGGCGGTGCTGCCACCAGCGTGGCGGTTGCCGCGGTGGCCAGCCATGGCACGGCCACGGCATCCGGCACGTCGATCAGCTACACACCATCCGCCGGCTATATCGGCGCGGACAGCTTCACCTACACCGCCACCAATGCCGCTGGCACCTCCGCCGCGGCCACGGTCAGCATCACCGTCAACCCGTCGGCGCCCGTCGCCGGGCCGGTTGCCGCAGCCGTCGCGTTCAACAGCAGCAGCAATGTGGTTGCGCTGGCCCTGACGGGGGGCGCCGCCGTGAGCGTCGCCGTTCCGACAGCGCCGACGCATGGCAATGTCACCATCACCGGCACGTCGATCAGCTACACCCCGACCGCGAATTACTCCGGCACGGACAGCTTCACCTACACCGCCACCAATGCCGGTGGCACGTCTGCGGCCGCGACGGTATCGGTGACGGTCAGCACGCCGACGCTCACGCTGCTGCCGAACCTGCCGAACCTGCCGAACGGCCAGGTGGGCGCGGCCTACAGCCAGGCGCTCAGCGCCTCGGGCGGCACGGCGCCCTATCGCTACAGCGTCAGCGCTGGCGCGTTGCCCGCCGGCTTGAGTCTGAACGCCGGCACGGGCGCGATTGCCGGCACGCCGACGACGGCCGGGGCGTTCAACTTCACGATCAAAGTGACCGACAGCACCAGCGGCACAGCGGCATCGGGCACGCAGGCGTATGCGGTCACGGTCAATCCGGCCTTGCCGGTTGCAGTGGGCGCCAGCGTGACCGTGCAGCCCAACACGCCGCTGCAAATCGACCTGTCCAACATGCTCAGCGGCGGGCCAGCCGTGACGCTGGTTGTCACCGTGCAGCCCAGCCACGGCACGGCCGTTCTCAATGGCACCACGGTGACCTACACCCCGGTGGCGGGCTATGCCGGTCCCGACAGCTTCAGCTACGCCGCGGGCAATGCGTCTGGCACTTCGCAACCGGCCGCCGTGGCGATCACGGTTCTCCCGCCCGCGCCCGTGGCGCAACCGGTGACCGTGACCGTGATCAACGGCAGCCCGGCGGGCGGTGGCGGCAGCAATGCCACCGTGATCCCGCTGACCATCGCGGGTGGGCCGGCAACGAGTGTCAACATCATCACCCCGCCGCAACATGGCACGCTGAACATCACGGGTCTGCAGGCCAGCAGCAGTGCACGTGCGAAGGCGCTGGCCGCCGGGCGCGCAGACGTCACCCCGGCCGCTCCCTCCGTCACGTACACGCCCAACACGGGCTATTACGGCACCGACAGCTTCAGCTATACCGCGTCGAATGTGGCCGGCACTTCGGTCGCGGCGACAGTCAGCATCACCATCATTGCGCCGCCGCCCACGCTGGGCACCGTCAGCGCCACCACCAAGTCGGGCCAGCCCGTGACGCTGGCGGTGACGGCCAACGCCGTGGGCGGCCCCTTCACGGCGCTGACCCTCGTGACCCCGCCGAGCCACGGCCAGGCTGTGGTGCAGGGCATGGCCATCATCTACACCTCTCAGGCCACCTTCGCGGGCACCGACACCCTTGTGTATGCGCTGAGCAATGCCTCTGGCAGCACGCAGGGCACGGCCACGGTGACAGTGGCGGGGCGGCTTGATCCGTCCAAGGACGTGCAGGTCAGCGGTTTGTTGTCGGCTCAGGCGGATGCGACGCGGCGTTTCGCCAGCTCGCAACTGGACAACTTCAGCCGAAGGCTGGAGTCGCTGCATGGCGATGGCTGGGCCAAGCCCAGTTTCGGGCTGAGCCTGAGTTCCTTCGGCGTGGATTCCGCGCTGCCGACCGACCCGATCGCACAGCTGAACGCCAGCGCGGCGAAGATGGGCGGCGAAAACGGCATGCTGCCAGGCGTGGGCCCCGCAGCCTGGCGTGGCCTCGGCGCCAACCTGGCGCAGAACGAATCGCAGAACCCGGCACCCAAGGCGGCGAGCCGGGCAACGCCCGAGTCCGCGCGCAACGAGCTGTCGTGGTGGGTGGGCGGCAGCATCGACTTCGGCCACCGCGATCAACTGACCGGCGAGTCGCGCTTCCGTTTCCACACGGACGGCGTCAGCATGGGCGCGGACTACCGCGTCAGCCAGCTCTGGTCCGTCGGGGTTGGCGGCGGCTTCAGCAGTGATCGCAGCGACGTGGGCACCAAGGGCTCGAAGAGCACCAGCGACAGCAGTGTCCTGGCCGTCTACGCGGCGTTGCGGCCCGCGCAGAACACCTTCGTCGACGCCGTTTTGGGCCACAGCTCGCTGAGCTTCGACCTCAATCGCTTCATCACCGATGAAGGCGGCTTCGCGACGGGCCACCGCCGCGGCAGCCAGTGGTTCGGCTCGCTGGCGAGTGGCTACGAGTACCGCGAGCGCCAGGGCCAGTTGCTCTCGGCCTACGCGCGGCTCGACCTGATGCGGGCCAAGCTGAACGGCTACGCCGAAAGCGCCTCCGACTTGAACAGCCTGAGCTATGGCGACCAGACCGTGCGCATGACCACCGGCAGGCTGGGCCTGCGTGGCGAGACGGTCTACATGCTCAGCGGCAGCGAGCTGCAGCCCAGGGCGCGGATCGAGTACCAACACCATTTCGAGGGGGCTGACCAGGCCACGATGAGCTACACCGACCTGGGCAGCGCCGCGCCGGTCTACATCGTGCAGCCGCTGGGCGCGCGGCGCAGTCAGTGGATGGCTGAAGTCGGCGGCAAGTGGGTGCTGCGCAGCGGCTTTGCCGTATCGCTGGACTACGGCAGCTCGCTCGCGACCGGCGGTGGCGCGATCCACACTGTCCGGATGGGTGCCGAAGGGAAGTTCTGAGCGCATTGGGCCAGACGCTCAGCGCCTGGCCCGCCATTTAAAGCCGCCCGCACCTCCCCCGAAAGAGACACGAACACATCTCCAATCCGAGACGCCTCGCGCTCGCCCGTGAGGGCGTTACAGCCAGCTCCGTGGTGACGAACAGTGCTCTGACCACTTGCCTGGAGAGCCCACCGTGACCACCAGCACACGCCCCGTGAGCGTCCCTTCACTCCTTCTGGCCGCACTGAGCTGGGCGATGGCCGGCGCGACCGCCGCTGCCCCTGCGCGGCTCACGCCTGCGGAGATCCCGTGGCCCGCGGCACCGGCCGGCCAGCAGGCGGGCTCATCCATGCAATCCGGCGTGGAGTCCCTCATCGTCTATGGCGACGCCGGCAAGGCGGCGCTTTACTCCATCATGTTCAGGGTCCAGCCCCACGCCGCGATCCCTGCGCATTCCCACCCTGACGACAGATCGTGCTTCGTCGTCAGCGGTGTCTGGCTCTTCGGCTATGGCGACAAGTACGACGCGGCGCTCCTGAAGGCCTTGCCTCCAGGCAGCCACTACACGGAGCCTGCCCACGTCAATCACTTCGCCGGTACCCAGAACCAGACAACGGTCGTGGAATGCACCTCGATGGGCCCCGCGGGCACGACGTTCGTCGACCTTGGCAACGACCCGCGTCGATAGGCACTGGCCGGATTCACCGGCTAGGCGACGGCTCCAAGCCATCCCCTGCTTTGTCTTTGTGTTCTTGGCAATTAAAGTCGTAAACATCGGCTCAGCATCGGCGCGACTTTGCCCGGAGTCAATTCATTGCCGCGCAATCCTAAAGTCATAAACACCGAAGCAGGCGTTCTGTCACTTAATAAGGTCGTTCTGCTTGCAGCATCACGATCGAGCTCCATCAACGCCAACCGAATCGACGCCGACCACGGCGTCTTGTGCATCGCTGCGAGCAAAGACGGACCCTCAGCCGTCGGACGACGCAGTGACCATCGACTACGGTCATAACACAGCGAGCGCTTACCTTGTAGTCGGAACGTACGCGAACTCGCGAGCGGCTGATGCGGAGCCCTCAGCTATTTCGACGACGACGCGAACGCCGCGGATTCCTCCTCCGGGCGCACGGATCAGTTCCCATTCCGCCGTCCCAGTGAACGGGTTGGCGTACAAGGATCTCAAGTGCCGCCGTGCAAAGGAGAATCTGCGATCCTCTATCAAATCCTGCAACGAGGTCGGGAAGACCTTTGTCCGCCCCGGCGATGCCTCGTAGTAGCTGCCGATCGCCTGCACGTACTGCTGACCAACCCAGTCCAACTGCTCCATGCGTTGCTGTCTCGCGGCCTTGACCCAGACCTCCGAGGCGGCAACCAGACCGATGCCAAGCAACGCGATAGCAAGGAGTACGCCCATATAGGTGAATCCACTCTGCTGCTTCATGGCGGCTACCAAGTGGCGTACACGGTGCCGTCGCGGCTAGCGCCGGAAGCACCGCTGCGTACATCGTAGAGGCCTGGTGTGAGGCCGTCGGGCGACGGCTGAGCCACCCAGGTATCCGCGCGATCTGTGACTGGATCGATTGGTACTGCGCGCAAATAGCGCGCTCGCACAAGCTGCTCCAGAGCCTCCGGCAGATGCCCTGTGTCGGCCCGGTATTTATCGATTGCCTCACGCATCATGCGTAGGTCTGTACGCAGCGCTGCGTCCTTTGCCCGCTCGATTGAATCGAAATAGCGCGGTGCGGCAACCGCCAGCAGCGTGCCAATGATGGCCAGAACGACCAGCAACTCAATTAGCGTGAATCCTCGGTTGTGAATCATTGCTAGCTCACCATTGCCGGTACGGCCGACCGTCAAGCCCAGTACCTGTTGCCTTCGAGTACACGTCGAACACGTCGCGACCCGGCTGAGGATCGTCTGGCGGGCTGTCGTAGCTGCGCAGCCCCCATGTCGCTGCGGCGTCGGTGGTCATGTCCGGCGCCAATGGATCCCGCGGAATTCGACGCAGGAAGTACACCTTGCTGGCTTGAGGCGTTTGCGCGTTCGTCTCGCCGTTGACCAACACTTGCAAGTTCGGTGGGTAGCCCGAACCGCCAGCCGGTCGTGCTATGAGGCCTGCGTCGGCAAATCGCTTGTACGCATCAAGAGCCGAGCGGATCTCCCGCAATGATCGCCTCAAGTCTTCTTCCTGCGCCCGTCGATGGGTCAGCTCTGCCAATGGAAACGCGATGGTGGCGAGGATGGACATGATGGCCACGACCACCAACAACTCGATCAGCGAGAAGCCTCGTTGTCGTGAAGTAGAGGACCGCATGCTGGCCTATCCTCCGGCAGGATTTGCGGTGGGCGTCCGGTTCTTTCCGCTAACAGCATCGGGAACCGAGCTTGGCGGAGATGGCACCAGGGGCGGTTGAACGAAGCCTTGAGATGTAGGCGCCGCTGGCGGATTCGGGGGCGGCGTGACACCAGGTGTCAGTCTGGGCGAGAGAATTGGAATAGGTGGTGTCGGTTGTCTCGCGGGCGCAGGTCGGTTCCCGCCCGTCGGTGCGGACGACGTTCCGAGCTGAATGGGGCTCGCACCCAGGGACGCGTCAGTACCCGCCGTGAACTCCTGCAATCCCAAGCCCGCCGGTTCGACATTGCGCACGATGTGAGGCGTCACAAGCAACACGATCTCGGTCTTCGTATTGCTATCTTTTGCTTGACCAAACAACTTGCTCAGCAGCGGTATCTCGTTTAGGCCTGGGATGCCCGTATTCGAATTGCGTTCATCGCGCCGAATCAATCCGGCAAGGATGTTGGTCTCCCCGTTGTGGACGCGTAAGGACGTCGACGTGTTGCGCGTACCCAGATGGTAAGCCTGCGTGCCGTTCTTGCTGGTGACCGTGTCGACGATGTTTGACACCTCGAGCGCCAGCTTCATCGACACTTCATCATTCACGGAAATGACGGGTTCGATGTCTAGCTTCAATCCAACGTCGAGATAGTTGACGGAATCCGTGGCACCCACGTTCGCCGTTGTAGTGGTCGTGAATACCGGGACGCGCTCCCCAATCAGGACCTTGGCGGACTGCCTATTGCGCACACGAACGCGAGGATTGGCGAGCAAGTTCGCGTCACCCTTCTGGCTAGTAAGCCTGGCCCCGATCATTGGGTCACCTAGATTAAGGCGAACTAGACCCGAGTTGCGATTGCGGAATTCGTCCAACGTCAGTTGACCAGCGGTTCCCGCCGCACCAACGACCCCTGCCGAAACTTCCGACGGCCAACTCACGCCCATGTCCAGCAGCCTGTTGATGCTGACCTCCAGCACCTCTAGCTCCAGCACCACTTCCGGTTCGGATACATCCTGCGTCGCAATCAGCTTCTCGGCCAGCCGAATTACTTCGGCGCTGTCGCGCACGACCAGCATGTTGAGCTTCTCGTCGACGACTACGTCCTTGGCCTTGGCGATAGTCTTGACTGTGTTAGCCACGGTGTTGGCATCGGCGTTGCTCAGGTAGAACGTTCGAACGATCATCTCTCGGTAGTCCGCCGCTTTGGTGGGCGTGTTCGGATAGATCAGCACCGTGTCCTCATCGAGCACCCGGCGCTCCAGCTGGTTGGTCGCCAATAGCAGGCGAAGGACGTCTTCGACCGGCTTGTTTGTCACCGACAAATTAACACGCTGGTCCGTGCGCACGTCCTTGTCGATCACGTAGTTGAGCCCAGAGGCCTGCTTCAGAGACTCGAACACCTGCTGCAGCGAGGCGCTCGTGAAGCTTAGGGACACAGGTTTTCTATAAGACTCCTTCAGTCTCGGATAGATGCCGAGTTCACGGCCTGTCTTATCGGCTTGCTGGCGCATGAGTTGCTTAAGCAAGGCGCTCGCTCTCGCGTGGTTCGGATTCTCAGAGAGCACTTGCTGAGTCTTCGAGATCGCCTCGTCTATGTCGCCGTTGCGCGCCAAGATTAGGCTGCTGTCGAGTGCGCTCCATTGGCGTTGCGCGGCCTCCACGCGCGCCATGCCCGCTGCGGCTCGGTCGCTTGCGGGATCGATCTTCTGCGCGGAGGAGTAGGCTTGGCGCGCAGTATCGAATTCCCCGGCGTTGGTCGCCAACTCGGCTTGGTGGAACAGCCCGTTCAGCGCGGTCTCGCGCTCTGTGAAGTAACTGCGGCGAAACTCCGTGTTCTGTGGACTCCCATCGGAGACGGCCTTCAGCTTGGTCAAGCCCTCCTGTACCTTGCCATCGGCCAGGTCGGACTTGCCCTCCCGATACGTCCAATATCCCGTGCACCCACCTAGAGGCGCGGCCAAGGTGGCGATGAGGGCCGTCAACGCAAGGCAGCGGCTCCATAGCGTCAGGAGAGATGGGGGAAGTTGGATCAACACGGCTACTTCGACTATTTCAACAAGGATGAGCCGGAACCCGAAGGTACGGCGAGCGGCACATCGCGGTTTGTGGGCAAATGCTTGAGAAGCACTCTCTGTGGAGAGATTTGTGTCAGCCGATACTCCGCAGCCAGCAGGTCGCCCTCTCGGCCTTGCGCGACACCATGCGGCCCCGCGAGGAACACGCTGGGCCCCTGCTCGTCCCGCCAAGTGCCAATGACCTGGTACGGTGGAGGGACCGGCGGCGGCGATGGCGGTGGCGGTGGCAATGGCGGGCCGACAAATGGCTTCGGGATCGGTTGCGTCGACGGTATGGCGGGAGCGGTCTGAACCTGTGCCACCCGCACCATAAACGCGTTGCGCAGGTTCTCCGGTTCGGGGTCTCGTGTCCCTGCGGCGAGGTCTTCCGGAGTCGATGAGGCCTCCACTGCGGGTGTCAACGCCACCGAGGTGGCGGCAACTGGCCGTACGACAGCTGTGGCCACCTCAGGTTGTTCTACATCACGTGGCGGTACCCACCAGCGCAATGCCAACAGGGAGACCATCGTTGCGAGCAACCCGTAAAGGCGCCATTGCTTCAACGTGGGCCTCCGGGCGTCGTGGTCGCGTTCACCGCGTCGGACGCCAGGTAGATAACGATCCCGAGCTTCGCCTCGACATCGCTCGTCTCTGCTGTCTGCCGACGAACACTAAATTCTCGAAGTGTCAATGTGGGGGTGTCTTGCAGCAGCGTCGACACGAAACTGCGAATTCGCGGATACGGCCCCTTCAACGAGCAGTGCACCTCCAGGCTCGCGGGCATGTCGTCGCTGGCCGCATTCATGCGGTAGTCCGCCCGGGGCCAACCCAGACCCTGCTGCACCGCCGCGCGCTCCATGCGGGCCAGTAGCAGCGGCACATCACTCGGTGGGCGCAGTGGCAGAGACACGGTGCGTTGAACGAGCGTCGCCGCAACGACGGGCGTCGAAGACGCAGCGGCACGCATCTCCGACTCGAAGCGCCGATGTTCTCGCCATGACAGCCCGCCGCCGACTGCCGCGGCAGCGGCCAGGAACAGGCCGACGATGCCCGCCGCCCCCACGCACTGATGCAGGCGTGCAATGGCAATCCATGCCATTGAGGTCTTCATTGCGCGCTCCATCGTGTCACGAGCGTGAAGCGCACCGTCGCATGGCTTGTCGGGTCGACCGCTTCCTCATGCGATCGCAATTCGGCCGGGCCTAGAAAACCGGGTTCGTCAAGCGTCTGCACATAGGACAAGGCCTGTTCGAACGTGGGCGCCTCACCGTCGATCCGAATGCTCCCCGCTACAGGATCCACCGTGAGTGCCAGCAGGAACACTGGCGGCTCGGTGGCGTGCTCAATCAGGCGCAGGGTCGGCAACCATGGCTGGCGCAATTGGGGAGCGATGCGCTGGAAGCGCCGCTGGTCCGGCGGCGGTGGCGCGGGCTTGAGTGCATCTCGCTTCGCATGCTCGACAGCTTGCTGCTGGGCAATGACCGCGGCGTGGTGGTCGGCTTGTTGCCTGGTCCAAAAATGATGGAGCCGTACCATGGCAGCAAGCAAGACCGCCCCGGCAGCCAGCATCACCCAGCCCAGCCATCGAGTGTGGCGCGGGTGCAGGAAATCGATGGTGGCCGCGCTCACGTCGTCGCCCGCAGCGCGCGCGGGGCTGGGCGCGCGGGATCTTCTTCACGCAGAGCGGCTAGCTTCTCCCAACTCGCCAAAACCACGGGCTCGCCGACTTCCGTGAAACCGCAGCGTGCCGCCTCGATGGCCACCAAACGAGCGTGTTGGGCCTCGTCGCCTGGCACCGCCGCGCCAGCGTTCATCGCCGTGACGCGACCACGCTCCATGCGACAGACGATTGCGCGATCCTGCTCGCACCAAATCCACCAGCAAGTGCGCAAGCGCCGCTCGCGGCGCTCGAACCGTCGCCTCGCCCAAGCCAATGCCGGCTGCAGCGATGCTGGGCGTCTCCCAGCGGCCAAGACGGCGCCCACGAGCGCTCGTTGGGTTTCGGGCGCAAGCGCATAGCCCAGTGCCTGTGGCTCGCCCTGCCGATGGTCGAGCTGCAAGGACCAGTCCTCGGTAGTGGCGCCCGGCTGCAAGTGAAGTTCCGTGGTCCGATGGCGCAACAACCGCTCCATGTGGTCGCCGCGCCACTTGCTGCGGCCAACCTCGATCAGCATGATCGGTAGCCATGCCGACTCGACGACGACGTCGACCGGATTCGCGCGCGAGCTCGCGCTCTCAAGGCCTAGCAGCCAATTGCGAAGTCCGACTTCCAGTGTTTTAGGCTCACCAGGTTGAGCGCCCAGCGAGTGGCGAGCCTGCAGCACGAGCCCGTCCGGCGCCCGGGACCAATACTCCGCGTGCACGCGCCCGACGCGCAAGACGTCTAGCTTGCGTTCAAGCGGCCACACGTTCGACCTCTTCGAGCGTGGTGTGTCCGCTCAACGCAGCGTCAAGAGCCAGTGATCGCAAGTGTCGCCATCCCGCGCGTTCAGCCTCGGCCTGGATCTGCGCCTGCGGCGCGCGTGAAGCGACGAGCGCCTTGAGCGTGGAATTGAGCGGTAGGAGTTCACCGAGCGCGAAGCGCCCCGCATAACCGGTGCCACGGCACTCCTCGCAGCCTTGCGCCTGCTTGAGCCGTGCTGTCCCTCCAAATCGATGCATAGCCATATGTAGTTCGGCGTCCATGGACGCGGTGGCCGTCAGCTCCATCGGTCGCGCACAGCGCGGGCATACGCGCCGTAGCAGGCGCTGCGCCAGCACGCCATTGATTGCTGACGCGAAGGTGTAGGCGTCGATGCCGAATTGCTCGAATCGGCCCACCACGTCGAAGACCGTATTGGCGTGCACTGTCGTAAAAACAAGGTGCCCGGTCAGTGCCGACTGCACAGCGATCTGCGCTGTCTCTGCGTCACGGATCTCCCCCACGAGGATCTTGTCGGGGTCGTGGCGCAATATGGACCGAAGACCCCGGGCGAATGTCAGCCCCTTGCGTTCATTGACGGGGATTTGCAGGACGCCGGGGAGCTGATATTCGACCGGATCCTCAATGGTGATGATCTTGTCGCGCGACTGGTGCGTCTCGGCTATCGCTGCGTAGAGCGTGGTCGTTTTGCCTGAGCCGGTAGGCCCGGTCACCAACAACATACCGTGCGGTTTGCGGCACAGCTGACGCAGCGCTTCGGCTGCGGCATCACCGAACCCTAGCTTGGCCAGCGTAAGGCCAGCCAGGCTCTCGGCCAGATGCTGGCGATCGAGCACGCGCAAAACAGCATCTTCGCCGTGAATGCTCGGCATGATGGACACGCGTACGTCAATCGCACGGCCCGAGTAGCTGATCTGCAGCCGGCCGTCCTGCGGAACTCGGCGTTCAGAGATGTCCAACTGCGCCATGACCTTGATGCGACTGATGGCCTGCGCAGCCAGCGCCGTGCTGTCAACGCGGCGCATAGCCGTCAATACGCCGTCAAGGCGGAATTTGACGCTCAGGCCGGCCGGGTCGCTCTCAAGGTGGATGTCCGAGGCCCCCAGTTTCAGCGCGTCGTAGAGTGTCGAATTGACAAAGCGCACAGTCGGACTGTCGTCGTTGCCGATGTCCCGCAAGCTGATCACTTCCCCGCTGGTCACGGCGTTAGCCGCGGGGACACCCTCTGCACTGACAGCTAGACTACCCAACGCCGTGAGGCCACTCTCGCAGTGCGCCAACCACGCATCGAGCGTCTCCTCGCTCGCCAACGACACCTCGACCGCGCCGAAGCGGGTGCGCGCCCAGGCAACGATGTCCGTGTCGAAAGGATCGGTGATCACGAAATGCGAAGCTGCCAGCGCATCGGTCAACAACCCACATCGACGGCGGACGCATTCGGTGAAGGGGAGTCGGTCAAAGCTGGGTTCCCAGGCGGCCAGCATGGTCAGGCGCCGCACCGGCTGTTGCAGTAGGGATCCCAGCTCGTCGATGAGGACTTGCGGGTCGGCAGCGGTCGCAAGTAAGGCCGGAAGTATCTCAGTATCGCCCTGCGAGCGGATGGCAGCAATGCGCTGCACAAGCGCACTATTCATTGGATCGTCCCCGCGAGGTCGAAGATTGGCATGTACATCAGCACGACAACAGTGCCGACGCCGATGCCGATCAGTACCATGACGACCGGCTCGAGCATGCGCAAGCCGCGCTCCAGCGAACGCTCGACCTCGGCATCATGGAACTGTGCGATGCGCGTCAGCACGCTTCCCATATCACCGGTTTGCTCGCCCGCGCGCATAAGCTGCTCAGAAACGGTGGTGATCATGCCGGCGAGCGCATGAGCCTCAGCCGGGGCCAAGCCATGGCGAACGGCCTGTTCGGTGGTGCGTCCGCCGGCGCGCAGTGCGGACGGCAGCAACTCGCTCGACAACGCGAGCGCCTCGGGAAGCGGGATGCCGCCGGATACCAGCATGCCCGTCGCGCGATACCAGCGGGCGAGGAAGTACGTGCGCAGGCGATCGCGTAGCGGCGCCGAATCCAGGAGCCGTTGTAGCGCACTAACGCGAAACGCCGGCGTGAGCACTGCCGCCGCGACTGCTACGGCCAGCAGGCCGGTTGCGGCGGCAAGCCACGGGCCGTCGGCGTGCAGCCAGTGCGACCATCCAACCATGGCCCGGGCCGACCAGGGCAGTTCGCCGGTCATTCCCTCGAAGACGCGTGCGAAGCGCGGCATGACGTACAGCAGGAGAAACAACAGTACGCCCGCGCCAACGAAGGTCAGCAGCAACGGATAAATGATCGCCGAAGTGATGCGATGGCGAAGCTCGGCAACCCGCTGCTCGTGCTCTAGGAAACGCGTGAGCGCCTGCGGCAAGTCAGAGGTGAGTTCGCTGGCGCGCACGAGGGCGACCAGCAAAGTCGGGAAGCGCGCGTCGAGCGACAGCGCATCCGACAGGCGAGCACCAGCCCGCAAGCGCTCGACAAGTGCGCTGAGCACCGGACGATGTCGCGCCGCGGCGGCGCGCTCCAGGGTATCCAATGCCTCGATCAGACTCAAGCCGGCACCGAGCAGGTCGCGCACCTGCTCGGCGAAGACGAGCGTTTCAAACGGCGGGCGTCCCCTGAGAGGGCGAAACACCTGCTCCCAGTCGAAGGCTGGCGTCCGCAGCGCGAGCACCGAGTATCCCTGCTGGATGGCCAGGCGACGCGCATCCTCAGGGCTTGCAGCATCAAACTCCATCGATTGCGGCGCACCGCGGCCACGCACGACGTCCAGGTGAAAGCGCATCCCGTCCACCCCCGGCCTCAGCTGCCGATTTCCCAGACACTGATGTCGGCGTTCTCGCCGGCGCTGCCGGCTTGGCCGGCTTTGCCGTAGATCAAGAGCTCGAAGTCGTGGCTGGCGGCGTCGCAAGGTTGCCAATGCGCATAGGCATGGGGCCAAGGGTCGAGCGGCAGAGCCTTGGCCAAAGACAGGCCAGACCACTTGGTCTCATCGGTAGCACGCTCGACGAGCGCCCCGATGCCCTGTTCTGTCGTGAGGTAGCGACCGGCATCGAGTTGTGCGTGGGTCGTCTTGATCTCGCTCTTGCCGATCTGGTCGAAGAAGCGCGGGGCGACGTGGCTTGCCAGGAGGCCGATGGTGACCATCACGACCAGAAGTTCGAGCAGCGTGAAGCCGCGCGAAAGAGCGCGATTGGTGTGGATCCCACGGAAAGTCCTCCCTAACGTTCGATCTGCGGAGCTTTCTTTGAGCCCGCGTATTGATCGGAATGACGCAGTATATCGGGACGGCTCACAGCGTCCAGGTCGTTAACTTCTGGTCGCAAGCGAGGGGTACGCGAAGCGCAGTACGATGCAGTGAACTCGCAGTTATTTCACTCGGAGACGTGTGTCAAGAAGAGCAAACGTGGGGTTGAGTCGCGGATCGTGTGCCGAGAGACTGCGCGCGTCGCAGCGCACGTGAACACACAGAAAAGATTCAACGGCGAATGTCACGCCGCATTCCGTGAGCGATACGCGACGTATCAGGGAGGGATCAATGAATTCAGCACGCTGCCGCGCTGTAGCGTTTCGTCGACGCGTCCGACGTCTATTCGATCAAGATCGTGAGGCGCCGTGCGCGTTTCCTTTGTCCAGCATTGCGCAAGTCCGCAGCGTGCGTTCCGTTGCTGCTTAGGCGTTTGATCTCGGGCGTGGCGCGCCCGATCGGCTTTCTCCTACTTGCTCCCATTGAATGTTAAGCCGCGTCCGTCGGCATTGCGACGGCGTGTAGAGGTGCGTGTATGCGCGCACTGGAAAGACTTCGAGATGAAGAATATGTATTCTTGGAAGCGCTTGATGATGCTCGCGATAAGCGCGGCGAGCCTTGTTTCGGGGTTGGCCTTTGGACAGGCAACAGTTGTCGCGCTTCGGTCCGATTTGCGGGTGGCGCGCGCCGGCATTACTGGTACGTCATGTTCGGATCCCCACGGTCCTTCCTTGACTCGCTACTACATGGGAGTTGGCCCCAGTACAAGGGCTGCTATGACCATGTTGGAGAGCCAAATGGAGCAGGACGAAACGTTCTGGAGTTGCAGCCCAGCAGCACACACAGTCACCAGTTGCGGTGACTACTTCGACCCCTTTTTCACTACAAATGCTAGTGGGTCAGAGGTATGGGTTTCGGATTATCAAACTTGCGCAGTCTCCATAGGCGGAATGGTGCAGCAGGGGCACGGAGGCCCCGCCAAGAGGCAAGCATATTGTCCAGAGGGCTACGTTTGGTATGCCACCGGGTTTACTTGCGTTGCAGATAGTACGAAGCCAAAGAAGAATCGCGGCAAGAGCTGTCCTGCCATTTGGGATCCGATCAATCCGGCCACTGGCAATGTATTCGAGAAAGAGGACGACATTCCGGCGAAAACGAATACACAGTTGTCGTTTTCTCGCTTCTACAACAGCCTTGCTTCCGATGCCTCCATAGGCAATTTGGACGCCGGGTGGATCCACAATTTTGAAGAGAAGCTGTTGTCGTTTAACGATGGCGCTGTCTTGGTCATCGTGCGGCGGGACGGCAAGCAGTTTGAATTCAGCTGGAACGGATCCAGCTATGTTGCCGACGCAGACGTCAACGATCGCCTCATCAAGCGGCTTGACGCTAACGGTATTCTGAGCGGATGGCTCTATTACGATTCAGACGGATATATCGACCAGTTTGATTCCGCGGGTCGGCTCTTGGTACATACTCGGGTTGATGGCTATCAGCAGGCGTTGTCCTATTCTGGAACGGACTATGTTGCTGTGCTGAACACGGTGACGGATAGCATGGGTCACACGGCCGTTTTAAGCTATCAGCCTGCATCCAATGCTGCGCCGCCGTTGGGTAGTGTGCCCCATCAGCTATTGGCTGGCGTGACGATCAACAATGCTTATGGATTAACGTATTCGAGCGCGAATGGCGCGGTAAAAATTACGTATGCAGACGGAAGTGCCAAACTGCACACGCACTTCGTAAATGGAAAATATAACTCGCTCTCAAGTACTGTCGATGAATTGGGCCAGATTTATGGGCAACATGGCTACGATTCAACTAGCGGCAAGGCGCTGAGCGCGCAGACGGCCCCGCAAATCGGTGGCGGCACGATCTCCTACTCAGCCGATGGAACCGCGGCGACGGCTGTGGACGTAAATGGGAGGTCCTCCCTATACACATTGGGGGTATATCAAGGCGTGGTCAGGGTGGATTCGCAGAGCCAGCCCCCAGGCAGCGGTTGCGGTGCGGCGACCTCCGCTTCGGTGCGCGATGTCAATGGAAACCTGGCCAGCTCGGATGACTTCAATGGCAATAGGACATGCAGGGCGTTCGATTCGACGCGCAATCTTGAAAATTCGTCGGTCTCGGGGCTGAGCAACACAACGTCATGTTCGGCTGTGACTTCTGTGGGCGCCTCCTTGCCAGTTGGTAGCACGAAGACCAACACGCAATGGCATCCCGATTGGCGTCTTGCGGTAGCGAAGTCTGAGCCCGGCAGGCTGACGACATTCGTCTACAACGGCCAGCCTAATCCGCTCAATGGTGGTGTTATCGAGCATTGCGCGCCAAGCACCGCTCTATTGCCGGATGGAAAACCTATCGTCGTCATGTGCAAACAAATCGAGCAGGCCACTACGGATGCAAACGGGAGCCAGGGATTCGCGGCCGTGCTCCGCGCGGATGTTCCAGCTCGGCAAACGAGTTGGACCTATAACCAATTTGGGCAGATGCTGACATCAACTGATCCGTTGGGACGCGTCACTTCGTACGCCTACTACGCCAGCACATCATCCAGCGCGACTCAAGGTGATCTTCAGAGCATCACAAACGCAGTTGGTCAAATCACGACATTCAATCAATACAACGCGGCAGGGCAAGTTCTCCAAAGCACAGATGCGAATGGCGTGATCACGAAGAACACTTACGACCAGCGCCTGCGCTTACTAAGTTCGACCACGGGGAGTGAGGTGACGAGCTTTGCTTATGACTTGGCTGGGCAGTTGCTGTCTGTGACTGCGCCAAATGGCTCTGTGGTCACATATTCCTACGATGCCGCGCACCGACTTGTTCAAGTCACCGACGGCGCGGGCAATCAGGTCGTCTACACGCTAGATGCAAGTGGGAATCGGGTTGGAGAGCAAGTTAAGGATGTCAATGGAGCGATTTCGCGCAACATCACACGATCCTTTGACGCTCTTGGCCGCTTGCAACAAGTCATCGGAGCGCCGCAGTGAAGTCTCGTATTCGTGGACGCAGTCGATCTTCTGGGGCATCTGTGCTCAGTTCTGCATTGAGAATCCGTCATATGCCAATAAGCAACAGAATTGCTTCAATGGTCGCGTCAGTACTGCGATCGGCTTTCGTGTTCATGCTGCTTGTTGCAGGTGCAAATGCTGCGTATGCATTGACGAGCACCCAGACAGTGCTGACGTCCAGCGTCAACCCAAGCTATGTTTCGCAGAACACGACGCTGACAGCCAGCGTTACGCCGACGGCGGCTTCGGGAACGGTCACATTCAAGAAGGGGTCGACTACTCTGGGGACGGCTGCTGTCAGCGCTGGGCAAGCAGTCTTTACCACAAGTTTCAGCTCGGCAGGAGTGGTCAGTCTTACTGCGGTTTATGGTGGCAATTCGACATACGCGACAAGCACGTCCGCAGCAATTTCACAAACGGTTCAAGCGAAAGCAACGACGACCACGACTTTGACTAGCAGTCCAAATCCCAGCTATGTTGGGCAAAGCACAACGCTAACAGCCGCAGTCAGTCCCTCGACGGCGACGGGGACGGTGACGTTCACCGATGGCAGCACGACGCTGGGCACGGCTAGCGTGAGCAGTGGTTCGGCCACGTTGGTCGTTACATTCAGCACCTCAGGTTCCCACAGTTTGAAGGCCTCGTATGGGGGCGATACTGCCAACAATACAAGTACATCCACGACCAAGACCCAGACGGTCAAGGCACGGGGGAATACAAGCATCGTCCTCTACTCGAACGCCAACCCGACTTACGTCGGCCAAGCCACGCTCATCTACGCGAACGTTACAGGATCCAGCTTAACAGGTAGTGTGACATTTCTTGATGGCACAACAACGCTGGGGACCGTGCCGATCAGCGGTTCGCAAGGTACGCTGTCTCCAGTGTTCAATGTTGTTGGCTCGCATAGCCTGACGGCGATTTACTCAAACGATCCTGCCAACAATGACAGCACGTCCGCGGCTGTAGTCGAGACGGTGGCGCCTGCGCGCAGTGCGACGTCAACAATCATGTCGAGTTCCATCAATCCATCGGGGCTCGGTCAAACCACCACCTTGATTGCCACCGTCTTGCCCGCGAGTGCAACAGGCAATGTTGTGTTCTCAGATAGTGCATGGGGGAATCTTGGCGTAGTGGCGATTAGCAACGGAACCGCTGTTTTGAACTTCGCATTCAACAACGAAGTGACAGCTCGGACGCTCACTGCGCGATACGTTGGTGACTCAAGCAATGCTCCTAGTACCTCCCCAGCGTTCACTCAAAATGTTGTTGCAGCTGTCTCGTCAGTCTCGCTGCAAGCGAGCCCGTTGTCGACGCAGGTTGGGCAATCGGTAACACTCACCGCGACGCTCACGCCGTCGACGGCAACAGGGACCGTGACATTTAATGATGGTGCGACTACGCTAGGCACCGCGCCAGTTCAGTCTGGAGTTGCAAATCTTTCGGTCACTTTTGCATCGGCAGGGACTCATGCAATTAGGGCCACTTACGGAGGCGATGCCAACAACAGCGCGAGTACATCGGCTGCAATCAGCGAGAGTGTTTCCGGGGCGCAAACGACGCTCAATCTATCATCGAGCCTTAATCCGGCTAACGTTGGTCAAGCGACAACACTGACTGCCACAATCACGCCAGTGGGAGCGACCGGTAGCGTGACGTTCCTGGATGGTTCAACGTCTCTTGGAGTTAGTCCAGTCTCGGCAGGCATAGCGACCTATACGGCCAGCTTCAGCAGCGCTGGAGCTCACAGCATCGTTGCAAACTACAACGGCAATTCATCGTATGCCGCTAGTTCGGCCGGGTTGACGCAATCAGTTGGAAAGTGGACTTCGTCGATAGTTCTTGATGCCTCGCCGGACTCCATCGCTAGCGGCGGTAGCGTCACGATGACTGCTATCGTCAACGGATCAGTGCCCACTGGCACAGTGACATTCAACGACGGTGCTACTGTAGTAGCAACCTCGGCGGTCAATGCGGGCCAAGCCGTCGCGACTGCCTCGCTCAGTGGAGCGGGGGTACATGCGCTTTATGCGACCTATTCTGGTGACGGAACAAATCTGCAGTCGACCTCCAGAATAGTGGATGTTTTTGTTAATGGCAGCAATGTAACGACGCCTGGTGCAATGACCTGGGTGTTTGGCTACGACCCGAATGGCAACTTGTCTGCAGTGATTGACCCCCTGGGTAACGGGACGAACCGCTACTTCGATTCACTGGATCGACTGATCCAGATCGTCGACCCGGCGGCCGCAGGAACGTCGAATTCTCCCGTCACTGCCATGAACTACGATGGTCGGGGAGTTCTATCAAGCGTTACGGATCCACGCGGTTTGGTCACGGGCTACTCGGTCGATGGACTGGGTAACGTGCAGGGGCTCACAAGCCCCGATGCAGGCGTAGGCAACTCGACGTTTGACGCCGCGGGACAGCTTCGTACATGGACCGACTCTCGTGGCAAGGTGGCGACGTATTCCTACGACTCAATTGGCCGGATGACTCGCGCCGACTATGCCAGCGGCACACCAACCGTCTTCGAGTACGACGGGGGCGGCAATCCAGCGCCGTTCAGCGCTGGAAGGTTGACACGGATTACGGATGAATCCGGATCGTCCGACTACACATACGACTTCCGAGGGCGTGTGCTGACAAAAGCTCAAACTGTGGGCGCTAATCCGCCAATGGTGACGGCCTACGGCTGGGGAATTTCGGGGTCTGCAACCGGATTGCTGACCTCCATGACGTACCCCAGCGGTGCGCGAGTGTCCTATTCCTATGATGGTGCGGGGCGAGTGAACGCTATCGCGTTCAATCCTCCCAATGCGAGTGGCGTGGGTACCAACACCGCCGTGACGGTGAACCTGCTGTCTGGCGTTACGTACAACGGAGTCAACGATGTGATCGGCTGGGTTTGGGCGGACGGTACAAGCTATCAACGCACCTACGATGCCTTTGGGCGGCTAGTTGCATACCCACTGGGCAATCCCGCGGGAATCGGCTCGGCATCCGGTCTGACGCGTACGCTTGGCTACGACGCTTCAGGCAAAATCACTGTCTACAGTCATGCCAACGCGTCTGGCGCGCAGTCGCAGTTTGATCAGGCGTTCTATTACGACAATTTGGGCCGACTGACGGCGAACACGCAGGGCAGTCAATCATTCAATTACGCATACGATTCGAGCGGCAATCGGATACTTCGAGCCGTAGGTGCGACTAACTACCCATACACGATCTCGCCGTCGAGCAATCGCCTGATTCAAGCCCAAACGGCTGGCGGGGCGGTCAGTTTCATCTACGACAATGCCGGTAATGTACAAACGGATGGGTCTGCAACCTACTTCTATAGTGACCGAGGCCGGAAAAGCAGCGCCACCATAGGCGGCGCAACCATCAACTACACCTACAACGGCTTGGAACAGCGTGTTGGCAAGACCGGGCCTGCTGCGTTCGTGCCCGACGGTGCTGCATACTATGCCTACGACGAGATGGGCAAGTTGATTGGTGAATATGGTCCAGGGTTGACGTCGGTCTACGAGACGATCTACCTGAGTTCCTTGCCTGTAGCAGTGCTGAAGCAGTCTGGCACTGCTTCGAACTCGACGCTTCAGACCACGGCCTATAACGTTTATGCGGATCATCAAGACACTCCGCGCGTTGTAACCCAAAGTTCCGATGACGCGATCGTTTGGCGTTGGGACGCTGCCGAAGCCTTCGGTGCCTCACCACCAGATCAGAACCCGACAGGCGCGGGGACGTTTATCTTTAACCAGCGCTTCCCTGGGCAAGTCTTTGACAGTGAGACGGGCACCTTCTACAACTGGCATCGGGACTACCAGCCAAGCACTGGCAGCTACGGCCAAAGTGACCCCATCGGGCTCGGCGGTGGCATCAATACGTATGCCTACGTGGGCGGCAACCCGCTGAATTACGCCGACCCGAACGGTCTACAAGCACAGGAGCGCTGCGTTGGGACGCTAGGTTTCAGGGTCTGCCAAAGTGTCCCCAGCCCCGTGATGGACCCTAGAACCGATTTGCCGCCTCAAGCTGGGCCAACGCCAGGTTTTGTCAACCCGTTTGCTGACTTCTTTAAGAACAAGAAACCAAGCTGGGTGACTGGCAATAACGAAAAATACTGGAACCAAGCGAATTGTGCTGAGGGCGACCCCTGTGAGCAACTGAAGGCATACATTCGGCAAGAGCTTGCAAATACAAAATCAAAGCAACAAGAAATGCTGACCGACCCAAAACGCCTTTATCGAAATGCATACTCGAAGCCGAACCCCGCGGTTACGGGGACGAATACCACTTGGTTAAATCATTGGGAGCAGCTATACGGTCGAATTGGAAAAATTAACGACATGATAGCGATGGGGCAGCGCATGGGCTGTGATATGTCGCAGGAAATAATAATGTCCGGCGGGCTCTATCTGCCCAATCATCCACTCAATCCGTAAGTTTGCCATGAGAGCATTGCTGACCATTCCAATATCCCTGTCGAGCAATAGGGCGTTAGGTTCCGCGGTGGGAAGGCCAGATATTCAAGCCGAACCCGCATTGGGTGAGAACTTCCCTTGGAAGATTGAAGACCTGGGCGGGTTGTCTCCAAGCACCAAGCAACTTCTTGTCGAACTCAAAGTTGAACTTTTAGACCGCAATCCGCAAGTCAGGAATGTTGAATTTTCTGTAGAAGTTGAATGCGCCATTTTCTCTTCTGAAACCGAGGCCAGGCGCGCGATTGATGAGCTCGAAGCATCTCTAGGGCTCGTCTATGCAGACTACTTCTAAGCTTGCCCGGTCGATTCCATAGTGATGCTGAGCTCCGGAACAAAGATATTCAGCCAAAGGCTGCATGACCGAGGCGACAACTACCTTGACGCGCGCCGATCGTCAGGCGTTCAAGTGGGACTTGCGGCCCCATCGGCAAACGTCGAACGACTGAGCTCATTGATCGCGCCCGGCGCAGCAGCTTCCCCCGCGGAGCCGCCTACAGCCATCTCCCGGCCAGTGTCATCGCTCCCGAAAAAGCGCAACACCAGAGATGGCTGCTGATGCTCATGCATCAGCCGAACTTAATTCAAGGTGCCACGCTGGCCGTACGCAAGAGCAGTCCACCTGGGTTGGACCATCGAGATATAGCAACCGCTTTCTAACTCTTCTCAAGCGGTGCTGTCGTCTCGTGCTATCAAGGCCTTGGTCTGCTCGTCATCTTCGCCGTAGAAGCGCGTCTCTCGCAGGTGGTTCTCCTGAGCCAGTCGACTCTCGTGCTGCTCCTGGAGGACGATCATCTGCTCCTCGCTGTTGACCGGGAAGTCCATCAGTCGGCGCAGCAGGCCTCGGCGTGCCGTCTCGATGAGGTATTCCGGTGCGCCGATGGCGCAGAGATCGGATAGTCGCCTGGCGGCCTCCTTGATGGAGGCGGCCATCTCGACGCGGGAAGGTAGATCGGCCATGGAATTCCCCCTGATGACACGTAACTGCGTTGTCATGCAGAACCGGCGCGGCGTCAACCGCAGTTGCGCACTGCTAGGGATGCCAGGCCGCTAGTCGCAAAAATCCACCGCTGGCGCCTTGGCAGCGACGACTCCTACAGGGTGTGATAGCGAGCGCTACCACAAGGAAGACATACGGATTGAATTCTGGTCGAGGGGCTGAACTACATCAAGGCGCCAGTCAACCAGAACCGTAACCCACTGAAGGCAGCCCCCAGGCCTTCCATATGCGGCCGCAGCGAGTACGCAAGCTCACCGTCCTGCTCGCAGTAGCGAGCCAGCCATTCCAAGCGGGCAGCTGCTTGGTCTTTAGGCGTCATTGCCGACCACTCGGGAAGCGATTGGGCCAACTCTAGCTCCATGCTGAGCTTCAATTCGCGAAGGGGATGGTTCTGTGGCAGCGAGTTTTCCGGATCGAGCCACGATGGCAGACCGGCGTGTTTTGGCGCGCGGGTTGACGCCGCCACCTTCTCGAGGGTCAGCTGGTTTCGACTCAGGCCCGCCCAGCGCGCACGAATGGCGTCTACGTAATCGCCAGCAGAGGGACCGAGTAAGCCTCCCCCGATCTCCTCGAGTGCCGCCCGATAGCTTGTTTCCTGAGTAGCGACTTCTTCGATCAACTGGTTCGTGCGCTGATTGCTGTGAACGAGCCCCGACGCTTCCCAAGTCCGCAGGCAACGGCGACCGTGTTGCGTCAGCTCGATGTGGGCAGTTCGACCTTCACGTCTGGTACGGATGCGCAGCAACGGCTCGCCGGCAGGGGACTCTGGCGCCAGCATCTCCTTGAGCGTGCTCGCGCACGACGCGGCCGTCGTGACGCCACGAGCGGCCATCTGCCTTAGCAAGCCGCCCAGGCTAGACCCAGGGAGTGGCACTGCGGCGGCCAAACTGATGGTCAACTCGCCCTTCGGCAATGCCGAGGTACGCATCTCCGCAAACGGCATACGCGGCCAGTCCTGACGGAACCGCCAATACCCGAGGCTCGTTCCGACAACCTCTGCACTCGCAAAGGCCGCGACAGCGCCGCCTGGGGTCCTGTAAACCGCTCGCTGGTGCCGCAGCGTGGGCGCCTTGACAGTGCAGGCGAGGGCGCTGTTCCAAATCACCTTGTAAAGCGCGAGCCTGTCACGAGACATGCCACCGGCCAGGACGCTCGGGGGCTCGTCCCAGGAAGCCGGCTGGATCATCGGATGACTGCTCATGGGGTGCCTCGCGTCCTGGCTCCGAAAACAGTTCTGCGAATGATATTTTTCAGGGGTTGGCCAGTGACCGGGGTGACGAGATCCGCGTCGACGAGTCGAGGAATAAAGAACTGCTGTGCGCCGCCGGGCAGAACTTGTCCAGGCTGACGATTCAAGTCCTGCTGCCCTACGGTGCCCGCCAGCACGGCAACCGGCCGCGCCAGTTGGACGCGGACGTATCCATAGTCGCCGTTCCATTCGGCCAGTACGGCCGTACTCGCGCGCCAGTGACCCACGTCGTCATACTCGTCGGGACAGACGGGCTCCCAGTAATTCCCAAGGATCTTGTTGGTCACACTGCCATACAGGGCGCCCGTCGCTGTCAACCCGACCGTCCGGTAAAGCTCCTGCCCCGGCAAAAGTTCAACCAATTGCACCGCGCCCGAGAATTTGCGCAATTCGTCCTCCACTTTTTGGGCCGTCATGCCGAACTTCGCCGCGGCGCGTGCCACCAGCGCAGGATCGAAGGTGTCAAGCGCGACCGCACCGGTGCCCAAAGGTGCTGCGCCGGGGTAGTCGGACAACGCATCGCGGCCGTTGGCCAGTGCGAACTGCAGAAACTCCGGCGGCTCCGTCAGGTCGCGTGCTGCCAAGCGATCGAACTCGGCACGTTTGTCAGCGTTTACGGTGTCGTAGTCATAGCGCTCGGCAGGGTCGAGCAAATCGCTGTCGGGCACATTGCCGCGCCGTCGAACGAATTCCCAGGTGCCAGGCAGGATTGCATGTCCCGCCGTTCGTGAATAGCTTGTGCCGGCCATTTCAGCGCCTCCAAACGTCGTCGTCACGGCGAGCGGCTATGGCGTCGCGCATCTGTGCCTCGAGCAGCTCGCGCTCGCCGCTGTTGAGCCGCTCGAAGATCCGCAGGCTGGCGCGCACGATCGCCGAGGTCTCGACGTGTTGCGTCCATAGGGACGCCCATCCAAGATCCAGCTGATCGGGCACGTTTCGAACAGCAGAACCCAGGGCGCTGATGACATTGACACGGGGAGTCTCAGCACCGTCAGACGACTGGATCGCCGGGATCAAGTCACGCCACTCGGCGATTGATCGGAAGACCATCGCAGCATGTGCCAGAGCTTCCGGTGCGGGTACGACATAGCCCTCGTCGATCAGCGCCGAGGCCTGAACAGAAACCGGCCCGGCCAGAAGGTCCGCCAGCAATCGAGCCTCGGTGACTGCGCGCTCGGAAAGCGTGAACAGGTCGACCGTCTCGGAAGCCTCAGCAGAATCGCTCACGTGTCGGATCCTTGTTGATAGAGGGCATTCATCTCTGCCTGAGCGTCCCAAGGCATGATGTTCAGCTCGTCGGCCGCAACCTCCAGGACGCGCAGCGTCGTGCTGGGTGGGTACAACGGCGGGACTTGAAGCACGGCCTCCACATTGACGGGCGACAAAGTGACCGTCATCGCATTTGCCTCTTCGAGATTCAGCAGTCCTTGCGCCACGGCGCGCGCCTCCTCAAGCCGCATCCGAGCAGGGCCGGCTAAGGCAGAGACGTCGGCGGCGACGAAGCCGTGGTGATGTTGCCCGTCGCGATCGGCGGCGACAACCTCAACACAGTAGCTGTCTTCGGGCGCAATTTCGTCTGCGATCGCCACGATTGCCCGCCGACTGGCACTCTGATACGTCTGATCCGGCAGCTTCGCCTTGAAGACTCTCCGATCCATGTGACGGGCGTACTCTCGCACCAAGGCGGCAGTCAGCAGGTCTGCATCGAAGTCGGGGCCGGCAATCTCGAGCGCCAGGCGAAGGTCATCATCGACCAACGTATGAAAGCGCATGCGCTTGACCTGGACGTCGCCGAGGATGCTTGCCGCGAGCTCGGCCGTCTGCCATCCGATCAACTCTCCCGCGAGGTCGTCATCCGTGGCGATCACCAACGATTCGATCAGGCCGCGGTGCGAGCTCAGCGCACCTAGGAATGACTCCATGGCGCGCTCGTCCGTCGCCGCCCATTGCAAAGTCCCATCTTCAGACAGCGAAGAGTCCTGCAGCATACCCTGTGTTGCCACGATGGCCACCTGCAATCCCAGTGCCTTGCTGACCAGTTGCACCTTGCCCGGTGCCTCGACCACGACAAGGTGCTTGGGGAATAGGCGCCTGCCGTGCTTGCGCATGTAGGCCCCCAGCCGAGCCATCGGCGTCCGCTTCAGACCCGATCTGGCCGCTTCACGGGCATCAGTCGGGCCTGGCCAGAAGGTCTGACGCTGACCGAAGACGACAAAGCAATCCTTGGCTCTCGATACCGCGACGTTCATCAGAAAGCCGCCGTCGCGATCAGCAAAGAGTCGAGGGTTGGTGCCCAGTTGCTGCACCAGGCTGAATGCCACGACGGGCCGCTCGGCCCCCTGCAGTCTGTGCACGGTGCCGATGATCAGGCGATCCAGCACTTCCGTGCCCAGAACCCGTCCCAGGCGCTTGGCCAGCTCTTCCTTGATGCAGGCCGCCTGTCCTGCCAAAGGCGTGATGATGGCGAGGATTTCGTCTAGAGGCTTTCCGTAGGCGGCTGCAAGGCGATCGTGGATCTGTTCTATCCAGTCGACGATGGCCCTGGCCTCGAACGGATTGATCCATGAATTCCCCCGTCGCGCTGGCGGCCCCAGGTCGACGTCTACCCAAGCCATCGGCGGCTCGCTGAAGGCGGTTGGCTCGTCCGCGCGAACGTAACGCAGCGCGCTACCGTATAGAAGCTCGCTGCAGTAGCCGGCGATCAACGGATGGCACCGGTAGTGGTACAGCAAGGTGACGCCCGCCTCGCCACGCCCATCCGTCCAGTGGGCCCCGTGCTTGGCTAGGGCCATGCCAGACCCGGTGCAAGGATTCAGCGCGTCGGGCACGTCAGCAGGCGTAAGCCCACACCGGCGGGCAATCTGCTCCACCCGGTCCGAAGTCAAAAGATTGATCGGCTGAAGCTGCTTGGTGTCCCCGACGAAGATGGCTGTATTGGCGCAAGCCGAGGCACTCAGCGCCACAACAGGGAGGCACTGCCCGGCTTCGTCCATCACCAGAAGGTCCGCCGTCGCATCTTTGCCGAGCTTGCAGACCTGGTGCGTGGTCGCCACGATGATGACGCCTAGCATCATCGCCCTGCGCAGACGGGCTTCATTGGAAATGTCGATGTCGTCTCGCAAAGCCTCAGAGATCCAACGACCTTCCCAGTAGCGTGCGGCCAGATGAAACATCGCGACGCGATGCTCCAAATCCTGGCGAGCATCAAATCGGGCCCAAAGCATGTCGATGGCAAGGCCTGCTCGGCTGGGTAGATTCCTGGTCAGGGCGACCGCGTACCGTGCCGTGGGGAGCTCCGAGGGCGCAAGGCGCTTGGGTGCGGCCGTCTGAGAGATCAGCGACCGAACGGCCTCGCGCCGCTCGGCTCGCCGCTGCAGGGCTCGCGTCAGTTCGTCCGCCGCCAACTGCTTCGCTTGTGACGCAGCGTCATGACGCTGCTGCTCCGAGGCCCACAGGGATTCCGCCTTCGACAGTGCCTCGTCCAGCAAGGGCCATACCCGTGTCCACTCCAGTCCGGCCGACCCGAACGCCACCGATGCATAGGTTTCGGTGGCGGCTAAATCCGCAATTTCCTTCCCGAAGAGCCGCTCGCGAATGGCACGCGGAAGCCATGACCGCCAGCCGGCCAACAATCGACGCGACGCGACGCGATACGCCCGTCCCAGGCGATTGGCCTCGCTGAGCTGGGCGACTCGTGTGGACGATGCCTTGAACTCAGCTTCAAGGATGCCCGCGGCATTCGTCAAACGAAGAATGTCGCCGGCGCGCGCACGCGACGCAGCAAACGCATCGCCGACGCGCGAGAGGGCGCTTTCGAAACTTCTGATCTCCAAGGCCATCGCGTCACGATGTCGGACCAGTCGATCGTGAAGCACGCCGGCAACGCTGTCGAGGGATAGCGAAGACGAGCCGCCCAATCTGAGAACCTTGCTGGCTCGCTCGAGATATTGGTCCCTGTGCTGTTCAGCATCAATGTCCGAGAACGCCTGTGCAGCTCCAGACGGCCGATACGGCTGATGGGTCGCCGCGTCGTATCGCAGCTGCATGAGGTTTGGATAGTCCTCAGCAGCCTTGCTGGACGGAAAGAACCAGCCGTAGCTGGGAAGCCCATCAACCCACCGCGCTTCCATTGAATACGAATCTGTCCCGACGACGTCGCCAAACGCCTCGATGACGTTGATCACAGCCTTGTTCGTCGCCCCCGTGCCAAACACGAGAGGAGGGCTGCCCCGTTGTTCGACGGCGGCCAGCACCCATTGGGAGGCCAGAAGCGCCTTGAGGAAAGAAGTCTTGCCTGACCCTGGTGGGCCGTTGACGGGAAGATGGAAGCGTCCCTGCGTCGGCTCTAGGACCATGGCCTGCATCGCCGCTAGGCGCTGAGTGCAATCAAGCGGAAAAGCGGGTTTGCGAGATGCAGTGCCAACTCCGCTGGCGTCCATGTGCCCGAGGAAGCGTTCCCGCGGCGATGTTGAGAGCCTCACCAAGTCCAGAACTTCAGGCGACTGCAACAAGCTCAGCGGCAGCGCAGACTCTCTGGCACCATCGACAAGCTCCTGCAGTACGGCACACCAGGGGCTGGGCTGGACGCGCGCCTCGTCGACCACCCGAACTTCGATATCTCTGACGTGTCGCCCAAACAGCGCCGGGGCGAACTCGTGCATGCGGTGCCCAAGCGCCTCAACGCATCGCCGGTCCAGCTCCGCGATGAAGCCTGGCCAGTCAATTCGCGCCTCGTCGGGCCATGGGTCCGCGGCAATACGAGCCAGGCTGTCTTCGTCGAATTCCCCCACCGGCTCGCCGTCTCGGAAGAACTCCGAACTCGAAAACTGAAGTTGCGGGTCGTCTGGCGGAACGTAGCAAGGCTTGCCGTCCAGCGTCCACGTCGTGTCGTCGACGTAGCGCGGCTGGCCTTCCGGGTGGACCAGTCTTATGGTGAAGAAGACACGAAACGGCGATCCACTTCGAACGGCAGGCTTCCGCACACCGAACACAAGAAGAACCGAATCGACCCCCGGATGAACGCCCGGTGGGGCAGCCCGAACTTCGCGCAGCGGTGCTACTGCGAGCGGCTCGCAACGCGCCACCGCATCCTGATCCTCAAAGCGAGCCAACTCCAGGCTCAGCTTGAGCAAGGGCGGTGCGTTTTCACGTGCCGTTTGAAGGGCTTGTTGACGCGACTGAGCCTCGGCGGCCGCTCTCGTTCGTGCTGCAGCGGTGGTGGGCCACCCCTCAATCCAGGCCAGCCAGGCCGCCACATTCAAGGCGGACGGCTGCTCGACAGGTTTGGCTGCACTCGATGCCTGATTGCCAAGTCGCTTTGTTGCGTCCGGCAGTCGGTCACTGAGGTAGTTGTTGGGCTGACCACCGGCAGAAAACTTGCTGAGTACTTGCGCCAGCACCGAGAGATCTGGCCATAGCGCTGAGTCGGCAAGCAACTCTTCCGCGGGAGGGAAGCCCAATCTCGCTAGGGCCTCGTTCCCGATATCAACTTGGCGATTCCTCTTGATGCTCATTCGGACCCGGCCGCGATTCTTGGCTGTTGCAGTTCAAGGAGGGCACAACGGTTCAGCGATCCGACTGGCACGGGTCGACCGGAAGTGATGCCTGCCAGGCAGGGGATGCAACGACAAAGTGGCTATGCGCCGCGAGCCCGGGCAGTTCGGGCCGCGACGGCAGCGCCTATTTCGGTGATCGCATACTGCCGGTGATCCGATGGCCAGTCATGGCCGGCCCAAGTGGTCAGCGCGATCGGCACCCGCCGAGTGCTGAGGCGTCTGGTCAGGCTTCGGCCGGCGCTGCGACGGGCTTGGCGCGGGGCTTGCGCGGCGCGACTGTCTTGGCGGGTGTGCGTTTCTTGGCTTCGGGCTTGCGGGCCGGCGCTGCCTTCGGCTTGGCGCGGGCCTTCGCTGACTGGGTGTCGGCGGTCGCAGGGGCTACAGCCTTTCCGACCAGGAAGTCCTCAAGCGCCTTGCCGGCAGCCAGAGCTTGGCGGATCCACTCGGGCCGCTTGCCCATGCCTCCCCAGGTGTTGCCAGTACCGTCGGCGTATTTGGGCGGCTTCGTGGCGCTGGTGATCTTGGTACCGGCCTTCGCGCGGACCGGCTTCGAAGTGCCTGCGGAGCCGAACAACTGCTCTGCCGTCAGGCTGTACTTGACGATGTCCTTGCGGATGCGCGTGATGACTTCCGATTGGATTGCTGCTGCTTCCTTTTGAAGACGCTCGATCTGGGACAGGATGTTCAAGAGAGATTTGGCCATTGAGTGGGCTCCGAATTGGCGATCACGTGCATTGCGCTGGGGACGCATTCACAGGGCAGGACCATACCTCAATGTCAGCTGAATCAATCTGTTGTGTCGAGTCACAGCAAGCGGCAAGCTGACCAACTGGAGGCCCGCGACGACGGTCGACATGGCCAATTAGGCCGTCGCGGCCAGTAGTTGCTTCACATTTCTCCGTCGGGCAGAGAGTCTGGAGCGATATTGGCTATGGTGACTAGGCCGGTGGCGCCGTCGAGGACATGGAAACCGATGGCCGCTTCCAAGCCTGGCTGCGCCGCGACTATTCGCCCGATGCGGCTCACGCGGTCGATCAATGCGTCCTCTGTGGGCGAGTCGAGAGAGTCAATCTCCCGGAGGTCTGACAGCAGTCTTCCCGCGTTCAGATAGAAGGCTGCTGTTGCGGCCGGCCCGCTCCCTTTGTACGAGACGCCTGCGCGGCCGATCCAGTAGGTGGCAACGAGGCCCCCGAGTTCGACATCCACACGAAGAACGAGATCCGCGCTGATCGGCTCGCCAGTAGTACCCGGCACGATGGACTCCTGAGGGGCTCTGTCGTGGATCGGCGAAGTCTGGGGCGCACCCATCAACCTGCCAGGCGCTGGTCCATCCACGCTACAGCCAGGTCCACCGCGGCGTGCATCGCCTCGGCAGGTATCTCAAATTCGGGCGCGCCCGCGGACGGCTGCTCCGCATGAAGCAGCGTCCCACCACCGATTGCGCCGTCGTAGATCAGAAAGGAGGGCCTGAACGTTGACTCCCCGAAGGGCTTCGCCTCACACGACTCGCTGTAGTGGGTCTTTCTGGCGTTCTCGAAGGCAATAGGCATGGCGGCTGCTCCTGTTGTGCATCGCAATCACCGTACCACGACAGAGAGGCCGTACTCTCACCCCAGTTCCGTCGATACACGATGACAACGGCATCCTGGCCCGCGTGCCAAGTCAGTTCGTCGCTCAGGTGAGCCGGCTGTTGCCAGACCCTTCCTGCGCTCTTGAGCGGGAGATGAGCGTCGAGATTGAAGCCGCCTTGGCTGGCCGTGTGCGCCTGACACACGGGAAGTGGCGTTACGGCGGGCCCAGGGGCGAGACTTCGTGCGTAGTGTGGCTGTGCCGTCATGCCGAGCCCGTCGGAGCGGCTCAGTCTGCAGCACGAATCCACCGAATCTACGGACCGACCCACTCCGGATGCTTCTCGACCGTCGCCGGAGCGCACTTGAACTCAGTGGGCGGCAGTTGCTGCCAAAAGGCCTTCATCGCAAGGATGAGAGCCAAGAAGATCAAGATCCAGAAGACTATCGGGGCGGCCGCGCCTTTGAACTTCAAACCACCGAACTCGACCTCGATCTTGCCGCGTGAAGACTCCAGGGTGACAACGAGGAAGTACGCAAAGACTGCCCCGTATGGCAGCACGAAGAAGATCTCGTAGTTCTGCATGATGATGCCGGTGAAGAAATTGCACCGGTAGGTGATGCACCACCACCCCAGGAAGGCAATCGGAAGCAGTAGTAGAACCAGCCCGGTCACCAGAATCCATCGCGGCACGGTTGTCGCTTCTCGCACGGTCATAGAACTCCCCTCCTTGGATTTGCTACTTGCCAGCCTTGAACCGCCGCATGGCGAACGCGACAACAGCGGTGACGTTCGGGAACGACGCAACTCAACAGCAGCTCTACATCCCTGTCGAGTTGAGCTCACGTCCACACGTCGCGCAGCTGCGGGGCCTGTGGCCAGAAACGAAGTCGACGCACAAACGTGGCGGAACCTCAGCGTCGCTACGGGCCAGCGCCAAGTTTCTCCGACGCTCAGCGTCGAGGACCTGGGTCAGGTCATGATTGCAGCCCTGGTACAGCTGCTGGTTTTGCTTCTTGATCTGAGCCGGCGTTGCCTTCAACTTGTCGATGTAGATCGCCGCGCTCTTGTCTGTTTGGTCCGAGGATGTCTTTGCTTTCTTTGGGCCTGTGCTCATGGTCCTGGATTCCTTCCCGCATTCGCCGACGAGGACCTGCGCTTTGGCTGATCCGGTTGACGGCGTTGAACGATTTTGCAGCGCTCACCGGCATGACCCGGACAGGCGTCGACGTCGTCTCCATCGTTTTGAGGATGCCGACCGCCCGACGCGAATCACCGAACGCCAAGGCCGTCGGCTCGAATTCATCGAGCCCAACGGCTTCACTCACTTCCCATCCTCGCGACCTTCGAAGTCGTCCAGCATCTCGTCCGGCAATGGAGCGCCGAAGTCTGCGGGAGCCTCGAGCTTGCCCTTGAGGCACCCCAGTTCACGCCTCGGGGCATCAGAAGCATCCGCGACGCTGAGCTTGCCGACCCTGGCCGCCGTCCGTTTCAGTCGGTCGCGAAGAATTTCCTCGTACTCGGCTACCCAGTTGAGATGCTCTTCGATCCGTTTGATGGTGGACTGGATGTGCACGAGGTCACCCAGGTCCATGACGTCGCGCGCTACCGACAGGCGCGCCTTCAGCTGATCCGCGACCGCTTGTGCCGACCCAACGGTTTCCAGGGCTTGGTGGGGAGTGCGGTTCGTGACTCGCTCCTGAAGCGTTGGGGAAAACTGTTTGGGGTCTGCAGGTCTGCACGTGCGCGTCGCCGCGCGTGCTTGGTCAGGCTCGGTCGAGGCGCCCGTCAACGCCGTTGTCAGACGGGCATCCTGGGTTGCAACGGGAGGCCCTCAGACACTTCGACGCCGTCAATACGCTTACGCCCCGCCCCGTACGCCCTGCGAACAGCAGGGTCGAACACGCCGTGACCGAGGCGGTAGTCCTCCTCCATCAGCCGATCGAAGTCCGGGCTGCCGAACTCTCGCCCGACGGCGGGCATCTGATCCCACAACCGGTCCTCGATCATTCCGTCCATCCGCCTGCGAAGAGTCTTCCGAAGGATGCGGTGGATCCTGGTGCGCTGCTTTCTGAGCGACGTCATCCGAACTCCTTTGCTTTGATCGGCGGCTCCGCGAGGGCTCGCTGGATCTTCTCCAGGGCTCTGTGCGCCGCCCCTGGTTCGTCGTCTGGTGTCCACATCACGATCGCCGGATTCGCCGAGTAGCCGCGAAGGCGGCCGTCTTCCTCGTAGTACACCTCATGCACCGCGCTGTACGAGTCCTCTCCCGCGTCGAACTCGATCACGCGGAGGTTCCAGTAGCTGTGTTTTCGCGTGCTGTCGGTCATCGGGCGGATGGAGCGCAAGTTGTATCAGCTGGGCGGCGGGGTCGAGCTCGCGAGCGTGCGGTGATCGCCCTCAACAGGAATGCACTGTGGCGCTGATGCTCTCAAATGTCCAATGGTGCGCCCTGGTCCGTGGCGTGCCAGGACAGCCGCCAGTCGCCTTGCGTTCCTGCCGGCCTGCCGGGAGTACACCACGAGGTCGTGCAGGTCTTCCAGTTCGTCGGCCAGCAACGCCCTCCGGGCCTTCCAGGTCTGGCCAGTAGTCGACCACCACGGCGACTGCCTTCACCCCATAGTGCCGATCGGGTTCGCCGGAGGGCTTGAGGTCTGCCCGCATTAGCCAGTGCACAGCCCCAGCGCGGTCGGGCTGATCACAACACTGGTTCCTGAAGTTGGCGGACTAGATGGTCTATCCCGGCGATGCGGTATGGTCCAACTCTGCAATTGCATTTCGGTGCATCACAGACACAAACAAGACCTGTCTGAGTCGCAGTGCCGAGCTTGATCATGCGCTGACCGATGGCGCTAGCTGGCGACCGCATAAAGCGGCTCTGTTACAGACAGTTGTCTCACGGACTGGTTGGCCTGGCAGTCGGGCCTGTCCGGAATATTGTGCTCAAGGTAGCATCGAGCCGTGGATTCCGAACTTTTCTCCAATCCAGGTTTCTGGATCGCCGTCAGCTTAGTAGGCGCCGCATGGGCCTTTGGCTCCGTATTGAAGCGAGCGGCTCAGAAAGACAGGCGGCGTCCGCGCAAGGAAGGCTAGGTTGAACGCGCTTTTCCACGCTCACATGAAGACTACCGTGCGTATTTCGGCCAACGTGACCGGTCATTTCGGTCATCGTGACCGACGCTGTTGAGGAGCGTCGGAGAGGTCGTTTCGGTATCGTGACCGCCCGTTTCGGCGATCGTGACCGCCGGGCCGGCGGC
>NZ_JBIGIC010000013.1:0-213997 GCF_043555985.1 Pelomonas candidula | reverse complement strand
GCGACGAGGCGGGCTGACCGAGCTCAGCGCTACAGTTGTCCACAGCCGGCGTCAGCCGATGCCGGCCCCAAGCCCTGGGTCAAAGTTCAATCGGCAGGGTGGGTCAAATTTAGATCGGCGCCAACACGCCTGAGTCGCGGTTGAACACTACCTGCACGTCATTCTGAGCAGCTAGGTCGGCGCCGAGTTGGCCGACCCACTGCACAGCCTCGACGTAGGCGGAATCGCGGCTTAGGGGCCCCAGCACCGTGTCCATGGAGAGAAACAAGGCGCGCATCACCCATCACCAATTGAAGTGGCGCGACCAGTTGACTTGCAAGACGACCTTGCGCTGCAAGACGTCATCGGGGTCGATGTTCTCGCCGTCGAGTAGACACATCCCTCTCGGACCGCCCAGTTCGTAGAGGTACACGGGCACGCCATTGCACTTCCCTTTGACGACGAAGTGGACGTACAGGCGAGACCATTGGTCGTTCAGGGTGGGAGGCCTCATGTAGAGCAGGCTCGCCGGCTGAGCCTTTGGCCGTTGCTTCATGTGGTCCAGCAACGTCTCAATGTCCTGCGCGCAAGCGGTCTCCATGGCTGCGTTTGGGGCCTCGCCCGGAAGCAGGTAGGTGAGGACCAGCCAAGGCCGATGCGTTGCTCTGCCCGCGTCATTCAGTGCTGTTAGAACTTTCGAATCAAGCCTAGTGACTTCCAGAAACGAAGGTGAGCGAGCGACGAAGAGCATCTGACGACCGGTGTTGAGTTCTCTGCGCAGGGGCAGGCGCTGGGACGCCCAGAGCGCGCTGTCGTGGCGTGACCGCGGCTCAGCCTCTCGAAGCAGGCGGTGTATACGAACAATCCAAATACTACCAAAACGGTAGTGTGTGAACTGTGCGTTTTGGACACGATCCGCCGTTTCGCGGAGCGTGCATGTCGGTCATCGGGAAGAGGCTTAAGCAGGCCAGAGTTAACTCTGGGCTGTCTCAGGAGGCGCTTGGCCTCGAGGCGGGGCTTGAGGCCGACTCTGCAAGTGCCCGGATGAACCGTTACGAGGTGGGCACGCGCGCGCCGACTCACGAACTGATGGAGCGGGTTGCCAAGGTGCTTGGCGTACCTGTGTCGTTCTTCTATGAGACCGACAACACCATTGCGGAGCTGCTGATGGTGATGGGAAAGCTGTCGAAGGGCGAGCGCGTCAAGCTTTTGGACGCGGCCAGGAGGTCGCTCAAGCGTTAGCGGTTGCCGACGAGGTCAACTTTGCTCTGGGTATTTCTCGGCGAACTTTCGCCAGACCCTGGATTCAATCAGATTCGACCGCGTTATCTCGAAGGGGAGATTTGGCGTCATCTGCTCGATGATTGCAATGATCGAGTCTGCCACTGGCTTCGCCATCCATGGATTCAGGCTGATGCCTTCGATCACGCCAAGGTCAATGGGAACCTTTTTAAGCTCAGCTTCCTTTTTAGCGTTTTCGTAGACTGCACGAACTTCGCCTTCGTCTTTGAACGCAAAACGCTTTAGATATGGAAGTCGAGCGGTTGGGATCGTTTCAGCGTCCAATTCGCTGAACGTGAGGTAGCTCATTCTTCGGAGGTTGACCTTGCTTTTCTTCATTGCATCGCGCAACTTAGTGCGATGAAAGAGGATGCACACGCCGTTATTGCGGTCGGTGAAGACCTTCCAGTGATGATAGGTCTCGGCGCGTTCGCTCAGGCACAACGCGAGCAGGGTTTCAAGACCCTTTGCTTTGCGATACGTCTCCATCAGGAGTCGGTCGTTTCTGTCATCCCATGTGCTCGGCGGAAGGAGAGTAATTTCTCGCCGATGCAGCAAGTCAAGCAGCGATGCCAAGTCCGTATACCGTCGAAGAATGCCTCTCGATACGGTCAAAGCAGGCCTCGTTCCTGGATTTTCAGACGGCCACTTCGCCCTTGATGTGGGGGTGCGGGTCGTAGTCTGTCAGCTGGAAGTCCTCGAGGACATACCCGTCAATTGAGTCAGGTTTCCGAAGAATGTTCATTTTCGGAAGGGGACGCGGATCGCGCGTCATCTGCAGTTTGACTTGTTCGAAATGATTGCTGTAAATATGGACGTCTCCACCCGTCCAAACGAAGTCGCCGGGCTCTAGGTCGCATTGCTGTGCAAGCATGAGCTGAAGTAGTGCATAGCTCGCAATATTGAATGGGACGCCCAGAAAAACATCGCAGGAGCGTTGATAGAGCTGGAGGTGAAGCTTGTTTCCGATGACCGCCGTCTGGAATAAGCAGTGGCACGGAGCGAGTTTCATCTGCTTGAGCTCGCCGGGGTTCCAGGCAGTAACAAGCTGGCGGCGCGAGTTGGGGTCGCGCTTGATTTGCTGAATAAGTTCAGCGATTTGGTCGATATTGCGGCCATCCGGCGCCGTCCAATGGCGCCATTGTTTGCCGTACACGGGGCCAAGGTCTCCATTCTCATCGGCCCACTCGTCCCAAATGGAAACGTTGTGTTCTTTGAGCCATTTGATGTTGGTATCTCCACGGAGAAACCAAAGTAGCTCAACAATGATTGACCGAAGATGCAGCTTCTTCGTTGTTAGGACCGGAAAGCCCTTAGCCAGGTTGAACCGCATCTGGTGGCCGAAGACGGCGCGGGTTCCAGTTCCGGTCCGGTCCGGCCGGTCGGTTCCTTCTTCCATGACGCGCTGAAGAAGGTCGAGGTATTGCTGCATGGGATGTGTGTCTAGGTTGGGCCGGCGACGGATGTCACCACGACTTGTATAGGCTCATCGCGCGCCGGACAACAAAGTTATCCACAGGCGACTGCTGCGGCGGGTCAGTGAAGGGTCGGTTGTGTACCGGTACATATCGAAATCGCGCGGCCGCCCGCGGGAGAAGAGGGAGATGTGTACCGCCGCGAACGAAGATAGACGTGGCAAGGCATCAGGGCCATCTTGGACAGCTCGGCCACGTTCCACGCGCTGACGATGATGCGGCGGCTGTCCGGGTTGGTCTTGAGCGTCTTGACGACGTCGGCGATCTGGTCGATATGGCCGCCGTCGGGCGTCGGCCAGCTGCGCCACTGCACGCCGTAGACCGGGCCGAGGTCGCCGTCCTCGCGCGCCCACTCGTTCCAGATCGTCACGCCGCGTTCCTGCAGCCACTTGACGTTGCTGTCGCCGCGCAGGAACCACAGCAGTTCCAGCACGATGGACTTCAGGTGCACCTTCTTCGTCGTCACCAGCGGGAAGCCTTGGCCTAAGTCGAAGCGCATCTGGTGGCCGAACACGCTGCGCGTGCCGGTGCCGGTGCGGTCGCTCTTCTGCACACCATGCTCGAACACATGGCGCATGAAATCTTCGTATTGCTGCGGAGGACGGGGCGGGGTGCTCATGCCCCGCATTGTCTCCGCTACGGGGCGAGCAGGACTTGCAACACCCGCCGCATGACGGGCGCCAGCGTCGTCACCTGCTGGGACACCGACGGGTCGCGCACGCTCAGCGCCGTCAGCCCACTGAAGAGAGCCCCGAGCATCAGCGCGCGGCCCTGGATTTCCTCGGCCGGCAGCGTGTCGGCGTGCGCACCCAGGCTCTGGCGGATCAGGTCCTGGGCCTTGGCGTTCACCAGCGTCTGGCTTTGCCGCACCACCACGGCGAGCCTGGCGTTGCGGCTGGCCTCGGCCAGCACCTCCAGTTCCAGCGCCGCCTTGGCCACCTCGCTGTGCTCGTCGATCGCCTGCTCGGTGCCCGCCAGCAGTTTCTCCATCAGGTCGCCTTCCTGCTGGAACTCGGCGATGCGGGCCAGGACTTCCTCGCAATCCCGCTCGACGATGGCCGCGATGATGTCGTCCTTGTTCTCGAACAGGTTATAGATGTGGCCGGGGCTCATGCCCGCCGTCTTGGCGATCTCGGCCATGCTGGCCGCGTGGAAGCCGCGGCGGCGGAAGCACTCCGCAGCAGCGTCCAGCACCTGCTGGCGGCGGGCGAGGGCGCGGTCGGTCGGGGCGGCGATGGACATGGGCTCGTGTCAGTCGATCAGGACGCGGATTGTGGCGCCTGCCCGCCCGAGCCGGCGCCGCCGCCCAGCGCCTTGTACAGCGTCACGCGGTTGACCTGCTGAGCCAGGCGCGCCGCGATCAGGCCCTGTTCGGCGCTGTACAGCGAGCGCTGCGCGTCCAGCGTGGCGAGGCGGTCGTCCACGCCCTTGGCGAAGCGGGCCTCGGCCAAGCGCAACGCGTCCTGCGACTGAGTGACGAGGCGCTGCTGCGATGCGACCTGATCGCCGATGGTGGCGCGCTGCGCCAGCGCGTCGGCCACGTCGCGGAAGGCGGACTGGATGGCCTTCTCGTACTGGGCCACGGCGATGTCGCGGTCGACCTTGGCGATGGTGAGGTTGGCCTGGTTGCGGCCGGCGTCGAAGATGGGCAGCGACACCTGCGGCACGAAGCTCCACATGCCGGTGCCAGCGTGGAACAGGTCACTCAGCGCGCCACTCGCGCTGCCGGCGCTGGCCGTCAGGCTGATCTTCGGGAAGAAGGCCGCGCGCGCCGCGCCGATGTTGGCGTTGGCGGATTGCAGCGTGCGCTCGGCCTGCTGCACGTCGGGCCGGGCCAGCAGCACGTCGGACGGCAGGCCGGCCGACAGCTCGGCGGTCTGCGTGACGGCCGCGTCAGTGCCGGCCTCCGGCCACTGCGCGGGCTGGATGGGCTGGCCCACCAGCAGCTCCAGCGCGTTGCGGTCCTGGGCGACCTGGCTGGTCAGGCTGGCGAGGTCGGTCTGCGCGGTCTCGGCCGAGATCTCGGCCTGGCGCAGGTCCAGCATGGACGACACGCCGGCCGCCTGCAGCCGCTGCGTCAGGCGCAGGCCGTCCTGACGCGACAGCAGCGTCTGCTCGGCCAGGCGCAGCTTCTCCTGGTCCGCGGCCAGCGTCAGGTAGGCGCTCGCCACCTCGGCGACGAGGCTGATCTGCGTGCTGCGGCGGGCGTCCTCGGTGGCGAGGTAGCTCTGCAGCGCGGCGTCGGTCAGGCTCCTCACCCTCCCGAACAGGTCCAGCTCGTAGGCGCTGACGCCCAGCGTGGCCGTGTACTGGCGCGTGGTGATGCCGCTGACGCGCTGTGCCGTCTGGCCGACGGCGGCGTTCACCGAGGGCAACTGGTCCGCTCGCTGCACGCCATATTGCGCCTGGGCGCGCTGCACGTTCAGCACGGCGACGCGCAGGTCACGGTTGTTCGCCAGTGCCTGCTCGATCAGGCCTTGCAGCTTCGGGTCGGTGAAGAACTCGCGCCAGCCGATGTCCGCGGCCTTGGCGTCGGCCGTCGTGGCCTGCGGGACGGGCCATTGGGCGGCGACCGGTGCGGCCGGGCGCTCGTAGGTCGGTGCGAGGCTGGCGCAACCGGCGAGCGCGAGGCTCGCGGCCAGCAGCGTGGGGATGAGGAACTTGGTCATGTCACAGGCCCTCCAGGGCTTGGGGCGCGGCCACGGGGGCGGGCGCCGGAACAGTCTTCTTTGGGAACCAACGTTGGACTGCAATGAAGAAGACGGGCACGAAGAACAGGCCCAGCACGGTGGCGCTCAACATGCCGCCCAGCACGCCGGTGCCGATGGCGTTCTGGCTGCCCGAGCCGGCGCCGGAGGCGATGGCCAGCGGCAGCACGCCGAGGGCAAAGGCCAACGACGTCATCAGGATGGGCCGCAGCCGCATGCGCACGGCTTCCAGCGTGGCGGAGACGGTGTCCTTGCCGGCCTCCATCTGCGCCTTGGCGAACTCCACGATCAGGATCGCGTTCTTGGCCGACAGGCCGATGGTCGTCAGCAGGCCGACCTGGAAATACACGTCGTTGGACAGCCCGCGTGCCGTGGCGGCCAGCAGCGCGCCGATGACGCCCAGCGGCACCACCAGCATCACCGAGACCGGGATGCTCCAGCTCTCGTACAGCGCGGCCAGGCACAGGAACACGACCAGCAGCGACAGCGCGTACAGCATGGGCGCCTGGTCGCCGGTCAGGCGCTCCTGGTAGCTCAGGCCCGTCCAGCTCACGCCCACGCCGGGCGGCAGCTGGGCCACGATGGCCTCCACCGACTTCATCGCCGCGCCCGAGCTCTTGCCCGGCGCCGGCTGGCCCAGCACTTCCAGCGCGGGCAGGCCGTTGTAGCGCTCCAGGCGGGGAGAACCCAGCTCCCAGCTCGCCGTGCCGAACGCCGAGAACGGCACCATCTGGCCCGACGCGTTGCGCACGCGCCAGCTGTTCAGGTCGTCCGGCTGCATGCGGTAGGCGGCGTCGGCCTGCAGGTAGACCTTCTTCACGCGGCCGCGGTCGATGAAGTCGTTGACGTAACTGCCGCCCCAGGCAGTGGACAGCAGGCTGTTGATGTCGGCGACCGACAGGCCTAAAGCGCCTGCCTTGGCCGTGTCCACGTCCAGGCGCAGCTGCGGCGCGTCCTCCAGGCCGTTGGGGCGCACGGCCACCAGCGTCGGGTCCTTGGACGCCATGCCGAGGAACTGGTTGCGCGCGGCCACCAGCGCCTCGCGGCCCACGCTGCCCTGGTCCTGCAGGTAGACGTCGAAGCCGCTGGCGTTGCCCAGCTCCAGCACGGCCGGCGGCGCGAAGGCGAACACCGAGGCGTCGCGGTACTGCATGAAAGCGCCCATCGCGCGGCCGGCGATGGCCTGCACCTTCTGCGCGGCGCTCTTGCGCTCGCTCCAGTCCTTGAGCTTGACGAAGCCGATGGCCATGTTCTCGCCGCGGCCGGCGAAGCTGAAGCCGGTGACGGCGAACACGGACTCGACGTTGTCCTTCTCGTTCGTCAGGAAGTGATTCTCGACACGCTTGACGACGTCCAGCGTGCGGCCCTGCGTGGCGCCGGCCGGCAGCTGGATCTGCGAGAACAGGATGCCCTGGTCTTCCTCAGGCAGGAAGGACGTGGGCAGGCGCAGGAACAGCACCGCCATGCCGACCACCAGCAGGCCGTACACGACCAGGTGGCGGCCCCAGCGGCGCAGCATGCGGGCGACGACGCCTTCATAGCCGTTGGTGGTCGCATCGAAGCGGCGGTTGAACGCGCCGAAGAAACCGCGCGTGGCCGCGCCCCCATGTCCAGATCCAGCGGGCTTCAGCAACGTGGCGCACAGCGCTGGCGTCAGCACCATGGCGACGAGCACCGACAGCACCATGGCCGACACGATGGTGATGGAGAACTGGCGGTAGATGACGCCCGTGGAGCCGCCGAAGAAGGCCATCGGCACGAACACGGCCGACAGCACCAGCGCGATGCCCACCAGCGCGCCGGTGATCTGGCCCATGGACTTGCGCGTGGCCTCCTTGGGCGACAGGCCCTCCTCGGTCATCACGCGCTCGACGTTCTCGACGACGACGATGGCATCGTCCACCAGCAGGCCGATGGCCAGCACCAGGCCGAACATCGTCAGCGTGTTGATGGAGAAGCCGGCCACGGCCATGACGCCGAAGGTGCCCAGCAGCACGACCGGCACGGCGATAGTCGGGATCAGCGTGGCGCGGAAGTTCTGCAGGAACAGGTACATCACGAGGAAGACCAGCACGACGGCTTCGATCAGCGTCTTGACGACCTCGTGGATGGAGACCTCGACGAACGGCGTGCTGTCATAGGGGATGACGGCCTTCACGCCGGCGGGCATGAAGGGCTCCATGCGCTTCAGCTCGGCTTCCACCGCCTTGGCCGTGGCCAGCGCGTTGGCGCCGGTGGCGAGCTTGACGGCCATGCCCGCGGCGGGCTTGCCGTTGTAGCGCGACATGGTGGCGTAGCTTTCGGCGCCCAGTTCCACGCGGGCCACATCGCCCAGGTGCACGGTCGCGCCGTCGGTGCCGGTCTTCAGCACGATGCCGCGGAACTGCTCCGGCGTCTGCAGCCGGCTCTGAGCCGTCACGGTGGCATTGAGCTGCTGGCCCACGTTGGCCGGGGCGGCGCCCAGCTGGCCGGCGGAGACCTGCGCGTTCTGCGCCTGGATGGCGGCGGACACGTCGGCCGGCGTCAGGCCGTGCTGGTTCAGCTGGTTGGGGTTCAGCCAGATCCGCATCGCGTACTGCGCGCCGAACAGTGTCACCTCGCCCACGCCTTCCACGCGGCTCAGCGGGTCCAGCACGTTGGTGGACACGTAGTCCGACAGGTCGGTGCCAGAAAGCTTGCCGTCCTCCGACACGAAGCCCACCACCATCAGGAAGTTGATCGTGGACTTGACCACCTGCACGCCCTGGCGTTGCACTTCCTGCGGCAGCAGCGACGTGGCGGCAGATAGCTTGTTCTGCACCTGCACCTGCGCCGTGTCGGGGTTGGTGCCGGATTCAAACGTCAGCGTGATGGTGGCGTTGCCCTGCGAGTCCGACGTGGAGGACATGTAGGTCAGGCCGTCGATGCCCTTGAGCTTCTGCTCGATGACCTGGGTGACGGTGTCTTCCAGCGTCTTGGCGGAGGCGCCGGGGTAGGACGCGTTGATCGACACCTGTGGCGGCGCGATGCTGGGGTATTGCGAGACCGGCAGCGTGCGGATGGACAGCGCGCCGGCCAGCATGATGACGATGGCCAGCACCCACGCGAAGATGGGGCGGTCGATGAAGAAGCGGGACATGGTGACGCTCTCCGATCAGCGGGCCTGCGCGGCGGACGCGGCGATCTGCGCCGTGGCGGGAACGGCCTGCACCGACGCACCGGGGCGCAGGCGCTGCAGGCCATCGACGATGAGCTGATCGCCTGCGACGAGGCCCGCCGTCACCAGCCACTGGCCGTTGACGACCGCGCCGGTCTGCAGTTGCCGGGCCTCGGCCTTGCCGTCCTTGCCCACCACCATGGCGGTCGCGTTGCCCTTGGCGTCACGCGACACGGCGGCCTGCGGCACCAGGATGCTGGCGGCCTGCACGCCGCTCTGCACCTGGGCACGCACATACATGCCCGGCAGCAACTGGCGCTTGGGGTTGGGGAACTGCGCACGCAGCGTCACGCTGCCGCTGGTCGGGTCCACCTGCAGCTCGGAGAACTGCAGCTTGCCGTCCAGCGCGTAGGTCGTGCCGTCTTCCAGCAGCAGCTTCACGCGCGCCTGGCCGGCCGCGTCGCGCTGCAGCGTGCCGTCGGCCAGTTGGCGCTGCAGGCGCAGCAGCTCGGCGCTGGTCTGCGTGACGTCGACGTAGATCGGGTCGAGCTGCTGCAGCGTGGCCATCGCGCCAGCCTGGTTGGCCGTGACGAGCGCGCCGGGCGTGACCGCCGAGCGGCCGATGCGGCCGGCGATGGGCGCGCTGACGCGGGTGCGGTCCAGGTCGATCTGCGCGGTGCGGACGGCGGCTGTGGCGGCTGCCACATCGGCCTGGGCCTGCTGCAGCGCGGCGCGGGCGTCGTCGCGCAGCTGCTTGCTGACGGCGTCGATGCCGGCCAGTTCGTCGTAGCGGCCGGCCTTCAGCTTGGCCGTTGCGGCGGTGGCTTCGGCCTTGGCCAGCGTGGCCTTGGCGCTGTCCAGCGCGGCCTGGTAGCTGGCGGCGTCGATCTGGTAGAGCACCTGGCCGGCCTTCACGTCGCTGCCCTCGGTGAAGGCGCGCATCTTGACGATGCCGTTCACCTGCGGGCGCACCTCCGCCGTCTGGTAGGCCACGGTGCGGCCGGCCAGTTCGGTGCTGAGTTCCACGCGTTGGGGTTGCAGCGTCAGCACGGACACCGGCGCCGGGCCACCCGGCTGGCCGTGGCCGCCCTGGGCACCGGCCGGGCTGCAGGCGGTCAGGAACACGGCCGCAGCCACGGCGACCAGCACGGTCAGCGTGGCGAAGGCGGGCATGCCGAGGGAGCGGCGTTCTGCGCGCTCTTGCATGGCGCGGCGTTGGAAGAGGGTGGGCATGGGACGTTCCTCGGCTTGTTTTGGGCCGAGGGGCCCCGCGTCGCCCTCAGGTCGTCGCGGTGCGCTCAGCCGGTTGCATGTACTGAATGAGCATTCATTCTAGTTTTTGCCGAAAGGCTGGCAAGCAAAAAGTGAATGACCATTCAGAAATGAAGGGTCATTCAGCTGATGGTGTGATGGATTGCACGTTGGCCCCTACGGGGGCCGCGCACGGCGAGCGGGGCGTCGGCACCGCTGAGTGCTTGACCCGCCATGCGTGGCGGGTCAGCGGTGGTTCAGCGGCAGCGAGCGACGACGGCCGGCCTGCTCAGGCGCCGCCCAGGTGCTTGCGCCAACGGTTCTCCATGCCCTCGGCAAATTGGGAGGAGATCTCGGGAGCGCCGCCTTGGCCGATGTTCATGGCCCAGACGAACAGCGCGTGGCTGTCCGCGTTGTTCAGGCACGCGACGTGATTCATGGCCTCCGGGTCGAGATAGTCGCTGAAATCCTGCTTCCAATAACCCCCGGTGTTCTTGCCATCGGTCGCCAGGGTGAATTTATGCGCGGCTTCGTGGATGACGATGCGCGGCAGATTGTGGCCTTCTCGAAAGGCGCGGAATCCGATGGTTATTTTTCCGTACTCTTTGCCGCCCGGTGCCGCCTTGACGAGACCGAGGTAATGCTTTTTCTCACCGTCCTTGATGGTGTGGGCATCGTTGACCTTGATGATCTGGTCTTTGCTCAATCCGATCTTTATATTTGTCAGGATCATGCGCAGATCATTCATCCTCATCCTGACGGAAAATTCCAGCTCTTTTTGCTGGTCGGCGCGCGCCTTCTCCGAAAGCTGAGGATTCACCGGTGGAGCCTTGATCACGTCGCGGTAAACGTGGAAGTAGATCTTGGCGAGCGAGCTCTTCGCGTCCAGATAGTTCGGTACCGTGAGTTGATTGATCGCGTGATCGAGCCATTCGACCGACGTGGTGACGGCCTGAACGATTTGGTGGGGAATGTTTTTGCTACCCTCGTTCCAAACCATTTTCTCCTTCCAGACGGTAATCGTGACGCCGGCCATATGGGCCTTGTCCCGTGGCGCGACGATATCTTCTTTTTTATACCATCTGGTCATTTTTGCTCCCGTTGTGTCTGGTGGATATATTGAAAACATCGTGAGCGCCGCGCGCCCCACAACCATCAAAGACGTTTTTTGACCGTCAGCCGCGACGTCGCGCCCGTCGCCAGCGCGCGCAGCCAGCCTGCCGCTGTCGGATTGGCCTCGCCCTGATGACCGAGACTGTGCGAAAGATTGACCCTCAAAACACCTCATGAAACTCGCCATCACCGTTCACTTCGACGGCGCGCAAGCGCAAGCCGCTGCCGTCGCGTTCGACGCCTGGGACGCGCCGGAAGCGGCGAAGACCTACGTCTCGCACATCGCCCAGGTCGAGAAGCCCGCACGTGGAGAACCCGATCTCCGCGAGCTGACCTGCGTGATGCAGCTGCTGCGCGAGCACAAGCTGGCGCCCGAACTCATCCTCATCGATGGCTTCGTCCATCTCGATGCGGAGGCGACGCCGGGCCTGGGCCAGCACCTGTTTCACGCGCTGGGCAGCCGCACGCCGGTCATCGGCGTGTCGAAGACCGGCCGACCGGGCCTGCCGGCGCAGTTCGAGGTGATGCGGGAAGAGGAGGCCAGGCCGCTGACCGTCACCTGCGCGGGCGTGGACATCGGTGCAGCCAAGGTGCGGGTGCGCGCCATGCACGGCCGCAAGCGCGTGCCCACGCTGATGAAGCTCGTCGCCCGGCTGGCGAAGAACGCGGACTGAGCCGGGCGGCTGGCGAGGCTCAGGCGGGGAAGCGTTCCACATACACCCCGCCGTGCCGGTCTAGACCCGTGGTAATTCTTCCGGGCGAACAAGGGAAAGGCTGCAGAGGTGAGACCTGACTCCGAATCCCGTGCGCAAACGCTGCGCGATTTCGCGCCCGATAGTCTGGAACTCTTCAGCCGTACCGGCGCCACTTGCATTGGGCTGCCACCGCGGGCGCCTCGTTCACACCAAACCGCGGTGTCGCATTGTGCTTTGTATGCGATTCGGAAGTACGCGGGCGCCCTTGAGTTTTGTAAACGTTGCAAAGCTCAAATTCTTGTTCAATTGGGGCCCCGTGTGGCTGGAGAAGTGCTGATTCAGTTCTGGCACCAAATCGGCCGTCTTGATGAACGCAATTCTCAGGATTTTCCCTTCTTTTCGCTGCGCAATAAATACGCCGTCTATCCCCGCAAAGTGTTTGCCCACGGTGGCGAGGTTCTTCACGTAGTTCTTTCGCGCGCCGAAATGAAAGTTGTATTGATCGGAGATGCTCACCTTGTATTCGTACCGTTTGCCTGTGTGGGGGTCTATGCCATCGCATCCCTTGTCCGATGCGGCAAGCCGATGCCGCAGTCGATGCGCCAGCAGGATTTCTCCGATACCGCCTTTGGCTACGGCGTCCCGCAGCTTCGCTGCGTCAATCGCGGCAAACAGATCGTGAATGCGATGAACGATGTCGTCGTATTTGTGCATTGAAATCGAGGGCTGGTCTCAAAGTGCAAGCCTCTCCTGTGGGGATGTGGGCAGCCAAATAATTCAGCTCACGCCTTCCGCGTGGGATGGTTTGTATCTGAGGCCTGATCCCGACGCCCGAAGTCTAAGAGCTGAAATTATGACCTCGCCGAACTGCCAGCTTGCATAAAAGATTAAGGTTTTAAATTTGAGACTTGACCCCGAATTCGAATCGTGCCTTAACCGCATTCGTTGTGGCGGTGAGTAGCGGGCCTGGATTGGCCGCGGCAAATTCGAGTAGAGACTGGGTTGAGTGGTTGGGGAGATTTTTTCTTGTATTTAAGTTGCGGGAAAGCAAGTTGAGAAGAGACTTTCCCCTTAGCAGCTTCTTATAGTCGTTGGTTATCGTTGTGCGAAACGTGGTTGGATATGCTTCCCCGTTTTTGAGAGCAAGCAGTGCTGGGCGTTGCGAAGCGTTCAAGACCTGTTCAGGGTGTAGTGAAATCGGTTGGGACTGATCAATTAGATGACGGCTAAGTGCCAAGGCATACCATTCAATGAAATCGCTTATTTCTGAATGAAATGTCGCCGACTCAGGGCCGATGAGTAGTGCTAGAAAGTTCCCGTCTCGAAACGCATCGTTCTCGATAGAATACCCATCGGTGAGTATTATGGAGGGATCTGTGTACTGGGCCGGCACTCCTGTGTTTATCCACGTGTCGCGATCAACAATGAATGCTAGTGGCACTGCTGCTATTTCTCTTCGTCTTTCGAAAATTTTGATCGCGTTATCTCTTCCACCGACTGGCAAAAGTGATAATCCGAGATGGCTAAGTTTGTCTTCTATCCGACGATAGACGATAAGATCGTCGCTGCCTTCGCAAACTAGCGTGGGCAATGAAGACTTCTTTAGTGTGGCAATCAGTTCGTCGACTGTTGGAATCTTTTCTCCCTTGCCCACGCTTAACCTCTTTCCGGTGATGCGGACCTGCTGTGTCCTTCGTCACTATTGCTTGGCAATGTCGGTGCGTGATCTTCGTCGCCGCGCAGTGGATCTATTTGCAATTCTTTGTCTGGATACTTGCTGTAAATAAACGGTGAGTGGGTTGCAATTACGAACTGATTTGAGGTTTGCTGGTTTGTTAATATGGAAAAGAGCTGCCGCTGCCAATCTACATGAAGGCTAAGTTCGGGCTCATCTATAAAAAAGACTGCATCCTTGTAAAAGGCGTTGTAGGCGATGAAACTAAGCATCTGCTTTTCGCCGGCCGACAGGGCGTCTGAATTTACTGCCCCCGCAGCCTCGCCGAAATTCAGGCTTCGACCAAGTTTGATTCCCGAGTGTCGGAGTAAACGCATCGCAAGTGTTCGAACCGCCTCCAGCGGGCGCATGATGGATTCTCGGGATACCTCCATGCTTTCAATTTGTGTGCGAATGTCATCGAGCAATTGGTTGGCGCTGTCCAACTTGTCAGGATCGCTGCCTTCCTTTTTGTATTCTTTAATTTTCTTAATGACGCCCTGGGAGATATTTTCCTGAAGTTTGTTGTATTCTTCGGAGAGGTCGGTGTACTGCCGGACGAGAAGGTTTACGATATCTACTGTGCTGAGTGCTGCGACAAACACATGACTGTCGTTTGTGAGCTTTTTTGATAGAGATATCAACGCATCTTCGACATCATTTTTGGCTCTGGCGAGCGAGTTGCTGTTTCTGTCGCCAAGAGTGAAGCCGCCTTCAATCCTTCGAAAGGTTGGAAGAAAAACGGACGAACCAAGGCTCGAAAGTTTTTTGTTTGCTTGGTCTTCAGCGTTGACCAATGTATCGCCATCCTCGTCATGGATATCCTCAAATGTCTCCTCGCCTGATGCATCTTTCCAGTCAATTCGACAGGTATAGGGCGATAACCTATAGACCGTGATGATGTATTCCGAAGTTTCAAGGGTCGCTTTTTTAAAGTTGACTTCCTTTAGGGCTTGGAAAATATTGCCGCTCATGATGTACCAAAGCAGCTTCAGAATGCTTGTTTTGCCAGAGCCATTTCGGCCTGTGACTATATTTATGTCGCGATTGAAGGTGAGGATTAGCGGTGCATCCCTTCCCATCAGTCCGTTTACTTCGAAGGATTTAATGTGCATTTGCTTCTCAGAAAATTGGTAGGCTTGATTGATTGTTGGATTGTTGGATTGCGTTGATGTTGGTTTCTTGTGCGGCTAACGGTGGCGCTTAGGATTTCATGGTTTCCATCTCCAACCAAAACTGCATCGCCGCCAACTTCGCATACGCCCCGTCGCGCGCTAGCAACTCGTCATGCCGGCCGATATCCAGAATCCAGCCGGTCTTCAAGGCTGCCCGCACGAGCGCTCGCTGTCGGCATCGCATGCTGATCGCTTCTCGATCAACGCAAGCCGTTCCAACCTGGACCAACTGAAAGCCACCAAGCTTGGCCTCCGCGATGCTGACCGCGAACAGTTGCCGTGCTTCATCGTTGGCATAGATGCGGGTTCGCGCCGTCCAAGGTCCTTGAAGACGGTCGGGCCGTGCGGCACGGCATGGGGTCGAAAGGCCGGCTTGGCGATGGCGCCTGACGCACGCCGTTCCGAGCGTTCCGGGTCGATGCAGTCGATCAGCCGGGTCACGTTGTAGAAGTACTCGATGGCGCCGTCGACCCTGGCTTCGAGCAGTTGCCCGAACTGCGCCAGGAAGGGCCCCAGCGCGTCCGCAGCCTTCTGGTTCAGCACCAGTGCGCCGGAAAGCAGCAGGCTGGCATCACCCCGTGGCAGGTGGTGCTTCTTGCTGCGCTCCTGAAATACCGCGACCGTGGGGCGCCGCCGCCAGACCCGGGGTGTTCCGTCGAATTCAAAGATGCCCGAGTTCACCTGTGCATCGGTGGGCACCAGCGGTGCAAATTGGTCAGGTGAAGCGGCCTTCAATTCCCAGATCGACATGCTCAAGCCTTCCCGTACGGAAGCCTGCCGCGTCAAGGAATCGCCGGATGCCTCTGGTGCCACGTTGCCCACGTTGCCCACGTTGCCCACGTTGCCCACGTTGCCTCCCCAGGCAAGACGGTTATGTTTTGCCGACTATAGGAGGGATGCGGGATACGGGAAGCAAGGGCAACCACGAAGGAGGGTTTGCTCAGCCTTCGGGTTTGGCGCGCTCCGTCGCCGTGACGATGCAGTCGCTGTCAGCGCGTCATGCTTGAAACGAGCAAGGCGTACAGCGCGACCGCCGCCGCTGGCAGCGCGTACCACCAGTAGGCCGCCGGTCCGGCGTCGGTGTTGTACAGGTAGATCACCACGACCGCGCTGATGACGGCGGAGGCGGGCAGGGCGAGCATCGACAGGTCGAGCAGGAGGATCTGGCGCTCGCTCAGCGAGTTGCCGTTGGCCATGCCGCCACCGGCGAACGCGGCAATCATGAACAGGAAGTACGTCAACATCAGTTCGCCGAACGTTCCGGCGATCACCCATCCAAGAGACATCGACTTCTCCCGCTCAGTTCACGGCGTCGGATTCGGATTGCAGCCCAAACTGCATCGCCGCCAGCTTGGCGTACAGCCCGCCGCGCGCCACCAGTTCGTCGTGCCGGCCGATGTCGACGATGCGACCGGCCTCCAGCACGACGATGCGGTCGGCCTTCTGGATGGTTGCCAGCCGGTGCGCGATGACCAGCGTCGTGCGGTGCTGCATGGCGGCTTCCAGCGCGGCCTGCACGACGCGTTCGCTCTCGGCGTCCAGCGCGCTCGTCGCTTCGTCCAGCAGCAGCAGCGGCGGGTTCTTCAGCATGGCGCGGGCGATGCTGATGCGCTGGCGCTGGCCGCCGGACAGGCGCACGCCGCGCTCACCCAGGAAGCTCTGGTAGCCCTCGGGCAGCGCGCGGATGAAGTCGTCGGCGAAGGCGGCCTTGGCGGCGGCGATGACCTCGTCGTCCGTCGCGTTGGGGCGGCCGTAGCGGATGTTCTCCATCGCGGTGGTGGAGAAGATGACGCTGTCCTGCGGCACGAGGCCGATGTTGGCGCGCAGGTCAGCCAGGCTCAGGCTTTGCGTGGGCACGCCGTTCAGGCGGATCTGGCCGGACTGCGGGTCGTAGAAGCGCAGCAGCAGCTGGAACAGCGTCGTCTTGCCGGCGCCGCTGGGGCCGACGAGGGCGACGGTCTCGCCGGGCTCGACGGTCAGCTGCACGCCGTCCAGCGCGGCGGTCTGCGGGCGCGAGGGGTAGTGGAACAGCACGTCGCTGAACTCGACGCGTGAGCCGCCGGTCGTTGCGGGCAGTGGCTGCGGCGAGGCCGGGTCGGCCACGGGCGACTTGGCGTCCATCAGTTCCACCAGGCGCTCGGTCGCGCCGGCCGCACGCAGCACGTCGCCCCACACCTCGGCCAGCACGGCCACGGAGCTGACCAGCAGCGTCACGTAGACCACCGTCTGCCCCAGGTGGCCGGCACTGATCTTGCCGGCGATGACAGCCTGCGTGCCCTGGTACAGCCCCCACAGCATGGCACCGAACACGGCGGTGATGAGGAAGGCGACGAGGAAGCTGCGCACCTTGGTGCGCTTGCGGGCGGTGTCGAACGCGGCCTCGCTGGCGGCGGAGAAGCGCGCGGCCTCGGCGGCTTCCTGCACGTAGCTCTGCACGACGGTGACGGCGTTCAGCACCTCGGCGGCGATGGCCGAGGTGTCGGCCACGCGGTCCTGGCTGGCGCGCGAGAGCTTGCGCACGCGGCGGCCGAAGTACAGCGCGGGTGCCACGACCAGCACCAGGATGCCCAGCACCTGGCCCATCACGTAGGGGTTGGTGGCCACCAGCATCACCAGCGCGCCGATGCCCATCACCGTGTTGCGCAGGCCCATCGACAGGCTGGAGCCGACGACGGTCTGCACGACGGTGGTGTCCGTCGTGATGCGGGAGAGCACCTCGCCGGTCTGCGTGGTCTCGAAGAACTCGGGGCTCTGGCGCAGCACATGGCTGTAGACGGCGTTGCGCAGGTCTGCCGTCACGCGCTCGCCCAGCCACGTGACCATGTAGAAGCGCGACGCCGAGAACAACCCCAGCGCGGCGCCCACGGCGAACATCGCGAGGAAGTGCTCGCGCAGCGCCATCAACCGCTCGCCGGGGTTGCTGGCGCCGAAGCCGGCGTCGATGAGGCCGCGCAGCGCGAGCGGAAAGGCCAGCGTGGCCAGCGCCGCCAGCACCAGCGTCAGCAGCGCCAGTGCGATGCGGCCGCGGTAGGGGCGCAGGAAGGGCGCAAGTCCGGAGAGCGAGCGGGCCTGCTTTGAGGCCGGGCGTTGGGTGGTTTCGGGCATCGTGTCAGTGTAGGGACTGCCTGTTGCGCGAGCGTGTTGCTCAGCCTAGAAACGGCAGTTGGGCGCGCAGCGGTCTTCAGCGAAGTGGTGAACGCCACAACACGCCCCAGGTCTTGATCCTTCAGGGCTTTCGATGTGTGGCAAGCGGTCAACTGCCGTTTCCAGGCTCATAGATTGGCGGCGAACAGCCGGCGCAGCATCAGGTCCTTGAAGCCGTGGGCTTCGTCCAGCCCCAGGCGCTGCAGCCAGGCCTGCGGCACGGCGCGCTGCGGGCCCAGGCTGGCCAGCGCCATCGTCACCAGCTCCACGGGGTGACGGCTGGCGTGCTTGAGCTTCTTCAGCGCGCTGACGATCTGGAGTTCGTCGTCGTCCAGGTCGGTGCCGAACGGGAAGTCGGGCAGCAGGCCGGCCTCGCGTGCCGGGCGCAGCAGGCCTTTCAGCGCCTCGGGCGTGTTGTGGCGGGCGGCCTCGGGCAGCTGCCAGCCGGGCGCGAGCTTGCCGTGGGCCTGCGCCTCGCGCATCAGCTCGTGCTGGAAGCGCGAGTCGGCGATGCACAGCAGCCGCTGCACGCATTCGGCATCGCTCGCGCCGCGCAGGTCAGCCACGCCGTACTCGGTGACGACGAGGTCGCGCAGGTGGCGCGGGATGGTGCAGTTGGCGTGGCTCCAGACGATGTTGGACTGCAGGCCGGCCGCGTTGTCGTGCGTGGCCCGCAGCGCCAGCACCGAGCGCGCGCCGGCCAGCGCATGCGCCTGGGCGACGAAGTTGTACTGGCCACCCACGCCGGAGACGACACCTCCGTCGGCGTTCGCGTCGGACGACGCCGCGCCGAGCAGCGTCATCTTCATCGTCGTGTTGATGAAGCGGGCGTCGCGGCGCTGGGCGCGCTTGAGCGCCTCGGGCGCGCCGGGGCTGTCGTACAGCTCGTTGACGAAGGCGATGCGCGTCATCGCGAGGGCGTCCCGCTCGTCGTCGCGCATGTCGCGCAGCCGCTGGTAGAAGGCGCGCGGGCCGAGGAAGAAGCCGCCGTGCAGCACGGCGCTGCCCAGCCAGCGCGGTCCCAGCATGCCGGGCTGGAGCAGGCTCACGTCGTTGGCGCAGCTGACGTCGCCGCAGCGCAGGCGGTCGCCGTCCAGCCACAGCTTGTCGTGCAGCAGGCCCAGGCGCTGCCAGCGCGCCAGCTCGGGTGGCGTGAGCTGCGTGGCGAGCGCGCCGGTGTCGGCCAGCGCCTGCACGGCGGCCAGGCTGGGCGCGGCTGTCAGCCGGCCCGCGTTGGCCAGCCGCTGCAGCGCCAGGTCGGGGTAGGCGCTGCGGCGGATGAGGCCGGCGTCGACGAGCTGCAGCAGCCCGTTGGCGAACATCTCGGAGCAGCCGTACAGGCCTTGCGCGAAGCGGCCTGTTTCACGCGGGCCCCAGGGTGCGGCGCGGCCCAGCGTGTCGATGAGCGTGCGGAACGTGTCGTTCTGGCGCTCGCGCAGCAGCAGGGCCTGCGCGATGGCGTCGCCCAGCGAGCCGATGCCGATCTGCAGCGTGCCGCCGTCGGGCACCAGGCTGGCGGCGTGCAGGCCGATGGCGTAGTCGGCCTTGGAGACGGCCGGGTTGGGCGGCGCGAACAGCGCATGGTGGCCCTCGGGCACGTCGACGATGAGGTCGAAGAAGTCCTCGTCCACCTCGGCCGGGCCGGGCATGAAGGGCAGCTGCTCGTTCAGCACGGCCACCACCAGCAGCGGCTGCGACAGCGCGTGGCAGCGGTCGACGAAGTCGGCCGTCAGGTCCGGGTTGCCCGAGAGCGAGTAGCGCCGCCGGCCGTCGGCCCCGGTGCGCACGGCCACGGCCTGCGCCAGCACGTTGGCGCCCTGGGTCAGCATGTCGCGCACGGCCAGGCTGTAGTTGCTGCAGATGAAGCCCTGCTGCGCGGCGTCGTTGCCGAGGTAGTCGGCCGTCTTCAGGAAGAACTCGCGCACCTCGATGTGGGCCGGCAGCGCCCGCGCGCGGGCAGCCTTCACGTAGGCCAGGTCGGGGTAGTCGCCGAACACGCGCTCGACGAACGGGCCGAGGAAATGCCGCTCCAGGTCGCTCGCGCCCTCCGGCTTTTCCAGCGACAGCGCCGTGAGGATGCGCAGCGGCCGGGACGGGTCGGCCGCCATGCGGCGGTACAGCGCGTTGACCAGCGCGTTGGGCTTGCCGAGGCCCAGCGGCAGCGCCAGGCGGACGGGGCCGTCCACGCGGTCGAGCAGGGTCTGTACGGCGGCGTCGAGGTCGGTCAGCAACAGGGTCATGGGTCCAGTCTCGCCGAGCCGGCGCGCCGCCGGCTTGACCTGGCTCAGCCGGCCGACAGCGCGCGGCGCAGCACGGCCACCGTTTGCGCGAGGGCAGCGTCGGTCAGGTCCTGGTGGCAAAGCAGCTGCAGCACGTGCGTGCGCCAGCGCGCGCCGTGGTCGTCGGCGAAGTCCGGCACGCCGGGCCAGACGCGGTCCCAGCGGAACACGGCGCAGCCGGCGGCGCGCAGTGCGGCGTAGACCGGCTCGGCGTCGTCCACCCACAGCGGCATCACGTAGGGCGCGGCCTGCGCGGGCAGCACGCCGAACAGCGGGCGGGCGCCGGGGAGGCCTTGCGTCAGGCGGTGGAGCATTTCGTAGTGGGCGCGGCGGCGGGCCACGATGCGGCCGCGCGGCAGGCCGAAGAGGTGGCGGGTCAGCGCGGGCGGCGCCTGCTCGCTGCGGGCCAGGTCGCACTCGGCCATCATCTCGGCCTCGGTGGGCGGGCGGGTCGGGCCGGCGGCCGACGCCGCACGCGGCGGCCCATTCTTCAGGCGGAACAAGGCGCCCAGTGCCGTGTTCAGGCCGGTCAGGCGGCCTTGTTCGCTGCCGCGCTCCAGCAGGTCCACCCAGGCCTTGATCTGCTGCCTGGCGCCGGCCGGCTGCAGTGGCTGCGGCGGCAGGGGGCGGGCCGACGCCAGCAGGCCGCCTTCCGGGACCGGGAAGAACTTGGACACGCTGGCCGTTGCCAGGTCGCCCCAGTGCCCCACGGGCCGCTCGCCGGCCTGGCCGAAGAAGCTGTGCGCGCAGTCCTCCACCAGCGCGATGCCGTGCGCGTCGCACCAGGCCCGCACGCCGGCCAGTGACTGCGGCAGGCCGAACAGCTGGGCCACGACGAGCGCGCGGGTGCCCGGCGCGGGCGTGATCGCGTCCAGCGCGGGCAGGCCGTCCGGCCCCAGCGGGTAGAACTGCACGGCGGCACCCGCCGCGCGCAGCGGTGCCACCAGCGTGGGGCAGTGGTAGCTGGGGGCCAGCACGGTGTCGCCAGGTTGCACGCCCAGCGCCTTGCAGGCAGCGAACAGCGCGGCGCGGCCGCTGGTCAGCAGCCGCTGGTGCGGCAGGTCGTCGACGGCGGGCAGGCCGGCTTCGCGCGGGCCGCCGAGGTGGTCCCAGCCGAAGGTGGGGCGGGTGGGCTGGCGAGCGAGGTGGTGTGCCATCAGCCGCGGGTCAGACCAGCGGCGGGCGGCCGGCGTACCCGGTCAGCTCCAGGTAGCCCCAGCCGATCTCGCGGCCGCTGGCGTCCAGCAGCCGGGACGCACCTTCCCAATACACGAGGCCGCTGCTGCGGCGTGCGTCGACCTCCTGCGCGTCGAAGGCCGCGACAAGCCGCATCTCGCCGGCGGGGCTCTTCAGCCGCCACTCGACGGGCCAGCGGGTGCCGGTGGCCGGGCTGGTCCAGTGCCGCGCGGGTGTCATCTCGACCTCGGTCGGCGCGAAGTTCCGATCCGCCTGGCCGGGCGCGCGCAGGCTGCCGCCGGCCCAGTCGCGCTGGCCGTCCTTGCGGCGCAGCTGGAACAGCGTGAGCGCGCGGCCGTCCAGCAGGTTGATGCCCAGCCAGTCCCAGCCGGCGGTGTTGCCGACGTAGTTGTCGCTCCATTCGTGGTCCAGCCAGGCGCGGCCGGCGAGGCGCTGGGTGCGGCCATCCAGCGTCAGCTGCGCCTGCGTGGCGAGCTGGGGGCGGGAGTAGTAGTGGCTGAACTGCTGTGGGTCGGAGCCCTTGCGGGAGATGCCGCCTTCGCCCTGCAGCAGCGGCGGCTCGGGCGTCGTGAGCGTCAGGTCCAGCGTGAACCCCGGGCCGCTGAAGGCGGCGCGGTAGCCGCTGCCCTCGCGGCGCAGCGTCCAGTCGCGCAGGCGCACGTCGCAGTCGGCCGTGTTCACGCTGACGGCGCCGGGCAGCGTGCGCAGCAGGCGCTGCGTGTGGCGCTGCTGCTTCGCAGCGAGGTCCGACAGGGCCACGTGGCCCAGCAGCAACTGCTTCGCGGCCAGCGGGCTGGCGTGGTCGGCCGGTGCGGGGCCGGGCACGCGGAAGAAGGTGAGCTGGTAGCCGAAGCGCGGCGGCTGGCCGGCCTCGCCCAGCAGGCCCGTGACGTACCACCACTCGATGGCCTGCTGCGGGTGGGCGCCGAAGTCGCGCGGGAAGTTCATCGCTGCGCTCACCGGGAGCGGCAGCGCGGCGAGCAGCAGCGTGCGGCGTTTCATCATCGTCATGCATCCTCCCGGACGGCGCGCACGGCGTCGCCACCCAGCGCGCGGCGGCCCGCCAGCAGCGACGCGCCCACCGCCGCCGCGAACGCCAGGCCCACCAGCGCCGCCAGCCGCATGCCCGGCAGGCTCAGCTCCATGCTCCAGTGAAAGCTCTGCGGGTTGACCACGTAGACCAGCACCACGCTCAGCCCCAGCCCCAGCCCCAGCCCGGCCAGCGCGCCAGCGCCGCCGGTGAGGCCGGCCTCGATGAGCAGCAGCCGAGTGAGGTCGCGCCGGGACAGGCCCAGATGGCGCAGCAGCCCGAACTCGCGCTTGCGCGCCAGCGCCTGGGCCGACTGGCTGGCGATGACGCCGAACAGACCCACCGCCAGCGCCACGGCCTGCAGCCACACGGTGATGGCGAAGCTGCGGTCGAAGATCTTCAGCGACAGCGTGCGCAGCTCGCCCGACGCCGCGGTCTCGACGTCGTCGCCCGCCAGCGCGCGCAGGGCCTTGCGTGCGGCGTCGGTCGTCGCGCCGGGCTGGAGCCACAGCGCCAGCTCGGTGATCGTCGTGTCGCCGCTGAGGCGCCGGTAGTCGGGCAGGTCCATCCACAGCGCGGTGTTCTGCCGCGAGTAGTCGCGCCAGACGCCGCGCACCTGCAGCTTCACGTCGCGGCCGCTACTCACCAGTTGCGCGGTGAAGACGTGGCCGGGCTGCAGGCCGTCGCGGTCCCGCCCGGCTTCGTTGACCCAGACCGCCGTCGCGTCCGTCACCACGGCGCCGTCCCAGCGCTCGACGAGGGGCAGCGTGCCGGTGCCCAGCTCGCGGGCCGTCAGCGCGACGGCTTCCGAGCCCGGCGCGAGGCGCAGCCGCGTGGTGAGTTGCGGTGCGCTGCGCGCCACCTCGGGCAGGTGGGCCAGGCGCTCGATCAGCGTGGGCAGCAGCGGCGCGGGCGTGATGTCGGCGCCGCCGGCGTTGCGCAAGGCACTGCGCACGTAGAGGTCGGCTGGCAGCGCCTGGTCCAGCCAGCGTTCCAGCGAGTTGCGGAAGCTGCCGATCATGACGGTCATCGCCACGGCCAGCGCCAGCGCGACGAGCACGCCGGCCAGCGAGCGCCGCGCCTCGGTCGCCTGGTCGCGGCTGCGCTCGCGTGCCAGCAGGAGCAGCGCGCTGGCGGGCAGCCGTGCCAGCATTGCCGTCAGCCCACGCACCAGCGCCGGCACCAGCGCGAGGCCGCCGGCCAGCAGGCACAGCATGGCCAGGTAGGCGCCGACGGGCGTGTCCTGCAGCACCGGCGGCAGCCCGGCCAGCGCCGCGCCCAGCGCCAGCAGCGCGAGACCCACCCAGGCCGGCAGCGTGCGCCCGGCTGGCAAGCCCAGCCCCTTCAGCACGAGGGCCGGCGCGATGCGACGCACGGTGAGCGCCGGCGCCACCGCGGCCACCAGCGCCGCGGCCAGGCCCAACGCGGCATAGGCCAGCGTGGGCCACAGCAGCGGCTGGTTCAGCAGCAGCTCCGTCGATGCGCCGCTGGCGCCGTGCAGGCCCAAATCACTCCCCATCAGCTTCAGCGCGCCGGCTGCCAGGCCCAGGCCCATCACCAGCCCGAGCAGCGTGCCGGCGACGCCGATGACCAGCCCTTCCATCAGGATGAGCCGCCAGCGCATGCGCGCCGACACGCCCAGCACGCCGACCAGTGCCCACTGCGGCAGCCGTTGCGCCGTCGCCAGCGACAGCACGGCGTAGACGAGGAAGCTGCCGGTGAACAGCGCCATCAGCGCCAGCAGGCCGAGGTTGACGCGGTAGGCCCGCGTCAGGTCCGACAGCCGCGCGCCTTCGTCCTCGGGCGGTGCGGCGCGCCAGCGCTCGGGCAGCGTCTTGGCCCAGGCGGTGGCGTCGGTGCCGGGCGCGAGCTGCACGTCGATGCGGTCCAGCGAGCCGAGGCGGCCGAACAGCACCTGGGCGTCGGCGATGTCCAGCACGCCCAGCGGCGCGCTGCCGGCAGCGATGCGCCCGCCGATGGTGAGCTCGATGTCGTCGGGCTCGGTGTGGCCGGGGCGCAGCACGCGCAGCTTGAGCATCGTCGCGTTCGCTGGCAGCCGGGCGCGGGCGGCGGCGTTGAGGTGCACGAGGTTGTCGCCGGGCAGGCGGTTGTCGCCATCGCCGTCCACCTGCGGCGTCAGCTCGGGGGCGAGCGGCCTGTCGGCATTGGCCGCGGCCAGCAGGGCCAGCGGGTCCAGGCCGATGAGGCGGATGTAGACGCCGCGCCACTCGGGACCGGGCTGGCCGGGCCACAGCGCCTGCACTTCGATGACAGGGTTGGCGGCGACAACCTCGGGGCGGTTCAGCAGCTCGGCGTAGTCGGCGTCGGTCAGTGAGCCGGTGGCGGCGCGCACGATGACGTCGGGCTGGCCGTTGATGCCGCGGGCGGCTCTTGCGAATTCGGTCAGCGCGGCGCCGTTGAGCAGGTGCACGCCGTAGGCGAGGGCGACGCCGAGCATCACCGCGACGATGGCGAGGATGACGCGGCCGGGCTGATCGCGCCAGGCGGGCCAGGTGAGGTGGCGCCAGAGGGTCAGCATGGGGTTTGGGCTTCGCCGTTAATTTGGGTTGGTGGCAAAGCCCAGCCGGGAATTCGCCCCGGCGGGCGACCTTCTTTTTGAGCGACCAAAAAGAAGGCAAAAAGTCGCCCCTGACCGCGCCGGCCCTTTGCTTCGCAGCGGGCTGCCCTGTGGTGCTCGCGGCTTGCAACCCCGCGCGGAACTCGCTTCGCTACGCTGCGCTCAGACAGCCGCGCGAAGTCAGCCCTTGAGGCGCGCTGCGCGCGCGGTTGCAAGCCACTGCGCTCCTCGGCGGCGCTAAAAGGGGGGTGAATGAACAGCCAGCACCGGCCGGCTTTCGGGTTGGGCTGCCGGCTGTTCGGCTGTTTCGGGGCCTCCCCTTTAAAACCGCCGAGAAGCGCAGCAAGCCCAGGCGCGCGCGCAGCGCGCCTCAAGGTCTGACTCCGCGCAGCTGTCTGACCGGAGTGAGCGCAGCGAACGTAGGGAGTTCTGCGCGGGCCTGGGCTTGCGAGCATCGCAGGGGAGCCCGCAGGGCCGGTTTTGCAGGGGCGGTTTCTTTGCCTACTTTCTTGTCCGCACAAGAAAGTAGGTCGCCCGCCGGGGCGAACTCCCGGCATGGGCCTGGGCGTCAAACCAAACTCACGCGTCATGCAACCCATCGGCATCCAGCCTCAGCCGGCGGTCCGCAGCGTGAGCAGCGACTTCAGAGTGTGTGACCAGCAGACACGCCGCCCCCGCCTCATGCGTACAGCGCCGCAGCAGCTCCAACACCTCCGCCGCATGCCGCGCATCGAGATTCCCGGTGGGCTCATCCGCCAGCACCAGTCGCGGCCGGTGCACCAGAGCACGGGCAATCGCCACCCGCTGCAGTTGTCCGCCTGACAGCTGCCTCGGCATCCGCGCGGCGAGCTGACCGAGGTTGACGGCCTCCAGCATCTGCGCCACGCGTCCGTCATCCTTCAAACCCAGCAGCCGCAACGGCAACGCCACGTTGTCCGCCACACTGAGGTGCGGCAGCAGGTGGAAGGCCTGGAAGATGAAGCCCAGCTCGCGACGCCGCAACGCCGAGCGCGCGTCGTCGTCCAGCGGGCGCAGGTCCTGACCGGCCAGCGTGATCGAACCCGCGTCGGCCTCGTCCAGCCCGGCCAGGCAGTTCAGGAGCGTGGACTTGCCGCTGCCCGACTCGCCCAGCAGCGCCACGATCTCGCCGGGCGCCAGGTCCAGGTCGATGTTCGAGAAGACCGGCGTGTCGCCGTAGCCCTTGGCAAGCCCTCGCGCGGAAAGAACCGTCATGCGTTCAACAGCCTCTGCAATCCGGCCAGCAGCTCGGGAATCGGCTGCGCGCCATCGCAGGCGATGACGCGCCGCTTCGGCATGCTGCGCAACCAAGTGACCTGCCGCTTGGCGAGCTGTCGCGTCGCGGCGATACCGCGGTCGCGCAGGTCGTGGAAGTCGTTGGCGTCCAGCGCCTCCCAGACCTGTCGGTAGCCCACGCAGCGCATCGACGGCAGCGCCAGCGACAGGTCGCCCCGCGCCCGCAGTGCCCTGACCTCGTCAACGAGACCTTGCGCCAGCATCACGTCGAAGCGCTGCGCCAGCCGCGCGTGCAGCCAGGCGCGGTCATCGGGCTCCAGCGAGAGCAGGGGCCAGTCCACGCCGTCGTCGCGCGACGCAGCATGCAGCGCGCTCAGCGGCTGCCCGGTCAGGCGGATGACCTCCAGCGCACGCTGGATGCGCTGGCTGTCGTTGGGCGCGAGGCGTGCGCCGGTCTCGGGGTCCAGCCTGGTCAGCTCGGCGTGCATCGCCGGCCAGCCGCGCTCAAGAGCCTCGGCGTCGATGGCGGCGCGCAGCTCGGCGTCGGCCTGAGGCAGCGTGGAGAGACCGTCGAACAGCGCCTTGAAATAGAGCATCGTGCCGCCCACCAGCAGCGGCAGCCGGCCGCGCGCGACGATCTCGGCGGCGAGCCGTTTGGCGTCGCGCACGAATTCGGCGGCGGAGTAGCTGTCCAGCGGATCGAGGATGTCAATGAGGTGGTGCGGCACGGCCGCCTGCTCGGCGACCGTGGGCTTGGCGGTGCCGATGTCCATGCCGCGGTAGACCAGCGCCGAGTCGACGCTGATGATCTCGACGGGCAACACCTCGGCAATCGCGAGCGCCGCCGCCGTCTTGCCGCAGCCGGTGGGGCCGGCCAAACAAATCGGTGTCAGAACCGCTCCCACGGCGCGAGGTAGCGCCACTGGCCCACCGGCAGATGGCCCAGCGGGATGCGGCCGATGCGCACGCGCTTCAGGCCGACGACCTTCAACCCGACCAGCTCGCACATGCGGCGGATCTGGCGCTTCTTGCCCTCGCGCAGCACAAAGCGCAGCTGCTGCTCGTTCTGCCAGCTGACCTTGGCGGGCTTCAGCAGCTCGCCATCCAGCTCCAGGCCGTGGTTGAGCAGCGCGAGCTTCTCGGGCGCCAGCGCCGCGTTGGGCAGCGTGCCCTCGGGCACCTCATGCGCGACGAACTCGACGCGTACCAGGTATTCCTTCTCGATGTCAGAGTCGTCGCCGATCAGCGCCTTGGCGATGCGGCCGTCCTGCGTCAGCACGAGCAGGCCGGTGGAGTCGATGTCCAGCCGGCCGGCGGGCGCGAGATGGCGGTGATGGTTGGGGTGGGGCTTGATGCCGGACGGGTCGTCCTTCCAGCGGTTCTCGGGCTGGAACAGCACGACGGCAGGCTCGTAGCCGTCCTCGGCCTGGCCGGACACGTAGCCGATGGGCTTGTGCAGCAGCACGGTGACCAGCTCAGCCTGGGCCTGGCGGGCGGCGGGGTCGATGTCGATCTGCACGTCGCCGACGACGCGCTGGCCCAGCACGGCGACCTTGCCGTTCACGCGCACCCAGCCGGCGGCAATCCATTCGTCGGCCTCGCGGCGCGACGCGAGCTTCAGCTCGCTCATGCGCTTGGACAGGCGGTCGCCGTCGTCGCTGTCGACCTGGCGGGCCGGGTTGAGCCGTTGCTGCGGACGCTGTGGCGGCTCGAAGCCGGGGCCGCGGTTGGCGATGCGGCGCTGGTCGACGCGCGGCGGGCGGTCATCGCGCGGGCGGTCGGCGGGGCGTTCGTCACGGTGCTCGTTGCGTCGCACCGGCTCACCCCGCTGCGCGCGCGGTGGGCCGTCGGGATGGAAGCCGCCGGGGCGCGGGCCCGGGCGGGCCGGGCGGTCATCGCGGTGGAAGCCTTCGCCGCCTTGCGGCGGGCGCTCGGGCTTGAATCCGGTGGCCTTCGGCCGGGCAGGGCGGTCATCACGGCGCGGCGCAGCGCGTTCGTTGCGCTGCTGCTGTGCCTTCTGGAACTGCTCCTCGCGTTCGGCGCGTTCGGCCTGTGCCTTCGCGAGCGTCGGGCGTGGCTTGGACACGCCTTTGCCGCGCACCGGGGCGCGCTTTTCGCCATCGGCGTTGCGGGTCTTGGCGGCGGGCTTGGGCTTGCCCTTCAGGGTGATGGTGGCCATAGGCTTGGGCTCAACGGCCTCTCAGGAAAAGGGCGTCCAGCTCTTTCATGTCGAGCTGTCGCCAGGTGGGGCGGCCGTGGTTGCACTGGTCGGCGCGTTCGGTGGCTTCCATGTCGCGCAGCAGCGCGTTCATCTCGTCCAGCGTCAGCTGTCGGTTGGCGCGCACGGCGCCGTGGCAGGCCATCGTCGCGAGGATCTCGTGCTGGGCGCGCTCCAGCACCGAGCTGGCGTCGAACTGGGCCATCTCGGCCAGCAGCTCGCGGGTCAGCGCGACGAGGTCGCTGGCGGCCAGCAACGCCGGGCGCGAGCGCACGGCCAGCGTGTGCGTGGACAGCGGCGACACGTCGAGGCCCAGCTGGGCCAGCGTGTCGGCATGCTGCTCGGCAGCGGCCACCTCCTCGGCCGTCGCGGCGAAGCTGACGGGGATCAGCAGCGGCTGGCTTTCGATGGTTGTCGAGCCGAGCCGTGCCTTCAGCCGCTCGTAGACGACGCGCTCGTGCGCCGCGTGCATGTCGACGATGACCAGGCCCTGCCGGTTCTCGGCCAGGATGTAGACGCCCTGGATCTGCGCGATGGCGCGGCCCAGCGGCCAGTCGTCCTTCTTCGACAGCTCGGGCAGGTCGACCAGCGGCGCGGGCCGCGTGTCCGGCAGCGACGTGGGCACGACGGGTCTGGCCGGTTGCCACAGCGCCTCGTGCTGCACGAGCGACAACCGCACCTGCTCGGCCGTGGCCGGCACCGGCGGCACGTAGGCGGGCGCGGTATAGGTCTGGCGCGGCTCGGAGACGTAGAGCGTGGCCGGCATCGTCGGCTCGAAGGCCAGCGGCGCCATGGCCGACTCGATGGGCTCCGCGCTGGCGGCCTCGGCGCTGCGCGACTGCGCGAGTGCGTCGATGAAGGCGCGGCGCACCGACTGGTGGATGGCACGGCCGTCGCGGAAGCGCACCTCGATCTTGGTCGGGTGCACGTTGACGTCCACCAGTTCGGGCGCGATCTCGATGAACAGCACGTAGCTGGGCTGGCGCTGCCCGTGCAGCACGTCCTCGTAGGCGGAGCGGATGGCGTGGCTGATGAGCTTGTCGCGCACGTAGCGGCCGTTGACCCAGACGTACTGCTGGTCGGACCGCGAGCGCGCGGCTTCGGGCAGGCCGGCGCGGCCGGTGAGTGCCAGCGGGCCGGCGCTGTGCTCGAAGGCGCGGCTGTCGGCGATGAAGTCTTCGCCCAGCACGTCGGCGATGCGCTGGTCGCTGGAGGCGGCGCGCCACTGGTCGACGAGCTTGCCCTCGTGCCAGATCGCGAAGCCCACGTCGGGCCGCGCCAGCGCGTGGCGGCGCACGGCCTCCACGCAATGGGCCAGCTCGGTGGCGTCGGTCTTGAGGAACTTGCGGCGCGCGGGCGTCGAGAAGAACAGCTCGCGCACCTCGATGCTGGTGCCGCGCGCGCGGGCGGCCGGTTGCAGCTCGCCGCTGCGGGCGTCCAGCCGGTGGGCGTGGGCGTCGGCGGCCGTGCGGGACGCGATGGCCATGTCCGACACCGACGAGATCGCCGCCAGCGCCTCGCCGCGGAAGCCCATCGTCGCGACGGATTCGAGGTCGTGCAGGCTGGCGATCTTGCTGGTCGCGTGGCGCTTGAGCGCCAGCGGCAGCTGCGCCACCGGAATGCCGCAGCCGTCATCCTCCACGACGATGGCGCGCACGCCGCCGGCCATCAGCTTGACCTGGATGTTCCTGGCGCCAGCGTCCAGCGCGTTGTCGACCAGCTCGCGCACCACCGAAGCCGGCCGCTCGACCACCTCGCCGGCGGCGATCTGGCTGATCAGCTCATCGGGCAGTTCGCGGATGACGCGGGGCGGGGCGACTTCTTCTGGCAGGGACACATCCATCCGCCGGATTATCGGCGGCGTGTCATCAAGGCGTCGGGATAATGGCCTTCATGGACTTGTTGCACTTCCTGATCGACTTCATCCTCCACGTGGACCAGCACCTGGCCAGCTTCGTCCAGGCCTACGGTGCCTGGGTGTACGCGCTGCTGTTCCTCATCATCTTCGTGGAGACCGGCGTCGTCGTGATGCCCTTCCTGCCGGGGGACTCGCTGCTGTTCGTCGTCGGAGCGATGTGCGGCGTGGGACTGATGGACCTGGGAACGTCTATGGCGCTGCTGACGGCCGCGGCCATCCTCGGCAACCAGAGCAACTACACGATCGGCCGCTACTTCGGGCCGCGCGTGTTCCAGTGGGAGGACTCAAGGGTCTTCAACAAGGCGGCCTTCGACAAGGCCCATGCCTTCTACGAGAAGTACGGCGGCTTCACGATCATCGCGGCGCGCTTCATGCCCTTCCTGCGCACCTTCGCGCCCTTCGTTGCCGGCGTGGCGCAGATGACGCGGCGCAAGTTCACGTTCTACGACGTGACGGGCGGTGCGCTGTGGGTCTGCGGCGTCACGCTCGTCGGCTACCTGTTCGGCAATGTGCCGTGGGTCAAGACCAACCTGGACAAGATCATCTGGGCCATGATCCTCATCCCCGGGCTGATCGTCATTGCCGGCAGCCTGAAGGGGCGCCTCAAGCGCTCGACGACCTGACTTTCAGGTCCCCCGCAGTTCGGGTCTAGAGTCGCGCGTTTTGCGACTTGATCGGAGATCCCGATGACCCTGACACGACTCGCCCTGGCCCTGGTGTGGATGACCTCCAGCCTGGCCGTGCCGGCGGCCAACGCAGCCGAATCGACGCTGATGCTGCGCCAGCCCGCCGTTTCCAAGGACCACCTGGCCTTCGTCTACGCCGGCGACCTGTGGCTGGCCGACCGGTCCGGTGGCAACGCCCGGCGCCTGACCAGCCATGCGGCCAGCGAGTTCGCGCCGCGCTTCTCGCCGGACGGCCGGCAGATCGCGTTCTCGGCCAGCTACGACGGCAACACCGACGTCTACGTCATCGGCGTGGACGGCGGGCAGCCGAAGCGCCTCACCTGGCACCCCACGCCGGACGTCGTCAGCGGCTGGAGCCCGGACGGCAAGCGCGTGCTGTTCGCGTCGCCGCGCGAGGTGCTGAACAACCGCAGCAACCAGCTCTACGAGGTCAGCGTCGACGGCGGCTACGAGAAGCAGGTCATGAAGGCCGTGGCCTACGAAGGCGCCTGGTCGGCCGACGGCAAGCGGCTGGCCTACCGGCCGTACAACGCCGCCTATGCCGGCCCCAGCGGCTGGCGCCAGAGCCGTGGCGGCTCGACGCCGCCGGTGTGGATCATGGACATGGCGAGCCAGAAGTGGGAGCAGATTCCCCACGTCAACGCGACCGACTCGGCCCCGGTGTGGGCGGGCGGCGAGGTCGTCTTCATTTCCGACCGGGCCGATGGTGCGGCCAACCTGTTCGCGTTCAACCCGGCCACCAAGCAGTTGCGCCAGCTGACGCACGAGACACAGTGGGACGTGCGCAGCGTCGACGCCACCGGCACGACGCTGGTCTACGAAAGTGGCGGCCGCATCAAGCAGATCGACCTGGCCGGTGGAGAGCCCAAGGTGCTGGACATCCAGCTCGACAGCATTGCGCCCCAGGCCCGCCCGCAGTGGAAGGATGCCAGCCAGGCCCAGACCTCGGCCCGCCTGTCGGCCACCGGCAAGCGCGTGGTCGTCAGCGCACGCGGCGAGGTGTTCACGGTGCCGGTCAAGGACGGCAGCGTGCGCAACCTGACGCAGACGTCCGGCGTGCGCGAGAAGGACGCGCTGTGGAGCCCCGACGGCCAGCGCGTCGCCTACCTCTCCGACGCCCCCGGCATGCGCCACGAGCTGGTGCTGCAAGCCCAAACCGGCCTGGGCGCGAAGGAAACCTTCCTGCTGCCCAAGGAGGGTTATTTCACGCTGGCCGACTGGTCGCCCGACGGCCACACGCTGGTGCTGCTGGACAACCACCTCAACCTCTACACGCTGAGCCTGAAGGCCGGCCCGCAGCGCGGCCAGTTGGCCAAGATCGCGACCGACCAGCGCCGCAACGGCACGGAGGTGTCCTTCTCGCCCGACAGCCGCTGGCTGGCCTACACGGTGTCGGGGGAGAACCATTTCGGCCGCATCTGGCTGCATGACCTGAGCACGGGCCGCAACCATGCGGTGACGGACGGCCTCTCGCATGCCGGCAGCCCGGTCTTCTCGGCCGATGGCGGCTATCTGTACTTCACGGCTTCCATCAACTCCGGTCCCAGCCAGGTCGGGCTGGACCTGTCGACGCAGGAACGCCCGCGTCGCGTCGGCCTGTACGCGCTGGTGCTGGCTGCCGACGGCAAGTCGCCGCTGGCCCCGCGGACCGGTGACGAGGACGATAAGAAGGACGAAAAGAAGGACGATAAAAAAGACGACGGCAAGCCCGACGCGAAGGCGCCTGCCAAGGCCGACGCGAAGAAGGAGGACGGCAAGAAGGACGACGGCAAGAAGGAGGGCAAGGTCAAGCCCGTGCGCATCGACTTCGACGGCCTGGATGAGCGCCTGGTGGCGCTGCCGGTGGCCGAGCGCAACTACGACAGCCTTTCCGTCGCGTCGGACGGCGCGCTGTTCTACCTGCAGCATCCGCAGCCCGGCGCCAGCGCCGAGCCCCCGCAGGCCGAGCGCAACGCGACGGCCGAGTTGTGGCGCTTCGACTTCGAGGAGCGCAAGCCCAAGATGCTGAAGGCGGGCGTCGCGAACTTCTCGCTGAGCGAGGACCACAAGAAGCTGCTGCTGACCGTGGCGGGCGGCGGGCTGGAGGTCGGCGACGCCAACGACAAGGGCGAAAGCAAGGCGCTGGACCTGTCCGGCCTGCGCGCCCGCATCGACCCGCGTGCCGAGTGGAAGCAGATCTTCGACGAGGCCTGGTGGATGGAGAAGGAGTTCTTCTACGACCCGGCGCTGCACGGGCTGGACTGGCAGGGCGTTTACAACCGCTACCTGCCGCAGCTGGCGCATGTGCAGCGCCGTGAGGACCTGAACGACCTGCTGGTGCAGATGATCGGCGAGCTGCAGGTGGGCCACAACCGCACCGGCGGCGGCGACGTGCACCAGGAGGCGCGCGTGGCTGTCGGCCTGCTGGGCGCGGACTTCAGCGTCGAGCAGGGCCGCTACCGCATCGCGAAGCTCTACGCCGGCGACCGCCTCAACCCCAACCTGCGCTCGCCGCTGGCAGTGCCGGGGCTGGGCGTGAAGGAGGGTGACTTCATCCTCGCCATCGGCGGCCAGGCGCTGGACAGCAAGACCAACCTCTACGCACTGCTGGAGAACACAGTCGGCAAGCAGGTCGCGATCGCCGTCGCGCAGGACGCCGCCGGGAAGGGGCGCCGCGACATCACCGTCGAGCCCATCGCCAGCGAAGCTCAGCTGCGCCGCTGGGCGTGGATCGAGGGCAACCGCAGGAAGGTGCAGGAGAAGAGCGGTGGCAAGATCGCCTATGTCTACATGCCCGACACGGCCGACCAGGGCTTCGAGCACTTCAACCGCATGTTCTTCGCGCAGATCGACAAGCAGGCGCTCATCGTGGACGACCGCAGGAACAGCGGCGGCCAGGCGGCCAACTACGTGACCGAACTGCTGAGCCGCCCCTACCTGGCCAGCTGGAAGGACCGCGACGGCCTCGTCTTCGACACGCCGGGCGGCGCCATCTATGGCCCCAAGGCCATGCTGATCGACCAGGACGCCGGCTCCGGCGGCGACTTCATGCCGTATGCCTTCAAGCGCGTGGGCCTGGGGCCGCTGATCGGCAAGCGCACGTGGGGCGGCCTGATCGGCATCTCGACGAACCCGCCGCTCATCGACGGTGCCTTCCTGACCGTGCCGTTCTTCCGCTTCTACACGCCGGACGGCGAGTGGCGCGTCGAGAACGAGGGCGTGTCGCCGGACGTCGATGTCGAGCTGGACCCCGCCGCCGTCAACCGCGGCGATGACACGCAACTGGACGCGGCGATTGCCGATGTGCTGAAGCGGCTGGAGACGTGGAAGCCCATCCAGCGCAAGACGGCGCCGGCTCCGGCGACGTTGGGACGCTGATGAAAGCCTGGGCGGCCCTGTCCCTGCGGGGCCGCTTCGTCCTGCTGGCCCTGCTGCCGCTGATGGCCTCGCTGGCGCTGATCGCGCTGGCCGTTCGCCAGCAGGAGCGCGAGCTGGCCGCGCGTGAGCAGGCGCTGGTGCGCGCCAGCTACATGGACGCGCGCCGCACCGAGCTGAAGCACTACGTTGACCTGGCCGTCAGTACCGTCAAGCCGCTGCTGGGCCAGCCCGACGGGCCGCAGCGGGCGTTGCAGCTGCTGTCGTCGCTGGACTACGGGCCGGACGGCTATTTCTTCGTCTACTCGCTGGACGGCCGCGTGTTGATGCATTCGCGCCAGCCCGAGCTGCTGGGGCAGAACCTGTGGGAGCTGCGCGACCCGCAGGGTCGGCCCACCATCCAGCAGCTCATCGGCAAGGCGAAGGCGGGCGGCGGCTACGTGGAGTACCTGTGGCGCAAGCCGTCCAGCAGCCTGCTGGCGCCCAAGCTGGGTTACGTCGTCGCCGTGCCCGAGTGGAACTGGATGCTGGGCACGGGGCTGTACCTGGACGGCATCGAGGCGACGATGGCCGAGCTGGAACGCGGCGCGCGCCAGAACATCACGACGACGCTGCTGTGGGTGGGCGCCGTCGCCGTGCTCGGTGTCGCGCTGATCAGCGCCGGCGCGCTGGCGCTCAACCTCAGCGAGCATCGCAGCGCCGAGGCCAAGCTGCGCGCGCTGGCCCGCGAGGTCGTGCAGAGCCAGGAAGACGAACGCGCGCGGCTGGCCCGCGAACTGCACGACGGCGTCAGCCAGGCGCTGGTTGCGACCAAGCTGCTCATCGAATCGGCCCAGCACGAGCCGGCCGGCGCCGCGCGGCTGCAGGAGCTGGCGCTGAAGCGCCTGAACAGCACGCTGGCCGAGGTGCGCCACCTGTCGCACGCGCTGCGGCCAGCGCTGCTGGACACGCTGGGTTTGCCGGCCGCGCTGCAGCACCTGGCCGGCGAGTTCGACGCCGCGGGCGGCACGCACTACACGGCTGCCGTTCAAGGCGAGGAAGTGGGCCTGCCCGAGGCCGTCAACACGGCGCTGTTCCGCATCGCCCAGGAGGCGCTGAACAACGCGGCCCGCCACGCGCATGCGACCGTCGTGGCGGTGACGCTGCGCTTCGAGCACGACGGCGGCCTGGCGCTGGAGGTGAAGGACGACGGCCAGGGCTTCGACGCCGACGCCGCCCAGGCCGTGGCCGACCGCGGCCTGGGCCTGCGCAGCATGCGCGAGCGGGCCGACGCGCTGGGTGCGCGGCTGAGCCTCGTCACGTCGCCGGGCCTGGGTTGCCGGCTTGCGGTCAAACTGTCGGCCTCCGACCTGGCCCGCGCCGCTGCATGACCACCCCGATCCGCATCCTGCTCGTCGATGACCACCCGATGGTGCGCGAAGGCCTGGTCGCACGCCTGGCCGCCGTGCCGCGCTTCGAGGTCGTGGGCGAGGCGGGCACCCGCGATGAAGCGCTGGAGCAGCTGAGCCGCACGTCGCCCGACGTTGTGCTGATGGACGTGGGGCTGAAGGACGTCAACGGCATCGCACTGGGCGCCGAGATGCTGGCGGCGCAGCCGGCCATCAAGCTGCTGATGTTCAGCATGTACGACAACCCCGAGTACGTGCAGCGCGCGCTGCAGGCCGGCGCGCGCGGCTATGTGCTGAAGGACGCGCCGGCGACCGAGATCGTGTCGGCCATCGACGCGGTGGCGGCTGGCGGCACCTTCCTCAGCGCCGCCGTGTCGGGCCGGCTGTTCCGCGGCCAGGCCCCCAAACCCGTGCTGACGCCGCGAGAGAGCGAGATCCTCAGCAAGCTGGGGCAGGGCGCGTCCAGCAAGCAGATCGCCCGCGACCTGGACTTGAGCGTGCGCACCGTGGAGGCGCACCGGCAGAGCATCAAGCGAAAGTTGGACCTCGACGGACAGGCGGAGCTGATCCGGTATGCGGTGGAGCACGCGAGAACTGAACGGGGGCGATCATGAAGCGCCGTGTTCGCCGTTCATTCAAGCACCGATCGTTGCGTCAACTGGTGAGAGTCGCGCTGCTCGCATGGAACAGCGACCGCTGCTGGGACGCCATCTGCGAACTGCGTATGCGCGGTTCACCGGCCACACTGGCGCTGGCGCAAACGCTGTGCCGCAGCGGCAACTGGCGCAAGCGCGCGCTTGGGGTGAACATCGCGGCCCAATTGCGGCAGCGCGTTGGCTCGGAGTCCGTCGAGTACGCGCTCGTGCCGACCCAGCAATTGCTGCTGAGCCATCTGCACGATGCGCGCGAGGAGATCGTCGATGCGGCCGTTGCCGGACTGGGGCATCGCCCTCATGCCGACGCATTGCCTGAGCTGGTCCGTTTGGCCGCGCACCGCAACCGCGACATCCGCTTCAGTGTGGCCTGCGCGTTGGGCAGCTATTTCGAGCCCGAATCCGTCGCAGTCCTGCTGCGGCTGGCGCGCGATGTCGATGATGACGTGCGTGACTGGGCGACGTTCGGACTCGGTACGCTGCACGACGTCGACACGCCGGAAGTCCGCGAACGGCTGTGGCAGAACCTGGGCGACGCGGAGGCCGATGTGCGCGGCGAGGCGGTCATCGGTTTGGCCGTGCGCGGTGACGCGCGAGTTATCGATCATCTGCTGGCGTTGGGCGACGACGGCTGGGGAAGCCTCGACCTGAACGCCGCCAAAAAAATGGCCAGCCCGCGGCTGCTATCCGCCTTGCAGGCGTTGCAGCGCGGCGTGCAGAGGCGGGCGGATCTCAACCCGGGTTGGCTGGGTGAGCTTCATCTGGCGCTCGCGGCCTGCAGCGGTACGGCGACCGCTCACTGAAATCAACGCCCGCGGCGCGGGCCGTCGTCGCGATCCCAGTGATCGCGATGCTCGTGCCGCTCGTGTTCCCAACGGCGGTCGTCCCAGCGGCGGTCATCCCAGCGGCCTTCGCGGTAGGTCGTCTCGTAAATCACGCGGGGCGGTGGGGGCGGGGCGTAGTAGACCTCGCGTTCGACGTAGCGCGGTGCCGGCGCGTAGACCACCGGCGGCGGGGTGTAGTAGACCGGCGCGGGCTCCACGTACCGGCCGTCGGACACGACGATGCCGGCCAGCGGCACGTTGATGCCAATGGACCAGTGCGTGCCGGCATGTGCGGCGGTCGCGCCGACCAGGGCTGCGGCTGCGAGTGAAGCGGTGACGAGCTTGCGGATCATGGAACCTCCTTCGACGCCGGGGCAGAAGTCCCGGCTTGTGTCCACAACGCCGGCCTGGCCGATGGGTTGACCCGCCGCCGGCAGCGTTCGTAAGCAGGTGTTGTGCGCCGGGATCAGCCGGCAAAGGCCTGCTGCAGCTCCGGGATCAGGCGCTGGGCCAGCGGCGTGAGCCGCCGGGAGGCCGACCAGCAGACTGCCAGCGCGCGGCTCAGCGGTGCGCCCTGCAATGGCCGCGCGGCCACGCCAGGCAGCGCCGGCGAGACGGCCAGTTGCGGCACCAGCGCCGCCCCCATGCCGGCGGCCACCATCGCCAGCACGGCCTGCAGATGCGCGGCTTCGTGGCGGGGCGTGAGGTCCAGGCCGCCCGCCTTGAGCTGGGTGTCGAGCAGCCGCCGGTTGCCGCTGCCCCCGTGCAGCCCGATCAGGGGCAGGTCGGCCAGTTCGTCGAGGCGGATGACGGCCCGGGTGGCCCAGGGGTGGGCGGCGGGCATCGCCAGCACGTAGGGATCGTCGCCCAGCGGCGTGGACTCCAGCCCGGGCACGGTGGCGTCGTCGAAGGTGATGCCCAGGTCGGCCTGGCCGCCCAGCACCGCCAGCGTCGTCTCCTGCAGCGAGCCGTCCATCAGCCGCATCTTCACGCCCGGGTAGGCCTGGGCGAAGCGGGCGAGGGCACGTGGCACGAAGCCACTGGCGGCGGAAGGCACGGCGGCGACGGTGACACGCCCCTGGTGGCCCGAGGCCAGCTCGTGCACGCCCAGCACGGCTCCATCGAGATCGGCCAGCACGCCGCGCACACGGTCCAGGAAGGCCTCTCCGACGGCCGACAACTGCACCGAGCGCGAGGTGCGCTCCAGCAGCCTGGCGCCGACACGCTCCTCCAGCCGCTCGATGCGGCGGCTCAGCGCGGGCGGGGACAGGTGGAGTTCGTCCGCCGCTGCGCGAAAGCTGCGGCGGTCGGCCACGGTGACGAAGGCGCGGAGCTGGTCGAGGTCTAGACCGTTGCTTTGCATGCAATGAACGTGAGAAACGTTGCACTGGAGTTTATGGTCCGCCGCGACCAAGATCGTTGTGTCATCACACACGGCGGCGCCTGGGCGCCGGCAGCGCATGCAAGCACGCTCCAAGTCTGGCCAGGCCGCCCGCTCACGGTACTTCCGACACGCCCTGGTCGCGCTGCTGGCGAGCGGCCTCGCGAGCACGGCGGGGGCCGCTGCCGGCAGTGGCGATGCACCGCTGACGGTGGCGTCCTCGGGCGGCTTTGCCGAGGCCTTCAAGACGCTGTCGGCGCGCTACGAGGGGCAGGCCGGTGGCCAGCCGGTGCAGCGCGTCTTCGGCCCGTCGATGGGCGACACCGCCGGGGCCATCCCGGCGCGGTTGCAGCGCGGCGAGGCACTGGATGTGGTCGTCATGGTCGAGCCGGCGCTGGACCGGCTCGTCGCGGCCGGCTGGCTCGTGCCGCAGAGCAAGCGCCGCCTGGCACTGTCGCGCATCGCCTGCGCGGTGCCGGCGGGCGCGCCGCGGCCGCCGCTGCACACCGTGGCCCAGGTACGCCAGGCCTTGCTGCAGGCGCCGTCGGTGGCCTGGTCGGACAGCGCCAGCGGCGAGTACATCCAGGGCGAGCTGCTGGCGCGGCTGGGCGTCGAGGCCGAGGTCAAGGCCAAGGGCCGGCAGATCCCGGCCACGCCGGTGGGAGAGATCCTGGCCCGCCATGAAGCCGCCTTCGGCTGCCAGCAGCGCAGCGAGCTGCAGCCGGTGGCCGGCATCGACATCGTCGGCGAGCTGCCCGACGAGCTGCAGCGCGTGACGCCCTATGCCGCTGCCCGCGTTGCCCGCAGCACCCACCCGGACGCCGCGCAGCGCTACCTCGACTTCCTCGCCGGGCCCGACAGCGCGCCGGCCATCCGCGCCGCCGGCCTGGAGCCCGTGGCCCCCTGAACCCTCACCGCCGGCAGCGGCCCGCAGAGGCAGCAACGGCTCATCCAGGAGACAAGCATGTCTGCTCATTCCCCGTCGGGGTCCAGCCCCATCCCCTCGCGCTTCGGTGCCGTGGTCCGCGTCACCAGCGGCAACTTCATCGAGATGTACGACTTCTTCCTGTTCGGCTTCTACGCCACGGCGATTGCCCGGGCGTTCTTTCCGGCCGGCAGCGAGTTCGCGTCGCTGATGCTGACCTTCGCGACCTTCGGCGCAGGCTTCCTGATGCGGCCGCTGGGCGCGGTGGTGCTGGGCGCCTACGTCGACCGCGTCGGGCGCCGCCGCGGGCTGCTGGTGACGCTGACCGTCATGGCGGCCGGCACGGCGCTGGTGGCTTTCGTGCCGGGCTACGACAGCATCGGCCTGCTGGCGCCGGCCCTGGTGTTGGTGGGCCGGCTGCTGCAGGGCCTGTCGGCCGGCGTGGAACTGGGCGGCGTGTCGGTCTACCTGGCCGAGATCGCACCGCCGGGCCGGCGTGGCTTCTTCGTGGCCTGGCAGTCGGCCAGCCAGCAACTGGCCATCGTCGTGTCCGCGCTGTTGGGCTTCGGACTGAACACGGCGATGGACCGCGCCGCGCTGGACGCCTGGGGCTGGCGCGTCCCGTTCTTCATCGGCTGCCTGATCGTCCCGGCCATCTTCGTCATCCGGCGTCAGCTGCAGGAGACCGAGGCCTTCAAGGCGTCCACGCACCGGCCGACCTTCCGCCAGACGCTGCAGGGCCTGGCGACGCACTGGCGCGTCATCAGCCTCAGCACGCTGCTGGTGGTGATGACGACGGTGTCGTTCTACCTGATCACGGTCTACACGCCGACCTTCGGCAAGTCGGTGTTGCACCTGTCCACCACCGAGAGCCTGCTGGTGACGCTGGCGGTCGGGCTGTCCAACCTGCTGTGGCTGCCGGTGATGGGCGGGCTGTCGGACCGCATCGGCCGCGCGCCGGTCATGCTGGCGGCCACGGCGCTGACCGTGCTGACCGCCTACCCTGCCATGGCCTGGCTGGTGGCCGCACCCAGCCTGGGGCACATGCTGGCCGTGGAGCTGTGGCTGTCGTTCCTGTATGCCAGCTACAACGGTGCGACGATCGCGGCGCTCACCGAGGTGGTGCCGCCGTACATCCGCACGGCGGGTTTCTCGCTCGCCTACAGCCTGGCAACCGCGCTGTTCGGCGGCTTCACGCCGCTGGTCTGCACCTGGCTGATCGACGCGACCGGCAACCGCGCCGTGCCGGGTATCTGGATGTCGGCGGCTGCGCTGCTGAGCCTCGGGGCAACGCTGGCCGTCTATGGCCGCCGCGCGAGCGGCACCCGACGCGCCGTGGCCGGTGCCGTTTGAGCCCCGGGGATTCCGGGTTGACCCTTAGGTGATGCCGCGTGGCTGGCCCGCGTGGCATGCACGATGCGGGTGGGTGCGCAATTTTCGAGACTTGCACCACGGCCATGCACCCGCGTTGAGGTGCGCGCCGCGATGGAGACAAGCCTCATGAATCTGCGCCGCCACCTTGCCTGGGCGGGCGTTGCCATCCTCGGCGCCGTGTCGCTCGCCACCGTGGCCCTGAGCCGCGGCGAGACGATCAGCGCGCTGTGGGTCGTGGCCGCCGCGCTGTGCACCTACCTGATCGCCTACCGCTACTACAGCCTGTTCATCGCCGACAAGGTGCTGGGGCTGGACGCGAAGCGGCAGACGCCGGCCTGGAAGTACAACGACGGCCTGGACTACGTGCCGACCAACAAGCACGTGCTGTTCGGCCACCACTTCGCGGCGATTGCCGGTGCCGGCCCGTTGGTCGGCCCCGTGCTCGCGGCGCAGATGGGCTACCTGCCGGGGCTGCTGTGGATCTTGGCTGGCGTCGTGTTCGCCGGCGCGGTGCAGGACTTCATCGTGCTGTTCATCTCCACGCGCCGTGACGGCCGGTCCCTCGGCGACCTCGTCAAGCAGGAGATGGGCACCGTGCCCGGCCTGATCGCGCTGTTCGGCGCGTTCATGATCATGATCATCATCCTGGCCGTGCTGGCCCTCATCGTCGTGAAGGCGCTGGCGGACTCGCCGTGGGGTACGTTCACCGTGGCGGCGACGATTCCCGTCGCGCTGTTCATGGGCATCTACCTGCGCTTCATCCGCCCGGGCCGTATCGGCGAGGTGTCGGTCATCGGCTTCGTGCTGCTGATGGCGGCCATCTTCGGCGGCCAGGCCGTCAGCGAGAGCGCCACGCTGGCGCCGCTGTTCACGTTCACGCCGGTGCAACTGGTGTGGGCGCTGATCGGCTATGGCTTCATCGCCGCCTGCATCCCCGTGTGGCTGCTGCTGGCGCCGCGCGACTACCTGTCCACCTTCCTGAAGATCGGCACCATCGTCGCGCTGGCCATCGGCATCGTCATCGTCGCGCCGCCGCTGAAGATGCCCGCGCTGACCCAGTTCGCCACTGGCGGTGGCCCCGTCTGGGCCGGCAACCTGTTCCCCTTCCTGTTCATCACCATCGCCTGCGGTGCGGTGTCGGGCTTCCACGCGCTGATCTCGTCGGGCACCAGCCCCAAGCTGCTGGAGAACGAGCGGCATGCGCGCTACATCGGCTACGGCGGCATGCTGGCCGAGAGCTTCGTCGCCGTGATGGCGCTGGTGGCCGCCTCGTGCATCGAGCCGGGCGTGTACTTCGCGATGAACAGCCCGGCCGCCGTCGTCGGCAAGGATGCCGCGACGGTCGCGCAGACGCTGTCAACCTGGGGATTCGTCATCACGCCCGACATGCTCGCGCAGGCCGCGGCCGACGTCGGCGAGAAGACCATCCTGGCCCGTGCTGGCGGCGCACCGACGCTGGCCGTGGGCATGGCCGAGATCCTGCACCAGGTGGTCGGCGGCAAGGCGCTGATGGCCTTCTGGTACCACTTCGCCATCCTGTTCGAGGCGCTGTTCATCCTGACCGCTGTGGACGCCGGCACGCGCGCAGGCCGCTTCATGCTGCAGGATCTGTTGGGCAGCTTCGTGCCCTCGCTCAAGCGCACCGAGTCTTGGGTCGCCAATCTCATCGCCACGGGTCTGTGCGTGGCGGCCTGGGGTTACTTCCTGCACCAGGGCGTCACTGATCCGCTGGGCGGCGTCAACACGCTGTGGCCGCTGTTCGGCATCGCCAACCAGATGCTTGCCGCCGTGGCGCTGCTGCTGGGTACCGTCGTCATCTTCAAGATGAAGAAGGACCGTTACGCCTGGGTCACGGCCGTGCCGGCTGCCTGGCTGCTGGTGTGCACGATGTCGGCCGGCTGGCTGAAGATCTTCTCGGCGGACCCCAAGCTGGGCTTCCTGGCCCATGCCGACAAGTACGCCGGGGCAATAGCCGAAGGCAAGGTGCTGGCACCGGCCAAGACGCTGGATGCGATGTCGCGCGTTGTCTTCAACGACCGCCTGGACGCCGCGCTGTGCGCGCTGTTTATGGGTGTCGTCATCAGCGTGCTGATCTACAGCGTGAAGGCCATCCTGGCGGCGCGTGCCACCCACAAGGTCACGGCGCAGGAGACGGCCTTCGTGCTGTTGCCGGCGGGCCAGCATGCGTGAGCTGCGCCGCGATCTGGCGCAGGCCGGGCGCTATCTCACGCAGAGCCTGCGCCTGATGGTGGGCGTGCCGGACTACGGCAGCTATCTGGCCCACCACCAGGCCACGCACCCGGATCGGCCGGCGATGACTTACGAGGAGTTCTTCAGGGAGAGGCAGGCTGCGCGCTACAGCGCGCGCGTCGGCAAGTGCTGCTGATCCGGCAGCATCGACGACGATGCCTCTCCCTGAGGGCAACCTGTCCGGGTTGCTAGGCTTTCAGCCAGACGCGCGAACGCGCGAAGCCCGGGTCGCCCGACGGGAACTCGGGCGAGGCCTGCGGCTCGCGGTTCATTCGGGCGAAGTAGGGGATGGCGGTCATCTTTGATCCGTCTTTCCAGTACCCCGACAAGCTGCAGATCACACCGAGCTGTTGAGAGAGCTGCCAGCGAGCGGTGATCGGTGAATCGGCCAGCGGCAGGTCCAACCGCGGTTGATCGACCGCCTCCACGCTGTAGACCAGCGGCCCGCGCCTCAGTGCCACCTGGCCGCGTGTGGCTGCCACCTTTTCGTCGGCAACCACGCGCTGCACCGGCAGCGGCAGCTCGAAGCTGACCGTGTCGCCGGCCTGCCAGCGGCGGTGGATGACGGCGTAGCCGTCCTGCGCGTCGACCTTGACGGCTTGGCCGTTTACCTTCAGGCCACGCAGCCCGCTCACCGCGGGCTTCGCGGTGTAGAGCGCGCTGGTGTGCCGGTCAGGCATGCGCACGCGCAGCGCGAACTCGGTGGGCTGCGCCGGGTTGACGGTCAGCTTCACGCCGCCGTCCCACGGGTAGTTGGTGTCCTGCACCATCTCGACGGCCGTGCCCTTCACGGCGCCGACCTGCACGCGGCTGCCGACGAAGAGGTTGACGAACAGCCCGTCCGTGTCCTTCGCGTAGGCCCAGGTCGGCATCATCAGCAGCGTGCGCGGAATGTTGCCGACGCAGCAGGGGCAGGTATGCCACGCGTAGCGCTGGCTGCCGACGAGCGGGTTGGTGTACGTGAAGTGCTTGCCAGCCAGATCGACGCCGCCGAGCAGTGCGTTGTAGAGCGTCTCCTCGTACAGGTCGGCGTACTTGGCGTGGTGGTAGGCGAGGTTGAGCTTGTACTGGAAGAACACCAGGCCGCAGCTGGAGCAGGACTCGCAGTAGCCGTCGTGGCGCAGCGCGTAGTCGTCGCCGAAACCCTCGCTGGTGTCGCCGCTGCCGACGCCGCCGGTCACGTAGTACTTGCGGTTGACGAGGTTGTCCCACAGCGACAGCACGGCGCTCTGATAGTCGCGGTCGCCCGTCTCGGCGGCGATGTCGGCCATGCCGGAGTAGTAGTAGACGGCGCGCACCGCGTGGCCGGCGGCCTCGTACTGCTGGCGCGGTGGCAGGTGGCTCTGGTCGTACCGGCTGCCGCCCTCGCGGCTCTCGACGAGGAACTTGGCCAGCGCGACGTAGGCGTCACCGCGCCCGCCACCTTCCACGTCGTTGACGAAGCGGCCGAAGCGCACCAGCGCCTGCTCCATCTGCTGGTGGCCGTCGAACCAGGGGCGCTTGCCCGGGCCGAGGTTCGCGACCCAGCAGTCGGCCAAGCGCTTGGCCGCGTCGTACAGGCGCAGGTCGCGGCCGCCGGTCAGCGTGTGGTGGTTGATGGCGGCCTCGATGAAGTAGCCGCTGACGTAGCCCTCGTGGTTGCCCCGCTGCTCGGGCGACCAGCGCTCGGGCCAATCCTTGCGCGAGGCCAACGTGTAGGCCGTCTGCAGGTAACCGTCCGGGTGCTGCGCGGCGAGGATGGTGGGAATCCAGCGTTCCAGCGTGGCGCGCAGCTGCGCTTGCGCCTTCAGCATTTCCTCATCGCCTTGCGCGTCCACCATCAGCCCGAGGCAGATGGACTCGACCGTCTGGTGCACCCAGGCGTTGGAGAACACATAGCCGCGGTGCGGGGCATGCGGCTCGCCGCGCAAGGCCTTGGCCGCTTCGACGAAGTTGTCGATGCCGCCCTGGCCGTCCTTCAGGTCGGTGCGCTCGCAGTAGTCGATGCAGTGAGGAATCCAGCTCGTGACGAGGCTGCGGGCACGGTCCCGCCAGAGCAGGCTGGTGAGCTGGTACGGCGTCGTGTAGACGACGTCCAGTCGCTTCGATGGCGGTGGCTCGGCAGCGCGAAGGCGCAGCGTGGAGCGGATTCCGTCGGGCGCTTCTACTCCGTCAGCGACAAGTTCGAGCTCGTATTCGCCAGGACGGTTCACGCGCGCCGTCGTGATGGGCTGGCGTTCGTCACCGAAAAACACATCGCCAGGGCCACTGATCTGGCGCCAGCGCACCTGCGGCGGCTGGGACGGGATGAGGCTGACGACACGCCCGGAAAGATAACTATCGCCGCCGACAATCACGCTGCGGTCCACTCCTGCCTCCACGCGTGGCGGTAAGTCTGGCAAAGGCCCGTTGCTCCACACCTGCCACTGCAGGATGCCAGCAGATTTCTCTTTCAGCGTCGCCATCTTCAGACGCAGCCGCGTCGTCTTCACGGGCTCGAAGGTCGTCGAATTGAAGCGATTGATCTCGACGCCCAGGCCTTGGGCGTTGCGCACGGGCTGCCAAGCCTTGCCGTCCCAGTACAGCAACAGGCAGCTCGTGGGCAGCTTTATGTCCCACTCGTCCCAGCCCCAGTAAACCTCGATGCGATCTGTCTGCACCGGCCTGTCCCAGCGGTACTCGACCCATTGGCTGGCGGTATCGCGCACCGATTCCCAGACATCGTGGCTGCGGTCGCGCGAATTGGGCGGAGAAAAGTCGCTGTTCAGCACGGCGAGCTTGTCGCGAGTCGTTGCGCCTGCGCTGCTGGCCGTGGCGAAGGGGGCGATGTTGAACGTGAACGGGCGGTCGGGCGAATAGCCGGACGCGAGGCCGCTCGCCGCGCCGCCTCCGGCGGCAAGCAACAGGTGGCGGCGCGACAGCACGGGCATGGCGGGGCGGTGAGGCATGTCGTCTCCGTCAGAGTCTTCGCTCTTGGATTTGGTCGGCGCGGATTCTGCCCGCCGGGTCGGTGGTAAAAGCCCCGCCATGCCGGTGACGAGCGATGACTTTTTGCGCCAGGGATTCCAGCTGCTGCCGGGCCTTCTGGTATCTGGCCGGCGGCAGGCGCTGATCGAAGGGCTAGCCGCCCTGCCACCTGGTGCTGCTGGCCAGCGCGAACTGCTGGAGCAGCCGTGGTGCCAGGCGCTGGCGGGCTGGCTGAAGGATTTGCCAGCTTTGCAGCCTTACCTGCCGCCCGATGGCGTCGCCGTGCAGTGCACGCTGTTCGAGAAATCGCCCGACCGCAACTGGCTCGTTGCGCCGCATCAAGACCTGGCCATCCCGGTCGCCGAGCGTGTGGACCACCCGGCGCTGAGCGGGTGGTCGGTCAAGGCCGGCCGGCATTTCGTTCTCGCGCCGGCCGGCCTGCTGGCGCAACTGGTTGCGCTGCGACTGCATCTGGACGATGCGACCGAGGCCGACGGCGGCCTGCGCTTCGTGCCGGGCTCGCATCGCGATGGCGTGCTCGACGACGCCGGCGCGCGGCAGTGGCGTGAACGTGTGGGCGACATGGCCGTGGATGCGTTGGCCGGCGACGCGCTGCTGATGCGCCCATTGGTGCTGCATGCGTCGAGCAAGGCATCTGCCCAGGGACGCAGGCGCGTGCTGCACCTGCTGTTCGGGCCGCGGGAGCTGCCGTTCGGTCTGCGTTGGCGCACGGCCGTCTGACGCTCACAGCGTCGTGCTGCGCTTCCTCACCATCGGCGGGTTCTTCGCAAAGTACCGGGCGATGCCAGATGCCAGCGCGTCCACCAGTTGATCCTGGTAGTCCGGGTCCTTGAGCTTCTTCTCTTCGTCCGGGTTGGAGATGAAGGCCGTCTCGACCAGGATGCTCGGGATGTCCGGCGCCTTCAGCACGGCGAAGCCGGCCTGCTCGACCTTGGCCTTGTGCAGCCTGCCGATCTTGCCGATCTGGCCCAGCACCTCGCCGCCGAGCTTGAGGCTGTCCTTGATCTGCGCCGTCGTGCTCATGTCCAGCAGCGCGCGCAGCACGTTGGCGTCCTTGGTGGCCGCGCCGACATTGACGCCGCCCACCATGTCGGCCGCGTTCTCGCGGTTGGCCATCCAGCGCGCGGCGGCGCTGGTCGCGGCGCCGTCCGAGAGGACGAAGACCGAGGCGCCGCGCGCCTGCGGCGTGAAGAAGGCGTCGGCGTGGATGGAGACGAACAGGTCGGCCTGCACGCGTCGCGCCTTGAGCACGCGATCCTGCAGCGGCACGAAGAAGTCGGCGTCGCGCGTCATCAGCACGCGGATATTGGGGTTGGACTGCAGGCGCTCGCGCAGCTTCAGGCCCACGGCCAGCACGACGTCTTTTTCCTTCAGGCCCGACGGGCCGACGGCGCCGGGGTCTTCGCCGCCATGACCCGGGTCCAGCGCGATGACGATGAGGCTGTCGACTGCAGCCGGTGGCTTGGCCGCCGGGGCTGGCGCGGGGGCCGCCCTGGACGCCGCGGCGGCGACCGGTGGTGCCGAGGCCTTGGGCGGCGGCGGTGCAGGGCGCTCGATCTTCTGGATCAGTTCCTCCAACGCATCGTTGACGGCACTGGCGGCGGCCTCGGCGCGGTGGGCGGCGGCCGGCGGCTTGTCCTGGTCCTGCACCAGGGCCACCAGCGGGTCGGCCTCGACCTTGGGGTGCAGGTCGAAGACGAGGCGGTACTTGTAGGCCGCCACCGGCGCCAGCGTGAAGATCTGCGGTGCAACGGCCTGCTTCAGGTCCAGCACGATGCGCACGACGGTGGGCGTGTTCTGGCCCACGCGCACGCCGGAGATGTAGGGGTCGTCGGCCTTGACCTTGCCGATCAGCTCGCGCAGCCCCGGGCTCAGCGTCAGGCCGTCGACGTCGATGACGAGGCGGTGCGGTGACTCGACGAGGAAGTGCCTGGCCGCCAGCGCCTGGTCGGACTCGATGGTCACGCGTGTGTAGTCGGCCGCGGGCCAGACGCGCACGGCGACGATGTTGGCCTGGCTGGTCGCGGCCAGCGTCGTCGGCGCCTTCAGCACCAGGGCGAGGAAGCCGAGCGAGGTGCGGCGCTTCATTTCAACCCCTGGATCAGATGCGCAGCACCGACGGCGCGCACGCGGCGGCTGTCGTCGGGCATCAGCTCGATGAAGAGTTGCAGGTCGGCCGGCGGCAACTGGCCGGCGGCCTTCTCGGGCCACTCGCAGAGCTTGAGGCCGGGCGCGGCGAAGACTTCGCGAAAGCCGGCGTCCTCCCATTCGCGCGGATCGCCGAAGCGGTAGAAGTCGAAGTGGCTCGCCACGCCGCCACCGGCCGATCCAGGCAGCTCGTAGCTTTCCATGACCGCATAGCTGGGGCTCTTGATGCGCCCCTCCACACCCAGCGCGCGCAGCAGCAGTCGCGTGAACGTCGTCTTGCCGGCGCCGAGCGGCCCGTGCAGTTCAATCAGAGCGTTGGGGGAGGGGAGCAGCGCCGCCGCGAGTTTTTCAGCGGTGGCTTGGGCTGCAGGCTCGTCAGCCCACAGGAGCTGGGTTTCTAGAATCGCAGGCAAATGCAAGAGGTCCTGTCCACTGTCGATGCCGCCGCGCTGCTGAACCGTCTGCGCGGCTGGGCTCGTGAGCTGGGATTCTCACAGATCGCGGTCGCCGATGTGGACCTCAGCAGTGCCGAACCGGGCCTGCAGGCCTGGCTGGACGCCGGCCACCACGGCCGCATGCACTACATGGCCTCGCACGGCATGAGGCGCGCGCGGCCGGCCGAGCTGGTGCCGGGCACGCTGCGCGTCGTCACGGCACGCATGGACTACCTGCCGCAGCAGACCGAACCCGGCTGGCAGGCCGTCGAATGGGCGGGCCTTGCCACGCCGGAGCAGGCGCAGATCTCCATCTACGCCCGCGGCCGGGACTATCACAAGGTGCTGCGCAACCGGCTGCAGAAGCTGGCCGAGAAGCTGGAGGCCGAGGTCGGTCCGCTGGGCTACCGCGTGTTCACGGACTCGGCGCCCGTGCTGGAGGTGGAACTGGCCGCGCGCTCGGGCCTGGGCTGGCGCGGCAAGCACACATTGACGCTGCATCGCGACGCCGGCTCCATGTTCTTCCTCGGCGAGTTGTTCGTCGACCTCGCGCTGCCGCTGACCGACGCCGTCACGTCGCACTGCGGCGAATGCCGCGCCTGCCTCGACGTCTGCCCCACGGCCGCCATCACCGCGCCCTACCGCGTCGACGCGCGGCGTTGCATCTCTTACCTGACCATCGAGCATGACGGCCCCATTCCCGTGGAGCTGCGGCCGCTGCTGGGCAACCGCGTCTACGGCTGCGACGACTGCCAGCTCGCCTGCCCGTGGAACAAATTCGCCAGACCCGCCGTGCTGGCCGACTTCGACGTTCGCCCGGGCATGGCGGGCGCGCCGATTGCCCAATTGCTGGCCTGGGACGAACCCGAGTTTTTGCGCCGCACTGAAGGTTCGGCCATCCGCCGCATCGGCTTCGCGCGTTGGCGGCGCAACCTGGCCGTCGCCGCTGGCAACGCACTGCGTCAGCGTGACGACGCCGCGCTGCGGGCCGCTTTGCAAAGGGCGGGGCAGGGCGCGGATGAGCTGGTGGCCGAGCACATCGCCTGGGCCTTGTCCGCGGCGCCCGACGCTGCCGCGTTATCGTCCGGCCCGTCCCCCGTTGGAGTGCTTGAATGACCTTGTCCATCCGTCGCCGCACCGCCGTCATCGCTCTTGCAGCGGCTGCCGCCTTGCCAGCCCAGGCCGTGCGCTACGACGGCCAGGACTTCGCCGACACCGTGCAGCTGGGTGGCGCCACGCTGCAGCTCAACGGCGTCGGTGCCAAGGTGTTCGTCATGCGCTACTCGGCTTATCTTGCCGCGCTCTACCTGCCGCAGAAGGCCGGTACGCCCGAGGCGATCTACGCGCAGGCCGGCCCCAAGCGCGTGGAGCTGCGCATCACCATCCCGCTCGTGAAGGACGTGTCGACGCAAGAGTTCGTCAAGGCCATCGACAAGGGCGTGCGCCGCAACTCCAGCGAGGCCGAGCTGGCCGCCGTGGCCGAGCGCGTGAAGCAGTTCAACACGACCATTGGCGAAATTGGCCGCGTGAAGAAGGGCGACGTGCTGGTCATCGACTACGTCCCCGCCCAGGGGGGCACCGTGCTGACCGTCAACGGCAAGGTCTGGGGCAAGCCGATCGAAGGACAGGACTTCTACACGGCCTTCCTGAAAGTCTTCATCGGCGACCACAACAGCGACGGGAAATTGCGCACCGGGCTGCTGGGGCAGGCGGGCTAGCATCGGCCTCCATCATCAGGAGACTGATCTCATGCAACGCCGTCGCGTCCTCCAAGCTGCTGCATTGACATCGCTGAGCCCTTTGAGTGCGCTCACCTGGGCCGATGGCTACCCGACCAAGGCGGTGCGCCTGGTTGTGCCGTTCGCGCCGGGCGGCACGACGGACATCATTGCCCGCATCGTCTCGGAGCGCATGAACACGCTGCTGGGCCAGACCATGGTGGTGGACAACAAAGCCGGCGGCGGCGGCACGGTGGGCGCGATGGAGATCGTGCGCTCGGCGCCCGACGGCTACACGCTGGGCATGGCAACGGTCTCGACGACGGCGGCCAATCCGGCGATCAACGCCAGGATCGCCTACAACCCGCTGACCGATTTCACGCCCATCATCAACGTCGCGGCGACGCCCAACGTCATCGCCGTGCACCCGAGCTTCCCGGCGCGCGACTACAAGAGCTTCGTCGCCGAGCTCAAGAAGAACCCGGCCAAGCACAGCTTCGCGACCTCGGGCACCGGTGGCATCGGCCACCTGCAGATGGAGCTGTACAAGTCGCTGGCCGGCGTCTTCGTGCTGCACATCCCCTACCGCGGTGCCGGCCCGGCGTTGAACGACGTGGTGGCCGGCCAGGTGCCGATGATCTTCGACAACCTGCCGTCGGCCTTGCCCTTCATCAAGGACGGCCGGCTCATCCCCATCGTCGTGGCCGCACCGGCTCGCCTGGCGGCGCTGCCCAACGTGCCGACCTTCAAGGAGGTTGGCCTGGAGCCGGTCAACCGCATGGCCTACTACGGCATCCATGGCCCCAAGGGACTGTCCCGGGAGGTCGTCGACAAGGTGCACGCGGCGATCAAGAAGGCCGTCGAGATCCCCGAGGTGAAGAAGCGCATCGAGGACACCGGCTCGCTGATCATTGCCAACACGCCGGAACAGTTCGCGGCGCAGATCGCAGCGGAGTTCGACGTCTACAAGAAGGTCGTTGCGGCCCAGAAGCTCAAGCTTGACTGATCCTGGCATCGAGTCCTTCATCGAGGCGCTCTGGCTCGAAGACGGCCTGAGCGCCAACACGCAGGCGGCCTACCGGCGCGATCTGGCCGCGCTGGCGAAGTGGTTGGCTCCGGCGTCGCTGGACGCCTGCACGGAAAGTCAGCTGTTCGAATACGCCGTCGCCAAGCCGGCAGGCAAGTCGACCAGCGCGAACCGGCGGCTGTCGGTTTTCAAGCGCTACTTCCGCTGGGCGCTGCGCGAGGGGCGCATTGCGGCCGACCCGACGCTCAAGCTCACGGCCGCCAGGCAGCCGCTGCGTGTGCCCAAGCTGCTGAGTGAGGCCCAGGTCGGCGCGCTGCTGGCCGCGCCCGACGTGAACACGGCCCTGGGCCTGCGTGACCGCGCGATGCTGGAGCTGATGTATGCCAGCGGCCTGCGCGTGAGCGAGCTGGTCACGCTGAAGAGCGCGCACGTCGCGTTCAAGGACGCGGTGCTGCACGTGACGGGCAAGGGCAGCAAGAGTCGCCTCGTGCCCTTCGGCGAGCATGCGCGCGACTGGATGGCGCGCTACCTGCGCGAGGCCCGCGCCGAGATCCTGGCCGGCCAGAGCAGCGATGACCTGTTCGTCACCGCGCGCGGCGCCGGCATGACGCGCCAGATGTTCTGGACCCTGATCAAGCGACATGCGCTTACTGCGGGCATCACCGCGCCGCTGTCACCGCACACGCTGCGGCATGCGTTCGCCACGCATCTGCTCAATCATGGTGCGGACCTGCGCGCCGTGCAGCTGTTGTTGGGGCATGCCGACCTGTCGACGACGCAGATCTACACCCATGTGGCGCGCGAGCGCCTCAAGGCGTTGCACGCCGCACACCACCCGCGCGGCTGAACGCCGGGGCCGCGCGCACGTACCACGCCGGCTTCGAACGTTTCATTGGTTTCAAACCTGTCGGCGGGCCGCCACACGGGCCTGCCGCGGCGGGCCGGTCGCGCGCAAACTCCGGCGCCATCACACAACTTCACGGAGTCCTCATGCACGCTACCCGCCTGCTGCCGACCGCTTTTGCCGCCTTCTGCCTCTGCGCCGCCACCGCGGCCATCGCTCAGGAGGCCGCCAGCCTCGAGCGCGTCAGCATCGTCGGCTCGCGCAAGACGGTGTCGGCCGCCTCCAGCATCGACACGCTGGTGCCCGTCGACATCTACTCGATGAGCAAGGTGACCGAGGGCGGTGGTCAATTCGACTTGGCGCAGACGCTGCAATACCTGTCCCCGTCGTTCAACTCGACGCGCCAGACCGGCGCGGACGGCGCCGACCTGATCGACTCCGCCGCGCTGCGTGGCCTGGGTTCGGACCAGACGCTGGTGCTCGTCAACGGCAAGCGTCGCCACACGGTGGCCCTCGTCAACCTGTTCGGCGCGCGCAACCGCGGCTCGACCGGAACGGACATGAACTCGCTGCCGCTGCTGGCCATCGACAACGTGCAAGTGCTGCGCGACGGCGCCGCAGCGCAGTACGGCTCGGACGCCATCGCCGGGGTCATCAACATCCAGCTGAAGAAGAAGGCCGGCTGCGAGGCCGTGACCGGCTATGGCCAGTACTCCCGTGGCGACGGCAAGAACTGGCTCGCCTCGGCCTATTGCGGCGTGAAGCTGGGCGACGGCACGCTGGGCATCACCGGCGAGTGGCAGGACCGCGGCCGCTCCAATCGCGCTGACCCGGGCGACCTGCGCACCATCGGCGACACGCAGGTCAAGAACAAGACGATCTACCTGAACGGCGAGTTCCCCATCGCCGGCGACAACAAGCTCTATGTGACGGCCGGCGCGCAGGACCGCGATGCGTCTTCCGCGGCCTGGGCCCGCAACGGCACGGACGACATTCCCAGCCGCAATTCGGCCGCGATGTACCCCGACGGCTTCGTTCCCTACATCAACGGCGACGTGCGGGACCGCTACGCCATCCTCGGCTGGAAGTCGACCTTCGCCGGCTGGGACACCGACCTGTCGCAGACCTACGGCTCCAACCGGATGCGCTACGACATCAGCCACACGCTGAACGCCTCCATCGCCAACAAGGATCTGCTGTCCGGCGGCAAGGGCATCAGCCCGACCAGCTTCGATGCCGGCGGCTTCGGCTTCAGCCAGGCGACGACGAACTTCGACGTCAGCCGCTTCTTCCCCGACCTGCTCGGCGGCAGCAACATCGCCTTCGGCGCCGAGTACCGCCGGGAGAAGTACGACATCGTGGCTGGCGAGCCGGGCTCCTACATCGACGCCGACGGCGTGGGCTTCGGCGGCAACGCCGGCAGCCAGGGTTTCCCGGGCTTCCAGCCGGGCGACGCCACCAACAAGAGCCGCAACAGCCAGGCGCTGTACGTCGACTGGGAAGCCACGCTGACGCCCGCGCTGACCATGGACGCGGCCGTGCGGGCCGAGCACTACAGCGACTTCGGCTCGACGACGACGGCCAAGCTCGCCGGCAGCTACAAGCTCAGCAAGGACTGGCTGCTGCGCGGCGCGGCCAGCACGGGCTTCCGCGCGCCCAGCCTGCAGCAGCTCTACTTCTCGTCCACGATCACGGACTTCATCAACCAGTTGCCGGTGGACGTCGTCATCGCTCCCAGCGGCAGCAAGCTCACCACCGCGGCGGGCGTGCCGGCGCTGAAGCAGGAGAAGTCCAAGAACCTGTCCGTGGGCTTCACCGTCAAGCCCAGCATCGACACGGCCGTCACGGCCGACCTGTATCAGATCAACATCAAGGACCGCATCGTGCTGTCCGGCCGCGTGGACTCCAGCGACCCCAACCTGGGCCCCATCCTGCAGAGCCTGGGCGTAGGGCAGGCGCAGTTCTTCGTGAACTCCGTCGACACCCGTACGCGCGGCCTGGACCTGACGGCATCGACCCGGGCCAAGTTGGGCGCCGGTGCGCTGAATACCTTCCTCGCGCTGAACATCAGCCACACCGCCGTCACCAAGGTGAACGTGCCGGGCGGTCTGAAGATCGACCAGGACACGCTGCTGTCGACGCGTGAGCGCCTGTTCATCGAGCAGGGCGGCCCGCGTGCGAAGGCCACGCTGGGCTTCGAGTACAGCGAGGGCGCCTGGACGGGCGAGGCCAAGGTGATCTACTTCGGCAGCCAGACGCACGCCGGCGGTTACACGGGAGCGTTGCTGCACTACCAACCCAAGGCGTCGATGGACCTGGGCCTGAACTGGCAGGCCACGCCAGCGCTGAAGCTCAGCGTGGGCGGCAACAACGTCTTCAACGTCAAGCCTACCCGGCAGGACCCGAACGAGACCGACAACGGCTTCTACTACGACGCCGTGCAGTTCGGCCTGAATGGCGCGTCGTATTTCGCACGGGCGTACTACCGGTTCTGAGGCCCTCGCGGACAATCCGGGCGGATGGACCACAGCTTCCTCTCCGCCCTGATCCTGCTGCTGCTGGTGCTCGACCCGCTCGGCAGCCTGCCCATCTTCATTCCCATCATGCGTTCGGTGCCCAAGGAGCGCCGCACGCGAGTGGCGATGCGCGAGGTGGGCATCGCGTTTTGCGTGCTGTTCGCCTTCATGTTCCTTGGCGACAGCTTTCTGGAGGTCATGCACCTGTCCGAGCGCTCGCTCGAGGTGGCTGGTGGTGTGATCCTGATGATCATCGCGATCCGCATGATCTTCGGCAGTTCGGGCGAGTCAGCCTATGGCCTGGAGCCGGGCAAGGAGCCCTTCATCTTCCCGCTGGCCGTGCCGCTGCTGGCCGGCCCGTCGGCGATGGCGACGGTGCTGCTGCTGGCCTCGCGCCAGCCCGACAAGATCTGGCAATGGATTGGCGCCCTCAGTGCCGCGATGCTGATTTCGGGCCTGACACTGGTGCTGGCCGATCGCATCCGCAAGCTGCTGGGCGACTCGGTCGTGTCGGCCATCGAGAAGCTGATGGGCCTGGTGCTGACGGCGATCGCCGTCGAGATGGTGCTGGCCGGCCTGAAGCGCTACTTCATCGGCGGGCTGTGAGCCCGCTGCCCTGCCGGCCAGCGTAGGGCTTACTTGTTCTTCTTGGCTTCCTTGCCCTTGGGGATCACCGAGGTCATCGGTGCGACCGGACGGTCGGTGCCCGCGGACTTGACCGGTGCTGCATCCTTCTTCGGCTTCTTCGTCATCTTGTTGCCGCGCTGTTCGGTGTTTGCCATGAGTCCTCCGTGCAAGAGATTGGGAAGGCCGGACTATGCCTCAGCCACGTAGCGTTTTCTGGCGTCGCTTGCGTCCCACTGTGCGGCGGTGACGTCGTAGCGCCTGCAATCCATGTCGTACCAGCGGCCCAGGCCGGTGAAGGTCATGCCCAGCCGCTCCATGACGGTGGATGAGGGTGTGTTCTCCGGTTGGCAGACGGCGCAGACGCGCTCGGGCTTCAGCGTCGCGAAGGCCCAGCCGACCATGTGGCGCGCGGCCTCGCTGGCGTAGCCCTGGCCCCAGGCGTCCTGGCGCAGCCGCCAGCCGGTCTCCAGCGGGCCGGCCGGGTCGCGAGCCAGGTGCTGGATGCAGCCACAACCTAGCAATTCGCCGTCGCTCTGGCGGATGAAGCCCCACCAGGAGTAGCCGAACTCGGCCCAGCGCGCCTTCACGCGGTCGATCATGGCCTGCGTGTCCTCGGGGGTGTCCGGGCGGCCGGTGATGTAGCGCATGACGACCGGGTCGCGGTTCAGTCGGTGCAGCGCCTCGAAGTGGTGGTCTTCCAGCGGCTCCAGCCGCATCCGGGGTGTGATCAGCAGCGTCATGGCAGCGATTGTGGGACCGATCGTTCTCACGATTCGAAAGTCACTTTTCAAATGGTGAAAGGCGTCATTGCTGCGCTGCCGCAAGATTTCTCATTATGGTGAATGTAATTTTGTGATTTGAAAAATTAACTTCAAGTTGTTGATTTGAAATAAAAAAGTTTTTTGTCTTGTATAAGACTTTGTGTTGCGTGGAGGGTGGGTGTAGGACTAGTCTTGCGTCATCGGTTTTTGATGTTTTGCAAGGAGCTTTTCATGACCCGCCTGACCCGTGAACAACAGATCGCCGCCCTCGAAAAAGACTGGGCCGAGAACCCCCGCTGGAAGGGCATCACCCGCGGCTACACCGCCGCCGACGTCATCCGCCTGCGTGGCTCCGTCGAGATCGAGCACACGCTGGCCAAGCGTGGCGCCGAGAAGCTGTGGGGCCTCGTGAACACCGAGCCCTTCGTCAACGCGCTGGGCGCGCTGACGGGCAACCAGGCCATGCAGCAGGTCAAGGCCGGCCTGAAGGCGATCTACCTGTCCGGCTGGCAAGTCGCCGGCGACGCCAACAGCAATGGCGAGATGTATCCCGACCAGTCCCTGTACTCGGTGGACTCGGTGCCCAAGGTCGTCAAGAAGATCAACGCCACGTTCAAGCGCGCCGACGAGATCCAGTGGAGCGAAGGCAAGGATGACATCGACTTCTTCGCCCCCATCGTGGCCGACGCGGAAGCCGGCTTCGGCGGCGTGCTGAATGCCTTCGAGCTGATGAAGGCCATGATCGAAGCCGGTGCCTCGGGCGTGCACTTCGAAGACCAGCTGGCCAGCGCCAAGAAGTGCGGCCACATGGGCGGCAAGGTGCTCGTGCCGACGCGTGAAGCCGTCGCCAAGCTCGTCGCGGCCCGCCTGGCCGCCGACACGATGGGCGTGCCCACGCTGCTGGTCGCCCGCACGGACGCCGAAGCCGGCGACCTCGTCACCAGCGACATCGACGACAACGACAAGCCCTTCTGCACCGGCGAGCGCACCGTCGAAGGCTTCTACCGCACGAAGAACGGCCTGGACCAGGCCATCAGCCGCGGCCTGGCCTACGCGCCGTACGCGGACCTGATCTGGTGCGAGACCGGCAAGCCCGACCTGGCCTTCGCCAAGGCCTTCGCCGACGCCATCCATGCCAAGTTCCCCGGCAAGCTGCTGGCCTACAACTGCTCGCCGTCGTTCAACTGGAAGAAGAACCTCGACGACGCCACCATCGCCAAGTTCCAGCGCGAGCTGGGCGCTTTAGGCTATAAGTTCCAGTTCATCACGCTGGCCGGTTTCCACAGCCTGAACTACTCGATGTTCGAGCTGGCCCACGGCTACGCCCGCCGCCAGATGAGCGCCTTCGTCGAGCTGCAGGAGAAGGAGTTCTCGGCCGCTGAAAAGGGCTTCACCGCTGTCAAGCACCAGCGCGAAGTCGGTACCGGCTACTTCGATGCCGTCACCACCACCATCGAAGCCCAGGCCTCCACCGCGGCCTTGAAGGGCTCGACCGAAGACGAACAGTTCTTCGACGCGAAGCACGGCTGACCGGCCGTCGCACGATTCCCCCCGTCAACCTCAACTCCTGACGGTTTCACAGCCCGCCTCGGCGGGCTTTTTTCATGTTGTCATCAGCCGGTCATACTCGCGTCAAACACTGGCGCCATGAACAACACAACAACAACGACAAAGTTCAGTCTCACCGGTCGACTCGGTACCTGGTGGGCAAGGCGGGTGGAGATCGGCAGGGCGTCCTCGCTGCGCCAGCGCTGCCAGGCGGCCACGGTCGCTGCCGCACAGATCCCGCCGGCCGTGCGGGCCGCCTGGGCGCATCACGCGCCCGATGAGTTTCCCGGCCTGGCCGTCGACGATGCCGCCTGGCTGCGCTGCTCGCTGGGCCTGGCGCAGTTCTTCGAGGCCTGCCGGCTGCAGCATGAACAAGGCCCCTGCGCACTGCCCAGCAAGGCGGCCGATTCGGTCTGGCATGTCTGGCTTCAGCTCGACCCCGCCGGGCTGGCCGACTGGCAGCAGCGCTGCTTCGGCCGCGTCGTCCAGCATCGCGAAGCGGCCGAGCTCGGCGCGCCGCTGGACGACTGCCTGGCCCGCGCCTGGGTCGGCAGCTGCCGCAGCGAAGGCCTGAGCCGGCTCGGGCCGCGACTGCCCTTGCTGTTCGCGCTGGATGGCCTGCTGCGCCTGCCCACCGGCTGGGCCTACCGACACCAGCGGGGCGTGCTGGAGCACCGGCAGATCGACGGCTTCGGAGAGCCGCGCGGCAGCGTCGTGGCCCATGCGGGCGTCGCGGTCGGCGGTCTGGTGGCGCTGGGCCTGGTCAGCCAGGCCGAGCTGGCCTCGCTGCGCCGGCGCCAGGGTGGTGGCGATGGCGGTAGCAGCTGCGGCAGCGACTGGAGCTTCGGCGACGCTTGCAGCAGCGACGCCGGGTCCAGCTGCGATGCCGGTTCCAGCTCCGATGGCGGTGGCAGCAGTTGCGGGTCGAGCTGCGGAGGCGGTGGCGGCGACTGAACGCCGCGTGGCGCCTATCGGCGCGCGACCTGGAAGGTCCCGACGGCGCCGTTCAGCGTCGCGGCCTGCTCGCGCAGGCTCTCGGCGGCGGCGGTGGACTGCTCCACCAGCGCGGCGTTCTGCTGCGTGACCTGGTCCAGCTGGGCGATGGCGATGTTGACCTGCGCGATGCCATCGGACTGCTCGGCGGTGGCGGTCGTGATCTCGCCCATGATGTCCTTCACGCGCTGCACGGCGCCGACGAGTTCGTCCATCGTGCGGCCTGCCTCGGCCACCAGCCGCGAGCCGGCTTCCACGCGGTCCACGCTGCTGCCGATCAGGCCCTTGATCTCCTTGGCCGCGTCCGCCGAGCGGCCGGCCAGCGAGCGCACCTCGCTGGCGACGACCGCGAAGCCGCGGCCCTGCTCGCCGGCGCGCGCTGCTTCCACGGCGGCGTTCAGCGCGAGGATGTTGGTCTGGAAGGCGATGCCGTCGATGACGCCGATGATGTCGGCGATCTTGCGCGAGCTGGTGTTGATCTCCTCCATCGTGTGAACGACCTGGGCCACCACCTCGCCGCCGCGCTGGGCCACGTTGGCAGCCGACACGGCCAGCGAGTTCGCCTGACCGGCCGACGCCGCCGACTGCTGCACGGTGCCGGTCAGTTCTTCCATGGCACTGGCGGTTTCCTCCAGGCTGGACGCGGCCTTCTCGGTGCGTGCGCTCAGATCCTGGTTGCCGCTGGCGATCTCCGCCGATGCGGTGCCGATGGACTCAGCCGAGTCGCGGATGCTGCCGATGGTTTCCGACAGCGTCTCGCGCATGCGGCGCAGCGTCGTCTGCAACTGGCCGATCTCGTCCGACCGCGCGGCCATTCCGGAGCCCGAGCGCATGAGGTTGCCGTCCGCCACGCGGGCCGCCAGCTCGTTGGCCGCGGCCAGCGGCACGGTGATGCTGCGCGTGATGGTCCAGGCCGCGGCGATGCCCAGGGCCAGCATGACCAAGCCGGCGACGGCCAGCAGCACGCGGCCGTTGCTGTTGGCCGAATCGATGCCCGCTGCGGTCTGGTCGATCTCCTGGCGCTGGTGGTCGAGGAATTCCTGCATGCGGGCCAGGTAGACCTTGGAGCCAGGGATGAAGACGTCCGTCAGCAACTTGTCGGCGGCGTCGGCCTCGCCGTCCTTCTTGAGCTTGACGATCTGGTCGCGCGATTCGAGATAGACCTTGCGCGCCTCGCCGACGGCGTCGAACAGCTTCTGCTCTTCGGGGCTGCGGACCAGGCCCTTGAGCTTTTCCTGCATTTCGCCGGAAGCCTTGGTGGACTGCGCGGCCTCGTCCTTGAACAACTCCACCAGCGACGGGTCGGAGCTTTTCGCGATGGCCATCGTGCGGCGCACGCCGGCGTTGATGTTGCGGCTCCAATCCGAAATGAGGCGCTCCTTGGCGAGCGGCTCGTCCATCATCTGGCGCGTTTCCGTCGCGGTGGACGCCAGCCGCCAGGAGGCCAGCACGATCACGCCCGCTGCCAGCGCCAGTACCAGTGCAAAGCCTGCCGCCAGCCGCCGACCGATGGATAGCTTGATCATGAGATGAGCCCCTTTGTTGTGTTGTTGTGACGCCCTGGTCTCGTGAACCTCGGGCAACCGGGGATGCTAGAGCGGCTGAAGGCCGCGTGTCAGCTTCAAACCGGGACTTCGTTCACGCAGACCCCAATGAAAACGATCTCGACCGGCAGCCAGTCATCACCGCGACGCGGCCAGCAGCGCCCGGTAGTCTTCCGGGCTGGCGATGCGCGGGTTGGTCTTGTGGCAGTGGTCCACCAGCGCGTGCTCGATGATGCGGTCGTCCAGCTCCGGCCCCACGCCCATCGCGGCCAGGCCTGACGGCAGGCCCAGGCGGGCATTCAGCGCGCCGATGGCGTCGGCCACCGCGTCGGCATCGCGGCCGGCCAGGTTCATCGCCTGCGCGAGGCGCTCGATGCGTTGCTCGCGCTTCACGCTGTCGGCCTCGGCGTTGAAGCGGATGACGGCCGGCAGGAACACCGCGTTCAGCGTGCCGTGGTGCAGGCGCGGGTTGATGCCGCCGAGCGAATGGCTCAGCGAATGCACCGCGCCCAGTCCCTTCTGGAAGGCCAGCGCGCCGTGCACGCTGGCGCACATCATGTCCAGCCGCGCGTCGCGGTCCTGGCCGTCGCGCGTGGCGCGTTCGATGCTCTGCCAGCCGCGTCGCAGGCCTTCCAGTGCGATGCCGTCGGCCGGCGGGTTGAAGGCCGGCGCGAGGAAGGTCTCGATGCAGTGGGCGATGGCGTCCATGCCGGTCGCCGCCGTCAGGTGCGGCGGCAGCGCCAGCGTCAGGTCGGGGTCGCAGATGGCGGCCTTGGGCATCAGCTCCCAGTTGTGGAAGCCCAGCTTGCGGCCGTCGTCGACGATGAGGATGGCGCCGCGTGCCACCTCGCTGCCGGTGCCGGCTGTCGTCGGCACGGCGATGACGGGCAGCACCTTGGCGCTGATGTTGACGGCACCGCCCTCGATGGTGGCCCAGCGTTTCAGTGGCGGCTCGTGCGTGGCGGCGATGGCGACGCCCTTGGCCAAGTCGATGCTGGAGCCGCCGCCGATAGCGACGAGGCCGTCGCAGCCCGACTCGCGCAACTGCTCGACGGCCAGCCGCACCGCGGCCTCGGTCGGGTTGGGTGGCGTGCGGTCGAAGACGGCGGGCTTGGCGGTGAAGGCAGCCAGCGCCTTGTCCAGCACGCCGGCCGCGCGCACGCCGGCGTCGGTCACGACCAGCGGCCGGCGCATGCCTGCGCGCTCGCATTCGGCCGGCAGCAGGCTGCTGGCGCCGAAGGCCAGTTCGATGCGGGTCAGGTAGAAGATCTGGGCCATGGCGCGTGCTCCGCAGTGTCTCGGAGCATCGTAGTGGTGGCAGCCCGGGCCAGGCAGTCAAGCGCGCGACTCGCCGGCCGCCGGCCACGTCCTATCGACGCACGAGGTGGGCTTGCGACGCACCGTGGGCTGCCACCGACAATCCCTGCCAATGAATCCGCCGACCCAGCTCCTGACGCCGCGCATGGCCGGCGTCCTCGAACGCATCCACCGCGCCAACCGCCCGCCGTTCCACACGTTGACGCCGCGCGAGGCGCGCATCGCGTACCGCATGGGCGCCGAGATCCTCGACCTGCCGCGCGCGCCACTGCCCCGGGTCGAAGATCTGCAGGCCGCCGGCCGCCCCGCGCGGCTGTACGCGCCGTCCACTGCCGAGCTGCCCGTGCTGCTCTACCTGCACGGCGGCGGCTTCACGATCGGCGACCTGGAGACGCACGACAGCCTGTGCCGGCAGCTCGCCCTGCGCAGCGGCGCCGCGGTCCTCGCGCTGGACTATCGCCTGGCGCCCGAGCACCGGTTCCCGGCTGCCGTCGACGACGCCTGGGCCGCGCTGGCCTGGCTGCACGAGCATGCGGGCCGCCTGGGCCTGGACGGCTCGCGCCTGGCCGTCGGCGGCGACAGTGCCGGCGGCACACTGGCGGCCAGCACCGCCTTCTTCGCCCGCGACCGCGGCCTGCCGCTGGCGTTGCAACTGCTCATCACGCCAGGCACCGCCAGCCAGCCGTGCACGGCGTCGCACCGGCTGTTCGCCCACGGATTCCTGCTCGACGCGGCCAGCATCGACTGGTTTTTCGACCACTACCTCGACCGCCGCCAGCGCCATGACTGGCGCTTCGCGCCGATGGAGGCCGACGACCACACGGGCCTGGCGCCCGCCTGCGTCGTGCTGGCCGAGTGCGATCCGCTGGTCGACGAAGGCATTGCCTACGCCGACACGCTGCGCGCTGCCGGCGTGGCCGTGCAGCTGGAGCTTTACCGGGGCGTCACACACGACTTCATCAAAATGGGCCGCCAGATTCCAGAGGCCGTCACGGCCCTGGACGCCTGCGCGTCCGCCATCAGGGAGCATCTGAAACCATGAAACGCCAAGACTTCCGCCACCTGGAACCGCTGCGTGTGCGCTGGGCCGAGGTCGACGCCCAGGGCATCGTCTTCAACGGCCACTACCTGACCTACCTGGACACCGCCGTCAGTGGCTACTGGCGGGCGCTGGCCATGCCCTACGCCGACACGATGAAGAGCCTGGGCGGCGACCTCTATGTGCGCCGCGCCACGCTGGACTACCGCGGTTCGGCCCGCTACGACGACCGGCTGGACATCGGCATCCGCTGCCGCGAGTTCGGCAACAGCTCGATGAAGGTGGACGGCGCCATCTTCCACGGCGACCAGATGCTGGTGCAGGCCGAGATGGTCTACGTGTTCGCCGACCCGGCCACGCAGTCGCCCGCGCGCCTGCCCGACAGCCTGCGCGGCCTGATGCAGGACTTCGAGGCCGGTCAGCCCGTCGTCGACGTGGCGCTGGGCTCGTGGCAGGACCTCGGCGACGCCTCCGCGGCGATCCGGCGCCACGTTTTCATCGAGGAGCAGCACATTCCCGCCGACATGGAATGGGACGCCGCCGATGCCGGCTGCCTGCATGCGCTGGCTCGCAACCGCTTCGGCATGCCGCTGGCGACGGGGCGGCTGCTGGAGCACGTGCCCGGCGTCGCCAAGATCGGCCGCATGGCCGTCGTGCGCACGATGCGCGGCACGCAGATCGGTCGCCAGGTGCTGGACGCGCTGATGGCCGAGGCGAAGAAGCAGGGCTACCGCGAGGTGCTGCTGCATGCGCAGCTGTCGGCGGAGAACTTCTACCTGCGCGCCGGCTTCCAGCGACGAGGCCAGCCGTTTGAAGAGGCCGGCATCGGGCATGTGGAGATGGTCAGGGCGCTATGACAAAGCCCGAGCCGCAGGAAGAGGACAAGCTGTTCCTGCCGGACCCTGAACCCGAGCCCATCGTGGTCAAGGTTAGGGCGGTGTGCGGCTTCGTGTTCGGCCTCTTCTGGGCCGGTGTGATCTGGGTTCAGCTGCGCGGCCCGGGCATGGTCCCGACCTTGCTGCTGTTCACCGTCTTGCCCGTCGTGTTCGCCTACGTTGCGGCCCGGCACGGCGATGGGTTCTGGGAGTATTGGCGGCGGGATTGATCGTCGATCAGCCCAGCATCTCGAACCGCTCAATCCTGCGCTCGCTCGCCAGCCACTGCGCCATCGCCGCCGCCACCTGCGGCTCGCGGTGGCCCCAGCCCTCGGGGTAGATCTCCATCCACGTCCAGCGTCCTTCGTCGTCCGGCTCGGGGCGCTGCAACAGTTCGATGGGTGCCTCGACACGCGCCTTGCGGAATGCGATGAGGGCCGTGTCCACGTGGTCGGTCGCGACCTTGTAGTAAACGTAGAGCTGCACGTTCAGTCCTGCGGCGGGATGTCGTAGGGCAGGGCACGCGGTTGAAGCGTCGCGCCGCTGGCGCTGCCCAGATGCAGGCTGCCGCCGTCCAGCGCCGCGAGCTTGATCTCGGCGGCGATGACCGTGCGGCCGTCGCGCGAGCCGCTGCCGGCCACGACACCGGCCGGCTGCTCGGGGTCGGCGCTGTGGAAGATTTCCTGGCCGACCGTGGCTACGCCCTCGGCCTCGAAGACCTGCAGCCGCCGCTTCAGCGTGCCGCGATACTGGCTGCGCGCGACGATCTCCTGGCCGGGATAGCAGCCCTTCTTGAAGCTCACGCCGCCCAGCACCTCGAAGTTGATCATCTGCGGCACGAAGGCTTCGACGGTCGCGCCGCGCACCCACGCGACGCCGGCTTCGGCTTCGGCGGCCGCCCAGGCGTCAGGCGTGATCTCGGTGCCAGCCGGCGCGGGCGCGGAGACCGGCTGCACACGCAGCGCGCGAGTCGAACCCGGCAGCGCGATCTGCACCGCGTCGCCGTCGCGTACCAGCGTCCAGGCGTCGGCGGCCGGCGTGCCCAGCAGGCCATGGACGGCGAACTCGCTGCTCGCGTCGGTCAGCTTGCACTTGGCGCGCAGGACGAACATCGACAGCCGCTTCAGCGTCGCCGCCAGCGTCTCGGCCGGCAGCGCGAGCAGGATCTCGTCTTCACCGCCGCGCCAGCCCACCATCGTCGCCAGCAGCCGGCCCTTGGCCGTGCAGAAGCCGGCCAGCCGTGCATGGTCGCGGTCGAGCAGCGCGAAGTCCTGGGTCAGCTGGCCGTGCAGGAAGCTGGCGGCGTCGGCGCCAAGGGCGCGGATCACGCCCCAGTCAGCGAGGCGGAGTTGGGAGGTTTGAGGGGCTTCAGACATGCCCGCAATTATCATCAGCCGCTTTTGGGCAGACCCCGGGCAAGGGCATGAAGTGGTTGTTGCGGGCGGTGCTCGCGTTGTTGTTGATCGCGGCGTTGGCCGCCGGGGCCGCGTGGCAGTGGCTGCGCAGCCCGCTGAGCCTGGCGGCGCCGTCGGTCGAGCTGTCCATCGAGCCCGGCACCAACCCTGCCGACGTTGCGCGTGCCTGGGTCGCTGCCGGCGTGCAGGTCGATGCGAGGGCGCTGTACCAGTGGTTCAAGTGGTCGGGCCAGGCCAAGCAGATACGTGCCGGCAGCTATGAAGTCCACGCCGGCATCACGCCGCGTGAGCTGCTGGACAAGATGGTCCGCGGTGACCAGGTGCTGGAGCAGTTGCGCCTCATCGAAGGCTGGAACTGGCGCCAGGTGAGGGCGGCACTGGCCGCCGCGCCGGCGCTCAAGCCCCGGACGGCGACGATGAGCGACGCCGACCTCATGGCCGCGCTGGGCGACCCAGGCGTTGCGCCCGAGGGCCGCTTTTTCCCCGATACCTACGCCTACAGCCGTGGCGTCAGCGACCTGACCGTGCTCAAACGCGCCCACGAGGCGATGAAGAAGCGGCTGGCCGCCGCCTGGGCCAGGCGCTCGGCCGACCTGCCGTTGAAGTCGGCCGACGAGGCGCTGATCCTGGCCTCCATCGTCGAGAAGGAGACCGGCGCGTCCTCCGACCGCGCCAAGGTGGCTGCCGTCTTCGTGAACCGGCTGCGCGTGGGCATGCCCCTGCAGACCGACCCCACCGTCATCTACGGCCTGGGCGACGGCTACGAAGGCAGCCTGCGCAAGCGCGACCTGCTGGCCGACACGCCGTTCAATACCTACACCCGGGGCGGCCTGCCGCCCACGCCCATCGCGATGCCCGGTGCGGCCTCGCTGCAGGCGGCGTTGAACCCGGCGCCGGTCAAGTCGCTGTACTTCGTGTCGCGCGGCGACGGCAGCAGCGAATTCAGCGACGACCTCGCCGCGCACAATCGCGCGGTCAACAAATACATCCGCGGCAAGTGAGTTCAGGACGTTTCATCAGCTTCGAAGGCATCGACGGTGCCGGCAAGTCCACCCACATCCAGGCCGTGGCCGACTGGTTCCGCGCGCGCGGCGCCGACGTGCAGCTCAGCCGCGAGCCCGGCGGCACGCCGCTGGCCGAGACGCTGCGCGACATCGTGCTCAGAGAACCGATGGGTTCGCTGACCGAACTGCTGCTGATGTTCGCCGGCCGCCGTGACCACGTCGAGGCCGTCATCAAGCCCGCGCTGGCTGCTGGCAAGACGCTGCTGTGCGACCGCTTCACCGACGCCAGCTTCGCCTATCAAGGCGGTGGCCGCGGCCTACCGCTGCCGGTGCTGAATGCGCTGGCCGACTGGGTGCAGGAGGGCACCGAGCCCGAGCTGACGCTGTGGTTCGACCTGCCGTCTGAGCAGGCCGCCGCCCGCCGCGCCAGCGCCCGCGAGGCCGACCGCATCGAGCAGCTCGACCTGGACTTCTTCGAGCGCGTGCGCGCCGGCTATGCGGCCCGCGCCGCGGAGGCGCCGCAGCGCATCGTGCGCATCGATGCGAGCGGCACCGTCGACCAGGTCGGTGCTGCCGTGGTGGCCGTCCTTGAACAGCGGTACGCCGCATGCTGAACGCCGATCTCCCCTGGCTGCAGGCGCCGCTGGCCGATGCGCTGGCTCGCGCCCGCTCGCATGCGTTGCTGGTGCAGGGGCCGGCCGGTGTCGGCCAGCTGGAACTGGCGGTCAAGCTCGCGCAGAGCTGGCTCTGCGAAGCCGCCGCGCCCGCACAGCCGGCCTGCAACCAGTGCCCCAGCTGCAAGCTGTTCGCCAGCGGCACGCACCCGGACTTCCAGCTGCTGCTGCCCGAAGCCCTCGACGCCTCGGCCCGCGAGTCGCTGGGCCTGCCGTTCGAGGAAATCGAGGTCAAGGCCGGCAAGGCCAAGCCCAGCAAGGAGATCAAGGTCGAGGCGGTGCGCAACCTGCTGGCCTTCGCACAGGCGACTTCGGCGCGCGGCAAGGCCAAGGTGGTCGTCATCTTCCCGGCCGAGGCGTTGAACGGCGTGGCGGCCAACGCGCTGTTGAAGACGCTGGAGGAGCCGTCCGGCCTGCTGCGCTTTGCGCTCGCCAGCCACGACAGCGCCAGCCTGCTGCCCACCATCCGCAGCCGCTGCCAGCCGCTGCCGCTCGCGTTGCCGGAGAAGTCCGCCGCGCTGGCCTGGCTGGTGTCCAAGGGTGTCAACGGTGCCGAAGGCCTGCTGGACGCCACCGGCGGGCGGCCGCAGCAGGCGCTGGAGTGGTTCGAGGCCGGGCTGACCGATGCGGCCTGGCAGGCCATCCCCAAGCGCGTCGCGCGCGGCGAGGTGCAGGCGCTGTCCGACCTCGCGCCGCCGCGTGCCATCGATGCGTTGCAGCGTCTGTGCCATGACCTCCTGCGCCGCAGCCATGGTCGGCCGGGCCAGTTCTTTGCGCCCACGTCGTTGCCGTCGCCGAAGAAGGCTGTGCCACTGCTGGCCTGGGACGCCGAGCTGCGCCGCGCCGCCCGCCACGCCGACCACCCGCTGAACGCCAGCCTGTGGATCGAGGCACTGGTGGCGCAAGCCCAGGCGGCTGTGACGGCGTCGCTCCGGTGAATACACTCGGGCCATGAGCGACGCCACTTCCAAGCAAGGCCCGAACTCCCTGCAATTCCAGCCCAGCCAGATGGGTGGCGCGTTGCCACTGCCCACGGTGGGCGGTCAAGGCGCGGCGTCGGGCGCGCGGCCCAGCGTCATCCAGTTGGTGTTCCGCGAGAAGTCGGCGCTGTACGCGGCCTACATCCCGGCCTTCGCCGAGGGCGGCCTGTTCGTGCCGACCACGCGCGACTACAAGCTCGGCGAAGACGTCTACCTGTTGCTGGCCCTGCCCGAGGACAACCAGCGCTACCCGGTGGCCGGCAAGGTCGCCTGGCTGACGCCGGCCAACGCCTCCGGCGGCCGCACGCAGGGCGTGGGCGTGCGTTTCCCTGGCGACGAAAAGACCCGGCTGATCCGCGTGCGCATCGAGGAGATCCTGGGCACGGCGATCTCGTCGAGCAAGCCCACGCAGACCCTTTAGTTCCCGATGTTCGTTGACTCTCACTGCCACCTCAGCTTCCCCGAACTGAAGCAGAGGCTCCCCGACATCCTGGCCGACATGCGCCATGCGCAGGTTGAGCAGGCCATCTGCATCTGCACGCAGATGGAGGAGTTCGAAGACGTCCATGCGCTGGCCATCGAGCACCCGCAGCTCTGGTCCACCGTTGGCGTGCACCCCGACACCGAGGATATGCGTGAGCCCGACGTTGCCGAGCTGGTGCGGCTCGCCGCGCTGCCGCGCGTCGTCGCCATCGGCGAGACGGGGTTGGACTACTACCGCCTCAATGGCCGCAGCATCGCGGACATGGAGTGGCAGCGCGAGCGCTTCCGCACCCACATCCGCGCGGCCAAGCAGGCGGCCAAGCCGCTGGTCATCCACACCCGCTCCAGCGCGGCCGACACGCTGCGCGTGCTGGACGAGGAGGGCGGCGAGCAGGCGGGCGGCGTCTTCCACTGCTTCACGGAGACAGCCGAGGTCGCACTGGCGGCCATCGAGAGGGGTTACTACATCTCGTTCTCCGGCATCGTCAGCTTCAAGAACGCGCAGGACCTGCGCGACCTGCTGAAGCTGCTGCCGCTGGACCGCGTGCTCATCGAGACCGATAGCCCCTACCTGGCGCCCGTGCCGTTCCGTGGCAAGACCAACACGCCGGCCTACGTGCCTCACGTGGCCAAGGCCGTGGCCGATGCCGTGGGCCTGCCGGTGCCGGAGCTGGCTGCGGCGACGTCGGCCAACACGCGGCGGTTGTTCAAGCTGCCTGATGTGGCGAGGGACGCCGCATGAAGACGCTGCTGGCCGCACTGGCCCTGTCGGCAGCCACGCTGGCGCAGGCGACGCCTGTGGACGACCTCGTCATGGCCGCAGAGATGAACGACCCGCGCGTCGTCAGTTCGCTGCTGCTGAAGGGCGTGGACCCCAACCTGACGGATTCGCGCGGTCGAACGGCCTTGTTCACCGCCGTGCGTGAGGGTTCGTTGAAGGCGCTGGAGAGCCTGCTGGCCTCGCCGCAAGTCAACGTCAACGCCGTCAACGCCGATGGTGAGACGCCGCTGATGCTGGCGGCCATCCGCGGTGCTTTGCCGGCTGTCAAGGCGCTGGTCGAGCGAGGCGCGGATGTCAACCGCAAGGGCTGGACGCCGCTGCACTACGCCTGCAGCGGGCCGGACAACGGTGTCGCGGCCTTCCTCATCGCCCACGGTGCCGAGCTGAACGCGCGCTCCGAGAACGGCACCACACCGCTGATGATGGCCGCCCGCTACGGCAGCGGCGACCTCGTGCCGATGCTGCTGAAGGCCGGCGCCGAGCCGCGTGCGGCCAACGAGCAGGAACTGACGGCAGCCGACTTCGCCCAGCGCAGCGGCCGCGACAACATGGCCGCCGAACTGCGCCGTGCGATGGCCGAGGCCGCCAAGGCTGCCAAATAGTGCGCACGCCAGCGGGCGTGTAGGGAAAAGTCTTACAGCACCTCTCGCCAAGTGCCGACTGTTGCGGCGTGGCGGCGCTGCCTACAGTGGAGCCATCGTCAACCCACGAGGCTCACCATGCTGTCCACCACCCCGAATCTGGCTGACCCCTTCGCGATGCTGATCTCGCCCGACGAGGTGATGCACGCCATCGAGTGCTCGGATCGCCTGGCCCGTCTGCAGCGCCGCGTCTACCGCCCGCTGGACCGGCCCTGGATTCCGCTGAAGGGCTCCGCGTCGGCCGATTTCGACAACGAGATCGACGCCGAGCTCGAAGTGCCTGACCTTTCGGACGACGCCGCATAAAACAAAAACGCCCGCTGATGCGGGCGTTTTGCTGGCGAGGCCGAGGGGCGCTCAGACGCGCTTGCGGTACTCGTGCGTGCGGGTGTCGATTTCGATCTTGTCGCCGTTTTCAACGAACAGCGGCACGTTGATCTCGAAGCCGGTGCCCTTCAGGCGGGCGGGCTTCATGACCTTGCCCGAGGTGTCGCCCTTGACGGCCGGCTCGGTCTCGATTTCGCGAACGACGCTGGTGGGCAGTTCGATAGAGATGGCCTTGCCGTCGTAGAAGGTCACTTCCGCGGCCATGCTGTCTTCCAGGTACGACAGCGCGTCGCCCATGTTCTCGGCTTCGACTTCGTACTGGTTGTACTCGGTGTCCATGAACACATACATCGGGTCGGCGAAGTAGGTGTACGTGCACTCCTTCTTGTCGAGGATGATCTGCTCCATCTTGTCGTCGGCCTTGAACACGAGTTCAGCGCCGGCGCCGTTGAGCAGGTTCTTCATCTTGATGCGCACGGTGGCGGCGCCACGGCCACCACGGCTGTATTCGGTCTTCAGGACGACCATCGGGTCCTTGCCCTGCATGATCACGTTGCCGGCGCGGATTTCTTGAGCGAGTTTCATGGTGCGGTATCTCGAGGTGGGGCCGAAGGCGGGCTCCGGCAGATGGCGCACCAGACCCCAGAAAACCCCGGTGTGGCGCGGCAAAGCCCAATATTCTAGCTGGAAGCCCCCAGGAAACCCCGCAACTGCGTCAGCAGGTCGGGTTGCGCTGCCAATTGCGCACGCCATGCCGGCGCGTGGGCCTCGGCTGCCTCAAGCCCCGTCGGCGAGGCCGGCAGGGGGCCCAGACCATTCCATCCGCGCCAGACCTCCCGCCAAGCCTCGGGCAGGTCGGCGCGGGCCATGAAGGCCTCCAGCTTGGCGTGGTGGGCGTCGTCCTGGTGCTGCGGGTAGATGTGCCAGACGAAGGGCTTGCCGGCCCACTGCGCGCGTACGAAGGAATCCTCGCCACGGACGAAATTCAGGTCGCAAGCCCACAGCAGCCGGTCGTAGTCGTCCTGCGGCAGGTAGGGCAGGGCGATGGTGCGCAGGCCGGGGCGGTCAGTGACCAGCGCCTGCAGCGGCCCGGGGCAGGCGAGCAACAGCGTGGGGCGTTCCGCCAGCGCGTCCAGCAGCGCTGGCAACGCCGGGTTGGCATAGGCGAACAGGCTGACGACGCGCTCACCCGGCCGCGGTGCCCAGCCGCGTTCGTCCAGCCAGGCGTGGCCGTCGAACGCGGCGACGCGCTCCAACAGCCTCGGTTCGCGCAGCAGACCGCCGGTGCGCGGCGTGAAGCCGGGATAGAAGAAGTGCTTGGTCAGCCCGGCGCCGGGGCCACTGAACTGCGGCGACGCAAGGCCGTGGCTGCGTTCGACGTAGTCCTCGGCGCTGAGGTATTCGAGGTTGATCCAGCGCGGTGCCGGCGTTTGCGCGGCCATGCGCGCGACGAAGGCGGGCGGCAGGTCGCAGCCGAAGGCCTCGATGACGACGTCGCCCGGCCGCACGTCCACGTCGCCGTCGGGCCAGCCGCGCAGCTCGATGCCGCCCGGCTGTTGCGGTGCCATCCACGCCAGCGCCGCGGCATCGTCGACCCACAGCCGCGCCCGCTCGCCGCGCGTGGCCAGATCCCGTGCCAGCCGCCAGCACACGCCGAGGTCGCCGTGGTTGTCGATGACGCGGCAGAAGATGTCCCAAAGCATGGGCCCGATTGTCCCAGGCCAAAATCCCGCGAATGTCGAGCACGTCCCCTTCCAACGCCGACCTCGGCGAACAGACCCAGGCCGAGTGGGCCGCCGAGCGCGCCGCCATCGAGGCGGCCGAGAAGCAGCGCGCCATCGAGATGGAGGCCGCGGCCCGCGAGGTGCGCGAGAAACTGGTGGCCGAAGTGAATGCGCTGCCGGCGCTGCCGGGCGTCTACCGCTACTTCGACGCCAAGGGCGACGTGCTCTACGTCGGCAAGGCCAAGGACCTGAAGCGCCGCGTCAGCAGCTACTTCCAGAAGAACCACGGTGGCACGCGCATCGGCATGATGGTGGCACGCATCGCGCGGCTGGAGACGACGGTCGTGCGCACCGAGGCTGAGGCCTTGCTGCTCGAGAACAACCTGATCAAGACGTTGAACCCGCGCTTCAACATCCTGTTCCGGGACGACAAGAGCTACCCCTACCTGAAGATCACGTCGCACACCTACCCGCGCATGGCGTACTACCGCGGCGCGGTGGACAAGCGGCACCAGTACTTCGGCCCGTTCCCGAGCGCCTGGGCGGTGAAGGAGTCCATCCAGCTGATGCAGAAGGTGTTCCGTCTGCGCACCTGCGAGGACAGTGTCTTCAACAACCGCAGCCGGCCCTGTCTGCTGCACCAGATCAAGCGCTGCTCGGGCCCCTGCGTACCGGCCGGCCAGACGGGCGAGTACGCGCGCAACGTGCAGAGCGCCGAGCGATTCCTGCGTGGCGAGACCGACGAGGTCATGGCCGCGCTGCAGGAGCAGATGACGGCCTATGCCGAGCGCTTCGAGTACGAGCTGGCGGCCGAGGTGCGCAACCAGATCCAGGCGCTGTCCAAGGTGCTGCAGCAGCAGGTGATCGAGGAGAGCAGCGCCACCGGCGGCGAGCGCGACGTGGACATCCTGGCCGTCAAGGTGCAGGGCGGCAAGGCCTGCGTGAACCTGGCCATGGTGCGTGGCGGCCGGCACCTGGGTGACCGCGCGTTCTTTCCCAGGCATGTCGACGACGCGACGGCCATCCACCAGAACGAGCTGGACGGCGAGGAAGCGCCGTCGCCCGAGCGGCAGGTGCTGGAGGCCTTCATGGCTCAGCACTACCTGGCCTCGCCGGTGCCGGGGCTGATCGTCGTCAGCGAGGCCGTGGATGCCGACCTGGCCGAGGCGTTGGGCACCCAGGCCGGCAGCCGCGTCACCGTGCAGGCCCAGCCGCGCGGCCAGCGCCGCATCTGGCTGGAGATGTGCGTCAAGGGCGGCGAGCTGGCGCTGGCGCGGCTGCTGGCGGAGGAGGGTTCGCAGCAGGCGCGCACGCGCGCGTTGGTCGATGCCCTGGACTTGTCCGTCACCGAGATCGACAAGTTCCGCGTCGAATGCTTCGACATCAGCCATACGGCGGGTGAGGCGACGATGGCCAGCTGCGTCGTCTTCGAGGGCCACCAGATGCAGAGCAGCCAGTACCGCCGCTACAACATCGAGGGCATCACCGGCGGCGACGACTACGCCGCGATGCGCCAGGTGCTGACGCGCCGCTACAGCAAGATGGCCGAGGCCGCCCAGCTCGGCACGGGTCGGCTGCCCGACCTCGTGCTGGTGGACGGCGGCCGCGGCCAGGTCAGCATGGCGCGCGAGGTGTTCGAGGAACTTGGGCTGGACCTCGGCCTCATTGCCGGTGTCGAGAAGGGCGAGGGCCGCAAGGTCGGCCTGGAGGAGCTGGTGTTCGCCGACGGCCGCGAGAAGGTCTACCTCGGCCGCGATTCCGCCGCGCTGATGCTGATCGCGCAGATCCGCGACGAGGCGCACCGCTTCGCCATCACCGGCATGCGCGCCAAGCGGGCGGCCACGCGCACCGGCGGCTCGCGTCTGGAGGACGTGCCGGGCGTCGGGCCCAAGAAACGCTCACAACTGTTGCAGCGCTTCGGCGGCGTGCGGGGCGTGGCAGGCGCTAGCGTGGACGAACTGGCCAGCGTGAAAGGCATCTCGCGCGAGCTGGCCGAAGATATCTACCGCGCCTTGCACTGAGCGCAAGATCGCGCCAAGACCCGAATCCTGGAGGAGACCATGTCGATCGTCGACCGTTCCAAGCGCGCCGCGCAGTGGCTGATCGCTCCCTTCCTGGCCGCCTGCGGCGCCACGCCGCCAGCGCCTCCCCCCGCACCCGCCGCCAGGCCGGCACCCGTTGCCGCGCCGGCGGTTGCGCCCGCCGCACAGGCGCCCGATTCGACAGCCCGGCCGCCTCAGGGCATGCCGGCACCCAAGCCGGTGCGCTCGCCGGAAGAGCTGCGCCGCCAGGCGGCCGAGCGGCTCGTCATGGCCAACCCCGAGCGCAGCTTCATGACACCGGCGCCGGCGCACCTGCTGACCCTCATCGTGCTGGAGGTGGAGGTGAAGGCCGACGGCAGCGTGCGCAAGATCAACGTCGTGCGCCCGCCCCGGTTCGGCCCCGAGACGCTGCAGATGGCCATCGACGCCGTGCACCGTGCGGCGCCCTTCGGTGACGTGCGTCGCATGCCCGAACCCTGGAGGTTCACCGAGACCTTCCTGTTCGACGAGGACCGCCGCTTCAAGCCCAGAAGCCTGGACTGACGGCTGGCAGCCACAACAAGCCTCGGGCACGCCCCAGGCTTGGGCACAATCGCCGCCATGTTCCTGACACTCCCGACTCTGCTGACCTGGGCCCGCATCGTGGCCATCCCGCTGATCGTCGGGGTGTTCTACCTGGACCTGGTGCCTGCCCTCCAGAACCTGGTCGCGACGGCGTTGTTCATCGTCGTCGCGTTGACCGACTGGCTGGACGGCTACCTCGCCCGCAAGCTCAACCAGACCTCGTCCTTCGGCGCCTTCCTCGACCCGGTGGCCGACAAGCTCATGGTCTGCTCCGCGCTGCTGGTGCTGCTCAAGCTGCAGCGCGTGGACGCCTTCGTCGCACTGGTCATCATCGGCCGCGAGATCACCATCTCGGCGCTGCGCGAGTGGATGGCGCAGATCGGTGCGTCCCGCAGCGTGGCCGTCCACATGGTCGGCAAGCTCAAGACGACGGCGCAGATGGTGGCCATCCCTTTCCTGCTGTATCACGGCCGTCTCTTCGGCGTCATCGACACGCAGGAATGGGGTACCTGGCTGATCTATGCGGCCGTCGTGCTGACGATCTGGTCGATGGTCTATTACCTGCGCAAGGCGGCGCCGGAAATCCGCGCCAAGGCCCGCTGACCGGCGCGGACCCTCTCGAGTTGTATCGGGACTTTTCCCGCCCTCCGGCGCGTCGGGCGCGCGTCTAGAATCCGCTTCCCCGCGCGAGCCCGGGCCGTCCATTTCGCGGCCTTCTCGGGTTCCCGGCAGTACGCGGGCAGCCATTCGCTAGCAGCTCTGCATCCTGACCCAGGGTGCGGGGTCCAACCGCTGAATCCAATCCTGGGGGCACGAGTGAACAAGTCCGAATTGATCGAGCACATCGCCAAGCAGGCCGACATTTCCAAGGCCGCCGCGGGCCGTGCGCTCGAAGCTGTCATCGGCGGCGTCAAGACGACGCTGAAGAAGAATGGCACCGTTTCGCTGGTAGGCTTCGGCACCTTCAGCATCACCAAGCGCGCGGCGCGCGCCGGCCGCAACCCGCGCACTGGTGACACGATCAAGATCAAATCGGCCAAGGTGCCCAAGTTCAAACCCGGCAAGGCTTTGAAGGACGCCGTGAACTGATAATCGCGCCGGTCCGGCGCCTTGCGCGCCACACCCGGTTTCACCGGGCGCTTAGCTCAGTTGGTAGAGCACCTCCTTTACACGGAGATTGTCGGCGGTTCGAGCCCGTCAGCGCCCACCATAGAATGCGTTTCCCCTCGAAGGCGAACCCCGGTTCGCCTTCGTTGCGTTCCGACATGCGTTTCATGCGGGCCCGATCGGCCGCACAAGACCCTCAAGGCTTTCCGAGATGTTTGAATTTGTCCGCGCTCATACGCGCCTGTTCCAGTTCATCCTGCTGCTGCTGATCCTGCCGTCCTTCGCCTTCGTCGGCATGCAGGGCTACACCAGCATGATGGGCGGCGCCAACGCCGGCGTGGCCAGCGTCGACGGTCGCAAGATCACCCAGGCCGAATGGGACGTGGCACTGCGCGAGCAGACGGAACGTGTCCGCCGCCAGAACCCCACCATCGATGCCAAGCTGCTGGACACGCCCGAGGTCAAGCATCAGGCGCTGGAGGGGCTGGTCACCGAGCGCACGCTGCAGGCCGCGGTCAACCACCAGCACTTCACGCCCAGCTTCGAGTCCGTCCAGGACAAGATCTTCAACAGCCCCGAATTCAAGGATCTGCGCAATCCGGATGGCACGGTCAACAAGGCCATCCTCGCTGCACAGGGCCTGACGCCGACGGGCTTCATCGAGCGCGTGCGGCAGGCGTTCGCGCTGCGCCAGGTCACTTCGCCCATCGAAACCTCCGCCATCGCCGGTGCCGCTGCGCCCAAGCTGGCCTTCGATGCACTGCTGCAGCAACGCGAGGTGCAGCTGCAGCGCTTCGACGTCAAGGATTTCGCCGCCAAGCTCAACCCCAGCGATGCCGACCTCGAAGCCTTCTACAAGGAGCCGGCCAACGCCGCCAAGTTCCAGCTGCCGGAATCGGCCCAGATCCAGTACGTCGTGCTCGATCTTGAAGCGCTGAAGAAGGATGTCAGCTTCACCGAGGAAGACCTGCGCAAGTACTACGAAGAGAACGCCAGCCGCTATGGCGTCCCCGAAGAGCGCCGCGCCAGCCACATCCTCATCAAGGTCGACCGCAACGCCCCCGCTGAGGAACGTGCCAAGGCCAAGGCCAAGGCCGAGGCGCTGCTGGCTGAGGTGCGCAAGAACCCGGCCTCTTTCGCGGAAGTCGCCAAGAAGAACTCGCAGGACGAGGGCTCGGCCGTCAACGGTGGTGACCTCGACTTCTTCGGTCGTGGCGCCATGGTCAAAGAGTTCGATGCCGCGGTCTACGCGATGAAGCAGGGCGAGATCAGCAACCTCGTCGAAACCGACTTCGGTTATCACATCATCCAGATGACCGGCGCCCGGGGCGGCGAGAAGAAGCCTTTCGACGCCGTGCGTGCCGAGGTTGAGTCCGAAGTGCGCAAGCAGCTCGCCCAGCGTCGCTACTCCGAGGCCGCGGAGCAGTTCGGCAACCTCGTCTACGAACAGTCCGACAGCCTGCAGCCTGCTGCCGATAAGCTCAAGCTGCAGATCCAGACGGCTACCGTCACGCGCCAGCCTCAGCCCGGCGCCGCGGGCCCGCTGGCCTCGGCCAAGCTGCTGGACGCCGTCTTCGGCAACGACGCGCTGCACAACAAGCGCAACACAGAGTCCGTCGAGACCGGCCCGAGCCAGCTCGTCTCGGCCCGCGTCGTCCAATACAACCCGGCCCGCGTGCCGCCGTTGGCTGACGTGAAGGACAAGGTGCGCGCGCAGCTCGTCAACAAGCTCGCCAGCGCCGAAGCCAAGAAGGCCGGCGAATCCCGCTTGGCCGCGCTGAAGGCCACGCCGTCTGACACCGCCGGCCTGGACGCCGCCGTCACCGTCTCGCGCGCCAAGCCGGCGACCTTCACGCGTGCTCAACTCGAAGCGGTGCTCGGTGCCGATGCGACCAAACTGCCCACTGCCGTGGGTGTGGTGGCCGACGATGGCAGCTATGTCGTCGTGCGCATCAACCAGCTGCAACCGCGCGACGCAGCCGTCATCGACGACCAGCGTGCGGCCCAGCAATACGCCAGCTCCTGGGCTCGCGCCGAAGGCCAGGCCTACATGGCTGCACTGAAATCTCAGTACAAGGCGGCGATCAAAGTGGCTGCTCCGGCATCTGCCGCAAGCGCGCCCTGATTTTTGCGCTATACTTTTTGGCTCAGCGGTGGTTGTAGCTCAGTTGGTAGAGTCCAGGATTGTGATTCCTGTTGTCGTGGGTTCGAGTCCCATCAGCCACCCCAAGTGATTCAACGAAAAGCCCGGCCTCACCGCCGGGCTTTTTCGTTTCTGGCCGACTGTCCTTGTCAGGCAGGAATTGCGACGTGGCGCCAACTGTCGGCCAGGCTGCTCAGCGAGACCGCGGGCGGCATCTGCCGGCGCGCGGCCGGTTGCTGACGTCGCTCGACAAAGCGCGTTTCGCCAGGCGCCGAACGCTCGACGAAGCATGTGCCACCAGGTGTTGAATTGAAAGCCGCGGCCAGGCGTTGGCCGAACAGGGGATCGGCTGCGAAGGTCATCACGAGGTTGCCCCACTGGTCGCGGGCGCTGATCCGGCCGACGAGTCGGTCGAAAGACCAGTCGCTGATGGTCGGTGCCGCGGTGCGATGGCGATTCGCGTCAATCGAGGTGGCGAGAGTCATGGTCAGTCCTCAGCGGGTGGTGAAGTCAGCAACGGTGTCCTGCCACTCGGGCGAGGCACTGCCTTTGGCGGTGGTGGTCGTAGGGGAGGGGCGGGTGAGATCCAGTTCGCGCAGTCGTCGGGCCTGCGCCTCGCGACGGTGGCATGCACGCTCCTGGACCTTCTTGTGCTGGGCCACGAACTTCTGCGGCATGCGCGCCAGCAGGGCGGCGAAGCCCACGGGTCCGGCAGGGCTCACAACACCGTCCGCCGCACGTCGATTTCGGTGCCTTCCCAGGCGTCCTCGTCGGCACGGGGCTGGGTGACGCGCTGGCGGGTGGCCTCTTCGTCCCAGGCGCGCAGCTGACGCAGCGTGATGCTGAGGATGTCGGCAGCTGCCCAGGCGGTGTCGGCGGGGGCGGCGTTGTCGGAAGTGAGTGGCATGGTGGCTCCTGTTTGATGAAGCCAGTCTCGGTGCCGACCGTCTTGCGGGGTATCGCCCCTAGGTGGGGTCGAGGAGGGAGTCCGGCGCTGCATCCCCCACCGTCTCCCCCCAAAGGGGGATGGACGCCGGTTTTCGGGCGCCTCAGAGAGAACGCTTGAACTGGCCGGCGATGGCCCGCCAACTCGCGGTATCAAAACCTGCTTTGTGTCCACCCCGATACACAGCGGCTACGGGCCGCTTACTCGCGCTCCCAAGAATGACCCGACCTGCCGGCAGCCTTGTCGGCAGGCGGATTCAATCCTTGAGAAGGAGTAACCATGACCACGATCAGCGGCCTGGGCGGCGTCAGCCAGACCTGGGGTAGCGGCCAGAGCCGCAGAGCCGAGATGGAAGCTCGTCTGTTCGCCAAGGTGGACAGCGATGGCAATGGCAGCGTCGATGCCACCGAGCTGGCGGCGATGTTGGCGAAGGGCCCCCAGAGCGGCCAGTCCGTCGACAGCGCGGCGCTGTTGAAGAAGATGGACACCGATGGCAACGGCAGCCTGTCGCAGGACGAGCTCAGCCAGGGCATGCGCGACCTGATGCCGCCTCCGGCCTCGACGCTGGACTTCGCGCAGCAGCGTGGCGCGGCCAACGACGACGACATCTTTGCCTCGCTGGACACCAACGGCGACGGCCAGATCTCGCGCGCCGAGTTCGAGGCCGGCCGCCCGCAGCCGCCCGACGGAGCGTCCGGCTCGTCCAGCACGACGACCACGACCACCACCACGCTCACGACGTCGACCACGACGAGCAGCGCCAGTTCGACGAGCGCCGCGTCGACCGACTACGACCCGCTGGATGCCAACAAGGACGGCACGGTGTCGGAGATCGAGCGGCTGGCGGGTGAGCTGAAGGTGCTGGCCCAGGCGGCCAACGCCACCGATTCGAGCAAAGGCCTGAACCCCGAGATCGGGCAGCTGGCCCAGAAGCTCTACGACCAGATCGCGAAGAACTGGCTGTCGACCTCGTCCTCGTCGTCCACGTCGTCGCAGGTCAGCGCGACGGCCTGATCGATCAGAGCAGTGCAGCGACCGCCTCGGCCAGCGCCAGCGACGCTGTCAGCCCCGGCGACTCGATGCCGAACAGCTGCACGAGGCCGGTCGTGCCGGTGTCGATGCTGAAGTCCGCTGCGGCTTCGCCAGGGCCGTTCAACTTGGGCCTGATGCCGCTGTAGGCCGGCTGTAGCGCGCCCGGCGGCAGGCCTGGCCAGTAGGCGTGCACCTCGGCCTCGAAGGCGGGTGCGAGGGCCGGGTCGACGGCGTAGTTCAGCATTGCCGGGTCGGCGTCGGGCAGCCATTGCACGTCCGGCCCGAAGCGGGCCTGGCCGCCCAGGTCCAGCGTCAGGTGCACGCCCAGGCCGCCGTCCACCGGCAGCGGGTAGATCAGCCGCGAGAACGGCGCCCGGCCGGTCAGCGAGAAGTAGTGGCCGCGCGCAAAGCGCAGCCGAGGTGCGGGCGCACCGAGCGACTCGGCCACCTGCGCGGCATACAGCCCGGTCGCGTTGACGACGTGGCGTGCCCCTAGCTCGAAATCTTTGCCGACGCGCAGCCGCCACGTCTCGCCGTCGCGCTCGCCACCCGTCACGGGGCTGGCCAGCGCCAGCGTGGCACCGGCGGCCTCGGCGTCGGCGAGCAGCGCCGTCATCAGGCCATGGCTGTCGACGATGCCGCTGGACGGCGACAGCAGCGCGCCCGCCGCCTGCAGCGCGGGCTCCAGCGCCAGCGTCTCGGCGCGGCTCAGCAGGCGCAGGTCGTTCACGCCATTGGCGGCGCCGCTGGCGGCGATCTGTTCCAGCCGCGGCAGGTCTTCCGTGCGCGTCGCGACGACCAGCTTGCCGCAGCGCCGGTGCGTGATGCCGCGGGCCGCGCAGTAGTCGTAGAGCAGCGCCTTGCCGCGCACGCACAGCCGTGCCTTCAGGCTGCCAGCGGGGTAATAGAGGCCGGCGTGGATGACCTCGCTGTTGCGTGACGAGATGCCGGTGCCAATGGCGCCGGCGGCTTCGACGATGACGACCTCGCGCCCGCGCCGGGCCAGCTCGCGCGCGACCGCGAGGCCCACGACGCCGGCGCCGATGACGGCCACTTCAACCTGATCCATGCGCGCAGCCTAACCCGCGGGTTGACCGAGCAGCCCGCTGCGGCTTCGGCAGCTTCCTAGAATGCACCACGCGCCGCGTTGCGGCGCCGTCCCGCCGAGGGGTGCTGCGACGGGGGCCGACAAGGCCTCCGCCACGCTCGGTGCCGACGACTGGACAAGGGCGCCCTCTGTGAAGAAGGCGTCCCCATGCATTCCCCTCCCGCTTCCGCGTCGATACGCACCATCCTGCCGCTGGCCTTCGTCACTGGCGTCAGCATGGCCGCGATGGACTTGTACCTGCCCGCCGTGCCCTCGCTGCAGGCCGGCATGGGCATCAGCGTCTCGCTGGCCCAGGCCACCGTGGCCGTCTACCTCGCCGGCCTGGCTGGTGCGCAGCTGCTGTGGGGCGAACTGCTGAACCGCCTCGGCCCAAGGCGCTGCATGGAGGTGGGGCTGGCGCTGTTGGCCCTCACCAGCCTGGGATGCGCGCTGGCGCCCAACATCGAGGTGCTGCTGATGATGCGCCTGCTGCAAGGCGTGGCCGCGGCGGCCGCTACCGTCGTGGCGCCGACTGTCGTGCGTGCCACGTTGGGTGACGCCGATGTCGTGCGCGGCATCGCGGCCATCTCCATGGTCGAGGCCATCGTGCCCGCCGCCGGCCCGGTGCTGGGCGCGCTGATGCTGCGCGTCGTGGACTGGCGCGGCACGTTCTGGGCGCTGGCGGGGCTGTCGCTGCTGGTACTGCCCTGGGTCGTCAAGATCGCGCCGCGCAAGCTGCCCGGCCTCAACCTCGCGCACGACGCGGGCTACCGCGGCATCTTCGGCAACCGCAGCTACCTGCGGCTGGCGGGCTCGCATGCGCTGTGCATCGGCGCGCTGCTGACCTTTCTCGCCAGCGCGCCGCAGTTGCTGCAGCACACGCTGGGCCTGGGCACGTCGGCGTTCGCGCTGCTGCAGGTGCTGGGCGTGGGCAGCTTCATGCTCGGTGCGTCGCAGTCTGGCCGGCTCGCCAGGCGGCTGGGCCACGCGCGCGTGGTCCGGCTCGGCAGCAACGTGCAGGTCGTGGCCTGCGTGCTGGCGCTGGGCGTGACGCTGGCGTGCGGGCAGCCGCCATACGCGGTCGTCGCGGCCTACTGGATGTGCTTCTGCGGCGCTCTGGCCATCCGCGGACCGGCGACGTTTGGCGACGCGCTGGCCATGCCGGCGGCGCAGATGGGCCGCGCGACGGCGCTGCTGGTGCTGGCGCTGCTGGCCGCCGGCTCGGTGGGCACGCAGGTCGTGGCGCCCTTCATGGGCCAGGCCGACAGCGCGGTGCCGCTGTTCCTTGGTGTGCTGCTGATGCTGCTGGCCAGCGCGGCGCTGGTGTGGCGGTATCCGGCTGTGCCGCGTGCCGGCGCCGCGGTCGCCTAAGGCGCGGCCCGATGGCGGGGCGCCCGGCCCAGGTCTAGGCTCGGCGTTTTGGGAGCCACAACATGCCGCAGCCTTCTTTCTGCCGTGCCCGCCTGTGCCTGGTCTCGCTGTGCGTGCTCGCGTCCTGCTCGGGCCTGCCGCTGCAGGTGGACCGCAGCGCGCGGGCGCCGCAGCTGGACGGCTACGGCCGCGTGGACCTTGCGCCGACCACCGGTTCGGCCGACGCGCGCCGCCTGTTCGCCCAGGGGATGGCCCAGGCCTACGCCTTCAACGAGGTCGAGGCGGTGCGCAGCTTCAAGGCCTCGCTGGCGGCCGACCCCGGTTGCACGCTGTGCGCCTGGGGCGTGGCCTGGCAGCTCGGCCCCAACATCAACGCACCGGACCGAGGCGATCTGGCCGAGGCCAGGCAGTACGTGGACCTGGCCGTGCGGCTGCGCGCCACCGCCACGCCGCGCGAGCGCGATCTGGTCGACGCGATGGCGCTGCGCTACGCCCATGCCAGCCAGCGCGCCGAAGTGGCGGTGTTGACCGCGCCGGTCTGCGGCCAGGGTAGGTCTGGCGCCAAGCGCGCCGACCCGCTGGACGTGGCCTACGCCGACCGCCTCCACGCGCTGGCCGACGCCGCGCCGGACGACCCGGACCTGCTGTCGATGTGGGCGGAGGCCGAGATGATCGCCACACGCGACGACTGGTGGGACGACGACCAGGGCACGCCGCATGGCCGCATCGGCGACCTCGCCACGAGGCTGGAGGCCGTCGTGGCCCGACACCCGCAGCACACCGGCGTGAACCACTACCTGATCCACGCGGTGGACACGCCCCGGCAGGCCTATCGCGCCGTGCCCGCAGCCGAGCGCCTCGGCGCGCTGGCGCCGCATTCACCTCACCTCGTGCACATGCCGTCACACACCTTCGGCCTGCTGGGGCGCTATGCCGAGGCGGCCGGCGTCAACGAGCGCGCGCTGGCGCTGGACGATGCCCGCGAGGCCGAGCTGACGCGTCAGGGCTTCTCCACGGGCAAGGACTGGCGCAGCCACAACGGCGCTTACCTGTTGTTCGCGTCGCTGATGCAAGGGCGCGGCGAGGCGGCGCTCGCCACCGCGCGCGCGGCGGCCGGGCGTGCCCAGAAGGCGGACTACGAGTACGGCGAGTACGTCCGCAGCCGCCCCATCCTGACGCTGATGCGGCTGCAGCAGTGGGAGGCCGTGCTGGCCGAGCCGTTGCCGGCCGGTGGGCGCGGCGTGGCCACCGTGCTGGGCCAGCAGGCGCGCGGTGTGGCCTTCGCGCGCACCGGCCGCGTGGACGACGCGAAGCAGGCTTTGGCGCTGCTCACGCCCGCGGCGGACAAGCTCGTTGCGGTCAGGACCGGAGACGAGGACATGGACAAGACGGTGCGCGGCCTGGCGCAGGTGGCCCGCGCGCGGCTGGCCGCCGAGATTGCGCTGGCGGAAGGGCATGTCGACGCGGCGTTGCAGCTGCAGGCCGAAGGCGTCGAGGCTGGCAAGGAGGTGGACCGCGCGGAACCACCGATGCTGGCGGCCGGCTCGCGGCTGGCGCTGGGCGACATGCAGCTCAAGGCCGCGCGCTGGGCGCAGGCCGAGGCGAGCTTTCGCACCGACCTGGCCGAGCATCCCCACAGCGGCTGGGCGCTGCGCGGGCTGTTGCAATCGCTGCAGGCGCAGGGCAAGTCCGCTGCCGAAGTGGCGGCCGTGAAGACGCAGCTGGCCGCCAGCTTCGCGGTGGCCGACCCGGCGCTGAGGGCGGGGCTCTAGGCCAGGGCTTCAGGCCGCCAGCGGCTCGGTGCGCTCCAGCAGCCACGCCAGCGCCGCGCCGCTGACCAGCGGCTGCAGGCGCTCGCGCACGGTGGCGTGGTAGCTATTCAGCCAGGCGATCTCGTCGGCGCGCATCAGGCTCAGGTCGATGCAGCGCGTGTCGATCGGGCACAGCGTCAGCGTCTCGAACTCGAGGATCTCGCCGAAGGCGTTCTTCTCCGGCGTGTCGACGGTGACGTTGAGCACGAGGTTCTCGATGCGCACGCCCCACAGGCCCGAGCGGTAAAGACCCGGCTCGATGGACGTGATCATGCCGGGCTCCATCGCCATCGTGGCGTCGGGGATGGCCTTGGAGATGCTCTGCGGGCCTTCGTGCACGTTCATGAAGTAGCCCACGCCGTGGCCGGTGCCGTGGCCGTAGTCCAGGCCGTGCTCCCACAGCGGCGCGCGGGCGATGGCGTCGAGCATGGGGCTCAGCGTGCCGCGCGGGAAGCGGGTGCGCGACAGCGCCAGCGTGCCCTTCAGCACCAGCGTGTAGTCGCGCTTCTGCGCGGTGCTGACGGTGCCGATGGGCCAGACGCGCGTGATGTCCGTCGTGCCGCCGAGATACTGGCCGCCGGAATCGATCAGCAGCAGGCCGTTGCCCTCGATCTGCGAGTACGACTCGGGCAGCGCGCGGTAGTGGGGCAGGGCGCCGTTGGCGTTGAAGCCGGCGATGGTGGAGAAGCTCAGGCCCACGAAGCCCTTGCGCTTGCGGCGCTGGGCGGACAGCTTCGCGTCCACATCCAGCTCGCTCCAGCGTTCGCCGCGGGCCATCGAGGCCTCGAACTCGGCATAGAACTCGCACATCGCCGCGCCGTCCTCGGCCATGGCCTCGCGAACGAACACCGCCTCGGCCGGCGTCTTGCGGCTCTTCAGCAGCGTGCTGGGGTTGATCTGCTCGACGATCTTCACGCCGGCCGGCACGGCTTCGCGCAGGCCCAGCGTCACGCGGCGTGGGTCGATCAGCAGCGCCGCGTCGGCCGGCAGCGCGGCCAGCGCCGCCGCGGCCTGCTCGTAGCGCACGAGCTGGATGCCATCGGCCGCGAGCCGTGCGCTTACGTCGGCGGGCACCTTGCCGTCGGCGATGAACAGGCGGCCACCGCTCGCGTCCAGCAGCAGGTGGGCAATGAAGACGGGGTTGCACTCGACGTCGCTGCCGCGCAGGTTCAGCAGCCAGGCGACGTCGTCGACGGTCGAGATGAGGTGGTGCGTGGCGCCAGCGGCAGCCATCGCCTTTCGGACGCTGGCCAGCTTGTCGGCGCGTGATACGGCGGCCTGCGGCGCCAGGTGCTCGTAGACGGCGGCGGTGGGCAGGCCGGGGCGGGCGTCCCAGGCGGACTGGATCAGGTCCAGGTCGGTGCGCAGCGTGATGCCCTGGCGGCTCAGACCATTGCGCAGCTGGTTGGCCAGTGCCAGTCCCAGCACCTGACCGTCCACGGCCAGCGTCTCGCCGGGCCGCAGCTGCTGGGCGATCCAGTCGATGTAGATCGTCGACGCGCCGGAGTTCATCTTCTCCAGCGTGATGCCGCTGCCGGCCAGCTGGGCCTCGGCCTGCGTCCAGTAGCGGCTGTCGGCAAACAGCGCCGCGCGGTCGCGCGTGACGACGAGACTGCCGACCGAGCCGGTGAAGCCCGACAGCCATTCGCGGCCCTGCCAGCGCTCGGGCAGGTACTCGGAGAGGTGGGGGTCGCTGGACGGCACGAGCACGGCGTGCACGTTCTGAGCGTTCAGCGCGTCGCGCAGGCGCTCGATGCGCAGGCGGGTTTCGGAGGTGCGGGTGTCCATGGCGTCAGGACCTTGTGATGCGACCCGCGCCGGGTGGGCGCGGAGTCATAAAAAAGGGGTGACGCGGATTGTAGGAGCCGGTATCCGCCCGGCTCAGGCCGCGGCTGGCAGTGCCTGCCGCGGCAGCCGCGTGAACGCCAGCGCGGAGAGGAAGGCGCCGAGGCCCAGCGCGAACGCGCCGATGAACAGCCAGGCATAGCTGGAGGACGAGTCGTAGATCAGCCCGCCCAGTACCGGCCCCAGCGCCATGCCGACGCTGCTGGCCATCGCGGTGCCGCCGATGACCAGGCCCATCATGCGCAGCGGAAAGTTCTCGCGCGCGATGACGGCGAACAGCGGCATCACGCCGGCGTAGGTGAAGCCGAACAGGCCGGCCACCGTGTAGAAGCTGCCCAGCTCGCGCGCCTGCAGATAGCCCAGCACGACGACGGCCTGTGCCAGCAGCGCCACCACCAGCGTGCGCGCGGCGCCGAAGCGGTCGCCCAGCAGTCCGAACACGAGGCGCCCGGCCATGCCGGCCAGGCCTTCCAGGCTGTAGATGGACACGGCCGCCATCAGCGGGATGCCGCAGGTGACGGCATAGCTGACCGTGTGGAAGATCGGACCGGAGTGCGTCGCGCAGGTCAGGAAGCTCGTCAGCACGAGGATCAGGAAGGGCGCAGAGCGCAGCGCCTGGCCGGTCGTCATGCCGGGTCCTTCCGCCGGCCCGCCCAACGCGGGCTGTGCCAGCGCGGGCGGGCGGCGCACCAGCAGCGTGGCCGGCACCATGACGATCCCGACGATGGCCGCGACGATCTGCAGCGACGTGCGCCAGCTGTGCGCCTGCACCAGCCAGGCGACCAGCGGCGACATCGTCATCGGCGCCATGCCCATGCCGGCCGACACCAGCGACACGGCCAGGCTGCGGCGCGTGTCGAACCAGCCGGTCACGCAGGCCATCAGCGGCGCGAAGATCGCCGCAGTGCTGATGCCGACGACCGCGCCGAAGCAAAGCTGGAAGGCGGGCAGCGACGCCGCCGTGCTGGCCAGCGCGAGGCCGGCGGCCAGCAGCAGCGCACCGGCCAGCACCACCTTGCGGGGGCCGATTCGGTCCGACAGCGCACCCCAGCCCATGCTGCCGACAGCCATCGCCGCGAAAGCCACGGTCATCGCGGTGGAGATGCCGGTCGTGGACCAGCCGGTGTCCAGCGCGATGGGACGCAGCAGCACCGGCAGCGAGAAGAGGGCGCCGATCGCCACGCAGCCCAGCAGCCCACCCGCGGCCACGATGACCCAGCGGTAGTGCGCGCGCAGCGTTTTCGTCCAGGCAGACATGGCAGGTTCTTGGTTGACGGGATCAAGGACGACGAACGACGCCCTGCCAGATCGACAAGCGGCCTTACAGCTCCGTCCGCAAGGCCCACAGCTCCGGGAACAGCACCACGTCCAGCATCTTGCGCAGGTAGCTGACGCCGCCCGTACCGCCGGTGCCGCGCTTGAAACCGATGACGCGCTCGACCGTCGTCACGTGGCGGAAGCGCCAGAGGCGGAAGGCGTCCTCCAGGTCCACCAGCTCCTCGCCCATTTGATACAGGTCCCAGTGGGCTTGCGGTGCGCGGTAGACGGTCAGCCAGGCGTCCTTGACGCCGTCGCTGGCCGCGTGGGGGTGGGTCCAGTCGCGGTCCAGGTTCGTGGCCGGCACGGGGATGCCGCGGCGGGCCATCAGCTTCAGCACTTCGTCGTACAGCGACGGGGCCTCGAAGGCCGCCTGCACCTGGGCCAGCAGGTCGGGGCGGTGCTCGTGGGGCTTGAGCATCGCCGGGTTCTTGTTGCCCAGCATGAACTCGATACGCCGGTACTGCGCGCTCTGGAAGCCGCTGCTCTTGGCGAGGTAGGGCCTCACGGCGCTGTACTCGGGCGGCGTCATCGTCGCCAGCACGTCCCAGGCGTGGACGAGCTGCTCCATGATGCGCGACACCCGGGCCAGCATCTTGAAGGCCTCGGGCAGGCGGTCGGCAGCGACGTTCGCGACAGCGGCCTGCAGCTCGTGCAGCATCAGCTTCATCCACAGCTCCGACGTCTGGTGCTGCACGATGAAGAGCATCTCGTTGTGGTCGGGCGACAGCGGCTTCTGGGCGCTGAGGATGGCGTCGAGCTGCAGGTAGTCGCCGTAGCTCATGTCCTTCGAGAAGTCGAGCTGGGCGCCGTGGTGTTCAAGGTTCGTCATCGGTCAGGTAACCTTGGCGCGGCTGGTGAACTGCGGCGCGTTCCAGGAACCGGTCGTGACGATGTCGGCGATTGCGTCGACCGCGCGCACCACGTCGGCAAAGCCGTTGTACAGCGGCGCGAAGCCGAAGCGCAGCAGTTCGGGGTGTCCGGCGCGGAAGTCGCCGATGACGCCGCGATTGATCAGCGCCTGCATCACCGCGTAGCCGTCGGTACCGCGCGGCAAGGCGAATGACACCTGCGAGCCCCGCTGCGCCGCGTCGCGCGGCGTGGCGATGACGGCACCTGGCACGCGCTCCTCCACGGCGCCGATGAAGGCCTCCGTCAGCGCCAGCGACTTGGCGCGCAGCGCCTTCATGCCGCCGAGCTTCTGGGCGGCGTCGTAGACGTCCAGCGCCGTGTCCAGGCCGGTCATGGACAGCAGGGCGGGGGTGCCGCACTGGTATTGCTGGATGCCGGGTGCGGGCAGGTACTCGCTGTCGAAGTCGAACGGGTGGGCGTGGCCCAGCCAGCCGGTCAGCGGCTGCCACACCTGGCCTTCGTGGCGCGGGTGCATCCAGACGAAGGCCGGCGCGCCGGGGCCGCCGTTGAGGTATTTGTAGCCGCAGCCGATGGCGAAGTCGGCCGCGCTGCCCAGCAGGTCGATGGGCACGGCGCCGGCGCTGTGCGCCAGGTCCCACACGGCCAGCGCGCCGGCCTGGTGGGCCCAGCGCGTCAGCAGGCCCATGTCGTGCATGCGGCCGGTGCGGTAGTTCACGTGCGTCAGCATCAGCACGCCGCAGCGCTCGTCCAGCAGCGGCGGGATGTCTTCCGGCGTTTCGGCCAGGATGAGCTCGCCGCCGTGGGCGCGCACGACGCTCTGCGCGATGTAGTTGTCGGTCGGGAAGTTGCTGCGTTCGCTGACCACGACCTTGCGCTGCCCCTGCTGCATCTGCAACGCCGCGTGCAGCACCTTGTAGAGGTTGACGGAGGTGGAGTCCGCCACCAGCACCTCGCCCGGGCGCGCGCCCAGCCACGGCGCCAGCCGGTCGCCCAGGCGGCGCGGCAGGTCGATCCAGCCGGCGGTGTTCCAGCTCTTGATGAGGCCCTGGCCCCACTCCTGTTCCACGGCGCGCTGGATGCGCTCGGGCGTGGCGCGGGGCAGCGCCCCCAGCGAGTTGCCGTCCAGGTAGGTGACGCCGTCAGGTAGCGTGAACAGCTCGCGCAGGCTGCGCAGCGGGTCGGCGGCATCGAGCCGGTTCGCGTCGTCGAGATTCATAGGAGCCTTTTGAGGTGTGAATCGCCCCCACGCTGGGAGGCGGCAGGGCGCAGAGCTAGGCGCAGCCCTGGCCCAGGCTGGACGCCTGGGCCAGGGCTGCAACAACGCGCTGCGCCCTGCCGCCTCCCAGCCCGGAGGGTGAGGCCCCGCATCGGGCCAACTCGTTGTTGCAAGTGCTCGGCTGGTATTGAACCCGGCTCCGCCTTGCGCCTAGATTTGGCCCGATGCGGGGCCTCACGTGGGGGTGATTCATGCCTCAATAGGCCCCAGTTCCCTCAGGATGGCGCGCACCGGGCTGGCACAGGCGCCTTGGAGTTTGAGTGGCAGGGCGATCAATTCATAGTCGCCCTCGGGCACGTCGTCCAGCACCAGGTTCTCCAGCACGCGCAGGTCCAGCCGGCGCAGTTGCTGGTGGCTGTCCAGCACCTTGGAGTCGGCCGGGTCGACGCTGGGTGTGTCGATGCCGATGAGCTTCACGCCGCGCGCGGCCAGCCATTCGACGGCCTCGGGCGCGTAGGCCGTGAAGGCAGGGTTCCACACCGCGTCGGCACGCTCGCAGCAGCGCACCAGTACGCGCGGGGGCAGGCCGGCTTCGGCGTGCTGCAGGTGCTCGATGGTGACCAGCGGCGCCGCGCCGAGGGCGTGGATGACGCGGCAGCGGCCGAGGTAGGTGTCCAGCGGCACGTCAGCGATGGCCGGCGCATCGTTGGCGTAGTGCAGCGGCGCGTCGGCGTGCGCGCCCACGTGGGGCGACATCGTGATGGCACTGAGGTTGACCGGGCAGCCAGGGCCCAGGCGCGCCGTCCAGTTCAAACGGTAGGGCTCGTCGCCCGGGAAGATGGGCGCGTCGGGCGCGACGACCGGGGAGATGTCCCAGAGTCGGGGCGCGGTGGGGTGCGAGGCGGTGGAAGGCATGGCGGGCGGCACCATAGCTTTGCCTGGAAGGTCGTGGTGTCGGTTAATTCCAACTGACTGTCAACTCGCGCCCGGCAGCGCCGCCTGTCGGGCGCCGGCGCATTGCATGCCGGCCGCAAGACGGCCTGTCGGCGCAAGCACCGTGGCGCACCGGCCCGCCCCTACAGTCCGACCCGTCCCAACAGCCCCGCACCTTCATGTCCATTCCCGCCTCTTCTTCGCGCCTGCGGCGTCTGCTCGACTTCACGATCGTCCGCCTGTTCATCGCCCTGTTCGCGACGGCGCTGGCCGGCGGCCTGACGGCGCAGTTCGTCAGTGACCAGACCCGGGGCAGCAGCCTGCACGCCGGCTGGCCGAGCCTGTGCGGCGCACTGGCCGCGCTGGCGGCGTATGCCCTGTACGTGAGGCTTGTCGAGCGGCGTGCGGTGGCCGAGCTGGCATTGCGGCCGGCGCCGGCGGAAGCCGGTGTCGGGCTGGCCACGGGTGCGGCCCTCGTCGCGCTGGTGGTGGGCGGGCTGGCGGTGCTGGGCAACTACCGTTACGAGGCCTTCAACGCCGGCGCGCCGGGCCTGGTCGCCGCCTTCGCGCAGATGCTCTTCGTCGGCACCTTCGAGGAACTGCTGATGCGCGCCGTGCTGTTGCGCCTGCTGGAGCGCTCCCTGGGCAGCTGGCCGGCGCTCGGGCTCTCTTCGCTGCTGTTCGGCCTGGCCCATCTGCCCGGCAACGGCGCGGGCGGGCTGGCGATGCTGATCGCCGTGGTGGCCGGCGCGATGCTTGGCGCGGCCTACCTGGCGACGCGACGCATCTGGCTGTGCCTGGCCCTGCACGTGGGCTGGAACTTCACGCTCGGCAGCGTTTTCTCGATCGCGGTGTCCGGCCACGAGCGCAGCGTCGGCCTCGTTACCGGCCAGCTCGAAGGCCCCGCCTGGCTCACCGGCGGCGCCTACGGGCTGGAGGCCTCGGTGCTGACCCTGGTGCTGCTGCTCGGCTGCACGGCGGGGCTGCTGGCGCTGGCGATCTCGCGCGGCCACCTGGTCGCCTGGGCCGCGCGGGAGGCCAGGCGCCACCCCGCAGCGGGCGCGCTGCCGGTCGCCCGCTGAGTGGCCGGCCGCGCCGCCTCAGCGCACGAACTTGCCGTTCTGGTCCACGATGGCCAGGTCCACGTAGTCCAGGCCGGTGTGGTCATTGGGGCCATAGCCGAGTTCGATGCCGCCCAGGTCGTAGCGGCTCAAGCCTTCCAGCGCCTTGCGCAGGCTGTCGCGCGTGGGCTGCTTGCCAGCCTTCTTCAGGCCTTCCACCAGCACCTTGGCCGCGGCGTACCCTTCCACCATGCTCGGCGTCAGTTCCACGCCGGCCTTGCGGGCGGCCTGCTGGGCGTCCTTGATGATGGGCTTGGCGATGGAGCGCTCGTACGGGAACACCTGGCTCACGATGACGCCATGGCCCGTGGGGCCGAGATCCTTGATGAAGCCTGCCGAGGCGTTGTTGGACAGCGTGACGAGTTGCGCCGTCGAGCCGCCGGCCCGCACCGCTTTCATGCCGTCCACCACCGCCGTGCCCGAGCCGAGGAACAGCACCGCCTGGGGCTGCTTGGCCAGCACCCGTGCGATGACGGGGCCGAACACCGGCTTGTCGCGTTCGAACTTCTCGAGCGCGACCGCCTGAAGCTTTACCTTGGCGAGCCCGGCCAGCGCACCAGCGCCCGCATCGTCGCCGAACGAGTCATTGACCTGCACGATGGCGATGCGGGTCGAGCCGATCTGTTCAGGTGCTCGATGGCCCGCTCGGCTTCGCGCTGGTAGCTGGCACGCACGTTGAACAGCCACGGAATGACGGGCTTGTGCAGCGCCGCCGCGCCGGTCGAGGGCGCCACCAGCGGCACCTTGTACTCGTTCAGCAGGGGCACGATGGCCTGGGTGTGCGGCGTCCCGCGGGTGAGGAACAGAGCCATCACCCCTTTGTCGATGAGCGCCTTGGCGTTGGTGGCAGCCAGCTTGGGGTCGAACTTGTCGTCCATCGACAGCAGCCGGATCTTCTCGCCGTTGATGCCACCCTCGGCGTTGACGGCGTTGAAGTACAGCGTGGCGCCGGTGGTCGATTCCTTGACGCTGCCGGCCACGGGCCCGGTCATACCCGCGGTCTGGCCGATGGTGATGTCCGCCCGGGCGGTGCCCAGCAGGCCGGTGGCGATCAGGGCGGCGGCAAGGATTCGGCAGCTGTCTTGGCGCAAGCGGTTCATGTGCGGTCTCCAGTTGCTTCAATCGTTGGCGGTTGACTTGCGCTCAGGGGTTCGGCTGATAGTGGCTGCCGTCGAAAACGAAGTCGAGCATTTCCCGGTTCACGGTGGCACGCCGGCCCGTCACCGGGTCGGATGTCCAGCAGCACTTGCGGACGCGCAGGTCGCGCAGCCCGGCGTGGCCCGTGCCGGGCATGCCGGCTCGGCACCGGCTGCGCATCAACGGCGGAACTTGCCCGACTGGTCCACGATGGCCAGGTCGACGTAGTCCAGCCCCGTGTGGTCGTTCGGGCCGTAGCCCATCTCGATGCCACCGAGGTCGATGTGACTGAGGCTTTCCAGCGCCGCGCGCAGGCTCTGCCGCGTGGGCTGCTTGCCGGCTTTCTTCAGGCCTTCCACCAGCACCTTGGCCGACACATAGCCTTCCACTGTCGATGGCGTTAGCTCCACCTTGGCATGGCTGGCAGCCTCTGCCGCCTCCTTGATGACGGGCTTGGCCATCGAGCGTTCGTACGGAAACACCTGGCTCACGATGACGCCGCGGCCGACGTCGCCCAGGTCCTTGATGAAGCCGGCCGACGCGTTGTTGGACAGGGTGACCAGCTGTGCCGTCGAACCGGTCGCCCGCACTGCCTTCATGCCTTGCACGACCGCCGAACCTGAGCCGATGAATATCACCGCCTGCGGCTGGCTGGCGAGCAGCTTGGGCATGATGGGGCCGAAGTCGGGCTTGGTGCGGTCGTACTTTTCGTGGGCGACCGCCGTCTTGTTCGTCTTGGCCAGGCCGGCCAGCGCTCCCTGCACGGCGTCGTCGCCGAAGGAGTCGTCCACCTGCAGGATGGCGATGCGCTGCACGCCGATCAGGCTCAGGTGCTCGATGGCGCGCTCCGCCTCGCGTTGGTAGGTGGCGCGTACGTTGAACAGCCACGGATGGACGGGCTTGTGCAGCACCATTGCGCCGGTGGACGGCGCGACGAGCGGAATCTTGTACTCGGTCAGCAGCGGCATGATGGCCTGCGTGTGGGGCGTGCCGCGGGTCAGGAAGAGGGCAAGGACGCCCTGGTCGATCAGCTTCTTCGCGTTGGCAGCGGCCAGCTTGGGGTCGAACTGGTCGTCCATCACCACCAGCGTGATCTTCTGGCCGTTGACGCCACCGCTGGCGTTCACGATGTCGAAGTACATCTTGGCGCCCTGCGTCGCCTCGTTCACGCTGGACGCGACGGCGCCGGTGTGGCCGGCGGTCTGGCCGATCATGATCTGGGCGTGCGCGCCAGCCACCAGGGCGGCGGCCGCGAAGGTGGTGGCCAGGGCGCGGCCTGCAAGCTGCCTGAGAAGGGCCATGATGGTCTCCAAGCCGCCCCGGTCCGCATGGGAGTCGGCGGGTGTCGAGGCGTGTCGTTGTTCGGCGAGCGGCGCCGCCCCCGGTGAGACGACACGCCCAAAACCGTCATTCAAGCACGGGTAGACCCTAGGGTGGGCGAGTTCCTGGCCCAGGGGCAGCATTCCCGAGAAATACGCCCGAGGGCGTGAAGCCGTAATCCGGTACGTGGGTTCGGGCATCGTGCACACCGCGCGATGTCGCAGCGTGCCGGGCGCGCATCAGGCGCGCAGCGCGGCACCCGGGCGGGTGGCCAGGAATTGCTCTCTCAGCACGCCGGCCGAATCGCGTCGCCACGCCGCGAACACCGCCGACGCGTCGATGGCTTCGGCCAGCGGCCTGAATGCTGCGCCCTGAATGCCCGCCCGCTGAAAGGCCGCCGGCACGATGCTGACGCCCAGCCCTTGCGAGACCAGCGACACGACGGACAGCCAGTGCCGGCCCTCGTGCTGCAGCCGCGGGTAGAAGCCCTGCCTGCGGCAGATCTCGACGATGCGGGCGTGGTAGTCCGGCGAGCCCTTGCGGGAGAAGAGGATGAAGGGCTGGTCGCTCAGCGACGCCAGCGGGATGCGCTCCAGCGCTGCCAGTGGGTGGCCCGCCGGCAGGCAGGCGAGGAAGGGTTCGTCGTAGAGTGGCTGGGAGGCGAGCGCGGGCGGCAGGCGGTCGGTGTGGACCAGGCCCAGGTCCAGCTCTTCGCCCAGCAGTGCGTCGATCTGATCCTGTGAGTTCAGCTCGATGACGACGACCTCGACCTTGGGGTGGCTGGCCTGGAAGGCCTGCAGCCAGGCCGACATCCCGTTGAACAGCGTCGAGCCGACGAAGCCCAACCGCAGGCGCCCGACCTCGCCTGCCTGAACGTCGCGAGCCAGTGCGCAGGCGTCTTCGGCGCGGTCCAGCAGCGTCTGTGCGCTGTCGCGGAAGGCCGCACCGGCCGGCGTCAGCCGCACGCCCTTGCTGTCGCGGTCGAAGAGCCGCGCGCCGACGCTGGCCTCCAGCTGCTGGATGGCCACGGACAGCGGTGGCTGCGAGATGGCCAGGCGCTGCGCGGCGCGGCCGTAGTGAAGCTCCTCGGCCAGCGCGAGGAAGTAGCGCAGGTGGCGGAATTCCATCGAGCGGGGCGCGCCAGAGGTTTCGATAGTCATGGTGAATCGTCGAAGTCGATTCTTGAATTGGACACGAATCGGCCGGCAGGGGAATACTGCGCGTCATACGCGCTCGACCCACAACCCGTGGGCGCCACCGATCACGAGGAGACCGCCATGGCCCACAAGGCAAGCTTTCACTGGGACGACCCGCTGCTGCTGAACGAGCAGCTCAACGACGACGAGCGCATGGTGCGCGACGCGGCGGCGGCCTACTGCCGCGACCGCCTGCGCCCGCGCGTGCTGGACGCCTTCCGCCACGAGACGACCGACGCGTCCATTTTCCGCGAGATGGGCGAGCTGGGCCTGCTGGGCCCGACCATTCCCGCGGAGTACGGCGGCGCGGGGCTGAATTACGTCAGCTACGGCCTCATCGCCCGGGAGGTGGAGCGCGTGGACTCGGGCTACCGCTCGATGATGAGCGTGCAGTCGTCACTCGTCATGGTGCCGATCTTCGAGTTCGGCAATGAGGCGACCAGGCGCAAATACCTGCCCAAGCTGGCCAGCGGCGAGTGGATCGGCTGCTTCGGCCTGACCGAGCCCAACCACGGTTCCGACCCAGGCTCCATGGTCACGCGCGCCCGTGCCGTGCCTGGCGGCTACGAGCTGACGGGTGCCAAGATGTGGATCACCAACAGCCCCATCGCCGACGTGTTCGTCGTCTGGGCCAAGGACGACGGTGGCCAGATCCGCGGCTTCGTGCTGGAGAAGGGCGCGCCGGGCCTCAGCGCCCCGGCCATCCACGGCAAGGTGGGGCTGCGCGCTTCCATCACCGGCGAGATCGTGCTGGACAAGGTCTTCGTGCCCGAGGAGAACGCCTTCCCCGAGGTGCGAGGCCTCAAGGGCCCGTTCACCTGCCTGAACAGCGCCCGATACGGCATCGCCTGGGGCGCGCTCGGCGCGGCCGAGGACTGCTGGCACACGGCGCGCCAGTACGTGCTGGACCGCACCCAGTTCGGCAAGCCGCTGGCGGCCAACCAGCTGGTGCAGAAGAAGCTGGCCGACATGCAGACCGAGATCACGCTGGGCCTGCAGGGCTGCCTGCGCCTGGGCCGCATGAAAGACGAGGGCACGGCGGCCGTTGAGATCACGTCCATCATGAAGCGCAACAGCTGCGGCAAGAGCCTGGACATCGCCCGCATGGCGCGCGACATGCTGGGCGGCAACGGCATCTCCGACGAGTTCGGCATCGCCCGCCACCTTGTCAACCTGGAAGTCGTGAACACCTACGAAGGCACCCACGATATCCACGCGCTGATCCTGGGCCGCGCGCAGACCGGCATCGCGGCGTTCTGATGACTTGAGACATGGCGCAGCGGCGCGGGCATGCTCGGTCTCCCTACATGGAGACGCTGCCATGACGACCCGCCGCCACGCCCTGCTCGCCACCGCCGCGCTGCCTGCCGCGGCCAGCGCCGCCTCACGGGCCGGCTGGCCGGCGCCGGAGGAGATCAACCGCCGCGTCTCCGAGGTCACGGCCACCGAGATCGCCTTCGCGGCGCGCATGGCGAACCGCGATGCTGACGGATTCAGGCGATTCCTGGCGCCGGACACCATCTTCCTGAACGGCAAGACGCCGCTGCGCGGCCCGGAGGCCGTGATGGCAGCGTGGCAGAAGTTCTTCGACGGCCCGAAGGCGCCGTTCTCCTGGGCGCCGGACCTCGTCGCCGTGCTGCCCAGCGGCGATCTCGCGCAGAGCAGCGGCCCCGTCACCGACGCCGACGGCAAGCTCGTGGCGCGCTTCCAGTCCGTCTGGCGACGCAAGGCCACCGGCGGCTGGGAGATCGTTTTCGACCAGGGGAGCGACGTCTGCCGTTGAGCACGGGCACACTGCGGCGATTGTCTTCCTTGCAATCACTGCCAACGGTCTGACCCAGGCCCTTCAAACCGCCCGTGCGGACGACGCCATCTGGTGCGGCGCCGACGCGATCGGCGACACCGCGTACCTCGACCTCGGTGATGCCCGCCTGAGCCGCTTCATCTACGAGCTGGGTGGCGGCGTGCCGGCGGATGCGCTCGACACGATCCGCGAGCACCACCCCGGCCAGACGATCTGGATCGAGGCCGCTGGTGAGGCGACGTAGGTCTCAGCGCGCCTTCGTCAACTGAATCTCGAATAGCTTCGGCCACAGCTTGCCAGTGACAAACAGCCGCTTGGTCTTGGCGTCGTAGGCGATGCCGTTGAGCACGTCGTCGCTGCTGCGGCGTTGCGGCAGCAGGCCGGTCAGGTCGATCCAGCCGGTCACGTTGCCGGTCTTGGGGTTGATGCGGGCAATGCGGTCGGTCTGCCAGATGTTGGCGTAGACCTCGCCGTCCACCCATTCCAATTCGTTGAGCTCGTCGATGGGGCGGCCATCGGCCGTGACCTTCACGCGGCGCAGCTCCTTGAAGCTCAACGGGTCCAGGAAGCGCAGCTCGGGCGTGCCGTCGCTCATGATGAGCTCCTTGCCGTTGTGCGTCAGGCCCCAGCCCTCACCGGCGTAGTTGAACTTGCGCCACAGCTTGAAGGTCTTGAGGTCCAGCACGAAGGCGATGCCTTCCTGCCAGGTCAGGCCGATGATGCGGTCGCCCCACAGCGTGATGCCCTCGCCGAACACCTCGCCCGGCAGGTCCACCTGCTGCAGGACCTTGCCGGTCTCCAGCTCGACCTTGCGGATGCTGGAGCGCCCGCGCAGACCGGTGCCCTCGTACAGAAAGCCCTCGTGGAAGAACAGGCCCTGCGTGAACGCGTCGGGGTCGTGCGGGTAGGTGTGGACAACCTTGTAGCCCTGCACAGGCGTGGCGGCCGAGGCCCAGGGCGTGATGGCCGTGGCGGCCAGCGCGGTCAGCAGCGCGCGGCGCTGCGCAAAGAAAGTCGAGTGCATGCCGTCAGCGTAAATCAAGCAGCGGCGGGACGGCTTGCTGCAACAGTTCAACGAGTTCGGCGTCCATGAAGCGATAGTCGTCGGGGATGTCCAGCACGTGCAGGGCTTTACCGGCCAGCAACCCGGCGTGGTCCTGCGTCAGCCGCGACCTGTGCTTGGTTTCCATGACGAGGATGACGTCGGCCCAGGCCAGGTCCGCCGCGCCGACCTGCTTGCGCGCGCTGGCACTGGTGCCGGCCGGCCGCACATTGAGCGCCGGGTGGCGGCGGAAGACTTGCTCCGCCGTGGGGCTGCGCCACTGGTTGCGGCTGCAGATGAACAGCACGTTCAGCCGTCCGCTCACGCGCCGCCCAGCGCCTTGAACAGCGCCGCCTGCCGCACCCATTGCTGCGCCTGCAGCCGGATGCGGGTCTGCTGGGCGTCCAGCAGTGCGCTGCGGGTCTGCAACCAGTCGGCGCGGTTGATGGCGCCGACGTCGTAGCGCAGCGCGGCCAGGCGTTCGTTCTCGGTCGCCTCGCGCAGCCGGCCGGCGTTGGCGGCGAGCTGCTGGGACAGCCGCTCGGCTTCGATGCGCTGGGTCTCGATGTCGGCCAGCGCGCGCTGCAGCGTGTCGCGCAGTGTCAGCGCAGCCGTGTCGAGCTCGCTGCGGGCGCCGTCGCGCTGCAGGGCCAGGCGCCGCCAGTCGATCATCGGCACGACGAGGTTGGCGGCGAACGATGCCAGCGGCTGCGACAGCCAGTCGCTCGCCTGGGAGCCGCCGGTGCTCAACGCGGCGGAGAAGCTCAGCCGCGGGTAGCGGTCGGCCTCGCTGGCGCGCAGCCGGGCCAGCGACGCATCCACCGAGAGGCGTGCCTTCTGCACGTCGGGCCGGCGGGCCAGCACGTCGGCGGGTTCGGTAAGCCGCCAGCGGGGCGGCTCGCCGGTGGGCAGCGCGGCGTCGGGCATGGGGCCGGGCAGGGGTTCGTCGAGCAGCAGGGCCAGGATGTGGCGCTGCAACTGCGCGTCGGCGCTGAGGTCGGCCAGGCGCGATTCGGCGGCCTGCAGGTCGACGGCGATCTTGTCCAGCTCGACCGGCAGCAGCTTGCCTTCGCGCACGCGTTGCCGCGTCAACTCCAGCGTCTCGCGCGTGATGGCGAGCTGGGCTTCGGCCAGCGGGCGCTGTGCGCGGATGGCGGCAAGATTCCAGTAGGCCTCGGCCACCTGGCTGCGGATGGACAGCCGAGCGGCCTCGATGTCGGTGCGCGCGGCCTCGGCGTTGGCGCGCTGCGCGGCGTTGGCCTGGCCCAGGCGGTCCCAGAGGTCCAGCTCGTAGCCGACGCCCAGCGACGCGCCGTAGCTGCGGCTCCAGCCGGTGGACGTGGTGACGGGCACGGTCACGCCGCCGATGTCGATGTTGCGCGTCGTGCTCTGCGTCTCGACGGGGCGGCTGGCGTTGTAAGACAGGCTGGCGCTGGGCGACCAGCGCAGCGCGCCTTGCTCGGCCAGCAGCTGCGACTGCCTCCAGCGCTGCGCGGCCAGCGCGATGTCACGGTTGGCGGCCAGTGCGCGGGCCTGCAGCGCGGCGAGCGTCGGGTCCAGCAGGCCGGCCCAGTCGGGCGCCGTGTCGCCGCCGGCGAGGCTCCAGGTGGTCGGCGCAGGCACGTCGGGCGACTGCGTGGCGGGGCCGGTCGCGCAGCCCGCAAGCAGCCCGGCGGCGAGGGCGATCAGCGTCAGTCTTGTCTTCATGTTCTTCATTCCCGTGCGAGAGCGTCGACGGGGCTCAGCGCCGCCGCGCGTCGTGCCGGCAGCGTGCCGAACACCAGCCCCACGCCGCTGGACACCGCGAACGCCACGCCCAGAGCGGCCCAGCTGATGATGACCTTCAGGTGGTCCTGCGCCGCATTCAGCACCTGCGCGGCCAGCCAGCTCAGCAGCACGCCGACGAGGCCGCCCAGGCAGCAGAGCACGACGGCCTCGATGAGGAACTGCAGCCGCACATCGCCCTGGCGCGCGCCGACGGCCATGCGGATGCCGATCTCGCGGGTGCGCTCCGACACCGACACCAGCATGATGTTCATGACGCCCACGCCGCCCACCAGCAGCGAGATGGCGGCCACGCCGGCGAACAGCGCGGCCATCGCGCTCGTCACGCTCTGGAACTTGCGGAACTCCTCCTCGCCGTTCCAGGTGCCGAAGTCCTCGGCACCGTGCAGCGCCTTCAGCCGGTGGATGATCTGCGCACGCACCTGCTGCGGCGGCACGCTGAGGTCCAGCAGCACGTCGAAGTTGTCGACGTCCGCGCGGGCGTCCAGCTTGCGAGAGAACGTGGTGTGCGGCAGGTAGAGCTGCGGCAGCCAGCTGCCGAAACTGAACGCGCCGCCCTCGGGTGCGACGACGCCGACGACCGTGAAGGGCAGGGCGGCGACCGGTGGTGGCGCCACGCCGGGGGCCACCTCGGGCTGGCCGATGGTCGGGTTGACGAACACCAGTTGGCCTACGGGCGACTCGTTCTTCTTGAACAGCGCGTCGCGGGCCTTCTCGTCCAGCACGACGACCTGGCTGCGCGTCTCGAAGTCCATCGTGCTGAAGTAGCGGCCCTGCACGACCTTGAGCTTGCGGGCGCGCAGCGTGTTGGGGTCGCCGCCGACGGCCTCCAGCATCGCGTCACGCGAGGCGTGGCGGGCGGTCAGCTGCAGTTGCCGGTTCAGCGTGATGCCCTTGACTCCCTCCAGCGCTCGCAGCGACTCGATCTCGTGGGGGCCGAACGGCTTGGGCACGGCCCCCGGCGGCAGCGCCGGGTTGCCGCGCCAGACGGGGATGCGGCCCGACATCATGCTGGCCACGTCGCCCTCGATGGAGGATCGCGCCGCCGACGACAGCGCCACGATGCTGACCACCGATGCAATGCCGATGCTGATGCCCAGCATCGACAGCGCCGTGCGCAGCCGGTTGCCCTTCAGCGCCAGCAGCGCGGTCGTGACGGCCTCGCGCCACTGCACCTGGATGCGGCGCAGCGCGCCGCCCTCCTTGACCGGCGGTGCGTCGCTGGGCAGTTCGGTGGGCGGCACGTGGCCTGCCGGCGTGCCGTTGTCGGCGACGACCTTGCCGTCCTTCAGCTCGATGACGCGGCGCGCGTGCGCGGCCACGGCGGCATCGTGCGTGACGAGGATGATGGTGTGGCCGCGCTCGTTGAGCTCCTTCAGCAGCCGCAGCATCTCGGCGCCGGAGGCCGAGTCCAGTGCGCCGGTGGGCTCGTCGGCCAGGATGATCTGGCCGCCGTTCATCAGCGCGCGCGCGATGGAGACGCGCTGCTGCTGGCCGCCGGACAGCTCGTTGGGCCGGTGGTGCAGCCGCTCGCCGAGGCCCAGGCGCTCCAGCAGCGCGCGGGCGCGGCTCGCGCGCGGGCCTGCGCCGACGCCGGCGTAGACGGCCGGCAGCGCCGCGTTGGCGCGGGCGTCGAGGTGGGGCAGCAGGTGGTAGCGCTGGAAGATGAAGCCGAAGCGCTCGCGGCGCAGCGCGGCGAGCTCGTCCGGGCCCAGCGTGCCGGCGTCCTTGCCGTCGATGACGAAGCGGCCGCGGGTGGGGTTGTCCAGGCAGCCCAGCACGTTCATCAGCGTGCTCTTGCCGGACCCGGACTGGCCCATGATGGCGACGAACTCGCCGGCCTCGATGGACAAGCTGACGCCGTCCAGCGCAGGCACGTCGATCTCGCCCAGCTGGTAGTGCCGGGCGACGTCTTTCAGCTCGATGAGGGCCATGTCAGCTGCTGGCCGCGCTGGCCGCCGATGCCGCCGCGTCCGGCCCGCTCGGCGGCGCCAGCAACACCTTCTCGCCGGCCTTCAGCCCGTCGAGGATCTGCACCTTGGCGCCGTCCTGCAGGCCCACTTTCACCTGGCGCGGCGTCTGCTTGTTCGCTGCGTCCAGCACTTGCACCGTGAAGCGGCCGTCCTTGCCGCGCTCGCCCAAGGCGACGATGGGCATGGTCAGCACCTGCCTGACCGAGCCGGTCTCGATGTCGACCTGCACGGTCATGTCGCTGAACAGCGCGCGGTCGCGGTTGTCGACCTCGAACAGCACGTTGTAGAACACCGCGTTGCCCGCACGCTCCGGCACCGGCTGGATGACGCGCACCTTGCCTTCGTAGCGCTTGCCTTCGCCCGACAGCGTCGAAAAGCGTGCCACCTGGCCCACCTTGATGGCCTGGATGTCGGCCTCGGGCACCTTGGTGCGCACGGTGATGGTGTCCAGGTCGGCCAGCGTCAGGATGACCGGCGTGACCTGCACCGAGATCAGCGTCTGGCCCACCTGAACCGGCAGGTTGACGACGGTGCCGTTCATCGGCGCCGTGATGCGCGTGTAGGAAAGGTTGACCTTCTTCTTGTCCAGGTCGGCCTGCAGGCGCTGCAGGTTGGCGGCCTGGCCGCGCAGGTCGGCCTCGATCTTGGCGAGCTCGATCTCGGCCTTTTCCGCCTCGTTGCCCGACGTGGCCTGGCCGGCCAGCAGGCGTTGCTGGCGCTTCAGTTCGCGGCGCGCGGCGTCGGCGTCGATGCGGCGGGCGTCGATCGCGGCGCTGGCCTGGGCGACGGCGGCCTCGGCCTGGGCCACGTCACTGCGCGCCAGGTCGGGGTCGAGGCTGACGAGCAGGTCGCCCTTCCTGACCTGCTGGCCCAGCTCGACGTGGATGGTCTGGATCTGGCCGCTGACCTGAGCGCCGACGTCGACCTTGGTCTTGGCCTGCAGCACGCCGGCGGCCTGTACGGCCTGGGTCACGTCCGCCAAGGCGACAACGCCGGTGGGCGGCGGTGGGGGCGGCGGCGTCGGGTGCGTGAACCACCAGCCGGCGGCGCCCGTGGCCAGCACCGCCACGACGATCAGGCGCAGGCGCCAGCGTTTCAGGAACGAAGCCTTTTTCATGTCTCTCCCAGGACGTCGGGGTCTGAGCCCTTTGGACGGCGGCCGGATCAAACGGGCCGGCTTGATTGATGAGCGCGCCGCAGGGTAGCAAGAAGCCGGACGCGTCAGGGCCGAATGCGACGCATCCTCGTGAGTGAAAAAGACCTTGGCGAAAGTCATGCACGCGCCGGCAGGGCGCGTGGGGTCAGGACTTGCTTGCCAGGTTCAGCGGCTGTGCGATGTCAGCCGCGCCAGCGGCGACGCCATGCTGACGCCCGGCGCCGCTGTGCTCGCGCCGCGTGTTGGCTTGCTCACGTCTTCCTCGGCGCCGTCGCCCAGCGCCGCAATGCTCTCGGGATTGCGGCGCATCGCCACGCCCACGGCCAGGATGTCGATGACCAGCAGGTGCAGGATGCGGCTGACCATCGGCAGGTGGGTCTCGATGTCCTCGACGTGGTCGACGATCAGTGTCACGTCGGCCTTCTTGGCCAGCGGACTCTGGCTGGCCGTGATGGCCACGACCTTGGCGCCGCGCTCCTGCGCGCGCTCGACGACGTTCAGCAGCTCAGGCAGCCGCCCGCCGCTGCTGATGACGACGGCCACGTCGCCCTCGCGCAGCACGTCGGCCGCGAGCAGCTGCAGCCGCGGGTCGGTGTAGGCGCCGCAGGGCATGCCGAAGCGCAGGAACTTGAACTGCGCGTCCTGCGCGACGACGCTGTAGTGGCCCAGCGCGAAGAACTCGATGCGGCCGGCGGCCAGCAGCATCTCGGTCGCGCGGTCGATGGTGTCGCGGTTCAGGTGGCTGCGCACCTGCAGGATGGCGCTGGCCGTGTTGCCCAGCACCTTGGCGCCCAGCTCCAGCATGGAGTCGTTGGTGTTGACCTGGGTGTGCGTGACCGGCACGGTGCCCGTCAGGCCGGAGGCCAGGCGCAGCTTGAAGTCCGACAGGCCTTCACAGCCCAGCGAGCGGCAGAAGCGGATGACCGTGGGCTGGCTGACGCCGGCGGCGCGGGCGATCTCGGCGATGGGGTCGTTCAGCACCGAGCGCGGCTGGGCCAGCACGAGGTCGGCCACGCGCAGCTCGGCCGGCGACAGCTCGCTGCGCGCGCGGCGGATCTGGCCCAGGATGGCCGAGCCGGGCGACGCCTGCAGGTTGCGCAGCTGGTTCTCGAGGATGGCCGACGCGCCCTTGAACGTCGCATGCTCGGCCGTGATGACGAAGGTCGGGATGGCCGACACGTACTCGCGAAAACGCCCCTTGTCCTCGAAGCGCTCGCGGAACGGGCTGCGGTCGAAATACTCGCCCAGCCGCGGCACGATGCCGCCGCCGATGTAGATGCCGCCCAGCGATCCCAGCGTCACGGCCAGGTTGGCCGCGGCGGTGCCGAGCAGGCCGCAGAAGACCTCCAGCGTCTCCAGGCACAGTGCGTCATGGTCGTCCAGCGCCTTCTGCGTGATGGCGGGCGCCAGGAGTGCAGGTGCGTCGGCCACGCCGTTGCGGTCGGCCAGCGCGCGGTAGATCAGTTCCAGGCCGGGGCCGGAGATCAGGCGTTCGTAGGACACATGACCGAAGGCCGGGTCCAGCGTTTTCCAGGCGAACTTCAGGATGTCCATCTCCCGCTGGTCGCGTGGCCCGAAGTTGACGTGGCCGCCCTCGGTGCCCAGCGCGATCCAGCCTTCGCCGGCCGGGATCAGGCCCGACACGCCCAGGCCCGTGCCGGCGCCCAGCAGGCCGATGACGCTGGGGCGGCGCGCCTGGCCGCCGCCGACCTGGCGCACATCCACCTCGGCCAGTCGCGGCAGTGCCATGGCCAGCGCCGTGAAGTCGTTGACGACGACGAGGGTGTCCAGCCCCAGGCGCTGGCGCATCTCGTCGATGGAGAACTGCCAGTGGTAGTTGGTCATGCGAACCCGGTCGCCCTCGACCGGGTTGGCTATCGCGATGGCGGCGTGAGCGATCTGCTGCGGTGCTCCGTCCTGCCAGCTCAGTCCCGCCAGATAGGCTCGCACGGCGGCGTGGAAGTCGGCATGGTCGGCGCAGCGCAGCGAGGCCATCTGCGTGAATTCGCCGGGGCCGGTCTCCAGTGCGAAGCGGGCATAGGTGCCGCCGATGTCGGCAAGCAGTCGGGGGCTGTCGAAACGGGGCATGGGCGCGGGGCGGGAAACCAGGAAGGAGGGAAACCGGCGGATTATTCAGCAGGCCGGTGAGGGCGCCCGGGAGGGGCAGGGCGGCCGGAGGCGCGGAACCGGTTGTAGCTTCACTACAGCCAGTTTTGCAGTCGAGTTTCCCCAGGGAGAAGGGCAACATGGGGAATGATGAAAGCGATTCCCGGACCGTTTTCTGACCGCTGGGGTGAGCCTGTATTGTGAAAGTGATGTAGTTTTGCTACCGTCCGCCGCGCCGAAATTTCACCCTTTTGCCCAGTGTCTGCCCAAGCCCTTCCTCTGAACTTTCATCCTTTCTCACTGCTCTGCGGAGTGCAGGCATGAGCGCGCCTTATCCCTGGCTCGTAGCTGACATCGGCGGCACCAACGCCCGCTTTGGCACGGTGCCTGGCCCCGGCGCAGCAGTGGAGGATGTTCGCGTGCTGTCGGTGGCGGGCACGGCCGGCCCCGCGGCGGCCGTGCGGGCCTACCTCGCCGGCAAGCCGGCCGGCGAGCCTGCGCCGCAAAGTGCCGCGTTCGCGCTGGCCACGCCCGTGCGTGGCGACCGCATCGCGCTGACCAACGGCGCCTGGGATTTCTCCCGCTCCGGCACGCAGGCGGAGCTGGGCCTGAAGACCTTTCTGTGCCTGAACGACTTCGAGGCCCAGGCCTTGTCGCTGCCGCGGCTGCAGGCCCATCAGCTGCGTGCGTGGGGCGACGCGCCTGCGGTGACCGGTGAGGTGCCCGTGGGCACGGTGCTGGCGGTCATCGGCCCGGGCACGGGGCTGGGTGTGGGCGGTGTCATCCGCGCGCCCGGCCTGTGGCTGACGCTGCCGGGCGAAGGTGGCCATGCCACGCTGGCGCCGGGCGACGATTTCGAAAGCGCCGTGCTGGCTGCGGCTCGCAAGGAGTTTCCGCACGTGTCGGCCGAGCGCTTCCTGTCCGGCATCGGTCTGCCCGTGTTGTGCCGCTCGGTGGCCGCCGCGCTGGGGCAGGGTGAGGATGTGGCCGCTCTGCCGGCCGACCAGATCGTCGCGCGCGGCTTGAGCGGTGAATCGCCGGCCTGCGCTCGCACGCTGGAGCTGTTCTGCGGCCTGCTGGGCAGCTTCGCCGGCAACGTGGCGCTGACGCTGGGTTCGCGCGGTGGCGTCTTCATTGGCGGCGGCATCGTGCCGCGCCTGGGCGACTACTTCTTCAAGTCGCAATTCCGTGCCCGCTTCGAGGCCAAGGGGCGTCTGCACACCTTCGTCGACGGCATTCCCACCTCCCTCATCACCGACACGCTGGCAGCCCTTTCCGGCGCCTCGCTGGCGCTCGAGCAGGCCGACGCCTGACGCGTCACGGCGGGCGGTGCCCGCCGGCCTGAGGGGTCTCCGCCGCGCCGCGTGACGGCCCGGCGTCCATCTCCCGTCTTCCTTGCCTGCCGACCGTTCGCGCGTGCCGCGCCCGGTCGGCGCAGCCCTGCCTGTTCGTCACATGCTTGCGTACCACCTCATGTTTTGTGGTGTCGCGGCATCTTTGATTGGCTATGTAGTTGAGCTACAGATTTGCGTCTTGTTTTGGTTTCTACGGAGTCGCCATTGCGAATGATCGCCTTTTGCATGCTGGTTTTCCCTTAGTTTTCTGTCGAAATCAGGTCGTTTCTTCGCAACGTCTAGGGTTTACGCAGGTGCGGAGGAAAATCTAGTTTTGATACAAACTAGGCCGAGACGTTGGGTTCTCGCCCAAAAGATGTGCGTCGCCGCCCCGGCGGCACGCCGAGGGCCAAGCGGTTTTCCAATGAACCAGAGGAGACATTCATGACCTTGACCAAAGACAAGCGCGGCTCTCAAGCCGTCGCCTCGTTCCGCATCAGTCCCGTCGCCATCGGCTGCACGCTGCTGATCGCCGCAGCCGCCGCGACCGCCCAGGAGGCTCAGCCCCAGCAACTGGAAACGGTGACCGTCACCGGCATCCGCAAGGGCATCGAGGCCGCGATCTCCGTCAAGAAGAATTCGGACAACATCGTCGAGGCCGTTTCGGCCGAAGACATCGGCAAGCTGCCTGACGTCAGCATCGCCGAGTCCATCGCCCGCCTGCCGGGCCTGTCTGCCCAGCGCGTGGCTGGCCGCGCGCAGGTGATCTCGGTCCGCGGCCTGTCGCCCGACTTCGCGACGACGCTGCTCAACGGCCGCGAGCTGGTGTCCACCGGTGACAACCGCAGCGTCGAGTTCGACCAGTACCCGTCCGAGCTGCTGAGCGGCGTCGTGATCTACAAGACGCCGGACGCCGGCCTCGTGGGCCAGGGCCTGTCGGGCACCATCGACATGCAGACGGTGCGCCCGCTGAACTTCGGCAGCCGCGTGATGAACGTGAACGTGCGCGGCTCGCACAACTCGCTGGGCTCGGCGGCCAACTCCAGCGCCAACGGCAACCGCATCAGCGCCAGCTACATCGACCAGTTCGCCAACCGCACCGTTGGCGTGTCCATCGGCTACGCCCACCAGGAGACGCCGGTCCAGGAAGAACAGGTCGGCCTGTACGAGCCCTGGGGCACGGATCAGGGCTCCCATACCGGCCTGCCGGCCAACACGTTCTCGTCGGGTGGCATCAAGGCGCTGCGCCGCACCGGCAAGAACGAGCGTGACGCGTTGATGGCCACGATCGAGTTCCGCCCGAGCAAGAACTGGACGAGCGTCGTCGATGCCTTCTGGACCAAGGCCAAGCAGGAAGACACGGCCAACCAGATCGAGATCAGCACCGGCTGGGCCGGCCAAGACAGCAACAAGAACAACATTCCGCTGAGCTGGACCAATGTCACCGTCAACGCCAACGGTACGCTGACCGGCGGCACGCTGGTGAATGCCTACCCTCTGGTGCGTGGCATGTACAACAAGCGCAACGACGAGATCGTTGCTGCCGGTTGGAACAACAAGGTCAAGTTCGAGAACGGTGCGTCGGTGACCACCGACCTGAACTATTCGCACGCCACCCGCAACGAAATCAGCCTCGAGAACAACTCTCAGCTCCTGTCGGTCGGCGGCGTAACGCCTGCCGTGCTGGACAGCGTCAAGCTTGCAATGACGTCGGACGGCTTCTCGCAGATCGTGCCGGGCATGAGCTACTCCGACCCGACCAAGCTCTACCTGCAGAACACGATCTACGGTTCGGGCTGGGGCAAGACGCCGAGCGTGAAGGACGAGCTGACCGGCTTCAAGCTGCTGGGCAGCCTGCCGGCGCCGGCGTCGCTGTCGAGCTGGTTCTCCGACTTCGAGGGTGGCCTGACCTACACGGACCGTTCCAAGAAGAAGCGTCAGCCTGAGGGCGCCATCAACCTGGGTTCCCAGGGTGTGACGGCGATCGGCTCCGAGTTCCAGTACAGCCCGGTGAACCTGGGCTTCGCCGGCCTGGGCACCATCCCGGCGTGGAACGTGCCGGGCGCGGTGGCCAAGTACATGACCTTCAACCCGGTGGAGACCGAGAGCTGGCAGATCCCGAATCGCTGGCAGGTGAAGGAGAAGGCGACGACGCTGTACGTCAAGGGCAACATCGACGCGACCACCTTCGGCGTGCAGACGCGCGGCAACATCGGCCTGCAAGTGGTGCAGACGGACCAGTCCTCGCAGTCCAACTACTACGACGGCAACTCCAGCAGCGTGAAGCCGATCAACGGCGGCAAGACCTACACCGACATCCTGCCGGCGCTGAACCTGTCGTGGTCGCTGTCCGACGACCAGACGGTGCGCTTCGGCCTGGCCAAGCAGATGGCGCGTCCGCGCGTCGATCAGCTGAATGCCGGCATCTCGTTCGGTGTGGACGGCTCCACTGGCAAGCCGGGCGGCTCCGGCGGCAACCCCAAGCTGGACCCGTGGCGCGCGAATGCGTTGGACCTGTCGTGGGAAAAGTACTTCGGCAACAAGGCCTACGTGGCTGCCGCCGCCTACTACAAGGACCTGAAGAGCTACATCTACAAGCAGACGGTCGACAACTACGACTGGTCGGCGTTCGTGGCCACGTACGTGCCTCAGCCGGGCAAGCCCGCAGCGCTGCCGACTGGCACGTTCAGCACGCCGCTGAACGGCTCGGGCGGCACGCTCAAGGGCGTGGAGCTCAGCGCGTCGCTGCCGCTGAGCCTGGTCAGCTCGTCGCTGAACGGCTTTGGCTTCACTGCCAGCGCCACGTTCAACGACAGCAACATCCAGATCAAGGACCCCGACAGCGCGAGCAGCGTGGGCAGCGGCCCGATCGCCCTGCCTGGCCTGTCCAAGCGCGTGTACAACCTGACCGCCTACTACGAGATCAACGGCTTCGAGGCCCGCATCAGCCAGCGCAAGCGTTCGGACTTCATCGGTGAAATCGGCAACTTCAACGGCAACCGCACGCTGCGCTACGTCGTGGGCGAAAGCATCACCGACGCGCAGATCGGCTACACGTTCAACGACGGTCCGATGAAGGGGCTGGGCCTGCTGGTACAGGTCAACAACCTGGGCAACGCGGCCTACCGCACCTATGCCGGCACCAAGGACCGCCCGCTTGAGTACATCCAGTGGGGCCGCAGCTACCTGGTGGGCGCGAACTACAAGTTCTAAGCCCTCGTACCCGCCACTCTGAAGCCCCTGTCCGGCAACCCCGGGCAGGGGCTTTTCTCATCGCATCTGCAGCGTCTGCATTGCGTGGGCAAAACGGCGGCCCAGCTCGCGGGCCGAGTCGGCTGAAAAGTGCAACTCGTCTCCGAGGTGGACGAGTCCGTCCGAACTCGCGAGGCCCACGTGTGGCAGGACCTCCGGCATGTGGCGCTGCGCGTCGCGCACGGTAGCGGCCTCTGGCAGGCGCTGGGGCGAGGTGAACTCGCCGATCTCGCCGACGACGATGGGCAGGTCCGGCTGGCCCAGGTCCTGGCGCAGGTCCTGGAACATCTTCGCCAGCCGCGCGCCGTAGCTGGCTGCGGTAGCTGGCTTCTCCGCGTCCGCTTCGCCCTGGTGCCACAGCACGCCGCGGATCACTCCGCGTGCCGATGCCTCGCGGGCGCGCGCCACGGCCCGCTCGTAGAGATCGCCGCCCTTGACCCAGCGCCGCAACGGTGTGCCGCCGACGGCGGTGGGGATGAGACCGATGCTGCGCGTCGCGTCACCCCTGAGCAGCTCGCGGGCGAATGCGATGCCGGGACCGACGCCGGGCTCGATGCGTCCGGTCTTCGCATGGATGGGATCGCGCGCGACGACCCATTGACCCTCAGCGTTCAGTGCCAGCACATGTGGGTCGTCCACCTGCGCGCCGAGGTCGCGCGTGTCGCGGCCGGCCATGTTGGACTGGCCCATCAACAGGTAGATATCCAACGGCGCCGGTGTCGGGTCAGCATGGGCGGTCGTTGCAAGCAGGGCCGTCGTCGTCACGGCCAGCCATCGAAGCAGGGCTTTCATGGGCGGGCGATTCTGCGGCTGCAGACGCAAAAAAGCCCGGCGCCGCGAACGGCCCGGGCCTCTCACTCAGCAAGTTGCTTGTTTGGGGTGCGGCTGCCGCTCAACCCGGCATGAAATGCACCTGCGTGGCGACGAGCACGCCGTCCTTCACGCTGCCCTTGATCTCGACCTTGACGCCGTTGGCCAGCTTGGTCGCGTCGCCGTCGATGAACTTCACGGTACTGGCCGAAGCGTCCACCTTCTGGCCGCCGACCGTGAAGCTGGCGCTGCTGACGAAGTCTCCGATCAGGCCGCCGAGGTAGACGTAGTCGTTGCCGCTGGCGTCTTTCTCGGGTTTCTGCAGCTCGATCGTCAGCGCCGTCAGCTTGACGTTTCCATCGGTGCCGGTGACCGTCGCCTTGATGCTCAGGCGCGAGCCGTTGACGATGTCGGCCAGCTTCGTGCCGGTGGGCTGCAGCGCGGTGTTGGCCGTCAACTGCACCGTGTAACTGCCGACCTGCAGGCTGTCGGCCGTCACGTTGAAGGCGACGCCCGAAAAGCCGATGGTCTTGACCGCGCCCGGCGTCGATGTGACGTTGATACTGGTGGCGGTGAACACGCCGGTCGTGGCCGAGTACGTGCCTTCGACGGTGACGGTCAGGCCGTTGGCCAGCGCGGTCACGTTCGTCACGTTGAAGTTGAGCTTGGTCGTGTCGGTCCACTTCACCGTGGTGCCCAGCAGCGTCAGGCTGTGGGCTGTCAGGTCTACCCCGCTGATGGCGCCGGAGAGTCGCTGCACGGTGTCCGCCGGCGGCGGCTGCACGGCAATCTCGGTGGCCTTCACGCCGGCCGACGTCAGCTGGCCGGTGACCTGCACCCAGGCGCCTGCGGCCACGTCGGCGGCCGTGCCCTTCGTGAACTTGGCTGCGCTGCCGTCCACGACGGTGCCGCGCAGCGTGAAGTTGGCGAGCGACACGTAGTCGGTGACCTGGCCCACCAGCAGCGCCTTGATGGCTGTGTCGTTCTTGAACACGCGCAGCCAGTCGGCCTTCATCGCGCCGTCCTTGACGGTGCCATGGGCCTGGGCCTGGGCGCCGTTGACGACGTCGGCGGCCACGGTGCCTTCCTTGAGCGTCGCGGCGCTGGCGTCGACGACGACGTCGCCGATGCGCAGGCTGCTCAGACTCTGGAAATCGCTGATCGGGCCGCCCACGGTGGTGTCCGACGAATCCGCCAGCTTGCGCGCCTTGACCTCGACGACGCTGGCCGTCAGCACGTTTTTGCCGCCGGTGGTGGTGGGCGCGGCCGTCGCGACGACGCTGACCAGCTTGCCGTTCTCGATGACGGCGCCCGTGGGCAGCAGCTTGGCGTCGGCGTAGCTGACCGTCACGCTGCTGTTGCCGACCAGCGTGAAGGTCTTGGCCGTCGTGTCCACGGCCTGCACGGCGCCGCTGAGGCGGAACACCTCGGTGCCGTCCTTGGCCTTGCGCTCGATGCGCGTGGCGGTGATGCTGCCGTCGCTGGCCACCGTGCCGCTGACCTTGACGAGGTCGCCCACGGCGAGCTGGCTCAAGGCGCTGAAGCCGTCGAAGACGGTGGGCAACTGGCCCGTGGTGGTCGTCTTGATGGTCTGGCCGAACACGGTCAGCGTGCCGGCCGTCGTGTCCACGGCGCCGACGGTACCGACGAGGGCGAAGTTGACGACAAGGTTCTGCAGCACGCCGTCCTTCAGCTCGCCCTGCACGTGCATGCCGGTGTGCAGGTCGCCCAGCGTGCCGGCAGTCTGCGTGTCGGCGTTGTTGGCAAAGGCGACCTTGGCGACGCTGTCATCGAAGCGCTGCCCGTCGATGATGACGCTGCCGAAGCCGGTGATGGTGCCGTCCACGGAGGCGATGCTCGCGCCGGGCGTTGTGCTGGTGGTCGTCTGCGACGTGCTGCCGCTGCCGGCGCTGCCCCCGCCGCCGCAGGCCACCAGCACCGCGGCGCTGAGTGCACAGGTCGTGGCGCAGATGGCCCATTGCAGATGTTGCTTGAGTTGTCTCATGTGGACTGCCTTGGATGTTGTTGCTGCGTTGCGGAGCCCCTCGTGAACCCGCGTAAATCAGTCTGCCGACCGGTCCTGTTGGCAGGCTGTCCAGCTGTGTCGAGTTGTTGCCGGAGAGCGTTGTCAGTCGTGCGCAATGTCACGGAGCGTCGGGGGCGTTCGACCAGCGGTGGCTGGGCGCCGGCGAGCGGCGAAGGCGGTGTTTTCCGCTTATCCACGGCGGGCTGCCGCTCGTCCGCCGGGGCGGCTCAGTAGAATCCCGTGCTTCCGCACGCTGCCCCTTGCCGTTGGGGCCGAGCATTTCCGAGAACCGCGCGCCCGCCCGCGCCCAGCCTCCCCGGATTCCATGGCCCTGACCCCGCATCTGACCCATTTCGAGGGCGGCAACGCCCTTTCCGACTTCCGCGCCCAGGCCTTGCTGGCCAGGCTGCAAGAGGTCAGCACGCGCATCACCGGCGTCAGCGCCCGTGCCGTGCACTGGGTCTGGACGGACGCGCCGCTCGATGCCGAAACCCGCGAGCGCTTCGCCGCGCTGCTGACCTACGGCGAACCGGCCGTCGAAGGCGCCGAGGGCTCGCTGGTCGTCGTCACGCCGCGCTTCGGCACGGTCAGTCCCTGGGCCTCCAAGGCCACCGACATCGCCCGCAACTGCGGACTCGTGCTCAGGCGCGTCGAGCGCGTCGTCGAGTACCGCGTCGCGACCAAGTCCGGCCTGCTGGGCGGTGCCAAGCCGCTGACGGCGGACGAGCTGAACGCCTGCGCTGCGCTGCTGCACGACCGCATGACCGAGTCGGCCTGCTTCAGCCGTGAGGACACCAAGCATCTGTTCGATGAGCGCACCGCCGAACCGCTGGCCCATGTGGACGTGCTGGGCGCCGGCCGCGCCGCGCTGGAGAAGGCCAACGTCGAATTCGGCCTTGCGCTGTCGGGCGACGAGATCGACTACCTCGAGACCAACTTCAAGAAGCTGGGTCGCAACCCCAGCGACGTCGAGCTGATGATGTTCGCGCAGGCCAACAGCGAGCACTGCCGGCACAAGATCTTCAACGCGTCGTTCACGGTGGACGGCGAGGCCCAGCCGCTGTCGCTGTTCGGCATGATCCGCAACACCGAGAAGCTGAACCCGCAGCACACGGTCATTGCCTATTCGGACAACGCCGCCGTCATGGAAGGCCATGCCATCGAGCGCTGGATGCCCGCGCCGCAGGCGGGTGCCGCCTACGTGGCCCGCCCCGAGCAGGCTCAGGTGCTGATGAAGGTGGAGACGCACAACCACCCGACGGCCATCTCGCCCCACCCGGGCGCGTCCACGGGCGCTGGCGGCGAGATCCGCGACGAAGGCGCCACCGGCCGCGGCTCCCGCCCGAAGGCGGGTCTGACGGGCTTCTCGGTGTCCAACCTGCATCTGCCGGGCCTGAGCGAGCCCTGGGAACAGAACCCCGTGGGCAAGCCGGCCCACATCGCGAGCGCGCTGCAGATCATGATCGACGGCCCGCTGGGTGGCGCCGCCTTCAACAACGAGTTCGGCCGCCCGAACCTGGCCGGCTACTTCCGCGTCTTCGAGCAGACGGTTGCCGGCGTGCGCCGCGGCTATCACAAGCCCATCATGATCGCGGGTGGCCTGGGCACGATCCGCTCGGACCTGACGAAGAAGATCGAGTTCCCCGCCGGCACGCTGCTGATCCAGCTCGGCGGCCCGGGCATGCGCATCGGCATGGGCGGCGGCGCCGCGTCGTCGATGGCGGCGGGCACGAATACGGCCGATCTGGACTTCGACTCCGTGCAGCGCGGCAACCCCGAGATCGAGCGTCGCGCGCAGGAGGTCATCAACCACTGCTGGGGCCTGGGTCAGGACAACCCGGTGCTGGCCATCCACGACGTGGGTGCGGGCGGCATCTCCAACGCCTTCCCCGAGCTGGTGAACGACGCCGGCCGTGGTGCGCGCTTCGACCTGCGCAAGGTGCCGCTGGAAGAGTCCGGCCTGGCGCCGAAGGAAATCTGGTGCAACGAAAGCCAGGAGCGTTACGTGCTGGCCATCGCGCCGGAGAGCCTGGAGCAGTTCAAGGCCTTCTGCGAGCGCGAGCGCTGCCCGTTCGCCGTCGTCGGCGTGACGACGGAGGAGCGCGAGCTCAAGCTTGTCGATGACCTGGCCGGCGACGACCACCCCATCGACATGCCGATGGACGTTTTGCTGGGCAAGCCGCCCAAGACGCACCGCGACGTGACCCGTGTGGCCCGCGACGGCGGGGCGCTGGACCTGACCGGCGTCAAGCTGGAGCAGGCTGCGTTCGACGTGCTGCGCCACCCGACGGTCGCCAACAAGCGCTTCCTCGTCACCATCGGCGACCGCACCGTGGGCGGCCTCAACCACCGCGACCAGATGGTCGGCCCCTGGCAGGTGCCAGTGGCGGACTGCGCCGTCACGCTGGCCGACTTCAAGGGCTTTGCCGGCGAGGCGATGAGCATGGGCGAGCGCACGCCGCTGGCGTCCATCGACGCGCCCGCCTCGGGCCGCATGGCGGTGGCCGAGGCCATCACCAACCTGCTGGCCGCCCCCATCGAGCTGCCGCGCGTGAAGCTCAGCGCCAACTGGATGGCCGCATGCGGCGAAGCGGGCGAAGACGCCGCGCTGTTCGACACCGTGAAGGCAGTCGGCATGGAGCTGTGCCCGGTGCTGGGCGTGTCCATCCCGGTGGGCAAGGATTCGTTGTCGATGCGCACGAAGTGGGATGACAAGCAGGTCACCGCGCCGGTGTCGCTGATCGTCACCGCCTTCGCCAGCATTGCCGACGTGCGCGGCACGCTGACGCCCGAGTGGCAGCGTGAGGACTCGGCGCTCATCCTGATCGACCTGGGCCAGGGCAAGCACCGCATGGCCGGCTCCATCCTGGCGCAGACGCTGAACCAGTTCGGCAGCGACGTGCCTGACCTGGACGACCCGCAGTTGCTGGTCTCGCTGGTCAACGCCGTCAACGAACTGCGCGCCGCGGGCAAGCTGCTGGCCTACCACGACCGCTCCGACGGCGGCCTGTGGGCGGCGGCCTGCGAAATGGCCTTCGCCGGCCAGACCGGCCTGAGCCTGAACATCGACATGCTGGTGACCGAAGGCGACGGCATCAGCGACAGCCGTGCCGACACGGGTGACTCGAAGAACTGGGCTGCCCAGGTCAGCGGCCGCCGCGATGAGCTGACGCTGCGCGCGCTGTTCGCCGAGGAACTGGGAGCACTGATCCAGGTCCGTGCGGCCGACCGCGATGCGGTCATGCAGGTGCTGCGTGCGCACGGCCTGTCCAAGCATTCGCATGTCGTCGCCAAGCCCAACGCGGCGCGGCAGATGGAAGTCTGGCGCGATGCGAAGAAAGTCTTCGCGGCCGACCTGACGGCGCTGCAGCAGACCTGGGATGAGGTGAGCTGGCGCATCGCCCGGTTGCGTGACAACCCGGCTGGCGCCGACGCCGAGCACGCCGCCGCCGGCAAGGCCGACGACCCCGGCATGCACGTGCACCTGACGTTCACGCCGGAAGCCCCCTTCATCAGCACCGGCGCCAAGCCCAAGGTCGCCATCCTGCGCGAGCAGGGCGTCAACTCGCACGTCGAGATGGCCTACGCGATGTCGCTGGGCGGCTTCGACAGCTTCGACGTGCACATGAGCGACCTGCAACGCGGCGACGTGAAGCTCGACGGCTTCGCAGCGTTCGTGGCCTGCGGCGGCTTCAGCTACGGCGACACGCTGGGCGCAGGCGAAGGCTGGGCGCGCAGCATCATGTTCAACCCGGTGCTGACCGAGCAGTTCCGCGCCTTCTTCTCGCGCTCCGACACGCTCGCCTTGGGCGTGTGCAACGGCTGCCAGATGCTGGCCGCGCTCGCGCCCATCATCCCGGGCGCCAACGCCTGGCCGCGCTTCACACGCAACCAGAGCGAGCAGTACGAGGCCCGCCTGGCCCTGGTCGAGGTGCTGGATTCGCCCAGCGTCTTCTTCAAGGACATGGCTGGCACGCGGGCGCCGATCGCCGTCGCGCACGGCGAGGGTTTTGCGAACTTCGCGCGCCAGGGCGATCCGTCCAAGGTCATCGCCGCGATGCGCTTCGTCGACAACCACGGCCAGGCCACCGAGGCCTACCCGTTCAACCCGAACGGCAGCCCGGGCGGCCTGACCTCCGTGACGACGGCCGATGGCCGCTTCACGGCGCTGATGCCCCACCCGGAGCGCGTGTTCCGCAATGTGCAGATGAGCTGGACCTCGGGCGACCGCGCGCAGCACAGCCCGTGGCTGCGGATGTTCCAGAACGCGCGCAAGGCGCTGGGCTAAGGCGCGTCGCCGCTGAGGAAGCGCGCGGGCAGCGCGTGCCTCAGCGGGTAGTACTGAAAGACCGGCCGCGCCTCGACGATGCAGCGCCAGACCGATGGCCGGGCCAGCAGCCGCTCGAAGTAGGCGGCGAGCCGCGTGTGTTCCGGCCCGAACGGGCGCACGATGGCGGCGTAGAACAGCGCTGGCGCGGCGGCGCAGTCTGCAAGGCTGAAGTCTTCGCCTGCGGCCCAGGCGTGCTCGCCCATGCGGCTGTCGATGAGGTCGTAGGCCCTCCCCAGGCCGTCGACGCTGGCCTGCATGGCCTGCGGGTCGCGCTGAGCCTCCGGGCGCAGGATCTGGGCGATGTAGCGCTGCATCGGGTCCATCACGTAGAGGTCGAACAGGCGGTCCCACAGGCGCACGTCCAGCTGCGCGTCTAAGTCGTCGGGCAGCAGGCGCTGGCGGCCGGGGTGGCGGCGGTCCAGGTATTCGATCTGCAACGAGGTTTCCGGCACGACTCGGTTGCCGTCCACCAGCAACGGGATCTTGGCCGTGGGCCACAACGCGGCGTAGGCGGCGCGCGCAGCCGGGTCGCCGAGGTTGACGACCTGCGCTTCGAACGGCGTGCCGTTCTCGTACAGCGCGATCAGCAGCTTCCAGCAGTAGGAGGACAGCGGGTGGTAGTGCAGCGTCAGGCTCATGAGGGGGCTCGGCCGGGTTTTGATTGAAAAGGTGGCGGCGCAAAACAAAGGCGGGCCGCAGCCCGCCTTGGCTGGCATCCGCCGCGTCAGTCCTGGACGACGGCCGCCTCACGCAGCTTCTTGTTGACCCGCAGCGCCAGCAGCGTGCAGACCACCGCGGACAGCAGGTAGACGGTCAGCGATCCGAGCCCGAAGCGCGACGACAGGAACAGCGCGATGACCGGCGCGAAGGCGGCGCCCAGCAGCCAGGCCATGTCGGCCGTCAGCGCCGCGCCGGTGTAGCGGAAATGCGGCAGGAAGTTGGACGTCACCGAGCCGGCCGCCTGGCCGTAGGACAGGCCCAGCAGCACGAAGCCGATCAGCAGGAAAGCTGCATGGCCCGGCTTGCCGCCGCCCAGCATGAACGGCGCTGCCAGCGCGAACACGCCGATGGCCAGGGCCAGCGTGCCGAGGAAGCTGCGGCGGCCGATCTTGTCGGCGATGAGGCCGGACATCGGCATGGCCGCGGCGGCGAAGGCGGCGCCCAGCAGCTCCATCTTCATGAAGTCGTCGATGCCCTGTGGGTCCGACAGTGCGACCCAGGACAGCGGGAACACCGTGACGAGGTGGAAGAGGGCGTAGCTGGCCAGCGCGGCAAAGGCGCCGATGACGATGTGATGGCCTTGCGCCGGCAGCAGCTCGTGCAGGTGGGCAGGGTCGAGCTCATGCTCCTCCATGCGCTTCTCGTACTCGTGCGTGACGACCAGCCGCAGCCGGGCGAACAGCGCAACGACGTTGATCGCGAAGGCCGTGAAGAATGGGAAGCGCCAGCCCCAGGACAGGAAGTCCTTGTCGTCCAGGCTGCTGAAGACGTAGAGGAACACGCTGGAGGCGACGAAGAAGCCCAGCGGCGCGCCCAGCTGGCCCAGCATCGCGTACCAGCCGCGGCGGTCCGGCGGCGCGTTCAGCGCCAGCAGCGACGGCAAGCCGTCCCATGATCCGCCCAGCGCCAGGCCCTGGCCGATGCGGCACAGCGCCAGCAGCACGATGGCGGTGCTGCCCGCCGACGCGAAGCCCGGGAGCAGGCCCATGCCGACCGTGGAGCAACCGAGCAGGAAGAGGGCGGCGGTCAGCTTGGTCGAGCGGCCGAAGCGGCGCTGGATCTCCATGCCGATCAGCGTACCGACCGGTCGGACGACGAAAGCCAGCGCAAAGACCAGAAAGGCGTACAGCGTGCCGGTCAGGCGGTCGGCGGCGAACGGGAAGAAAACCTGAGGGAAAACCAGCACCGAGGCGATGCCGAAGACGAAGAAGTCGAAATATTCGGACGCTCGGCCGATGATCACGCCGACGGCGATGTCGCCGGGGGCGAGTTCCTCGTCGGTACGGGTCGTCAGCGGGCCGGACTGGGGAGTTTGGAAGGTACTGCTCAGGGCCATGATGGGCTTGTCTCCGTCTGTGACTAGGACAAAATGTCCAATCGTTGATTTGCCTCAATCAACTTACATTCCCGTCCCACGTGCAAGATCGTTAACCCTCGCGCGTTAGTCCGGATGTACCTCAAAAACACTCTCCTTACTCGCGTCCCGGTCTTGCTGTCCGGGCTTGCCTTGAGTGGCTGCAACGCCATCGTGATGAAGCCTCACGGCGACATCGCGCAGCAGCAGGCGAACCTCATCGTCACGTCGACGCTGCTGATGCTGCTGATCATCGTGCCGGTGATCGCGCTGACGCTGTTCTTTGCGTACCGTTACCGCCAGTCCAACACCGAGGCGACCTACTCGCCGGACTGGGACCACTCCACGCGCCTGGAACTGGTGATCTGGGGTGCGCCGCTGCTGATCATCATCGCGCTGGGCGCGATCACCTGGATCAGCACGCACAAGCTGGACCCGTTCCGACCGCTGGACCGCATCTCCGAGAGCAAGCCGCTGGCTGCCGACGTGAAGCCGCTGGAGGTCTACGCGGTCGCGATGGACTGGAAGTGGCTGTTCATCTACCCCGAGCAGGGGATCGCCCTCGTCAACGAACTGGCCGCGCCGGTGGATCGCCCGATCCACTTCCGCTTCACGTCCACGTCGGTGATGAACACCTTCTACGTGCCCGCGCTGGCCGGCATGATCTACGCGATGCCGGGCATGCAGACGCAACTGCACGCCGTCATCAACAAGGCGGGCGTCTACGACGGCCTGTCGGCCCAGTACAGCGGTGCCGGCTTCTCGGACATGCGCTTCAAGTTCCACGGCCTGACGGACGAGGAATTCGCCAAGTGGGTCGAGTCCAACAAGGCCGGCGGCAACACGCTGACGCGTGCCGACTACCTGAAGCTGGAGCAGCCCAGCACCAAGGAACCCATCCAGCGCTTCGCCAGTGTCGAGCCGGGCCTGTGGGGTGCCATCGTCGACCGCTGCGTCGACGGCAAGAAGATGTGCACGAGCACCATGATGGCCATTGACGCCGCCGGCGGGGCCGGCAAGGGCGGCGTGGCGGGCACGATGCGCACGGCCTGGCGCGATGCCGAAGGCACGAAGCGCGAGCGCACCGTCGTGGCTGCGCTGTGCACGCCGACCAATCCGCTGGGTCTGCCCGCCGAGGCCCAGACCGAGACCGCTGCGCCGAAGAACTGAGTCCGACCCATGTCCAATGCCATCGTTGCGCAGCATCAGGCTGCCGAACAGCTTCATCCCATCTTCGGCCGTCTCGGCCTGGATGCGCTGCCGCTGCACGAGCCCATCCTTGTGGGCACCTTCATCATGGTCGCGCTGGGCGGCCTGTTCGTGCTGGCCCTGCTGACCAAGTTCCGCCTCTGGGGCCCGCTGTGGCGTGACTGGATCACCAGCATCGACCACAAGAAGATCGGCATCATGTACATCGTGCTCGGTGTCGTGATGCTGCTGCGCGGCTTTGCCGACGCGCTGATGATGCGAGCCCACCAGGCACTGGCCTTCGGTGACAGTGCCGGCTTCCTGCCGCCGCACCACTACGACCAGGTGTTCACCGCCCACGGCGTCATCATGATCTTCTTCGTCGCGATGCCGTTCGTGACGGGCTTCATGAACTACGTCGTGCCGCTGCAGATCGGTGCGCGCGACGTGGCCTTCCCGTTCCTGAACAACTTCAGTTTCTGGATGACCGCTGGCGGCGCCGTGCTGGTCATGCTCTCGCTGTTCGTCGGCGAGTTCGCGAAGACTGGCTGGCTGGCCTATCCGCCAATGTCCGGCCTGCTGGCGAGCCCCGACGTGGGGGTGGACTACTACCTGTGGTCGCTGCAGATCGCGGGGGTGGGCACGACGCTGTCGGGCATCAACCTGATCGCGACCATCATCAAGATGCGCGCGCCCGGCATGACCATGATGAAGATGCCCGTCTTCACATGGACCTCGCTGTGCACCAACGTGCTGATCGTCGCCACCTTCCCGGTGCTGGCCGCCACGCTCGCGCTGCTGACGGCCGACCGCTATCTCGGCACCAACTTCTTCACGAACGACCTGGGCGGCAACGCCATGCTGTACGTGAACCTGATCTGGATCTGGGGCCACCCCGAGGTCTACATCCTGGTGCTGCCGGTGTTCGGCATCTTCTCGGAAGTCGTGTCCACGTTCAGCCGCAAGAAGCTGTTCGGCTACGCGTCCATGGTCTATGCCACGGTCGTCATCACGATCCTGTCCTACCTGGTCTGGCTGCACCACTTCTTCACGATGGGCTCGGGCGCCAGCGTGAACAGCTTCTTCGGCATCACGACGATGATCATCTCGATCCCGACGGGCGCCAAGATCTTCAACTGGCTGTTCACGATGTACCGTGGCCGCATCAAGTTCGAGGTGCCGATGCTGTGGACCGTGGGCTTCATGGTCACCTTCGTCATCGGTGGCATGACCGGCGTGCTGCTGGCCGTGCCGGCGGCGGACTTCGTGCTGCACAACAGCCTGTTCCTGATCGCCCACTTCCACAACGTCATCATCGGTGGCGTGGTGTTCGGCGTGTTCGCCGGCATCAACTACTGGTTCCCCAAGGCCTTCGGCTTCCGCCTGGACGCCTTCTGGGGCAAGGTCTCGTTCTGGTGCTGGTTCGTCGGCTTCTGGGTCGCGTTCACGCCGCTGTACGTGCTGGGCCTGATGGGCGTCACCCGTCGCGTCAACCACTTCGACGACATGACGCTGCAGCCTTACTTCGTCGTGGCCGCCCTCGGTGCCGGCATCATCGCCTGCGGCATCGGTGCCTTCCTGGTCCAGATCGCCGTCAGCATCTGGCGCCGCAAGGAACTGGCCGACACGACCGGTGACGTCTGGGGTGGCCGCACGCTGGAATGGTCCACGTCGTCGCCGCCGCCCGACTACAACTTCGCGTTCACGCCCATCGCCCATGAACTGGACGCCTGGCAGGACATGAAGCAGCGCGGCATCGAGCGTCCCCAGCAAGGCTTCGTCGCCATCCACATGCCCAAGAACACCGGTGCCGGCTTCGTCATCGGCATGCTGGCCACGGCCATGGGCTTCGCGCTGATCTGGCACATGTACATCCTGGCCGCGCTGGGCCTGGCGGCCACCGTCATCGCGTCCATCGTGCACACCTTCAACTACAACCGCGACTACCACATCCCGGCCGATGCGGTGACCCGCACCGAGGAAGAGCGCACGCGCGCCCTCGCTGCCGCTGCCGGTTCGGCGGCCTGACCGGGAGAACCTGACATGTCTGCAACTGTTGCCACCCACGTGAACGGTGCGCCGGTCTACTACGACCACGCTGGCGCGCACCACCCGCCCAGCAGCACGATGCTGGGCTTCTGGCTCTACCTGATGAGCGACTGCCTCATCTTCGCGGTGCTGTTCGCCGTCTATGCCGTGCTGGGCCGCTCCTACGCGGCCGGCCCGTCGGGCTCCGACCTGTTCGACCTGCCGCTGGTGGCCATGAACACCGCGCTGCTGCTGTTCTCCTCCATCACCTATGGCTTCGCGATGATCGCGATGCAGGCCAAGCGCAAGCAGCAGGTGCTCGTCTGGCTGGCCATCACGGGCCTGTTCGGCCTCGGGTTCCTGGGCATCGAGCTGTTCGAGTTCCACCACCTTATCCACGAGGAAGCGGGCCCCGGCCGCAGTGCCTTCCTGTCCAGCTTCTTCACGCTGGTCGGCACGCACGGCCTGCACGTCACCTTCGGCTGCATCTGGCTGGTCACGCTGATGTTCCAGGTCGGCAAGCTGGGCCTGACACCCGCCAACCGCCGCCGCCTGATGTGCCTGTCGATGTTCTGGCACTTCCTGGACGTCGTCTGGATCGGCGTCTTCACCTTCGTCTACCTGATGGGAGTGCTGTGATGGCCGACCACGCACACGACAACCACGGCCACGACGACCATCACGACGACGGCGACTTCCACGTCAGCTTCAAGGGCTACGCCGTCGGCTTCATCCTGTCGGTCATCCTGACGGCCATTCCGTTCTGGCTCGTCATGGGCCAGGTGCTGCCCACGCCCAAGGTGACCGGCCTGGTCATCCTCGGCTTCGCGGCCGTGCAGATGGTCGTGCATATGATCTATTTCCTGCACATGAACGCCAAGGTCGAAGGCGGCTGGTCCATGCTGGCCCTGCTGTTCACCGTCGCGCTCGTGGTCATCATGCTGTCCGGCTCGGTCTGGGTCATGTATCACATGAACGCCAACATGATGCCGACGCCTGATCCGGCCGCCATGCGGAACATGCCCTGACCGGGTATGAATCGCGCTGCACGCATCGCACTGATCGTCAGCGCGGCACTGGCCAGCGTGGGCTTCCTCGCGCTGGCCGGCTGGCAGGTCCAGCGCCTGAGCTGGAAGCTCGATCTCATCGAGCGTGTCGAGCAGCGGCTGAAGGCCGATCCCGTTGCTCCGCCCGCCGTTTCTGCTGAAGTCACCAAGGCCGACGAATACCGGCGCCTGCGCCTCAGCGGCCACTTCGAGCCGCGCGAGGTGCTCGTGCAGGCCACGACCGAACTCGGCGGCGGCCACTGGGTCATTGCGCCGCTGCGGCTGGACGACGGCAGCGCCGTCCTCGTCAACCGCGGCTTCGTGCCACCCGAGCGGCGTGCGCCTGACGCGCACGCCACACCCACCGGCCCCGTCGAACTCATCGGCCTGCTGCGCCTGACGGAGACCGGTGGCGGCCCGCTGCGCAGGAACGAGCCGGCCGAAGGCCGTTGGTACTCGCGCGACGTGGCCGGCATCGCGGCCCAGCTTCATCTTGCCGGGCCCGTGGCGCCGTACTTCGTCGACGAGTCCGCCGACGCGGCCCAGCCGCTGCGTTACCCGCGTCCCGGCCTGACGGTCGTGCGTTTCGCCAACAATCACGCCGTCTACGCCGCCACCTGGCTGGCGCTCGCGGTCATGGCGGCCGCCGCGGCCTTCTACCTGGTCCGCGAGGAGCGTCGGCGCGCCCCGCCTTGAACACCGCACCGCCGACCATCGCCGAACCCGTTGCCGTCGCGCCCGAGCGCCGCGCCGGCCGCGCCAACCTGCGCCAGCTCATCGAGCTGCGCTGGCTGGCTGTCGGCGGCCAGCTCGCGACCGTGCTGGTCGTGCACTTCGGCCTGGGCCTCACGCTGCCCTGGGCCGAGATGTTCAGCCTGCTGGGCATCCTCGTCGCGTTCAACCTCTTCAGCGTCTGGCGCAACCGGCTCACGCAGCCGGTGTCGCAGATCGAGCTGTGCGTCGCGCTGCTGGTCGACGTGGGCGTGCTGACCGGCCAGCTCTACCTCGCCGGCGGCAGCGACAACCCGTTCATCTACCTCTACCTGCTGCAGGTGGCCGTTGGCTCCGTGCTGCTGCGGCCGGCCTACCTGTGGGCCATCGTGCTGAGCACGCTGACCGGCTTCGTCGCGTTGACGCAGTGGCACCGGCCGTTGGTGCTGGACCCGACGGCACCGACGACGCTGTCGCCCAACTACCTGGGCGGCCTGCTGATGTGCTTCCTGCTCAACGTGGGGCTGCTCACCATCTTCATCGTCCGCATCAACCGCAACCTGCGTCAGCGCGACGCTGAGCTGGCTGAGCTGCAGCAGCGCGCCGCCGAGGAGGTCCACATCGTGCGCATGGGCCTTCTGGCCAGCGGCGCCGCGCACGAGCTGGGCACGCCGCTGGCGACGCTCAGCGTCATCCTCGGCGACTGGGCGCACATGGCGCCGTTCGCGGGCGAGCCCGAGCTGCGCGAGGAGATCGAGGAGATGCAGCAGCAGATCCTGCGCTGCAAGGCCATCGTCACCGGCATCCTGATGTCGGCCGGCGAGATGCGCGGCGAGGCGCCGCGGCTGACGCCGCTGGAGGGCTTCATCGACGAGCTGGCGGCGCGCTGGCGACCCACGCGGCCGGCGTCCGAGCTGGTCGTGCGCAAGGACAGCCTGCCCGTCGTCGAGATCGTCGCCGACACCGCGTTGCAGCAGGTCATCGGCAACCTGCTCGACAACGCCGCCGAAGCCGCGCCCGGCACCCGCTTGACGCTCGTGGCCGCCTGCCCCGACGAGGACACGCTTGCGCTGAGCGTGCTCGACGACGGCCCGGGCTTCGACGCCGAGCGCCTCAAGCACTTCGGCGAGCCCTATCAAAGCGGCAAGGGCCAGCCGGGCCGTGGCATGGGCCTGTTCCTGTCCGTCAACGTCGCGCGTACGCTGGGCGGGCGCTTGCAGGCGGCCAACCGCGACGGCGGTGGTGCCGAAGTCACCCTCACGCTGCCGCTGGCTTCGCTGCTGCCGCGACAATCCCGGGTGGACCGATCCGACACGCATGCCCGCTACCGCTGAAGAAGACCGCCTGTTGCTCATCGTCGAGGACGACGACAGCTTTGCCCGCACCCTGACACGTTCGTTCGAGCGCCGCGGCTGGCGCGTGCTGCGTGCCACCGGCCTCGACGACATGAAGAACCTGCTCGACGACCTGCCCGACGACGAGGAACTGGGGCATGCCGTCGTGGACCTCAAGCTCGCCGCCGGCGCCTCGGGCCTGGCCTGCGTGCAGGCGCTGAACGGCTGGGACCCGGAGGTCCTCATCGTCGTGCTGACCGGCTACGCCAGCATCGCCACGGCCGTGGAGGCCATCAAGCTGGGCGCCTGCCACTACCTCGCCAAACCGGCCAACACCGACGACATCGAGGCCGCCTTCGCGCGCCGCCAGGGCGATGCCGACGTGGAGGTGACCGAGCGCCAGACTGCGTCCATCAAGACGCTGGAGTGGGAGCGTATCCACGAGGTGCTGGCCGAGACCGACTTCAACATCAGCGAGACCGCACGGCGCCTGGGCATGCACCGGCGCACGCTGGCGCGCAAGCTGGAGAAGCAGCGCATCAAGTGAGTTGCGCGTGCGGAGCTGCACGTTGACAGCTCGCCGAAATGGATTTGTACAAAGGTAGTTGGCTATCATCCTGGCCCTGCGCGCGATTCCTGCGCGTCTGAGGAACAACTTCCATGAAGCAGATGATTTCGACGCCGGGCGCCGTCCTGGCCCTGGGTTTGGCACTCGCCGGCTGCAGCAGCACGCCCGTCACGCCGCCGGCTCCGGCCCCCGCGCCGGCTCCTGTGGTGCAGGCTCCCGCGCCGGCCCCCGCGCCCGCGCCCGTGGCCCAGGTCGCCAAGGTCGAGCTCCCCGAGCACCTGGACCCGAAGAGCCTGATCTCCACGCAGCGCAGCGTCTATTTCGACTACGACAACTTCGCCGTCAAGTCGGACTACGACGCCATGCTGCAGCGCCATGGCGCCTACCTGGTGAAGAACGCCCAGCTGGCTGTCAAGGTCGAGGGCAATGCCGACGAGCGCGGCAGTGCCGAATACAACCTGGCCCTGGGCCAGAAGCGTGCCGAGGCCGTCGTCAAGGCGCTGAAGACCTACGGCGTGCGCGACGGCCAGATGGAAGCCATCAGCTGGGGCAAGGAGCACCCGAAGGCGACGGGCCACGATGAAGCCTCGTGGGCGCAGAACCGCCGCGCGGACATCGCCTACCCGCAGCGTTGAACGCATAGCCGTGCCGGCCGCACCGGTCCGGTCGTTGCTTCGGGTGAGCCTGGAGCGGCGGCGCGGATCGGCCGGCGGCCGCGGCGGCTATTGCCCCAATGGAATCCTGGCGGCGCGCGCGTCGCCATCCAGCACGGCGATCAGTTGCGCCAAATCCGCGTCGAGCCTCGCCAGCGTGTCGGCGTCCAGCGCGGCCAGGGCCTGGGGCAGCACGCCTTGAAGCGGGCCGGGCGCCTTGCGCAGCACCGCGCGCGCCGCAGGCAGCAACTTCAGCTGCACGGCACGCCGGTCCGCGGTTCCCTTGCTGGCCTGCACGAGGCCACGCCCGACCAGCGTTCGCACCAGGTTGCTCGCGGTCGACTGATGCACGTCCATCGCCTTCGCGAGTTCGCCCGTGCCGATGCCAGGCCGACTGCCGATCAGGCTCAGCGCCCACAGCTGGGCGCCACCGATACCGGCCTCTCTCTCCACCTGCTGGAAATGCGCCTTCACCGTGTTGAAGACAAGGCGAAAGCGCCTGAGCACCCGCGTGGCGGGTTCGCTCAATTCGACGGGCGGGACGGGAGGGCGCACAGGCATCGACTCATGATAGAGGCGCCTCGTTGAAGCATCGCCGGGATTGGCTGCCCCAGTTGCAACGCGAGCTGTCGGACTGGCGGTTGTGGCTGACGCGCGCCCTCGTCATCGCCTTTGCGGCGCTGGCCGGGTTGGCCATCGTGGCCTTTTCGAGACTCGGCGATCTGGCCCTGGCGACGTTTTCCCAGGCGAGGCATGACCTGTGGTGGCTGCCGCTGGTGTGGACACCGCTCTGCACCATGGCCATCGTGGCGCTGACGCGGCGCTTCTGGCCCGGCGCCGCCGGCTCGGGCATCCCGCAAGTCATTGCCGCACTCGACACGGCCGTGCCGTCCGCGCAGCGCGGGCTGTTCGTGTCGCTGCGGCTGTCCTGCGCCAAGGTCGTGCTGACCTGCTGGGGGCTGCTCGCCGGCCTGTCCATCGGCCGCGAGGGGCCATCGGTTCAGGTGGCGGCCGGGCTGATGCATGCCGCGCGTCGCTGGCTGCCGGCGCGCAGCGGCGTGACCGCGCAGGGGCTGCTCGTGACGGGCGGCGCGGCCGGCATCGCCGCGGCCTTCAACACGCCGCTGGGTGGCGTGATGTTCGCCATCGAGGAACTCAGCCGCCGGCCCGAGCAACGCAACAGCGGCCTGCTCATCGCCGGCATCGTGCTGGCGGGCCTGGTCGCCGCGTCGCTGAACGGCAATGAGGCCTATTTCGGCGTGATCCACGTCACCAGCCTCAGCTGGGCGCTGCTCGGGCCCGGCCTGCTGCTGGCCATCGGCAGCGGCGTGCTGGGCGGCCTGTTCTCGCGCCTGCTGATCGCCAGCCTCACAGGGCAGGGGGCTGACGCCTTCAGCCGTTGGCGGCGGCTGCGACCCTTGAGCTTCGCGTTCGCCTGCGGCCTGGCCGTCGCGGTGCTGGGCGTGGCCATGAACGGGTCCACCTTCGGCAGCGGCTATGGCCACACGCGGGGGCTGTTGCAGGGCGAGCAGCTGGACTCCTGGCTCTATGCGCCGCTCAAGTTCGTGGCCACCTGGCTTACGGCCTGGTCGGGCGTGCCGGCCGGCATCTTCGCGCCGTCGTTGGCCATTGGTGCGGCCTGGGGCGCCGACGTGGCCGCGTGGGCCGGCACGCCGCACACCGCGGCGTTGATCGCGCTTGGCATGGCCGGCTTCCTGGCTGCTGCGACGCAGGCCCCGCTGACGGCCTTCATCATCGTCATGGAGATGGTGGATGGCCATGCCATGGTGCTCAGCCTGATGGCCTGCGCGCTCATCGCCAGTGGCGTGGCACGACTGCTGTCGCCACCGCTGTACGCCACGCTGGCCCGGGCGCAGCTGGCGCGGCTGCCTGCTCAGAGCGAGGCGAGCAGCTCGTAGCTGCGCCTGCGTAGCGCGTGGTCGTGCACCGCGCAGGCGACGATGAACTCGTCCGCGCCGGTGCGCTCGGCGGTGGCCTGCAGACCGGCCTTCACCGTCTGCGGCGAGCCGACGATGGATTCACTCAACATCCGCTCCACCTGCAGCCGCTCAGCGGGCGACCACAGCGTGTCCATGCTCGCCACCGGAGGCGGCAGCTTGCCGCGCCGGCCGCGCACCATGCCGAGGAAGCGCTGCTGCGCCGACGTGAACAGCAGTCTTGCCTCCTCGTCGGTCGGCGCGACGATGACGTTCAGCCCCACCATCGCGTGCGGCTTCGCGTGGCGTTCGCTGGGTTTGTAGGTCGCGCGGTAGATCTGCAACGCCTGCATCAGCATCTCCGGCGCGAAATGCGAAGCGAACGCGAACGGCAGGCCCAGGTAGGCCGCCAGCTGCGCGCTGTAGAGACTGGAGCCCAGCAGCCAGATCGGCACCTCGGTGCCCTGGCCCGGCACGGCGCGCACGACCGCGTGCTCGGCCACCGGGGCGAGGTAGCCCTGCAGCTCCAGCACGTCGTTGGGGAAGGTGTCCTCGCCGCTCTTCTCCAGGCTGCGGCGCAGCGCGTGCATCGTGGGGCGGTCGGTGCCCGGCGCGCGGCCCAGGCCCAGGTCGATGCGGCCAGGGAAGAGTTCGGCCAGCGTGCCGAACTGCTCCGCGATCGTCAGCGGCGCATGGTTCGGCAGCATGATGCCGCCGGCGCCGACGCGGATGCGTCGCGACGCCGCGGCCAGCTGGCCGATCAGCACGGCCGTGGCCGAGCTGGCCACGCCCTCCATGTTGTGATGCTCGGCCACCCAGTAGCGTGTGTAGCCCAGCTCGTCGGCGAGCCTCACGAGGTCCAGGCTGTTCAGCAGCGCCTCGCGCGTGGAGGCGCCTTCGACGACGGGCGCCAGGTCGAGGATGGAGAGCGGGGGCAGGGCGGTCATGGCGGCATCTTGCCGAGGCGCGCTTGACCCTGTCAGGGCGGGGGCATGGGAAGCCCCGAACAGGTCCCTCGCGCCGCCCGCATCCCGGCTGCGAGTGCATCGCGGCGTTGCAAATGCTCGCCATGGGAAGACCATGGCTCTGCTTTGCGCCTTGCGCTGCATCTCGCAGCCGGGCGCGTGCATTCGCGATGGACCTGCTCAGCGCTTCCGCAGCTGTGCGTGCAGCCAGGGGCCCAGGCGGGCTTCGTAGGCGGCGGCGTCGAAGTCGTGCAGGTCCACGTGCGCCGCGCCCGGCACCGGCCACAGCGACTTGGGCTCGCGGGCTGCGGCGAAGAGCTGCTCGGTCTCCGGCCAGCGCGTGCTGCGGTCCGCCATGCCCGAGGCGATCAGCAGCGGCGCGTGCACCTGGGCAACCGCGTCGATGGGCCGCAGCTGGTCGGTGCCGAGGTCCAGCCGCAGCGGCAGCTGCACGAGCAGCAGCGGTGCCAGCCACGCGCCGGCCGGGCCGAGCCGCGTCGTCAGGCGGTCCTGCACGGCGTCGACGATGGTGGGGTAGACCGACTCCAGCACCAGCGCGTCCAGCTCGGGCTGGCGCTGCGCGAACAGCACTGACGCGCCGCCCAGCGACACGCCGATGGCGCCCACCTTCTCGCCCGGCAGCCGCGTACGCAGCCAGTGCAGCGCGGCTTCCACACCCAGCGCCTCGCGCCGGCCGAAGGTGATGCGGTCGCCCTCGCTCTCGCCGTGCGAGGGCAGGTCGACGATGAGGCTGGCGATGCCCTCGCGCTGCAGCCAGCGGGCACGTGCCAGCATCTGCAGCCGGTTGCTGCGCACGCCGTGCAGCAGCAGCGCCGCGCCTTCGCCGGTGCGGCCCGGCGTGAACCAGCCGGCCAGGCGCAGGCCGCGCGCGTCCTGCAGGCTGACCGTCTCGGCGCCGACGAGGTCCGGCGGCGGTGCGCCGATGACCTCTCTGGCGGGGCGGGTCAGCAGTTCGCCGGCCAGCAGGCTGAGCAAGACCAGCGCGACGATCAGGATGGCAGTCAGGAGGATGAGGCGGTTCATGTGGCGGCGTTCCGGGCGCCGCGCATGATGCCAGCGCTCGTCAGCCGCCCAGGTCCAGCACGGCCCGCACGAGTTGCGGGCCATCGGCATGCGACTGCAGCCGCGCGCCGAACTCGCGCATCAGCACCAGCATGCGGCGGTTCTCGGCCAGCACGTCGCCGAAGAGGCCGTGCAGCTGCTGCCGGCGTGCCTGATGGACGAGATGCGCCATCAGCCGCCGGCCCAGGCCACGGCCCTGCCAGTCGTCCGCCACGGCCAGCGCGAACTCGGCCACCTCGGGCTGTTCCGGGTCGCAGACGAAGCGCGCATCCGCGACGACGGGCCGGCCGGGCGACTCGGCCTCGACGACCCAGGCGCGGTGCAGGCGCTGGTCCACGTCGGTCAGCAACTGCAGCAGCGCCGGGCTCAGCTCGCGCAGGCCGAAGTGAAAGCGCTGATGGCGAGAGTCCAGCGACAGGCCGTTGAAGAAGCGCTGCTCCGCACCGGCGTCGCCAGGCTCCAGGGGCCGCACCCAGGCCACGCGGTCGCCGGTCAAGGTCCAGCGCTGCGGTTCATGGGCGACGGCGGTCACCAGCACGGGGTTCATGGTTGCCCTTCCGCGGGCCGCAGGTCCAGCACGGCCCGCGCGCTGAGTGCGCTGATCGTCACGCCCGCGTCGTTGGGCACGATGAAGCACTGGCCAGGCTCCAGCACGACGTCACGCACGTCGTGGTCCAGCGTGATCCACAGCGTGCCTTCGGCGCTGCACAGGTGGGCCGCATGCGCCCGGGGCAGGCGCGAGGTCTGGCCGCGTTGCAGCAGCAGCCGGGTGTGGGGAACGTCGATCAGCATCCGGGCCTCCTTGGCATGCCTGTGTTGCATGTCATCCGGTGCGAATGGTGATTGCCAGCCAAGCTGCCGACAAACGATGATTCAGAAGGATTCGCATTCCCTCAGATCATGTCAACCAAGCCGATTGACCGACTCCCGCCGCTGGCGCTGCTGGCCTCCTTCGAGGCCGCGGCGCGGCACCTGAGCTTCACGCAGGCGGCTGAGGAGCGCTTCGTCACGCAGTCGGCCATGAGCCGGCAGATGCGCTCGCTGGAGGAGGAGCTGGGCGTCACGCTGTTCGAGCGCCGCCACCGCGCGCTGGCGTTGACCGAGGACGGCCAGCGCCTCTACGCCGCCTGCGCCACCGCGCTGAACACCTTGCGTGTGGCCGTGCGTGCCGTGCGCGAGCCGCACCAGCGCCAGGTGCTGGCGTTGACGACGACGCCGGGCTTCGCCTCGCTGTGGCTGATCCCGCGGCTGACGGCCTTCACGCGCGCCCACCCGGGCATCGACGTGCGGCTGGACGCGGGCCTGGGCAACCGCAACCTGGCCAGCGAGGGTTTCGACCTCGCCATCCGCTACAGCCCCGTCGGTGCGGCGCAGGGCCGGCAGCTGTTCGCCGAATCCATGCTGCCCGTCTGCAGCCCGCGGCTGGTGGGCGAGCTGGGCCTGCCGCTGCGCGAGCCGCCGGACCTGGCCCGCCACACGCTGCTGCACCTGGCCATGGACGGTGACAGCGCCGGCATGCCGGCCGAGTGGGAGCCATGGCTGGGCGCCTGGGGCCTGAGCGACCTGCGGCCGGCGGCGCGGCTGAGCTTCTCCAGCTACGCCGAGGCCATCGCCGCCGCCGTGGCGGGGCAGGGCGTGGCCCTGGGGCGGCGGCCGCTAGTGGACGCGCTGCTGGCCAGCGGCCAGCTCGTCACGCCGTTCGACGCCGGCATCGAATCCGCGCGGGCTTACCGGCTCATCGTCGACCCGGCGGCCCGGTCGCGGCCGGCGGTCAAGGCGTTCGAGCGCTGGCTGCTCGAAGCGGCCGCGAGCCCTGGCACCGCGTGATCAGGAGCGACTGAGCGACTGCGCCAGGATGGCCTTGATGGCGGCGGCTTTCTCTGGCGTGATCGGGCCCAGATGACCGCGGTGCTCGGGCGCCAGGTGGCCCAGCGACTCGTCGGCGCCCTCGAACACGAAGTGGTCGAACATGCCGCGCCAGAACCGCCGCTGCTCGGCCGGCAGGTCGCGGAACGCCAGCACCGCGTGCAGCAGCGCGTCGTAGTTGTGCACCGACGCCTGCTTCTCGGTCCACCAGTAGTTCACCAGGATGTTGAACGGCTCCAGCGACTCGACGTGGTGCCACCAGGCGTAGGGGATGTAGAGCGCGTCGCCGGGTTCCAGGTCGGCGACCTGCGCGGCCTCCAGCGCCTGCTGGAAGCGCGGGTAGCGCGCCAGGTCGGGGTCGTGCAGCGGCACCATGCTCAGCGGTGTGCCGGCCGGCGTGAAATCGAGCGGCCCGACGTAGAGGTTGGGCAACTGTTCCGGCGGGAACAGCGTGAAGCGACGCTTGCCCGCGACCACGCAGGCGAGGTTGCGCATCAGGTCGTAATGCGTCTGCACCTTGACCGCATTGCCGATCCAGACGTTGGGCGAGATGGTGCCGTCCAGTAGCGGCATGGCCTGCTCGCCGGTGAAGCCGGGCAGGCAGTCGGCGACGGGCAGCGACTCCATGTAGATCGCCGGCGCGTCGGCGTTGCCCATCTGGCTCAGCAGCAGCCGCATGCCGTCGAAGATGGTGGCCGGGCGGCGCTCGAAATTGAGGCCGGCCATCATCTCCTGGTAGAAGAGATGCCGCCTGGCCGCCGGGTCGCCGATCAGCAGCGGCACCAGCCGGCCCTGATAGAAGCGCATCAGGTATTCGCAGGCCGTCTGCGCCGATGACCTGCCGTGCTGCACTACCGGCCAGCTGTCGACGAGGCCGCGCAGGATCACCGGCTGGTTGGCCGGCGCGATCTCTTCCCGGAAGACGCGGGCGTCGACGCCGCGCCTCTCGGAGACCTTGGCGAGCGGTGGGAAGGGTGGCGTCATCCGGGAAGGCTCAGCCGGCCAGCCCGGCGTACACGTGCTGCACGTCGTCGTTGTCGTCCATCGCCGTCAGGAAGCTCTCCACCTCCTCCAGTTGCTCGGCGCTGAGGCTTGCCGGGTCGATCGGGTTCTTGGGCCGGTAGCCCAGCTTGGCGCTGAGCACCGTAAAGCCCTGGGCGGGCAGGGCGCGGCTGACAAGGTCCAAGTCCGTCGGGTCGGTCAGGAACAGCACGATGCCGTCTTCGTCGGCCGGCACCAGGTCCTGCGCGCCGGCCTCGATGGCGGCGGTGTCCGCATCGGCATCGGGCGTGGCGGCCTCGGCCTCGATGAGGCCGAGGTGATCGAAGTCCCAGCTCACCGAGCCCGGCGTGCCCTGCTGGCCCTTGCGGAACAGCACGCGCATGTCCGACGCGGCGCGGTTGGTGTTGTCGGTCAGCACCTCCACCATGACCGGCACGCGGTGCGGCGCGAAGCCTTCGTAGATGACCTGCTCGAAGTGCACGGTCTCGCCGGTGAGCCCGGCGCCCTTCTTGATGGCGCGGTCCAGCGTGTCCTTGGGCATGGACACCTTGCGCGCCGCCTCGACGGCCATGCGCAGCTTGGCGTTGTCCTTGGGATCAGCGCCGCCGCGCGCCGCCAGCATGATGTCCTTGGCCAGCTTGCCGAACAGCTTGCCCTTGGCATTGGCCGCGATGTCTTTGTGTTTGGCTTTCCATTGCGCGCCCATGGGGTGTCCTATCACTGGTTGGGTAGAGGCGATCGCGGCCTGGCCGACGAAGGCGGGGCGCTACTGTACGAGGTAGTTCATCAGGACTCCCGTCATCGGTTCCGCTCCCAATGGTCCGCCGCATTGGCCAAGACCTCGCAGTCGCAAAAGCCGCCGTGCTCGCGAAGCCAGGCGATGACTTTGTCCTCCGGTTGCTGTTGGTCAGATAGCCAGACAGTAGTGAACCGCAAGGTATGGTCGCAACCCGCTTCTTCGACGCAGGCGTCAACCGCATCAAACAGCGATTCAAGTAGAGCGTCGGCGATTGGAAAGGCATCCCGCGCCAACTGCTTTTGTTGAAGCTTCCAAGCCTTCTTTCGATCTTGGTCGGTGTTATTCATTTCGGTGCCTCGCGATGTCTGGCTAGTCTGAACTCCCCAAGGTCGCCGCCACCTTCCTCGTCTGCCCGCTGCGCCACACGCTCAGCGTCACCTTCTCCCCGATCTGCCGCGTCTCCAGCAGCGACAGCATGTCGTCCAGGTCCGCCACGGCCTGGCCGTCGATGGCGGTGATGACGTCGCCCTGGATGATGCGGCCGACGCGGTCGCGGCCGAAGGGCCTCAGACCCGCCGCTGCCGCCGGGCTGCCGTCGGCCACGTTGACCAGCAGCACGCCCTTGGGCGCGCCCAGCGCCTTGGCCAGGTTCTCCGGCCCGGACGTGACGCCCAGCGCCGGCCGGATGAAGCGGCCGTCGCGGATCAGCCGCGGCACGATGCGGTTGACCTCGTCCACGGGAATCGCGAAGCCGATGCCGGCACTCGCGCCGCTGGGGCTGTAGATGGCCGTGTTGACGCCGATCAGCCGGCCGGCCGAATCCAGCAGCGGCCCGCCCGAGTTGCCGGGGTTGATGGCCGCGTCGGTCTGGATCGCGCCCTTGATCGTGCGCCGCGTCACGGATTCGATCTCGCGGTTCAGCGCCGAGACGATGCCGGTGGTCAGCGTCTGGTCCAGCCCGAACGGGTTGCCGATGGCGTAGACCTTCTGCCCCACCTGCAGGTCGCGGCTGGTGCCCAGCGGGATGGCCGGCAGCTTGTCACGCGGCGCCTCGATGCGCAGCACGGCGATGTCGCGGTCGGGGAAGGCGCCGACGAGCTTGGCCGGGTAGCTGCTCTGGTCGTTCAGCGTGACGGTGGCGCGGTCGCCGCCCTGGATGACGTGGAAGTTCGTGACGACATGGCCGGCGTCGTCCCAGATGAAGCCGGTGCCCGTGCCGCTGGGCTGCTCGCTGGTGCGTAACGAAAAGAAATCACGCTGCACGGCGAGTGTCGTGATGTGCACCACCGACGGGCTCAGGCGTTTGAAGACGCTGATGTTGTTCTGTTCCTCGGCGTCCAGCGCGCCGCGGGGGCTGGCGGCGCGGGGCTGGGCGGGCTTGTTCTGGGCTTCGGCGACGGGGGCGCCTAGCAATACGATGAGTGCGAGTGCGAGCAGACGCTTGGACATGACACGACAGTGGCAGCGGTGGCGATGCCGCACATTCTGGTGGCGAATGGAGGACCGACGATGAAGCGGACATTAGTGAGCCTGGGCCTGGCGCTGAGCCTGGGGGTATCGGGCGCCTGGGCCCAGCAGGTGTGGAAATGCGAGGTGGGCGGCAAGGTCAACTTCAGCGACAAGCCCTGCCCGCAGGCCGGCCAGCCGATGGCCGAGCGCCACCTGCAGCCCAACGTGGTGGATGCCATCAAGCCGGAGGTGGTGCAGGCGGCCATGGGCCGGGTGCCGGCGGCATCCGCGCCGCTGCTGCCGGCGGGCAACGTCTGCCCGGGCGACGGCGAGATCCGCGGCATGGAGACGCGTGCCAACTCGACGTCGCTGGGCGACGCCGAGCGACAGTTCATGCAGGACGAGGTCCGCCGCGCGCGCCAGTGCCGTGCCGGCCAGGGCCGCTACACCGATGCCGACTGGGACATCAGTCGCGAGGCCCAGGCCGCGCAGAGCCAGATCAGTGACCGTGCTCGGTTGGCTGCACGGCTGCGTGCCGAAGGGGCGCACAGCGCCGCGGACCCGGCTGAGGGCGACCGCATTGAGCGCCGCCGCCTCGCCGAGGAGCGGGCGCGCCGCGCCCAGGAACTGCAGGCGCGCAGGAGCCAGAATGCGGCCTCATCGCCGCTGCCCTGACCTGACTTGTCTTCCCCCCGCTCCGACCGCCTCGACGCGCTGCGCGGCGCCGCCATCGTCTGGATGGCGGGCTACCACTTCAGCTTCGATCTGAACCATTTCGGCTGGATACGGCAGGACTTCTACCGCGACCCGGTCTGGACCTGGCAGCGCACCTGCATCGTCAGCCTGTTCCTGTTCTGCGCCGGCGGCGGCCAGGCGCTGGCCATGGCGGCGGGCCAGCGCCCCGGCCGCTTCTGGAGGCGCTGGGCCCAGGTGGCCGGCTGCGCGCTGCTGGTGACGGCGGGCTCGTGGTTCATGTTCCCGCTCAGCTGGATCAGCTTTGGCGTGCTGCACGGCATCGCGCTGATGCTGGTGCTGCTGCGGCTGGGCCTGGCGCGGCTGCCCGACGCGTTGCTGCTGGCGCTGGCTGCGTTGGCCGTGGCGCTGCCGCAGTTTGCGCAGCACCCGTTCTTCGACACGCGCTGGACGGACTGGATCGGCCTCATCACCGAGAAGCCCATCACCGAGGACTACGTGCCAGTGCTGCCCTGGCTGGCGCCGATGCTGCTGGGCTTCGTCGTCACGCGCCGCTGGCCCGGGCTGTGGCAGGGGCGCGCGCCGCGGCCACTGGCCGTGCTGGGGCGCTGGTCGCTGTGTTTCTACATGTTTCATCAGCCTATGCTGATCGGCCTGCTGATGGCCGTTCAAACCGTTCGTTGAGGAGACATAGAGATGACAAAGAAGATGTTCGTGGCCGCGCTCGGCCTGTTCGCGGCGGTGGCCGCTGTCGCTGCGCCGTTCAACTGGCCGGGCGGCGCGCAGGCGGCCGTCACCCTGGGCTACGACGACGCGCTGAACAGCCAGCTCGACCACGTCATCCCCGAGCTCAACAAGCGCGGCCTGCACGGCAGCTTCTACATCCCCATCAATGGGCCGACCTTCCCGGGCCGCATCAACGAATGGAAGGCCGCTGCGGCCGCCGGCCACGAACTCGGCAACCACAGCCTGTTCCACGGTTGTTCCGCCAAGGGGCCGGGCCGCGAGTGGGTGTTGCCGCACCATGACCTCGACAAGCAGACGCCGGCCGGCGTGCAGGAGCAGGTCATCGCCGCCAACACCTGGCTGCAGAGCCTGGACGGCAAGACCCGGCGCACCTTCACGCCGCCCTGCCTGGACCTGAAGGCCGGCGGTGAGGACTTCGTGAAGGCGCTGCAGCCCCACTTCGTCGCCTTCCGTGCGGCCAGCCCGGCGATGGTCACGGACACGACCGCGCTGGACCCGTACGCCGTGCCGGTCTACTTCGTCGACGGCATGAGCGGCGAGCAACTGATCGCGCTGGTGGAAAAGGCCGCCAGCCAGCACGCGCTGGTGCAGCTGCTTTTCCACGGCGTGGGCGCCGAGTACCTCAGCGTGACACGCGAAGCGCACGACCAGCTGCTGGACCACCTGGCGAAGAACAAGGCCCGCTTCTGGACCGACACGATGGTCAACGTCATGGAGAACGCCAGAAAGCAAGCGGGCCGCTGAGGCGATGAGCCGACAATGGCGGGCATGAGCTCCCCCAAGTCCGTCCTGTTCGGCTTCCACGCCGTCACCGTCCGCCTCAAGACCCATCCTGATTCCGTCGCCGAGGTCCATTTCGACCCCGCGCGGCGCGACCAGCGCATGCGGGCCTTCATCGAGCGCGCGAAGGACGCCCGCGCCAAGCTGGTGGAGAGCGGCGACGAGCGGCTGACGCAGCTGGCCGGCAGCCCGCGCCACCAGGGCGTCGTGGCCCGCGTGGCGGCCATTGCGCAGCCGCACTCGCTGGACGATGTGCTGGATGCCGTCGAGGGCCCGCCGCTGGTGCTGGTGCTCGACGGCGTGACCGACCCGCACAACCTCGGTGCCTGCCTGCGCGTGGCCGATGGCGCCGGCGCGCATGCCGTGGTCGCCCCCAAGGACCGCGCCGTGGGCCTGAACGCCACCGTGGCCAAGGTGGCCAGCGGTGCGGCCGAGACGGTGCCCTACCTGATGGTCACCAACCTGGCACGCACCTTGAATGAGCTGAAGGAGCGCGACATCTGGGTCGTCGGCACATCGGACCAGGCGGAGCGCTCGATCTATGACCTCGACCTGAAGCGCCCGATCGCCTTCGTGCTGGGCGCCGAAGGGGAGGGCATGCGGCAGCTGACGGCCAAGACCTGCGACGAGCTGGTGCGCATCCCGATGGCCGGCGCGGTCGAGAGCCTGAACGTGTCGGTGGCCTCGGGCGTCTGCCTGTACGAGGTGCTGCGCCAGCGAACCGCGTCAGGCAGTCGATAATCTGACTGTTTAGAAAAAATCTGGGAGTTCCCGCCATGGCCGTCATCGAAGTCAAGCATCCGCTGGTCAAGCACAAGATCGGGCTGATGCGTGAGGCGGAGATCTCGACGAAGAAGTTCCGCGAGCTGACCGGCGAGATCGCCCGGCTGCTCGCCTACGAGGCGACTGCCGACTTCGTGACCGAGAAGGTCACCATCGAATGCTGGAGCGGCCCGACCGAGGTGGACCAGATCGCCGGCAAGAAGGTCACCGTGGTGCCCATCCTGCGCGCGGGTCTGGGCATGCTGGACGGCGTGCTGGACATCCTGCCCAACGCCAAGGTCTCCGTCGTCGGCCTGGCGCGCGACCACGAGACGCTGAAGCCGGTGAACTACTTCGACAAGTTCGTCGGCAACCTCGAGGCCCGCACGGCGCTCATCATCGACCCGATGCTGGCCACGGCCGGCAGCATGATCGCGACCGTCGACCTGCTGAAGGCACGCGGCTGCAAGGACGTGCGCGCGCTGGTGCTGGTGGCTGCACCCGAGGGCGTGAAGGCGCTGGAGACGGCCCACCCCGACGTGCGCTGCTGGACGGCCGCCATCGACAGCCACCTCAATGACGTCGGCTACATCATCCCGGGCCTGGGCGACGCCGGCGACAAGATTTTCGGAACCACCTAAAGCTGCGCCTCACGGAGCGCCCGGCGCAGCAGCGCCAGGCCTTCGTCGATCTCGGCCGCGCTGATGTTCAGCGCCGGCATCAGCCGCAGCAGGTGCGGGCGCGGCGCGTTCAGCAGCAGGCCCACTGGCGCCAGCGCCAGCGCGGCTTTCACGACCTCCTCCGCGCAGGGCACGGGCAGCTCCAGGGCCCGCAGCAGGCCCAGGCCGCGTTCGCCCACCAGGCCGTGGTCGCGTGCCACCGCCTGCAGCCCTGCCGACAGCTGGGCCGCGCGCTCGCGCACCCCGGCCAGGAAGGCGTCACTGCACACCGCATCCACCACTGCCAGGCCGACGGCCGCCATCAGTGGGTTGCCGCAGAAGGTGCCACCCTGGTCGCCGGGCCGGAAGCAGTTGAGGTGCTCCTTGCACAGCAGCGCGGCCAGCGGCACGCCGCCGCCGAGGCCCTTGGCGAGCGTCATGACGTCGGGCTCGATGTCGAAGTGCTCGTAGGCGAAGGCGGTGCCGCAGCGGCCGATGCCCGTCTGCACTTCGTCGGCAATCAGCAGCACGCCGCGCTCGGCGGTCAGCGCGCGCAACTCGCGAACGAAGCCGCGGTCGGCCAGCACGACACCGGCCTCGCCCTGCACGAACTCGATCATCACGGCCGCCGTGCGCGGGTTCAGCGCCCGCTCCACCGACGCGAGGTCGTTCAGCCGCGCCTTCAGGAAGCCCGTTGGCATCGGCGCGTACAGCTCGTTCCAGCCCGGCTTACCCGAGGCGCTCATCATGGCCAGCGTGCGGCCGTGGAAGCCCTGGTCGAAGCCGACGATCTCGTGCGCGCCGTCGCGCGCCACGCTGCCCCAGCGCCGCGCCAGCTTGACGGCGCCCTCGTTCGCCTCGGCGCCGGAGCTGGCGAGGAACGCCCGGTCGAAGCAACTGGCCGCCACCAGCCGCTGCGCGAGGTCCAGCAGGGGCCGGTTGAAGTAGGCGGGGCTGGCGTTCACCAGGCGCTGCGACTGCGCCAGCAGTGCCTGCGTGATGACGTCCGGGCAGTGGCCCAGGCTGTTGACGGCCCATCCCTGCACGAGGTCGAGGTGGCGCTTGCCGGCCTCGTCGGTCAGCCACGAACCGCGGCCGGACGCGAACACCGTGTCGGGCCGCTGGGTGATGGTGATGAGGGCGTCTGCGGGATGTGTCATGGCGCCAGTTTGCGGCGCAAGGTGGCTGGCCGCCAGGACGCAGTTCCCACCTTTTCTGCCATCATGGGGCGATGACATGCCGCATTGCCTTCGTCATCTTCCCCAGCTTCCAGCAGCTCGACCTGGCCGGGCCGATGGCCGTGTTCGAGCTGGCGCGGTTGGCCCGACCCGGCAGCTACGACTGGCGCATCGTCGCCAGCGTGCCGCCGATGGTGCGCAGCTCGGCCGGCGTGGCCTGGCCCGTCACGGGCCTGCCGCGCAGGCTGGACGGGCTGCATCTCGTCATGGTCATCGGCGGCGATGGTGTGGACGCGGCATGCCGCGATGCCCGCCTCGTGGCCTGGCTGCAGCGCGCCGCGCGCAGCGGTGCGCGCATCGCGAGCATCTGCAGCGGCAGCCTGCTGCTGGCGGCGGCTGGCCTGCTGGACGACCGCACGGCCACGACGCACTGGTCGCGCGGTCGGCAATTCGAGGCGGACTACCCCGCCGTGCGCCTGCAGCCCGACCGCATCTACGTGCGCGAGCCCGCCGTACGGCGCCGCCAGTGGCCCGAGCTGTGGACCAGCGCCGGCATGACGGCCGGCATCGACCTGTGCCTGGCGCTGCTGGCGCACGACCATGGCGAGGAGCTGGCGCGGCAGGCGGCGCGCCAGCTCGTCGTCGAGCGGCGCCGGCCGGGCGGGCAGTCGCAGTTCTCGCCGCTGCTGGACCTGCAGCGCCCCGACGGCCGCTTCGTCACGCTGCTGGACGCCGTGCGCGCCGACCTGCGCCAGCCCCATGGCGTCGAAGACCTCGCCGCACGGGCCTGCATGAGCCCACGCCACTTCGCGCGCTGCTTCCGCGCTGAGACCGGGGCCACGCCGGCCCAGGCCGTCGAGCGGCTGCGCGTGGAAGCGGCACGCGCCGCGCTGGAAGGGGGCGCCAGCTCGGTCCTGCGCGTGGCGCAGGACTGCGGGTTCGGCGGCACCGAGCGCATGCGCCGTGCCTTCGTGCGCCTGCTCGGCCGCCCGCCGGCCGCATTCCGGCCCGCCGCGTGAACGGCGCTACACCAGGCCCAGCGCGCCCAGCACGCCGCCGCCCGCCACCATCCACACCAGGCCCAGCCGCGTCTTCAGCGTCAGCAGCACGGTGACGGCGATCAGCGCCAGCGTGCCCCAGCGGTGCTCGTCGACGCGCAGGAAGGGCAGGGCCAGCAGCCAGCCGGTGGCGATGATCAGCCCGAGCGTCAGCGGCATCATGCCGGCCGAGAATGAGCGCAGCGCGATGTGCTCGCGGTTGGCGCGCGCCCAGCGCGTGGCGGTCAGCGTCAGCAGCGTGGAGGGCAGCATGATGCCGCCCATCGCCAGCATCGCGCCGGACAGGCCGGCGACGTTCCAGCCCAGCACGGCGACGAACAGGATGTTGGGGCCCGGCGCGGCCTGGGCCAGCGCGATGGAGGTCGTGAACTCGGTCTCGGTCAGCCAGTGCGTCTGGTCGACGAGGAAGCGGTGCATCTCCGGCACCGTCGTGATCGCGCCGCCGATGGACATGGGCGACAGCACGAGGAAGTGCAGGAACAGGCTGAGGTAGTCGGCCCAGGTCATTTCAATTTCCACCACGCCAGCGCCATGCCGCCACCGCCGACGATGGCCAGCACGGTGATCAGTGGCCAGCGCAGCAGCCCGATCAGCACGAAGGCCGCCAGCGCCAGGCCGAAGGCGGCCGGCGGGCCGAGCGGGTTCTTCTTCAGCGCCGGCAGCAGCTTGAAGCCCGTGGCCAGCACGAGGCCGGCGGCCACGGCGCCCATGCCGCGCAGCGCGTCCGCCGCGACCGGGTAGTTGCGCAATTCGCCGTAGGCCACGGCCAGCAGCAGCACGATGACGGCCGGCAGCGACAGCATGCCGGCCAGCGCCACCATCGCGCCGCGCGTGCCGAAGAACCGGTCGCCCACCATCATCGACAGGTTGACGACGTTGGGCCCGGGCAGCACCTGGGCGATGGCCAGCGTCTCGACGAACTCCTCGCGGCTCATCCACGCCAGCCGCTCGACCAGCTCGCGCTGCGCCACGGCCAGCACGCCGCCGAAGCCCTGCAGTGCCAGCCGGGAGAACGCGACGTAGAGGTCGGTCAGCGACTCAGGTCGGTTCACCGCAGGACTTTCAAGGCCTCGGGGTTGATGATGTTCGTCGGCTGGGACTTGATGAAGTTCAGCACGTTGTCGAAGGCGGCGTCGAAGTAGAGCTCGTAGCTGTCCTGCTCGACGTAGCCGATGTGCGGTGTGCAGACGGCGTTCTCCAGCCGCAGCAGCGGGTGGCCCTGCAGGATGGGCTCACTCTCGAACACGTCGATGGCGGCCATGCCGGGCCGGCCGCGGTTCAGGGCCGACACCAGCGCGCCTTCGGTCACCAGCTCGGCCCGGGACGTGTTGACGAACAGCGCCGTGGGTTTCATTTGCGACAGATCCTCGGGCGTGACGATGCCGCGCGTCGCATCGCACAGGCGCAGGTGCACGGACAGCACGTCCGCCTCAGCGAAGAAGGCCTCGCGGCTGGGGGCGGCGTCGTAGCCGTCTGCCTCGGCCCTCAGCCGCGACGGCTCGCTGCCCCAGACCATGACCTTCATGCCGAACGCGCGGCCGTAGCCGGCCAGGATCTGGCCGATCTTGCCGTAGCCCCAGATGCCCAGCGTCTTGCCCTTGAGCACCATGCCGACGCCGAAGTTGGCCGGCATCGAGGCCGCCTTCAGCCCCGCCTGCTGCCAGGCGCCGTGCTTGAGGTTGCCGATGTACTGCGGCAGCCGGCGCATGGACGCCATGATCAGCGCCCAGGTCAGCTCGGCCGGCGCCGTCGGGTTGCCGACGCCCTCGGCCACGGCGATGCCCAGCCGCGTGCAGGCTTCCACGTCGATGTGGCTGCCGACGCGGCCGGTCTGGGAGATCAGCTTGAGCTTGGGCAGCTTCTCGAGCAACTGGCGCGGGAAGGCGGTGCGCTCACGGATCAGCACCAGCACCTCGGCATCCCGAAGCCGCACGGACAGCTGGCCGATGCCCTTGACCGTGTTCGTGAAGACCTTGGCGTTCAGCGGCTCCAGCTTGGCAGCGCAGCGCAGCTTGCGGACGGCGTCCTGGTAGTCATCGAGAATGATCACATTCATGGTCGGGGCCCGCGCGGGCCGCCCACACGAGGGCAGTCGGCGACGCAGGCATGGGGCGTCATGTCTTGGGGCATTGTGCCCTTGGCGCATGCAGCCTCTCGCAAGGCTGGCTACGATAGTTTTCCCTCAATGGAGACCACCCGATGACCACGATTTCCATGCACGCCGCCAGCGTGCCCGCCTTTGCCCGCATGCTGGGCAACATGCTGAACTGGCTGGAGGCCGCCAAGGCCCATGCCGAGGCGAAGAAGTTCTCCACCGATGTCTACCTGACGCTGCGCCTGGCGCCCGACATGCTGCCGTTCACGAAGCAGATCCAGATCGCCAGCGACGCCGCCAAGGGTTGCGTGGCCCGCCTGGCCGGCCAGGAGAATCCCAGCTACCCGGACAACGAGGCCTCGCTGGACGAGCTGGCCGAGCGCATCCGCAAGACCCGGGATTTCGTGCTGTCCATCCCGGCTGCGGCCTTTGACGGCAGCGAAACCCGCGAGATCACGATCCCGCGCCGCTCGGGCGACCCGCTGAAGTTCGAGGGCCTGGCCTATCTGCAGCATTTCGCCCTGCCGAACTTCTATTTCCACGCGACGACGACCTACGCGCTGCTGCGCCATGCCGGCGTGCCTTTGGGCAAGAGCGACTATCTGGGAGCGTAACTCCCTGGTTTTGGGGCCGCGCAGGCGGGAAATGCTGCGCAATCCATGGCCTATTCGTCCCGCCTCCCGGCCCGCCAAGGCTTGAAAATCCGGCGACGATCCGCTCAACCCGCCCGCCGCATGGACATGTCGACGCCTCCCAACGCCCAGCCTCAAGGTATCGCCCTCGTGGAGCAGTGGCTGGCGCTGGCCCGCAGCGGGCAGTGGCCGCTGCCCCAAGTGATGGAGGCCGCGTCGCGCCTGCAGCAGGCCGGTGCGGCCGATGCGGCTGTGCTGCTCTACGAGAACTGGGTGGCCGCCACGGCCTCGCCGCTGAGCTATGTGGCCTGTTTCAACTGGGGCGCCATCCTGGGCGAGCAGCGCCGCCACGCCGAGGCCGAGGCTGTCTACCGCCGGGCGCTGGCCCAGTCGCCGAACTTCGCCCAGGCGCGCCTGAACCTGGGCCATCAGCTGGAGCACCAGGGGCGCGAGGAAGAGGCGCTGGCCGAGTGGCGCAGCGTCTATGAGGACGAAAACCCCGAGGGCCTGGGCACCGAGCCGCTGAGCCTGCGCCTGCACGCCTTCAACAACGCGGCGCGCCTGCTGGAGACGGCCAAGCGTTACGACGAGTCCGAGGCACTGATGCGCCGCTCGCTGGAGCTGGACCCGCGCCAGGGTGACGTGGCCCAGCACTATGTGCACATCCGCCAGAAGCAGTGCGCCTGGCCGGTCTACCAGACCGTCGGGGAGGTCACGCACAACCATCTGCTGATGAGCACCTCGCTGCTCGGCATGCTGGACGAGAGCGACGACCCGGCCCTGCAACTGCTGACGGCCCAGCGCTTCGTGCTGGAGAAGGTGGCCAAGGTCACCGAGCCGCCGCTGCACAGGGGCCGCAAGCGCGAGGGCAAGATCAAGATCGGCTACCTGTCCGGCGACCTGCACATGCATGCCGTCGGCCTGCTGTCGGTGGAGCTCTACGAGCTGCACGACAAGGACAAATTCGAGGTCCACGCCTTCAGCTGGAGCCGCGAGGACGGCACGCCGCTGCGCGCGCGCATCCGTGCGGCGATGGATCACTACCACCCGCTGCACGGTGTCAGCGACCGGCGCGCGGCCGAGATGATTGCCGAGGCCGGCATCGATGTGCTGGTGGACCTGCAGGGCCTCACCAGCGGCGCCCGCCCGGGCATCCTGGCCTGGCGTGGCGCACCGGTGCAGGCCGGCTACCTGGGCCTGCCGGCCACGTCGGCGCTGCCCGGCGAGGACTGGATCATTGCCGACCGCTATGTGATGCCGCCCGAGTCGCTGCCGTATCACACCGAAAAGCCGATCTACCTGCCGCATTGCTATCAGGTCAGCGACCGCAAGCGCGTGGCCCACCCTGCTCCCAGCCGTGCCGAGGCCGGCCTGCCTGAAACAGGCTTCGTCTTCTGCGCCTTCAACAACAACCACAAGATGAGCGAGCCCGTCTGGCGCTGCTGGATGCGCGTGCTGCGCCAGGTGCCCGGCAGCGTGCTGTGGCTGCTGGCGGACAACCCCTTCGCCCAGGCGAACCTGACGCGCGTCGCGGCGGAGGAGGGCGTGGCGCCCGAGCGCCTGGTCTTCGCGCCGCGCGCCCAGCCGGCCGACTACCTGGCCCGCTTCCAGCTGGCCGACCTCTTCCTCGACACCTTCCCCTACAACGCCGGCACGACGGCCAGCGACTGCCTGTGGATGGGCACGCCCATCCTGACCCGTTCGGGCAAGACCTATATCTCCCGCATGGCCGGCAGCCTGCTGACGGCCGTCGGCCTGCCGGACCTGATCACGACGACGATCGAGGAATACGAGCAGCGCGCCGTGCAGATCGGCAACCAGCCCGCGCGCGTGGCGTCCTACAAACGCTACCTGGCCGAGCACGGCCGTGCGTCGCCGCTATTTGACATCCCGGCCATCGTGCGCGATCTTGAGCGCGAGTTCGAGCGACTGGCTCTTGAGGCCCGCGCGAAAGCATAAATGCCCCGCCAGCACGACCCCTTCTTCGACGGCCAGCCGCAGGCGCCGGGGCTGCGCCTGGCCGCCAACGGCGAGCCGCCGCCACCGCCGGACCCGCTGGAGGGGCTTTCCAACCAGCCCGTCGGCGACCCGCTGCTGCAGGCGCTGGCCTGGCTGACGCGCCACCACGGCAAGCCGCGCTCGCCCGAGTCGCTGCGCGCCGGTGCGCCGGTCGAGGAGGCGCTGACGCCGGACAACGCCATCCGCGTCATGCGCGAGGCGGGCTACAACGCCGGCCTGCTGCGCAAGTCCATCGACGACATCAACGCCCTGCTGCTGCCGGCCGTGCTGCTGCTGAACGGCGGTGACGCCTGCGTGCTGGTGCGCCGGCTGGACGACCCCGCCGCCGTGGCGGCCGGCAACTGTCGCTACGAGGTCGTGTTTCCTGGCCCCGAGGCAGCGGCGGTGCCCGCCACGACGGCCGAACTGGAGCCCGAATACAGCGGCTTCATGCTGGCCGTGTCGCCGCTGGAGGCCGCCCGGGGCGGGCGCACCGAGTCGCCGCTGCTCAAGCTGGGCGACAAGGGCCTGGCCTCGCACTGGCTGTGGGGCACGCTGAAGCGCTTCACGCCGTATTACCGGGCGTCCATGCTGGCGGCCCTGCTGTCCAATGTGCTGATGCTGGTGTCGGGGCTGGTCACCTCGGTCATCTATGACAAGGTCATCCCGCACCAGGCCATGGTCACGCTGTGGACGCTGGCCGTGGGCGCCGGCGTGGCGCTGATGTTCGACCTGTTCGCGCGCCAGTTGCGCGCCCACCTGATCGACCTGGCCGGCCGCAAGGCCGACCTCATCATCGGCGCCAAGCTCTACCGCCAGACGCTGGGCGTGCGCATGGAGCACAAGCCCGCCTCGGCCGGCTCCTACGCCCACTACCTGGCCCAGGTGGAGATGGTGCGCGAGTTCTTCACATCGGCTTCGCTGTCGGCGCTGTCGGACCTGCCATTCCTGGTCATCTTCATCGGCATGACGTTCGTCATCGGCGGGCCGCTGGGCTGGGTGCTGGTGCTGGCGGCGCCGGTCATCATGGGCCTGTCGTGGGCCATCCAGGGCGCGCTGCGGCGGGCCATGCGCACCAACATGCAGGAGACGGCCGACCTGCACGGCACGCTGGTGGAGTCCCTCGAAGGCCTGGAAGACCTGAAGACCTCGGGTGCCGAGGGCCGCTTCCTGCGCCGCTACGAACACACCACCGCGGTCGTCGCCCAGTCGGCCCTGACGGCGCGTGCGCTGTCGAGCTGGAGCATGAACCTGTCCAGCACCATGCAGCAGGCGGTCAACCTCATCATCCTGGTCTGGGGGGTCTACCTGATCCACGACGGCGTCATCACCTCGGGCGCGCTGATCGGCTCGGTGATGTTCGCCGCTCGCGCCATCGCGCCGCTCGGCAGCCTCGTGAGCCTGGCCACGCGCTACCAGGGCGCGCGTGCTGCCATGCTGTCGCTCAACCAGATGATGAATGCGCCCGTCGAGCGCGACAGCGCGCGCAACTACGTGCCGTTGTCCAACGTGAGCGGCAAGGTCGGTCTGCACGACGTCGGCTTCGCCTATCCGGCGGCGGTGACCGCCCATGGCCAGACGACGGGCGAAGCAGCTTCGCCCAAGGTGCTGCGCAACGTGACGATGCGCCTGGAGGCCGGCGAACGCATCGCCATCCTGGGACGCATCGGCAGCGGCAAGTCCACCATCCTGCGCCTGCTCGGCGGCCTCTACCTGCCGACCGAGGGCATGGTCGAGGTCGACGGCATCGACCTGCGCCAGATCGACCCGGCCGAGTTCCGCGCCCGCGTCGGCTTCGTGTCGCAAGAGCCGCGCCTCTTCCTCGGCACCTTGCGCGACAACGTGTTGATGGGCCGCGCCCACCTGGACGCCGGCCGCCTCGTCGAGGTCGCCAAGCTGACCGGGCTGGACCGCGTCGTCGCCGGTCACCCGATGGGCTGGGACCTGCCGGTCGGCGAGATGGGCCAGCTGCTGTCCGGCGGCCAGCGCCAGCTGGTCGCGCTCGCCCGCGCGCTGGTCACCAAGCCCCAGGTGCTGCTGATGGACGAGCCCACCAGCTCCATGGACGCGCAAAGCGAAATGGCCTTCCTGCGCCAGCTGCGTGACGCGGCCGGCACGGCGACGCTGGTCGTCGTGACCCACCGCCCGGCCGTGCTGGAGCTGGTGCAGCGCATCGTCGTCGTCGACGGTGGCCGCATCGTCATGGACGGTCCGCGCGACCAGGTGCTGGCCGCGCTGTCGGGCGTGCGTCCTGCAGCGCCCGGCGCGGCGGCGGGTGAGGGCGTCCACATGCATCCGTCGGCACAACCCGTGCAGCGTTCCGCCAGCGTATGAAGCCCCCACGTTCGTTTCACTCACTGCCCCCCGAGGGGGCGCCGATGCCCTTCGGGCGGCCGGGCGGGCGTCGGGCATGACCAAAGCCCTGACCCGCGAGGAGGGGCTGTTCGTCAGCGCCATCCACGCCGCCCAGGTGGACGAGCCCTTGCCGCGTGCGACCTGGGCCCTGTACCTGCTGTGTGTCGTCATCATGGTGGCCATCGCCTGGTCGGCGTTGGCCAGGGTGGACGAGATCACCCGCAGCGACGGCCGCATCGTGCCCGATGGGCGCGAGCAGGTCATCGCCAGCCTGGACGCCGGCATCCTGCGCGAGCTCAAGGTGCGCGAGGGCCAGGAGGTGCAGGCCGGCCAGGAACTCGCCACGCTGGACCCGACCCGTGTCGAGGCCCAGCAGGCCGAGAGCGAGGTCAAGCTGCTGGCGTTGCGGGCCGCCGCCGCGCGGCTGTCTGCCGAGGCCAACGGCCGCGCCGCCATCCAGTGGCCGGCGGACGTCGACGTGAAGAGCCGTTACGCCCAGGGCGAGGCCGAATCCTTCGAGGCGCGCAAGCACCTGCTGGACGAGTCCATCGCCGCCATCAATCGCAGCCTGGGCCTGATCGCCAAGGAGCAGAAGCTGGCCCAGGACATGGCCGCCCGCGGCCTGATGAGCGATGTCGAGGTCATGCGGCTGAACCGCCAGGTCAACGAGATCCAGCAGCAGCGCGCCGAGCGCATCTCGCGCTACCGCCAGGAGGCCAGCCAGGAGCTGGTGCGCGTGCAGAGCGAGATGGCCCAGCTCGACGAGCAGATGGTGGTGCGCCAGGACGCGCTGACGCGCACGGTGCTGAAGTCGCCGGTGCATGGCGTCATCAAGACGATCAAGGCCGGCACCATTGGCGGTGTGGTCGCCAGCGGCGCACCCATCCTGGAGATCGCGCCGATCGGCCCCAAGGTGCTGGTGGAGGCCAAGATCAAGCCGCGCGACATCGGCTTCGTGCGCCTGGGTCAGACGGCCGAGGTCAAGGTCGCCGGCTATGACTTCAACGTCTACGGCGGCCTGGAAGGCAAGGTCACCTACATGAGCCCGGACGCCGTCACCGAGGGCGACAAGACCGGCGAGGGCTACTACCGCGTCATCGTCACGGCGGAGCGCATCAACGTGAAGTTCAAGGGTGAGCCCCTGCCCGTCATCCCGGGCATGACGTCGACGGTCGAGATCAAGACCGGCGAGCGCTCGGTGCTGAGCTATCTGCTGCGGCCGATGATGAAGTCACAGGAAGCCCTGCGCGAGCGGTAAAGCGGCCGGCACGGCCCGCTTTTCCGGGCTTTGGGCGAGGGGGCCGGATGGTCTAGTGAAGGGGCCATGCTTTACCCCCTTCGCCGCCTCATCGTCCTCGCACTCGCTACGTCCCTGGTGGCCCCGGCGCCGCTCGCGCTGGCGCAGACTCGACCGCCGAAACCGGCCAAACCGACAGCGCCTTCGCCCGTGCTGGCGGGTGACCCGCCCGCCGGCCAGGGCCGCTGCAACGAGGAGGACGCCGGCCTGTCCCGCATGGGCCGTGACCTGAGCGCGCTGGAGACCACCAGCGATGACCCACGGGCGGCGCTGCAATCCCTCATCGAAACGACGCTCGCTCGCAGCAAGGCCGTCGGTGCCATGCGCCTGATGACCGAGGCGGCCCGCTCAGACCTCGACCAGACGCGGGCGATGCGTCTGCCGACAACGACGCTCAGCATCTCCGCCAACGCCACCGACAACGTCATCAACGGGATCAATGCCGGCCGTGGCGGACAGTACGGCGCCTCGCTGAGCACCAGCATGCCGGTCTGGGACTTCGGCCGGATCGCCAAGCTGACCGAGTGGCGCAAGGAACTGGCCGAGGTGGCCCTGCAAGGCCAGCGCAGTGCCGAGGAACAGCTGTCCCTCAGCGTCGTCACGCTGGCGCTGGACCGCAGCCGTTACGTGCTGCAGGGCCAGGTCTACACCCAGTACGTGCGCAAGATGGCCTGTCTGGTCGATGCGCTGGAGATCATCACCAGGGCTGACCGCGGGCGCGCTAGCGAACTGGTGCAGGCGCAGAAGAGCCTGCAGCAGGCCGACTTGTCGCTGGAGCAGACCATGTCGGCGCTTCGCCAGACCGAGGTCCGCATGCGCCGCCTCGTGGGCGACCAGCTGCCGCCCAGCATCGGCATGACGCCGTCGCTGTCGGTGCTGCCGGACCTGGCGCAGATGGAGACCGACATCCTGCTCGGCGCCGACGTGGCCCAGGCAGAGGCCCAGGCGCGCTCGCAGCGCAGCCTGGCCGAGTCCGTCATCGCCGGGCAGAAGCCCAGCATCAGCATCAGCGGCAATGCCATCCGTCAGGCAGGCGTCTCCAAGGCCACAGAGTATGCCGGCGGCGTCACCGTCACCATCCCCATCCTGCCGCCCGGCGCCCAGGCGGAGGCCAATGCGGCGGTGCAGCGCTACCGCGCCACGGTGCTGCAACGCGACGAGGCCGTCGAGGCCAAGCGCTACCGCCTGCTCGAGATGAACGAGGTCGGCCTGTCGACGCTGGACCGCGCGCACCGCATCGTCGAGATCCTGCGCAACAGCGACCGCGTGCGCGCCTCGACGCTGCAGCAGTGGCAGCAGCTCGGCCGCCGTTCGCTGTTCGACGTGATGGCCGCCGAGGGCGACTACTACTCGATGCGCGTGGCCCACGTGAACGCGATGTTCGACGCCCAGCAGATCGTCGCCTTGATCTGGAGCATGGGCCGCGGGGTGTCGACGCCCCTGCGCTGAGGCCATACTTGGTCCCGAAGCATCACCAAGGCTTTCGCCCATGTCCATCGACCGCTGCCAGATTTTCGACCTGCCCAAGATCCATGACCCGCGCGGCAACCTGACCTTCATCGAGGGCGGGGTGCATGTGCCCTTCGACATCCAGCGCGTCTACTACCTCTACGACGTGCCTGGTGGCAGCGAGCGCGGCGGTCATGCGCACAAGAACCTGCACCAGTTCATCATCGCGATGTCGGGCAGCTTCGACGTCATCCTCGACGACGGCAAGGACAAGAAGCGCGTGCACCTGAACCGCAGCTACCAGGGCCTGTACATCTGCCCGATGATCTGGCGCGAGCTCGATAACTTCTCGTCGGCCTCGGTCTGCATGGTGCTGGCCTCGACCAAATACGACGAGGGCGACTACCACCGCGACTACGCGGAGTTCATGCGCGACCGCTGGGGCGCCAAGTGAACATCCCCTTCCTGGACCTGAAGCGGCTCAACGCGGCGCACGATGAGGCCATCCGCGCGGGCATCGAGCGCGTGCTGGCTTCGGGCTGGTACATCCTGGGTGCCGAGGTCGAGGCCTTCGAGCGCGAGTTCGCGGCCTATTGCGAAGTCAAGCACTGCATCGGCGTTGCCGACGGCCTGGACGCACTGAGCCTGACCTTGCGCGCGCTGGGCATCGGCCCGGGAGACGAGGTGCTGGTGCCGTCCAACACCTTCATCGCCACCTGGCTGGCCGTGTCCTCGGTGGGGGCGATACCCGTGCCTGTCGAGCCCCGGCCGGGCACGCACAACATGGACCCCGAGCGCATCGAAGACGCCGTCACGGCGCGCACGAAGGCGATCATGCCGGTTCACCTTTACGGCCAGCCCTGCGAGATGGAGGCCATCAACGCGGTGGCCCAGCGCCACGGCCTGAAGGTGGTCGAAGACGCCGCGCAGGCCCACGGTGCGCGCTGGCAGGGGCGCCGGGCGGGCTCGTTGGGCATCGCGGCGGGGTTCAGCTTTTACCCGGGCAAGAACCTTGGTGCGCTGGGCGATGGCGGCGCCGTCACGACCAACGACGACACGCTGGCTGCCAAGCTGCGCCTGCTGCGCAACTACGGCTCCACGCAGAAGTACCGCCACGAGGTACAGGGCGTGAACTCGCGTCTGGACGAGATCCAGGCCGCCGTGCTGCGCGCCAAGCTGTCGGCGCTGGACGCCGACAACGTCGCCCGCGCCCGTGTGGCAGCCTGGTATGACGAGGCGCTGACCGGTGCCGACGTCATCCGGCCTGTCGTGGCTCCGGGGGCCGAGCCGGTGTGGCATCTCTATGTCATCCGCACGCCGCGACGTGCTGCCGTGCAGGCCGCGTTGACGGCCGCCGGCATTGGGCATCTCGTGCACTATCCGCTGGCCTGCCATCAGCAGCCGGCCTATGCCGCACTGGCCTGGCCATCGCTGCCCATCGCCGAGGCCTTCCAGCACGAGGTGCTGAGCCTGCCGATGGCGCCCTACCTGACCCGAGACGACGTGTTCCGCGTGGCCGAGGTCGTGCGTTCGGTCGGGTGATTAGCCGGCCGAGGCGACAACGTAGATCTCGGCCGCCGTGTCGGGGTAGCGTTCGCCGAGCTTCATGAACGCGTCCAGCATCGCCGGCGTCCAGTCGCGGTCGATCTGCGCGTTGGACACCGGCTTCATCCAGTAGCCGCCGAACACTTCGATATCCAGGCCGGCCTGAGTGAAGCTGGCACGGAAGGACTCTGGGTTGAAGACGCGTTGATGGCCGTGGCGGTAGTCCAGCTCGCTCATGGCATCTTCCTGCGCCAGCAGGCCCATGATGACGGCGGCCTGGCGATGCAGCGACCGCGCATTGGGGACGGCCGCGAAGATGCGGGCGCCTGGCGCCATCCAGCCGCGCACGAGCTTGAGCACGGCCACCGGGTCGGTGACGTGTTCCAGAACGTGCCCCAGCACGATGGCGGAGAAGGGGGCATCGGGCACGAAGTCTTCGAACATGGACTCGTGTACCTTGGCCTGCGGAAAGCGCTCGCGCAGACTCTGGCAGTAGACCGCAGACCCCTCCAGCAGGTGCAAGTCGTCGCGCTCTGCGGCGATCAATGTGGTCATCACACCTTCGGCCGGCCCCATCTCCAGCAGCCGGCCAGGTGGCAGGTGGCGGCGTGCGATGGACCAGCTGTGGCGGATCATGGAACCGTTGCAGCCCAGGGCGTAGATCGAGTCCCGGGCGATGGCGTCGAGGTGGGCGTTCTGGGTCATGGTCGAGGCAGGGCCGCAAGCGCGGCGCCGAGGTCGGGGTAGGAGACACGGCCGCGCGCGCGCCAGAAAGCGCTGGAGCGCATGCCGCCATTGAGAGCAAGGAAGGGCATGCCGGCGCGTTCGGCCGCGTCGGCATCGCTTTCGGTGTCGCCGATGAAGGCCAGGGCCTTCAGCTCGCGCAAGGCCCTGGCCTTGGCCGTTGCTGCGTCGTTCGGCGGTACTACCAGAAGGGCGTCCAGATGTGGCATCAGGCCCAGGCGATCGAGCTGCTGTCGCAGGAAGAACGGCTGGCTGCGCGCGGTCAGCACGACGATGTTCGTCTCGTCGCGTGCGAGCGCTGCCAGCGCGTCCATCACGCCGGGCAGCAGTCGGTCGTAACCCAGCCAGGGCCAGTGCTCGATGCTGCGGTTCCAGGCTGCGGCACGCGCGTCGGGCGCTGGATGGCCCAGTGCGTGCAGCGCCACCATATTGGAAGCACCTTCGCGCTTGGCGGCCCAGTAGCGCGAGATGAAGTCCTCATCCATCCCGTCTTCTCGGCACAGCTGCTTCATGAGGGCGCAATGGCGCTCCTCGCAGGAAATCAATGTGCCGTCGAGATCCAGAGCCAGCGTGGTCATTGCGTCGTTCGACTTCAATCGACTTCCGGCGTCAGCAGCTCGAAATACTGGCGCGTCACGGCGCAACGCAGATGGTGCGGTCGCAAGTGTTCGCGCCAGCTGTGGCCAAAGGTGCGGGCCAGATGTGCGGCAAAGAAGTCGGTGCCGTTGGCCGCGCTCATGAGCGTGCCGGCACCCAGGCGCGGATTGATGTCGGTCACCGCGAGGCGCTGTCCATCGGAACTGGCGATCGCCTGGAAGCAGAACGGCGTCGTCAGGCTGAAGCCCTGCACCATCTTTCGGGCGTAGTCGCGCAGGATCGGGTTCGGCGCGATGCGTGCCTTGGTGCACACGCCGCTCTTAGTCTCCACACGTTCGCGCACAGAGCAAATGACGATGTCGTCGTCGCCGGTCGGAAAGCAGTCGACCGTGTACTCGGCACCAGGCAAGGCCTCCTGCACGAAGGCGCCGGCTGGGAGCGTATCGAGCTGCTCGGCGCGCTGAATGGGCCAAGCTGCGCGACCACCGAAGCTGCCCGGCAGCTTGGCGAATCCAGGCGTGCCAGCCTCGATGTCGGAGCGGCCCAGTGTGCGCGGGCTGTCGACGCCAAGGGTGGCCAACCGTGCGGCGTACTGGTCCTTGGCCAACGCCAGCTTGGCGAATTCATCGTCTGGCCCCAGCAGTTCGACGCGCAGCCGGCCGCGCTCGCGGGCGGCCCAGGCGATCTCAGGGTCGATGATCGGCAGGTAGTGGGTCACGCCCTCGGCGTCGATCAGCGCGTTGAGTTGAGCCAAGTAGGCATCGCCGGCCTCGAACGGCGGCCACTGCAGGTGCAGAGTCGAAAGCCGAGCGGCGCTGCACCAGGCGGCGCCGTTGGTGTCGGCGGTGATGAGCCGCACACCGGGCATGTGCTGGGACAGCGTGAGCGCGTAGGCCCAGCCGACGCCGGTGCCAGCTGCGGTGATGAGCAGGGTGGGCGACGAAGTCATGCGGGGCATTGTGCGGGCCTTCGATGATGGCGGAGGCCTGGAGATGACCCGCATTTCTCGTGTTGCCCGTCTGGAACGGCACCTAGACTGCGCGGGCCATGAGTTTCACGACGCTGATCCCGGCCTACAAGCCGGCCTACCTGACCGAACTGCTTCGCGCTTTGCAGGTGCAGACCCAGCTGCCGGCGCGTGTCATCGTGTCGGACGACAGCCCGGATGGTGCCTTTCTGCGTGCGTTGGCCGAGCCGGCGCTTTCGCCCGTTGTGCATCGGCTCAACCTCAGCGTCGTGCCCGGCCCCAGGCGCGGCGGTTGGGCCAATTGCCAGCAACTGCTCGGCCTCTACGGTGGCGCGACACCGTACTTCCATTTGCTGATGGATGACGACATTCCCTATCCGAGCTTCTACGCCCGTCATGCCGAGGCGCTGGCCGTGACGGCTGCTGGCTGCGCCGTGAGCCGGCGCTGGTATGCCAGCGAGACGGGACAGCCACTGGCCAGCCTGCCCGTGCCCGCCGAGCTGGATGCGATGTCGCAGCGCGTGTTGCGGCTGCCCGCGAGCATCCTGTTCGAACATATCGTCGGCACCGGCAACAACTGGCTTGGCGAGCTTTCCAACACCACGTTCAGGGCCGAGAGTGCGGATGACCTGATGCACCCCCAGCTCGGCGGCGTGAAGCTGCATGGTCTGGAAGACGTTGGTGCGATGCTTATTTGCACTCAGCGTGCACCGCTGGCCTTTGTCAATGAACACCTGGGCTACTTTCGAACCAGCGCCGGCCAGAACTCGCAACAGCCGCTGGGGCGGGCGTTCAAGCTCGGCGTGGTCGGCTGGATCGCCTTTGCACTCGGCGCTTTGCGCGCCGGTCAACTGAGCGAGGCGTTGGCGCGAGCCACCATCGCCAGGTCTGCCGAAGGGGTGCGTCAGCGCTACGCTGCAGAGGCTGACATCCAACCCTTCATCGCGCTGCTGCCGGCGCTCTCCGTCGGTGCTGAGGCCGACGAGGAATTCCTTCGCCTCTGGCACGATTTCGGCGCCACGCGTTGAGCATGATCGACCTGCTATCTGTTCTTCGCTGCGCGCCAGGCCATCCATGACGGAGCGCAGCGGTACGAACTGACGCTGGCGGGCTACCTGGCAGGGTGCTACGCCACCGGCCCTTCTTGACCGAGTCGGGCGACGGCGCCTGGATTCAGATCACCATGCCGCCGTCCACGCCGACGACCTGGCCGGTCACGTAGCTGGCCATGTCGCTGGCGAGGAACAGCACGACGTCGGCCACCTCGTCGGCGCCGCCGGCCCGGGCCATCGCGATGGCGCCGATGCGCTCGGCGCGCTTCTCGCTGCTGATGGAGCGGGCCATGTCGGTGTCGATGAAGCCGGGTGCCACGGCGTTGACGCGGATCTTCTGCGGCGCCAGTTCCTTGGCCAGCGACAGCGTGATCCCGACGACGGCGGCCTTGCTGCCCGCGTAGACGGCCTGGCCGATGTTGCCGCGCAGGCCCATGATGGACGTCACGTTGATGATGGCCCCACCTCCCGAGCGGGCCATCAGCCGGCTGGCGTACTGAGCGCAGTACAACACGCCCGATGCGTTGGTGCCAAAGGTGTTGTCGATCTGCGCCGGCGTGACCATGCCGATCAGCGCATCGTCCAGCACGCCCGCGTTGGCTACCAGCACGTGCAGCTTCTTGTGGGTCTTGAACACGGTCTGGAATGCGTCGCGCACGCTGGCCGGGTCCGCCACGTTGCAGGCCAGCGGCTGCAGTTGCGCGTGGGGCAGGGCGGTGCGGATGCCCTGCGCGGCTGCCTGCAGGGCGGCCTCGTTGCGGCCCAGCATGATGACGCTGGCGCCGGCCTGCGCCAGCTTGTGCGCGCAGGCCAGGCCGATGCCGCGCGAGGCGCCGGTAACAACGGCCACCTTGTCCTGAAGCGAGAGGTTGATGCTCATGAAATCGGCAAGGCAATGAGTCGGCTGAAGGACAGGATCAGATCTTGTCCATCCCACACCGGCGAGAAATCCAGCGCCCTGCCGATGGGCACGAGGCGGTCGATGGCCCGGGCTGGCACGGCCTGCATCAGCGCCATGAGCTCGTCCTCGCCGAAGCCGAAGACGGACAGCGTCTGCTCACGGTCGCTGAACTGCTCGGCCAGCGCCGCGAGGCTGTCGGTTCGCTGTTCCAGGAACAGGCCGTTGCCGCAGTGGACCTCCTTGACCGCAGCGGTCAGTCCGTGGTCCAGCACCAGGCGCAGCGGATAGCTGCCCAGCATGTTCGGGCCCAGATGGGCGAGGCCAGCCGCCGCGTACTCGAAGCTGGCAGCCACGCGGGCCATCGTCATCGCGCCGCTGTTGTCGGCGTCGCGGCGCGTCAGCTCGGCCGCCACGGCGGCCCAGAAGCGCAACGCTGCGGCGTCGACATCAGCGCCGCCGCCCACCCAGGCCAGCATGCGCGGACTGGAGCAGGCCTGCTGGGCGAACCAGAAGGCGTCGTTGTAGAAGCCCTGGGCGAGCCGGGCCAGGCCGGCATCGTCCAGCGCCAGTACGGCGGCAGCAGACAGCGCGGCGGCGGAGAAGCGGTCCGGGAAGCACAGCTCGGTCGCGGTGGGGCGCAGCGGGATGGCGCGCAAGGTGGCGACGGTGGCGTCGCCGCCCCAGACGACGCGCAGCTGGCTGCGGGCAGAGATCGCGCCGGTGATGGCGTCGTCGTGCGGGTAGGTCAGCAGCACGAAGCGGCCGGCAACCGGCTCGCCCACCGGCTCGGCCAGTGTCGCGCGCAGGGCCTCGATGACGAAGTCCTGTTGCGGGCTGCCCTTCTGCGACACGCGCACGAGGTTGGCATTGCCAGCCAGCAGCGACAGCAGCCAGGAGTACATGAACACCGAGTCGACATTGGCCGGCGCCACGTGGAAGGCCAGGCCGCGGCCCAGGCGCAGGAAGCCGGCGCGGGCCGGGTACTGCGCCGCAAGGTCGCGCAGCGAGGCGCCGCGGAACCAGTGTCCCAGCGCTGCCATCTCGGGGAACTGGCGGGCCTGCGGGTGGGTCAGCAGACGCTGCGAGAAGCGGGCCACGAAGGCGGTGGCGCGGGCGTCGAAGGGCGCCCAGGCGGGGGCGGCTGCACAGCGGTCGAGCAGGCCCTCGAAGGGCGTGCCGTCATCGGTGCCGAGCAGATACCTGATGCTCATGGGCGCACCCTTCGCGCTGTGCGCTGGCCCGCCGGGCGGGAATGAGCCCCTTCGGGCGGCCGTGCGGGGCTCATGCCGGCACCGCCCGCGTATCGCTGCAGCCGCGCATCTCGACCTGGGGCAGGCGCCCGCTGATCGTGAAGTGGCGTCCCGGCCGGCCGCACGGGCAGTCGTCCTCGCCATGCAGCGTGCCGACGTCCTCGGTCAGCAGCGAGTGGCCCGGGTAGCTCAGGGGCAGGGCGCTCAGCACCTGGACGACGCCGGGTTCGCCCACGGGCTGGGGCTGCAGCGTCTGCGGATGGCGCACGATGATGTCGGCGAACACCGGCGCATGCAGGTGGCCGTGCTCGCATTCCATGAAGATGGAGCCGACCTGCTCCACCATGCCGTAATAGTTGAAGACGCGGCGGATGCCGAGCTGCTCGCGCAGCCGGGCCTTGAAGTCGTCGTTGCCGATCTGCTGGTCGGCCAGCCGCTTCCATCCGCCGCCGTGGATCAACGTGCTCCCGGGGCCGAAGTCCAGCCTGACGCCCAGTCTCTCGGCCTCCTGGCACAGGCCCAGCCAGACGACGTAGGTGAAGCCGAACAGCAGCACCGGCTGGCCCTGGTGGGCCTGCAGCCAGGCCTGCAGCTCGTCTGCCTTCAGTCGGAGGTCGGCGTCCAGCGCGTAGTGGTGGTCGCGGCCGAAGACCGAGAAGCCGAGGATGCCGGCGGCGCGGGCGTTGAACTGGGTGCGGTCCTTCAGCAGGTCGGCGCTGTCGACGACGATCATGGGCAGGCGCTGCTTGCCGAGGAAGGCGGCCATGATGGCCGCGAGCACGCGTGTCTGGCGCACCGAGGTCTCGCGGTCCAGCCGGATGCGCGAGACGGCCTGGCCGCTGGTGCCGCTGGAGGTCAGCGTCTTGATGATCTGCTCGGGCGGCACGCTGGCCAGGTCCAGCGTCTTGAACAGGCGCACGGGCAGCCAGGGCAGGGCGTCGAGCGTGGCAGCCGGGGTCGTGCCGAACAGGCGCTCGCGCATGCCGGCGTAGGCGGCGCAGCCCTGGGCATGCCAGTCGCTGAGCGCGTTCAGCGTGGCCAGCAGCAGAGGGCGCTTGCGCCCGGCCGTCAGGCCGTAGGGCTGGGCGAGGTCGAAGGGGAGGTCGGGGGCCTGCATCGTTGGGGGCTGTCAGGCCAGTTCGTTCAGAGCCGCATAGTCGCGCTTGCCGGTGGGCAGCAGCGGCAGCGCCGGCAGCAGCCGGATGCGGAGCAGGCTCAAGGGCAACTGGAGTCGCTGTACCAGCAGCTCGCGGGCCTGGGCCGCGACGGCTTCGTCGGCGCTCTCGACGGCGACGACGAGGCGCTCGTCGCGCCCGCCGGCCGCCACGGGCAGTTTGAGGACGGTGGACAGCAGCGACTCGACCTCGTCCAACCCGATGCGGCTGCCGCTGAGCTTGACGAAGCGCTTGAGCCGGCCGGTCACGTAGAAGAAGCCGTCTTCGTCCATGTGTCCCAGGTCGCCCGTGCGCAGCACTCCGCCCAGCTCGTCGCCGCGCGTCAGATCGTCGGCCGCTGTGGCATAGCCCATCATGACGTTGGAGCCGCGGTAGAGCAGCTCGCTGCTGGTGTCGTCCACGCTGAGCTGGCCGCCCGGAATGGCAATGCCGATGGCGCCGAACTTGTCGGCCAGCCGCTCGGGCGGCACGTAGCTGATGCGGGCGGTCGCCTCCGTCTGCCCGTACATGACGAAGAAGCGCGCACCCTGCTGCTGCGCCCAGGCATGCAGGCGGCGGACGAAGGGTTCGTCCAGCCGGCCGCCCGCCTGGGTGATGGTCTTCAGTGCCGGCAGCCCGGCCTTGTCGAAGCCGGTGCGCAGCAGCATCTGCCAGCTCGACGGCACGCCGGCGATGCTGGTGACGGCCAGCTCGCGAAGCCGCGGCAGGAACTCGGGGCTGAGCACGCTGGCGTCCGACAGCGCGACGCAGGCACCCGCCAGCAGGTGGCTGTGGATGACGGAGATCCCGTAGGAGTAGGACGGCGGCAGCGTCGTCAGCGCGCGGTCGGTCGGTGCGATCTGCAGATAGGCCGCGATGGACGCGGCATTGGCCTGCACGGCGGTGCGTGACAGGCGGACGAGCTTGGGGCTGCCGGTGGAGCCTGACGTGCTCAGCAGCAGACCGAGGTCGGGGTGCAGTGCAGGCGGCATCCCGGTGGCGGGCCGGACGTCGGCCGGCGCACCGTGCAGCCAGGCTGGGCGGTAGAGGTCGACCAGGGCCTGCGCCGCCGGGGCCGGCATGTCGGCCGGCAGCAGCAGCGCGACGTGGCCACAGCTCAGGCAGGCCAGGTGCTGGACGAGGTCGTCCAGCCGGTTGCGGAAGAACAGCAGACCCAGCAGGCGTTCGCCTCGGTCCCGCAGCGTCGCAGCGCGCGCGTCGACCAGGGCGTCGAGCTCGCCGCGGCTGATGCTGCGGCCCTGCTCGTCGATCAGGGCCAGCGATTCGCTGAGCTGGGGCTGTGCCGCCCAGAGTGGCTGAGGCGTCGCCATGGCGGGCCAAGGGTCAGAGGTATTTACGAACGATCTGCTTGGCCTTGGCGAAGCTGCTCAGGTCGATCACGTCCTCGGCGTCGATCATGATGTCGAAGGCCTCCTCGATGGCCGCCACCAGGGCCATGTGCGCCACCGAGTCCCAAGCCGGGGAGTCCGCGTAGGCGAGCGAATCGACCACCTGGTCAGGGCTCAAGCCCAGGGCATCGGCGAAGGTGAGGCGGAGCTTGTCGTCAAGGTTATCCATGGCTGTCGATGGCGTGGGCAGGCAATGTGCAGGGAGATTATCCGAACCGCCTGCGGGGCATCCCTTGTGGACGGTGTGCGCCGCCCCTGTTTTCGTGCCTTGGGCCGTCGATGGCTTCCGCGTCTGGCCCGTGTTTGACTGCCTGCTCGCGGCTTGTGCGCCGGCCCGCCGCCCCTAGACTCGCCGCATGTCCACGATGCTGATACCGGCCTTCGAGCCACCTGACCTGCCCGACCTGCTCGCAGCCCTGCAGGCGTTGAAGCCGGCTCGCGTGATCGCCTCGGACGACAGCCTGGAGGGGGCCTTCGTCGAGCCGTCGAAAGGGCGGCACCCGTGATTGACCTGGTCTGCGCCACCCGCCTGTCCTCGGACGAGTTCTGGGGGCGCTCGGCCCTTGGCCTGTCGTTGCGCCGCATGGCCCACGACGACCGCCTGAAGGCGCGGGTCTACTTCGAGAACCGACGCGGCCTGCCGGCGCTCTACAACGAGCGCATCGCCGCGGCCGACGCCTCGCCGGTGCTGGCCTTCATCCACGACGATGTCTGGCTCGATGACTTCTTCTTCTTCGAGCATGTGATGGCGGGCGTGCATGCCTTCGACGTGATCGGCGTTGCCGGCAATCGGCGGCGTGTGCCGGGCCAGCCCTCCTGGGCTTTCCCGAGCACGAAGTTCGAGTGGGACGAGCGCGTCCATCTGTCGGGCGTGGTCTCGCACGGGCCCTCGCCTTTCGGCCAGATCAGCGCCTTCGGGCCGGTGCCCGCGGCCTGCGAGCTGCTCGACGGCGTGCTGCTCGCGGCCCGGCGCGACCTGCTGCGCGAGCGCCAGGTCGGCTTCGACGAGCGCTTTGACTTCCACTTCTACGACATGGATTTCTGCCGCAGCGCGCGCGCCGCCGGTCTGCGCCTGGCCACCTGGCCGATCGCGATCACGCACCAGAGCGAGGGCGGCTTCGGCTCGAACGGCTGGCTGCAAAGCTACAGGCAGTACATCGACAAGTGGGGCGACTGAGCGCCAGCCCCTGTCTGTCGTTCACGCGCCGGACACCCGGCTGCGGGCAGCACTGATCGCTGCAGTCGCCGTTTCAGCGGTCCGACGCCTTCATTTCTCCGTGCAGAGGCGCGCGAGCTCGTCCACGACGCGGCCCTGCTGCGATTCGCTCAGCCCGACCCACAGGGGCAGCCGGATCAGCCGTGCCGATTGCTGGTCCGTGATGGCCAGTTCACCGTGCGCGCGGCCGTAGTGCTCACCCGCCGGCGAAGAGTGCAAGGGCACGTAGTGGAAGACGCTGAAGATATTTTGGCGCTTGAGCTCGTCCAGTACCCTCTGGCGGTCGATTCCGGGTGCCAGCAGCACGTAGTACATGTGGGCGTTGTGCTGGCAGTCGGCGGGGATGACGGGGCGCCGCAGCAGGCCTTGCGCCTCTAGCGGCTGCAGCAACTCGTGATAGCGCTGCCAGTTCGTCAGCCTGACCTGAGTGATGCGCTCGGCCTCTTCCAGCTGCGCCCACAGGAAGGCCGCGATCAGCTCGCCCGGCAGGAAGGAGGAGCCAACTGTCTGCCAGGTGTACTTGTCAACCTCGTTGCGAAAGAAGCGGCTGCGATCGGTGCCCTTCTCGCGGATGATCTCGGCCTGCTGCGTCATCTGCGGGTTGTTGACGAGCAGGGCGCCGCCCTCGCCGGAGATGACGTTCTTGGTCTCGTGGAAGCTGTAGGCGCCGAGATCGCCGATGGTGCCCAGCGAACGCCCCTTGTAGCGGGACATGACGCCCTGGGCCGCGTCCTCGATCACATGGAGGCCGTGCTTGCGGGCGATGCGCAGGATGGCGTCCATCTCGCAGGCCACGCCCGCATAGTGCACGACCACGATTGCCTTGGTACGCGGGGTGATGGCCGCCTCGATCAGGGTTTCGTCGAGATTGAGCGTGTCGGCCCGGATGTCCACGAAGACCGGGACTGCGCCGCGCAGCACGAAGGCATTGGCCGTGGAAACGAAGGTGAACGAGGGCATGATGACCTCGTCGCCGGGCTGGATGTCCAGCAGCAGGGCGGTCATTTCCAGTGCGGCGGTGCAGGAATGCGTCAGCAGGGCGCGCGCGCAGCCCGCCTGCTCCTGCAGCCACTCGTGGCATCGCTTGGTGAAGGCGCCGTCGCCGGCCAGGCTGCCATTGAAGTGGGCCTGGGCGATGTAGTACAGCTCCTTGCCCGTCATGTAGGGGCGATTGAAAGGGATGGGTGCATCGACCGCCGGCATGGGAGCTTGTGCGCCGAGTGCTGGCTTTGACATGGGCGTTGGAGCGAGGGTCATGTGAGCGTGCCGGCGGGGCGGCAGACCTTGGGCGCGACGTAGTTGTCGGGAATCCGGGCCTTTGTGCCGAGCGCTTCCATCGAATGGTTGCGCTCGTAGTCGGCCCGGGCCAGCAACGCCTGCTCGCGCAGCACGGCCGGCGTCAGGGCCCGGTAGGCTGCGACCAGCTCCTGCTCGGTGCTCCAATGCAGGCAGCCGGGATACGCGTGGATCAGCGAGCTGCGCACCGGATGCTCCCGGTTCTCGTACATCAGCACCGGCAGCCCGCAGCCCTTGGTCTCCACCAGGCCACGGGGGCCGCAGACCGGGAACGACGAGATGCAGAGCTGGATGTCGCTCGCCTTGAGGTAGCGCCAAAGACTGGGCACGCTGCCGACGTGGCTGAATCGTTCAGCGGCCAGCCCAGCACGAGCGATGGTTGCCCGGATCTGATGCAGCATCTCCTCGTTCAGATCGCCGATGTGGACGTGCTCGCCGGGCAGCAATTGCAGACGCTGGGCGACGACGTCGGCATAGGTCAAGCCCGCTTGCCCGTCGAACTTGCGCTGGGTGCCGTGGCTGCAGGTCTTGAGCGGGCCGCCGGCCTCCCATTCCCGCCAGGGCCGCATGCCTTGATCTTCGGCTGCGATCGGCCACAGGTGGACGCCGCGCCCGGTGTCGTTGGCAATGTCCTGGGCGCTGATCGCGTTCAGCGTTACCAGCATGTACCAGGGGATGTTGAGGCCCAGCGAGAAGGTGTCGGCATGCAGGACCTTGATGATTTGCCGGGCGGAACCGCCGGTAAGGCCGCAGTAGCTCACCACGTCGTGCTGGTGCGTCATCAGGATGATGCGGCGTGGCCGCTGGGCCCTGATGTAGGCCCGCAAGATCAGGATCTTTTCGAGCAGCGACTCGGCTTCCAGGTAGTGGGCCTTGACGGACGGTCCCAGGGCCTGGCTGAGTTGCTGCTTGAATTCAGAGGTCTTCGGGCCCCCGTTGATGTTGGTCAGAACAAGTTCCCGGCGCGCTGAGCGGTCCACCTTGATCAGGTCCATCAACAGCGGCGTGTGCCCACCCTTGCCCCAGTAGAGCTCGGTGGCGATATACAGCGTGAAGTCATCGGTGCCGGCCGTCGCGGCAGGCATGGGATCGTCGCGCTCGATCGCTTCCGCGGCTTGGCAGCACAGCGCGTCAAGAGTCGACGAGCCCGTGAGCAGGCCTTGCGCCTCCTTGTCGTAGGCGCGCTGGATCGCATAGACCGCCATCGCGTTCAGGAAGTTCTCGAACTGCCTTTGGGCAAGGACGTGCTGCAGAGGGGCTATGACCTCGTTCATTTCGACTCTTGTCTTGCGGGTTCGCGGTGTCGTGCTGGCTTGATGCAGACCCGAGTTGTACTTGAACATGCCCGAGAAATCGGGAAGGATGGAAATGAACGGGCGGCGCGTGCCTTATGTCGTCCACCAACCGGGCGGACACGGGGCGCAGCCAGGCCCGGTGCGCACCGCGGGTTTTGCACCTGCACGACGAGGCCGCCATGGCCGGGCGCTGCGGCGATGATCCGCTTCTCGCGACGCGGCTCGCGCGGCCGGCCGATCCGCCGGGCCTCGTCGCGAACCTCGACCGCGAGTTGCTCTTCCCGCCGGCCCGTGGCCGGCTTCACTGCAACCAGCCTTGCGCCGCCATGCCCCGTCTCCATGCCGCTTCCAATGCCTCGCTGGACTGCCGTCTGACACCCTGGGACGAGCGTGTATTCGGCGTGCCCTGCGCTGAGATCACGGGCCTGGATGGACATGATGACGAGACGCAGATCCTCGCCCTGCTGCAGCAGTTCGACACCTGGGCCCGCGAGAACGGCGTGCGTTTTGCCTATGCCCGGGTGGCGCCCGAGGCCGCTGCCAAGCGGGCCTTCCACCGCGCCGGTTTCTATTTCGCCGAAGCCAGCTACCGGGTCGGGCATCGCCACATTCAAGGCAGCGCAGTCTTCGACCGACTGATCCGGCGCGGCCCGGTGCTGGAGCCAGCCGTCGTTGCCGACCACGCCGCCTTGCAGCAGATCCTGGCGGATGACTTCGAGCATGGCCGCATCCATGAGGACCCATGGGTCACGCGCGAGCAAGCCGCGCTGCGCTACCGCAACTGGCTGCACGACCTGATCGAACAGGGCCACGAGCTGCTCTGCTACCGTTTGAAGGGCGAAGTCATCGGCCTGCATGTTCAGCGTGCCGATGAGGGGCGCGTGGACCTGGTGCTGACCGGCGTCAAACGCAGCCATGCCCTGCTGGGGGCTTCGTTGTGGGCCGAGGTGCTGCGCCTGAATCGGCTGCGCGGGGTGCGCGAGGCCCACACGCTCATCTCAGCCGCCAATATCCCGATCCTGAACCTCTATCGCCGCCTGGATTTCCAGTTCGACGCGCTGCTTGTCGGCTTTCACAAGCGCTACGAATGATGCCGAGACGATAGGCGCCGGTCCGCAGCTGCGTGGCACCGGCGCAGGTCAGGCTCAAAACCAGTCGACGGGAAGATCAAGGCCGACACCGCGGAGCAGCCCTGCGCGTGCCGCCTTGAGTTCGGGTGTAGGCGCGGGCCAGCGTCGGTATACGTGCAGGAAATCCAGCACCACCGTCGTGTTGTTGGAGGCCTCCTGCTGGCCGCGGCGCTGGCCAGGGTTGACGTAGTCCTTGTGCATCACGGCGCCGCCACCGGCGACGAACCGGGGCGTCTCGCGGGCGCAGACGCCGAGCAGGAAGTCCCAGTCTTCCTGCGAGGCGAGGTGGGCGTCGAAGGCGAGGCCCTGCAGCAGGCTGCGGCGGTAGGCCAGGCAGTGCAGCGGGATGAAGTTCTTGACCCACAGCGTGGCCGGGTCCTGGGTTCCCAGGGCCATGGCCTGTCGGCCGAGTTCGGGCATGCCGGGCTGCTGGCGGTCCTCGGTGACGATGGTCACGTCGGTGTACAGCACCTGGGCGTCGGGTCGCTGGCAGTGCGGTAGCAGCGTCGAGAGGTGATGGGGCTGCAGCGTGTCGTCGTCGTCCAGGAAGACGACCCATTCGCCCCGTGCCATGGCCAGGCCGCGATTGCGGCTCTCCGCCGGGCCGGGGCAGCCGTTGCGGCGCAGAAAGCTGTCCTCGGCGCCGAGGTCGTGGGCGACGACGGCGGCGCTGTCGGCATCCAGCGCGTCGGCCACCAGCAGGATCTCGAAATCGGCGCAGGTCTGCGCGCGCAGCGAGGCGATGGCGCGCGCCAGCGGCGCGGCGCGCAGGTGGGTGGCCATCACGATGGAGAAGAAGGGCTTGGGCATGGCGGCGGCTTCAGGCGGCGGGCAGCAGGGAGCGCCCCAGCACCTGGGCGACGATCTGGGCGTAGGTGTCGGGGCAGGCCACGCGCTGGCCGAGCTTGAGCAGCGCCGGCATCAGTTGCGGCAGGATGGCCGCCAGCACGCGGGGTTCGTGGCGCAGGTAGGGGCAGAAAAGTTCGGGCAGCGCGGTGTCGGCGCTGCCGGCCAGCAGGGCGCGCACGTAGAGGCGCTTGATCTCGATGTCCATGCGCACCATGCGCTCGCCCTGCACCTTGCTGGTCTGGCTGGCGTGGATGCGGTAGTAAAGCAGTGGCTCATCGAGGTTCGCGAAGCGCTTGCCGAGCAGGGCGGCGCGGCACCACAGCGCATAGTCCTCGGCCGGGGAGAACTCGGCCTGGTAGCCGCCGCAATCGCTGAAGAAGCTGCGCCTGGCCATCGCGCTGGGGTGGACCATGGAGGTCGTGTGCAGCAGCTGGGTCTTGATGGCCGCATCGCCGGCCGGATGGCGCAGTACCTGCCGGCCTGCGGGAAGGTCGGCCGGGCTGGAGAAATAAGCCACGGCCGAACCGACGATGTCGACCTCGGGATGCTGCTCGAGGAAGTCGCGCTGGCGTGCCAGGCGCTCGGGATGGCAGAGGTCGTCGTGGTCGAGGATGGCGATGAAGGGTGTGTCGATCTCGGCCAGCAGGCGGTTGCGCGCGCCGGAGATGCCCAGGTTCTGCTCTGCGCGGATGATCCGCAGCGCTAGACGGTCCTGGTAGCGCCGAGCGATCTCCAGCGAGTCGTCCGACGAGGCGTCGTCCAGCAGCACGACCTCGAAATCCCGCAGGCTTTGCGCAACCAGGCTGTCCAGCGTGGCGGCAAGGGTGTGGTGGGCGTTGTGGACCGGCAATGCGATGCTGATGTCGCTCATGGGGCAAATGATCGGCCAGGACAGGCGCGAGTGTGACAGCGCTCAGCCGGCCGCGATGGCTGGAACTGGGCTTGATCTGGCGGCCGTTTGGCTGCCTTCTGTGCTCTTGGGCGTCCGGTGGCGCTTGTTAGCATCGTCGGCACTTTCCGTCCAGGCCATGTCTCGCTACTCGCTCATCGGCAGCTCGCATCTATTCGGCATCACGGATCGCTTCGTGCGCGAACTGCCGGCCAACGCTGTCCACCGTGCCTGGGCGACGGGCGTGCCGGTGACCGGGCCGCTGGACCTGGGCGGCCCGTCGGGCTGGCAGGGCGAGTACGTGCTCTTCAACACGCCTGCAGCCGGGCCGCCGCCCGAGTTCGACGGTAAGGTGCTGTACCTGCCCGACGAGTTGGGGCGCGTGTTGAGCCATGTCAGCGCCGACACCGAGGTTGTCTTCTCGCTGATGCGCGGCCACGAATACGCCATCGTCTCCCTCGTCGACGACCCGGCACACGGTGACTTCAACGATGCCGTCAGCCACTGCCTGCCGGGGCGGCCATGGATGTCGCTGGCCGACGCGACAGCCTGGGTGCGCGAGTTCTCGGCGCCGCTGTTCGCCACGCTGCTGGCCCTGCGTCGCCAGTTCCCTAGGGCCCGTGTCGTCCACCTGCCGCCGCCGCCGCCCATCGAGTCCGAGGAACACATCCTGGCCCACCCCGAGGCCTTCGGGCCACTGTTCGCCCAGCATGGCATCAAGCCGTTCGCGGCGCGCGCGCGGCTGTACAGGCTGATGTTGTCGGACATGGCCGAGCGTCTGCGCGCCTATGGCGTGGACAGCCTGCCGCCGCCGCCGGGTTCGCTGACGCCGGCCGGCGGCCTGAAGGCCGAGCACGCCCGCGGCTGCCTGCATGGCAACCAGGCCTACGCCGAAGGGCTGGCCACGCAGATCCGGGAGGTGCTCGCGCATGTCGCATCCGTATGAACAGATGCCGTCCCAGGCCTTCTGGCGCAAGACGGTCAGCGCCCAGGCCTGGGGCCAACTGGACTTCAAGCCCGCCACCAAGTTCAAGCTGAAGCCGGCGCTCAAGATCGCGACGGCCGGCTCCTGCTTCGCCCAACACATGGCCCGGCGGCTGGAGAGCTTCGGCCTCAGCCACTGGGTGGTGGAACAGGCGCCGACGGGCGTGTCGCCCGAGCGGGCGCGCGAGCTGCAGTACGGCGTGTTCTCGGCACGGTATGCCAATGTCTACACGGTGCGTCAGCTGCGCCAGCTCGTGGAGTTCGCCTTCGGGTTGCGCGAGGGTGACCCGCCCGTGCTGACGGGTGACGGCGCCTTCTTCGACGGCCTGCGCCCCCGCATCCAGCCCGGCGGCTATGCGTCGCTGGCCGACCTGCGGGCCGACCGGGCCTGGCACCTGCGCCAGGTGCGGCGGCTGTTCAGCGAGTGCGATGTCTTCGTCTTCACGCTGGGCCTGACCGAGGCCTGGGTGGAGCAGGGCAGCGGCATCGTCTTCCCGGTCTGCCCGGGCACGGCGGCGGGCGAGTTCGACGCGGCGCGCCACGGCTTCGTGAACTTCGACTACCCGGAGATCCTGGCCGATCTGGAGTGGGTGCGCGGATTCGTGGCCGACGTGAACCCGGGTATGCGCTGGATCGTCACGGTGTCACCGGTCCCTCTGGTGGCCACGGCCACCGCGCATCCGGTGGTCGTCGCGTCGAGCTACTCCAAGGCCGTGCTGCGGGCCGTGGCCGGGCGCTTCGCGGATGCCCACGACGGCGTGGAGTACTTCCCATCCTTCGAGATCATCTCGTCCGCCCAGAGCTTTGGCCAGTATCTCGAAGGCGACCTGCGAGAGGTCTCGCCGCGCGGCGTGGACCATGTGATGCGCCAGTTCTCGGCCGCCTTCGTCGAGGCTGGCGAGCGCGTGGCCGTCGCGCCGGCCAGCATCGCTGCCCAGGCCGCCGCCGCCGCGCAACTGGAGTGCGAGGAACTGCTCAACGACAGGCCCTGAGGGCGCCGCCGGACGTCCCGTCGCACGGCCCCGCTCGCGGGGCCGTTTGCTTTCTTTGCGGCATCTCCAAAAGATCAGGCCCCGCCGATTGCTCCGCGGGGCCTGATTGGGGGCACGGCGTCGCCGTGCCGTCAGGAGATCGGTCGCTGCCCGCCGTCCGGCCTCAGACCAGGTTGGCCCCGTTGCGGCGGTGCTCGTCGTCCTCGGCCAGCTTGCGGTCGATGGCTGCGAGGTGGGCATCGGTCGTCGGCAGGGCTGCCGTCTTGGCCAGGTCGACGTGCTCGCTGCCGAGCAGCGGCGTGGTCGGCGCCGTCAGCACGTCGTGCACGCTGACGGTCGACAAGTCCGAACTGTGCTCGGGCTTCTGCGGCTGCACGTCCTTGGTGAACCACACGTCGGCCATCTCGTGCTTGACCCCGTCGCTCGTGGTGTAGCTCGAGATCAGGCCCACCAGGTTGCCGTTGTCCACCGTGTTGCTCTTGGCGGCATTCAGGTCCAGAGAGACGACGCCGAGCTCATCCAGCGACTTGAGCTCGCCCGCATCGGTCTTGCCGTCGTGGTTGGCGTCCACCCAGACCTTGAGCTCCTTCCAGTTCGCGTCGTGGGCGTCGATCCTGCCGTCGTGGTTGGTGTCCTGGGCGGCCAGGGCGGCGTAGCCATCCTTGGCGTGCTGGCCGTTGGGCAGGATGGTGCCCATGCCGAAGAGCTCGCTGCCGTTGTTGACGATGCCGTCGTGGTTGAGGTCCATCACGAGCAGGCCGTTGCCGCTACCCACCCAGCCGACCTGGTGGCTCTGGCCGGTGCCCAGCAGGTCGAAGTTGACGCCCTGCGAGGCGGACAGCGTGTGGATGCCCGTGCCGCTGAGGTCCATCACGATGGGGGTGACGCCGAAGTAGGCGTTCAGCTGGCCCGAGCTCATCTCGCCGACCGCCGAGCCTGACAGGGCGTCAAGCTGGCTCATGCTCATCGACGCGATGTCGTGGGTCGACAGCGAGCCGATCTGGTCGGTCGTGAAGGCGTGGACCTGATCCGTCGTCAGCGCCGCGGCCTGTGTGCCGGTCAGCGCAGCGATCTGCGTGCCGCGCAGCGTCGCGAAGCTGTCCGTCGTGATGGCCTGGATCTGTGCGTTGGTCATCGCCACGATGCTGGCGGTGCTCAGGGCGCGCAGGTCGTCGGTCTCCAGCGCTGCGACCTGGGTGTTCGTGAACGCATGAACCTGGTTGGACGACATCACGGAGAACTGCGCCGCGCTGAAGGTGTTCAGGTCGTCCGTCGACAGGTGGGCGATCTGGCTGGTCGTCAGCACCGACACGCGTCCGCCGAGGCCGGTGAGCTGGTCGGTGGTCATCGCGCCGAGTTGCGCATCGGAGATTGCCTGGATCGTGCCCGTGCTCATCAGCCGCACTTCATCCGAATTGATCGCCGAGATCTGGTCGGTGGACAGGGCCTGGACCTGAGTCGAGGTCAGCACGGCAACCTGGCTGGATGTCAGGGCTCCCATGTCCGCGACGTTGAGGCCGTGGAGCTGGGTGGCGTTCAGCGCGACAAACTGCGCCGTGGTCAGCGCGACGATGTGGTCGGTTTCCAGCGCGCCGATCTGGTCGGAGCTGAGCAGGCCCAGCGAGCTGGCTTGCACGGCGTGCAGGTCCGCCGTCTCCAGACCCTGCAACTGGTCGGTCGTCAGCGCGCCGAGCTGGGTCGAGCTGATGACGGCGAACTGCGCCGTGCCCATCGCGTTGAGATCGTCGGTCTGCAGGTGGCCGAACTGCGTGGCCGTCAGCGCCGCGACCTGCCCGGTGGACATCTTCGCGAACTGGTCGGTCGTGAACTCGTTCAGGTCGTCGGTGTTCATGTTCGACAGCTGGGCCGTCGTGAGCGCGTTGACCTGGGTCGTCGTCAGGGCCTGCAGCTGGTCGCTGGTGAGGCCGTCGATCTGGGCGTTGGACAGGGCGCGCAGCGAGGCCGTGTTCAACGCCTTCATGTCGCTCGCGTCGATGGCCGAGAGCTGGTCAGTCGACAGCGCCTGGACCTGCGCGCTGTTCAACGCCGCCACCTGGGCAGAGCCGAGTGCCGTCATGTCACCGGCGGACAGGCCGTGGACCTGGCCGGCGCTGAGCGAGGCGACCTGCGCGGTTGTCAGGTTGGCCACCTCATCCGTGCTGAGGCTGTTGATCTGGTCGCTGGACAGGCCGGCCAAGGCGGCAGTCGTGACCGAGCGCAGGTCGGCCGTCTCCATCTTGGACAGCTGGTCGGTCGTGAGGCCGCCGAACTGCGTGGAGGTCAGCACCCCGAACTGGGCCGAGCTCATGGCGTTGAGGTTGTCCGTGGCCAGGTGGCTGAGCTGGCTGGCGCTCAGGGCCTGGACCTGGCCGGTGGCGAGCTTGGCGAACTGGTCGGTGGTCAGTTCGTTGAGTTCGTCCGTGCTCAGGCCATTGATCTGGGCGGTGGTCAGCGCATTGACCTGGGCGGTCGTCAGCGCACGCAGCTGGTCGGACGTCAGGCCGTCGATCTGGGCGTTGGACAGGGCACGCAGCGCACCGGTCGTCAGCGCCTTCATGTCGCCGGCGTCGATGGCCGAGAGCTGGTCGGTGTTCAGCGCCTGGATCTGCGCCGAGTTCAGCACGCCGACCTGGGCCGTGCCCAGGGCTGTCATGTCGCCGGCACTCAGGCCCTTGACCTGGGCGGTCGACAGCGAGGCGACCTGGTTGGTGCCCAGGTTGGCGATCTCATCCGTGGACAGGCTGTTGATCTGGTCGGACGACAGGGCGGACATCGCCGCAGTCGTGACGGCGCGCAGGTCGGCTGTCTCCATCTTGGAGAGCTGGTCCGTGGTCAGCGCGCCGAACTGGGTGGACGTCAACACGGCGAACTGGCCCGTGCCCATCGCGTTGAGGTTGTCCGTGGCGAGGTTGCTCAGCTGGCTGGCACTCAGGGCTTGCACCTGACCGGTGGCGAGCTTGGCGAACTGGTCGGTGGTCAGTTCATTGAGCTCGTCGGTGCTCAGGCCGTGAACCTGTGCCGTGGTCAGCGAGTTGACCTGGGCGGTTGTCAGCGCACGCAGCTGGTCGGACGTCAGGCCGTCGATCTGGGCGTTGGACAGGGCACGCAGCGCCGTCGTGGACAGCGCCTTCATGTCGCCGGCATCAATGGCCGACAGCTGGTCGGTGTTCAGCGCCTGGACCTGGGCCGAGTTCAGCACGGCGACCTGGGCGGTGCCCAGCGCGGTCATGTCGTTGGCGGTCAGGCCCTTGACCTGGTTGGCGCTGAGTGCGGCGACCTGGTTGGTGCCCAGGTTGGCGACCTCGTCGCTGCTGAGGCTGTTGATCTGGTCTGACGACAGGGCCGACAGGGCGCCCGTGGTGACGGCACGCAGGTCGGCCGTCTCCAGCTTGGAGAGCTGGTCGGTGGTGAGCCCGCCGAACTGGGTGGACGTGAGCACGGCGAACTGGCCGGTGCCCAGGGCGTTCAGGTTGTCCGTCGTCAGGTGGCTGAGCTGGTTGGCGCTCAGGGCGGCGACCTGGCCTGTGGCGAGCTTGGCGAACTGGTCGCTGGTCAGCACGTTCAGGTCATCGGTGTTCAGGCCGCGGATCTGGTCGGTGGTCAGCGCGTTGACCTGGGCGGTCGTCAGCGCGCGCAGCTGGTCGCTGGTCAGGCCGTCGATCTGCGCGTTGGACAGGGCACGCAGCGCGCCGGTCGTCAGCGCCTTCATGTCGCCGGCGTCGATGGCCGAGAGCTGGTCGGTGTTCAGCGCCTGGATCTGCGCCGAGCTCAGCACGGCGACCTGGGCGGTGCCCAAGGCGGTCATGTCGTTGGCGGTCAGGCCCTTGACCTGGTTGGCATTCAGTGAGGCGACCTGGTTGGTGCCGAGGCTGGCGACCTCGTCACTGCTGAGGCTGTTGATCTGGTCGGACGACAGGGCCGAGAGCGCTCCGGTGGTGACGGCACGCAGGTCGGCGGTTTCCAGCTTGGAGAGCTGGTCGGTGGTGAGCCCGCCGAACTGGGCGGATGTCAGCACGGCGAACTGGCCGGTGCCCAGGGCGTTCAGGTTGTCCGTCGTCAGGTGGCTGAGCTGGTTGGCGCTCAGGGCGGCGACCTGGCCGGTGGCGAGCTTGGCGAACTGGTCGCTGGTCAGCACGTTCAGGTCATCGGTGTTCAGGCCGCGGATCTGGTCGGTGGTCAGCGCATTGACCTGGGCGGTCGTCAGCGCGCGCAGCTGGTCGCTGGTCAGGCCGTCGATCTGCGGGTTGGACAGGGCACGCAGCGCACCAGTCGTCAGCGCCTTCATGTCGCCGGCGTCGATGGCCGACAGCTGGTCGGTGTTCAGCGCCTGGACCTGGGCCGAGTTCAGCACGGCCACTTGTGCGGTGCCCAGGGCCGTCATGTCGCCGGCGCTCAGGCCCTTGACCTGGTTGGCGCTGAGTGAGGCGACCTGGTTGGTGCCCAGGTTGGCGATCTCATCCGTGGACAGGCTGTTGATCTGGTCGGACGACAGGGCGGACATCGCGGCAGTCGTGACGGCGCGCAGGTCGGCCGTTTCCATCTTGGACAGCTGGTCGGTCGTAAGTCCGCCGAACTGGGTGGAGTTCAGCACGGCGAACTGGCCGGTGCCCATCGCATTGAGGTTGTCGGTGGCCAGGTGGCTGAGCTGGCTGGCGCTCAGGGCCTGGACCTGGCCGGTGGCCAGCTTGGCGAACTGGTCGGTGGTCAGCTCGTTGAGTTCGTCCGTGCTCAGGCCGTGGATTTGCGCCGTGGTCAGCGAGTTGACCTGGGCGGTCGTCAGCGCACGCAGTTGGTCACTGGTGAGGCCGTCGATCTGGGCATTGGACAGGGCGCGCAGCGCACCGGTCGTCAGCGCCTTCATGTCGCCGGCGTCGATGGCCGACAGCTGGTCGGTATTCAGCGCCTGGATCTGCGCCGAGTTCAGCACGCCGACCTGGGCGGTGCCCAGGGCCGTCATGTCGTTGGCGGTCAGGCCCTTGACCTGGGCGGTCGACAGCGAAGCGACCTGGTTGGTCCCGAGGTTGGCGACCTCGTCGCTGCTGAGACTGTTGATCTGGTCGGACGACAGGGCCGAGAGCGCCGCAGTCGTGACGGCGCGCAGGTCGGCCGTCTCCATCTTGGACAGCTGGTCCGTGGTCAGCGCGCCGAACTGGGTCGAGTTCAACGTCGCGAACTGGGCTGTGCCCATCGCGTTCAGGTTGTCCGTGGCCAGGTGGCTGAGCTGGTTGCCGCTCAGCGCTTGCACCTGGCCGGTGGCCAGCTTGGCGAACTGGTCGGTGGTCAGCTCGTTGAGTTCATCCGTGCTCAGGCCGTGGATCTGTGCGGTGGTCAGCGAGTTCACCTGGGCGGTCGTCAGCGCGCGCAGCTGGTCGGACGTCAGGCCGTCGATCTGCGCGTTGGACAGGGCACGCAGCGCACCGGTCGTCAGCGCCTTCATGTCGCCGGCGTCGATGGCCGAGAGCTGGTCGGTATTCAGCGCCTGGATCTGCGCCGAGTTCAGCACGCCGACTTGGGCCGTGCCCAGGGCTGTCATGTCACCGGCGCTCAGGCCCTTGACCTGGTTGGCGCTCAATGAGGCGACCTGGTTGGTGCCGAGGTTGGCGATCTCATCCGTGGACAGGCTGTTGATCTGGTCGGACGACAGGGCCGACAGGGCGCCGGTGGTGACGGCGCGCAGGTCGGCCGTCTCCATCTTGGACAACTGGTCCGTGGTCAGCGCGCCGAACTGGGTGGACGTCAGCACGGCAAACTGGCCCGTGCCCATGGCGTTCAGGTTGTCGGTGCTGAGGTGGCTGAGCTGGCTGGCGCTCAAGGCCTGGACCTGACCGGTGGCGAGCTTGGCGAACTGGTCGGTGGTCAGCTCGTTGAGCTCGTCGGTGCTCAGGCCATGGACCTGGGCCGTGGTCAGCGAGTTGACCTGGGCGGTTGTCAGCGCACGCAGTTGGTCGGACGTGAGGCCGTCGATCTGGGCGTTGGACAGGGCGCGCAGCGCGCCGGTCGTCAGCGCCTTCATGTCGCCGGCGTCGATGGCCGAGAGCTGGTCGGTGTTCAGCGCCTGGATCTGTGCCGAGTTCAGCACGGCGACCTGGGCGGTGCCCAGCGCGGTCATGTCGTTGGCGGTCAGGCCCTTGACCTGGGCGATCGACAGCGAGGCAACCTGGTTGGTTCCGAGGCTCGCGACTTCGTCCGAGGACAGGCTGTTGACCTGATCGGAACTCAGGCCGGCGAGCGCGCCGGTGGTGACGGCACGCAGGTCGGCCGTCTCCATCTTGGAGAGCTGGTCCGTGGTCAGCGCACCGAACTGGGTCGAGTTCAACGTCGCGAACTGGGCCGTGCCCATGGCGTTCAGGTTGTCGGTGGCCAGGTGGCTGAGCTGGCTGGCGCTCAGGGCTTGCACCTGGCCGGTGGCGAGCTTGGCGAACTGGTCGGTGGTCAGCTCGTTGAGTTCATCCGTGCTCAGGCCGTGGACCTGGGCGGTGGTCAGCGAGTTGATCTGGGCAGTCGTCAGCGCGCGCAACTGGTCGCTGGTGAGCCCGTCGATCTGGGCGTTGGACAGGGCACGCAGCGCACCGGTTGTCAGCGCCTTCATGTCGCCGGCGTCGATGGCCGAGAGCTGGTCGGTGTTCAGCGCCTGGATCTGGGCCGACGTCAGCACGGCGACCTGGGCCGTGCCCAGGGCGGTCATGTCACCGGCCGAGAGGCCCTTGACCTGGTTGGCCGTCAGCGTGGCGACCTGGTTGGTGCCGAGATTGGCGACTTCATCGGTCGTCAGGCCGTTGATCTGGTCGCTGCTCAGGCCGCGCAGGGCAGCCGTGGTCACCGCGCGCAGGTCGGCCGTCTCCATCTTGGAGAGCTGGTCGGTCGTCAGTGCACCGAACTGGCCGGAGTTCAGCACGGCAAACTGCGCGGTGCCGAGGGCGTTGAGGTTGTCGGTGCCGAGGTTGTGGAGCTGGTCGGTCGTCAGCGCCGAGACCTGGCCGGTCGTCAGCTTGGCGATCTGGTCCGTCGTCAGCACATTGAGGTCATCGGTCGTGATGCCGATCACCTGCGGGTTGGTGGTCAGTGCGCTCAACTGCGCCGACGTGAGCGCGCGGAGTTGGTCGCTGGTCAGCGAATCCAGCTGGGCCACCGACAACGAGCGGATTGCTGCCGTCGACAGCGCCTTGATATCGCCGGGTTCGATCGACGAGAGCTGATCCGTCGACAAGGACTGCACCTGGGCCGAGGTCAGCACGCCGACCTGGGCCGACGTCAGGGCCACCATGTCCGCGGCCGACAGGCCCTTGATCTGGGCCGTGCTCAGGGCCGCGACCTGGTTGGTACCCAGGTTGGCGATCTCGTCGGTGGACAGGCTGTTGATCTGGTCGGACGACAGGGCCGAAAGCGCCCCGGTGGTGACGGCGCGCAGGTCGGCCGTCTCCATCTTGGACAGCTGGTCGGTGGTCAGCGCGCCGAACTGGGTCGAGTTCAACGTCGCGAACTGGGCCGTGCCCATCGCGTTCAGGTTGTCCGTGGCCAGGTGGCTGAGCTGGCTGGCGCTCAGGGCCTGGACCTGACCTGTCGCGAGCTTGGCGAACTGGTCGGTGGTCAGCTCGTTGAGCTCGTCGGTGCTCAGGCCATGGACCTGGGCCGTGGTCAGCGAGTTGACCTGGGCGGTTGTCAGCGCACGCAGTTGGTCGGACGTGAGGCCGTCGATCTGGGCGTTGGACAGGGCGCGCAGCGTGCCGGTCGTCAGCGCCTTCATGTCACCGGCGTCGATGGCCGAGAGCTGGTCGGTGCTCAGCGCCTGGGCCTGGACGCTGTTCAGCGCCGCCACCTGGGCGGTGCCCAGGGCCGTCATGTCGCCGGCGCTCAGGCCCTTGATCTGGTTGGCCGTCAGCGACGCGATCTGGTTGGTGCCCAGGTTGGCGACTTCATCGGTGGACAGGCTGTTGATCTGGTCGGAACTCAGGCCCGCGAGCGCCCCGGTGGTGACGGCGCGCAGGTCGGCCGTCTCCATCTTGGACAGCTGGTCCGTGGTCAGCGCGCCGAACTGGGTGGACGTCAGCACGGCGAACTGGCCCGTGCCCATCGCGTTGAGGTTGTCCGTGGCGAGGTGGCTGAGCTGGCTGGCGCTCAGGGCTTGCACCTGGCCGGTGGCCAGCTTGGCGAACTGGTCGGTCGTCAGTTCATTGAGCTCGTCGGTACTCAGACCGTGAACCTGCGCCGTCGTCAGCGCATTGACCTGGGCGGTCGTCAGTGCGCGCAGTTGGTCGGACGTCAGACCGTCGATCTGGGCGTTGGACAGCGCACGCAGCGCGCCAGTCGTCAGCGCCTTCATGTCGCCAGCGTCGATGGCCGACAGCTGGTCAGTGTTCAGCGCCTGGATCTGCGCCGAGCTCAGCACGGCGACCTGGGCGGTGCCCAGGGCCGTCATGTCGTTGGCGGTCAGGCCCTTGACCTGGTTGGCGCTGAGTGAGGCGACCTGGTTGGTGCCCAGGTTGGCGACCTCGTCGCTGCTGAGGCTGTTGATCTGGTCGGAGGACAGGGCCGACAGGGCGCCCGTGGAGACGGCCTTCAGGTCGGCTGTCTCCAGCTTGGAGAGCTGGTCGGTGGTGAGCGCGCCAAACTGGGTCGATGTCAGGGCCGCGAACTGGCCGGTGCCCAGGGCGTTGAGGTTGTCCGTCGTCAGGTGGCTGAGCTGGCTGCCGCTCAGCGCTTGCACCTGGCCGGTGGCCAGCTTGGCGAACTGGTCGGTGGTCAGCTCGTTGAGTTCGTCCGTGCTCAGGCCATGGACCTGGGCCGTGGTCAGCGAGTTGACCTGGGCGGTCGTCAGCGCACGCAGTTGGTCGGACGTCAGACCGTCGATCTGGGCGTTGGACAGCGCACGCAGGGCCGTCGTGGACAGCGCCTTCATGTCGCCGGCATCGATAGCCGACAGCTGATCGGTGTTGAGTGCCTGGATCTGCGCCGAGTTCAGCACGCCGACCTGGGCGGTGCCCAGCGCGGTCATGTCGTTGGCGGTCAGGCCCTTGACCTGGTTGGCGCTCAGTGCAGCGACCTGGTTGGTACCCAGGTTGGCGACCTCATCACTGCTGAGGCTGTTGATCTGGTCGGACGACAGAGCCGACAGGGCGCCGGTGGTGACGGCCTTCAGGTCGGCCGTTTCCAGCTTGGATAGCTGGTCGGTGGTGAGCGCGCCGAACTGGGTCGATGTCAGGGCCGCGAACTGGCCCGTGCCCAGGGCGTTGAGGTTGTCGGTGGCGAGGTGACTGAGCTGGCTGGCGCTCAGGGCTTGCACCTGGCCGGTGGCCAGCTTGGCGAACTGGTCGGTGGTCAGCTCGTTGAGTTCGTCGGTGCTCAGGCCGTGGACCTGCGCCGTGGTCAGCGAGTTGACCTGGGCGGTCGTGAGCGCACGCAGTTGGTCGCTGGTGAGACCGTCGATCTGGGCGTTCGACAGGGCGCGCAGGGCCGTCGTGGACAGCGCCTTCATGTCGCCGGCATCGATGGCCGACAGCTGGTCGGTGTTGAGCGCCTGGATCTGCGCCGAGCTCAGCACGCCGACCTGGGCGGTGCCCAGGGCCGTCATGTCGCCGGCACTCAGGCCCTTGACCTGGTTGGCGTTCAGTGAGGCGACCTGGTTGGTGCCCAGGTTCGCGACTTCGTCGGTGGACAGGCTGTTGATCTGGTCGGACGACAGGGCCGACAGGGCGCCCGTGGTGACGGCACGCAGGTCGGCGGTGCCGAGCTTGGAGAGCTGGTCGGTGGTGAGGGCGCCGAATTGGGTGGACGTCAGCACGGCGAACTGGCCGGTGCCCATCGCGTTCAGGTTGTCTGTGGCCAGGTGGCTGAGCTGGCTGGCGCTCAGGGCTTGCACCTGGCCCGTGGCGAGTTTGGCGAACTGGTCGCTGGTCAGCTCGTTGAGCTCGTCGGTGCTCAGGCCGTGGATCTGCGCCGTGGTCAGCGAGTTGACCTGGGCGGTCGTCAGCGCGCGCAGCTGGTCGGACGTGAGGCCGTCGATCTGGGCGTTGGACAGGGCGCGCAACGCGCCGGTCGTCAGCGCCTTCATGTCGCCGGCGTCGATGGCCGAGAGCTGGTCGGTGTTCAGCGCCTGGATCTGCGCCGAGCTCAGCACGGCGACCTGGGCGGTGCCCAAGGCGGTCATGTCGTTGGCGGTCAGGCCCTTGACCTGGTTGGCATTCAGTGAGGCGACCTGGTTGGTGCCGAGGCTGGCGACCTCGTCACTGCTGAGGCTGTTGACCTGATCGGAAGAAAGGCCGCTCATGGCGGCCGTCGTCACGGAGCGCAGGTCGGCCGTCTCCAGCTTGGAGAGTTGGTCGGTCGTCAGCGCGCCGAACTGGGTCGAGTTCAGCACCGCGAACTGACCCGTGCCCAGGGCATTGAGGCTGTCCGTGGTGAGGTGGCTGAGCTGGCTGCCAGACAGCGCGCTGACCTGGCCTGTGGTGAGCTTGCCGATCTGGTCGCTCGTCAGCTCGTTGAGTTCATCGGTGCTCAGGCCATGCACCTGAGCGGTGGTCAGCGAGGTGACCTGGCCGGTGGTGAGACCACGCAGTTGGTCGCTGGTCAGCCCGTCGATCTGGGCGTTGGACAGCGAGCGCAATGCGCTCGTGGTCAGGTACTTGACGTCCGCGGCCTCCAGCGAGGAGAGCTGGTCGGTTGACAGGGTGGAGACCTGGGCCGTCGTCAGCGCGCCGACCTGGGCCGAGGTGAGGGCCACCATGTCGGCGGCGTCCAGGCCCTTGAGCTGCACGGTCGTGAGCGCAGCAATCTGGCTGCTGCTCAGCCCCTGCAACTGGTCGGTCGTGATCGACGCGATCTGGTCGGAGTGGAAGCCCTGCAGCGAGCTGGTGGTGATGGCGCGCAGGTCCTCGGTCTGGAACGCGCGGATCTGGTCGCTGCTGAGGACGGACAGCCCGGTGGAGGTGATGACCGCGGCCTGCGTCGTCGTCAACGCGATCAACTGGTCGGTACTGAAGGCAGCCCAGTCTTCGGTCGTGAAGTCCCGGATCGTGGTCGTGGACAGGCCGGGAATCCGCGAAACGGGAATGAACGGGATGACGGTTGCCATGGCTGCTTCACCTGCTGTTGTGCTGAAGGCCGCTGACTTTTCAGGCAGCGGCTCTGCGTCGGATAAAACGGCCCCCGAACGCCCGGGCTTTTGTCTTCAGTCCTGCGAGGCCCACCGGGATCGGTGGCAGGCCACAGGGGCTTTGTTTCCGTGGGAGTACGGGTCGCCAGAAATCAGCAAACCTGTAACTCCGGGTTTCTGGAGCTTCAGTCGGTTATCGGGCCTCCAGGGCAGGACTTGAGGAACAAGTTCTCGAATCGTGCGCCTGTTGGCGGAAATCGGGTGTCCGGCCGGCCGTCTGACACCCAGGCCGGGGGAGGTTTACCCATTGACTGCCATGCTAGTGACGGACGCGCTGCTTCACACTTCGATAAGAAGCAGCAAACGGTGGCAGTTCACGACCGCCCCATTTCCTTCACGAAGCCGTCTGCGTCGCGCTCAACCCGTTACAAAAATGCGCGGCAACCAATCGCCGGCAGGCCTCCGCATCCCGCGAAAGCAGCGCCTTGACGATGGCGCGGTGCTCCTCCAGCGACTCCGCCAGCCGTCCCTCCCGGAACAGCGAGTGGTGGCGGTTCAGCTTCATCAGCCGGCGCAGGTCGCCGACGATCTGCAGCCGCCAGCGGTTGCCGTCGATCTCAAGCAGGCGCAGGTGGAAGCGTTCGTTGGCGGCAAAGAAGGCGTCTCGCTCGGGCAAGGCCTCCTCCAGCGCGCGGTGCAGCTCGCCCAGTTCGGCCAGATCGGCGTCGCTCGCCCGGGTGGCGACTTCCGCCGCGGCGTCACTTTCTAGCAGCGAGAGCAGTTGGTAGGCTTCCCGCACGTCCCGCTCGCTCATCTCGGTGACGTAGGCGCCGCGGCGCAGTTTCATCGTCACCAGGCCTTCGCTGGCCAGCACCTTCAGCGCTTCGCGCAGCGGTGTGCGGCTGATGCCCAGTTCGCCGCAGAGCTTCAACTCGTCGATCCAGGAGCCTGGCTCCAGTTCGCGACCCAGGATGCGCTGGCGCAGCCGGTCTGCCACCTGTTCATACAAGGCGGTGGACGGGAACGGAGCAGAAGAGTCAGGCGAGCCAGCGGGCATGGGGCTGGATTGTAGGTGATTCTGAATTCATAATTATGAATAACGGGCGAGCTATGATGCCGCTTCTGTTCAAGGAGAAGTTCGATGTCGGACGCGAGCCGCGCCCCAGGCGCCCCGGAGTTCAAGACCGCCACGCTGGAGCAGTGGGCTTCGGCTGCGGCCAAGGCCGCCCCGGGTGGCGACATGGCTGCGCTCAACTGGATCACGCCCGAGGGCCTGACCGTCAAGCCGCTCTACACGGCCGCCGACACCGCCGGCCTGCCGCACGCGGACACGCTGCCCGGCTTCGAGCCTTTCCTGCGCGGCCCGCAGGCCACGATGTATGCCGTTCGGCCGTGGACGATCCGCCAGTACGCCGGCTTTTCGACCGCCGAGGAGAGCAACGCGTTCTACCGCAAGGCGCTTGCCGCCGGCGGCCAGGGCGTGTCGGTCGCCTTCGACCTGGCCACCCACCGCGGCTACGACAGCGACCACCCGCGCGTAATGGGCGATGTCGGCAAGGCCGGCGTGGCCATCGACTCGGTGGAGGACATGAAGATCCTGTTCGACGGCATCCCGCTGGACAAGGTGTCAGTCTCGATGACGATGAACGGCGCGGTGTTGCCGGTGCTGGCCGGCTACGTCGTCGCGGCGGAGGAGCAGGGCGTGGGGCAGCACCAGCTGGCCGGGACCATCCAGAACGACATCCTCAAGGAGTTCATGGTCCGCAACACCTACATCTACCCGCCGGGCCCGTCGATGCGCATCGTCGGCGACATCATCGAGTACACGGCGCAGAAGTGCCCCAAGTTCAACTCGATCAGCATCTCTGGCTATCACATGCAGGAGGCGGGCGCCAACCAGGCACTGGAGCTGGCCTTCACGCTGGCCGACGGCAAGGAGTACGTGAAGACGGCGATGGCCAAGGGCCTGGCGGTGGATGACTTCGCGCCGCGGCTGTCGTTCTTCTGGGCCATCGGGATGAACTTCTATCTCGAGATCGCCAAGATGCGCGCAGCACGGCTGCTGTGGACGCGCATCATGAAGGGCTTCGGTGCAACGTCGCCCAAGAGCCTGATGCTGCGCACGCACTGCCAGACCTCGGGATGGAGCCTGACCGCGCAGGACCCGTACAACAACGTCGTGCGCACCACCATTGAAGCCATGGCCGCCGTGTTCGGCGGCACGCAGTCCCTGCACACCAACTCGCTGGACGAGGCCATCGCGCTGCCCACCGAGTTCAGCAGCCGCATCGCGCGCAACACACAGCTCATCATCCAGGAAGAGACCCACATCACCAGCGTCGTCGATCCGTGGGCCGGCAGCTACATGATGGAGAAGCTGACCCAGGATATGGCCGACAAGGCCTGGGCGCTGATCGAGGAAGTCGACGCGATGGGCGGCATGACGAAGGCCGTCGACTCCGGCTGGGCCAAGCTCAAGATCGAGGCCAGCGCGGCCGAGAAGCAGGCCCGCATCGACTCCGGCGCGGACGTCATCGTCGGCGTCAACAAGTACAAGCTGGACAGGGAAGACGCCATCGACATCCTCGACGTGGACAACGTCAAGGTGCGCGAGGCGCAGATCGAGCGGCTGAAGAAGATCAAGGCCACGCGCGACACGGCGGCGGTCCAGGCGGCCTTGGGCGCGTTGACGCGGGCGGCCGAGAACGGCGAAGGCAACCTGCTGGACCTGAGCATCCAGGCCGTACGGCTGCGCGCGACGGTGGGCGAGGTGAGCGACGCGCTGGAGGCCGTGTTCGGCCGCCACCGCGCCGACACGCACAAGGTCAGCGGCGTCTACGCAGCCGCCTACGACTCTGCCGAGGGCTGGGCGAAGCTGCAGGGCGAGATTGCGGCCTTCGGTGACGAGCACGGCCGCCGCCCGCGCGTGATGATCGCCAAGCTGGGCCAGGACGGCCACGACCGCGGCGCCAAGGTCGTCGCGACCGCCTTCGCCGACCTGGGCTTCGACGTCGACATCGGCCCGCTGTTCCAGACGCCCGAGGAGTGCGCCCGCCAGGCCATCGAGAACGACGTGCACGCCGTGGGCGTGTCCACGCTGGCGGCTGGCCACAAGACGCTGGTGCCGGCCATCATTGCCGAGCTGAAGAAGCAGGGCGCGGACGACATCATCGTCTTCGTCGGCGGCGTGATCCCGGCGCAGGACTACGACTTCCTGTTCGAGGCCGGCGTCAAGGGCGTCTACGGCCCGGGTACGCCCATCCCGGCCAGCGCCAAGGGCGTGCTGGAGGCCATCAAGGCGCAGCTGGCCGGAGTCGCCGCTTGACGACGCCCACGCTGGCGCCCGTCGCCGACGCGGACTTCGAGGCCATGCTGGCCTTGCGCATCGAGGCGTTGCGCGAGAGCCTGGAGCGGCTGGGCCGCTTCAACCCCGACGTCGCGCGGGCGCGGCTGAAAAGCCAGTTCCGCCCCGAGTGGATGCAGCATCTCGTCGTGAACGGCGAACGCGTCGGCTACTTCACCGTCGAGCCCCGCGAAGGCGAATTGCGGCTGCACCATCTTTATGTGAAGCCCGCGGCGCAAGGGCAGGGTGTCGGCGCGTGGGTGCTGGACCGGATCAAGGCCCAGGGGCGTCCCATCACGCTGGCCGCGCTGCGCGACAGCCGTGCCAACGATTTCTACCGGCGCCACGGCTTCCGCGTGGTCGAGGAACAGGACTTCGACATCGAATACCGCTGGGAGGCCTTCGCGTGAGCGACCTTGCCGAGCGCCTGAAGACCGGCGAGCGCCGCGCGCTGGCCAAGGCCATCACGCTGGTCGAGTCCACGCGGGCCGACCACCGCGAGCAGGCCGACGCACTGCTGACCACGCTGATGCCCGCCACCGGCGGCGCGCTGCGGCTGGGCATCTCCGGCGTGCCGGGTGTCGGCAAGAGCACCTTCATCGAGGCGTTGGGCCTGCTGCTGCTGGAGCGCGGCCACCGCGTCGCCGTGCTGGCGGTGGACCCGTCCAGCAGCGTTTCCGGCGGCGCCATCCTGGGCGACAAGACACGCATGGAAAAGCTCTCCATGGACCCGCGCGCCTTCATCCGCCCCAGCCCCAGCAGCGGCACGCTGGGTGGCGTGGCGGAGAAGACGCGCGAGGCGCTGCTGCTGTGCGAGGCGGCGGGCTTCGACATCGTCATCGTCGAGACCGTCGGCGTCGGCCAGAGCGAGACGGCCGTGGCCGGCATGACCGACCTTTACCTGCTGCTGCAACTGCCCAACGCGGGCGACGACCTGCAGGCGATCAAGAAGGGCGTCATGGAACTGGCTGACCTCGTCGTCATCAACAAGGCCGACCTCGACCCGACGGCCACCATGCGCGCGCAGGCGCAGATCACCTCCGCGCTGCGACTGCTGCCGACCCACGCCCACACGGCGCCGCGTGTGCTGCAGGTCAGCGCATTGAAGGCCGACGGCATCGCGCCGCTGTGGGACGCCATTGCCGCCCAGTGCGATGCCCGCAAGGCCAGCGGCGCGTGGCAGGCCAAGCGCCGTGATCAATCGCTGGCGTGGATGTGGGAGCGCATCCGGGCCGGCCTGCGCCAGGCCTTCGTATCCCAGCCCGGCATGGCGGCGCGGCTCGAGGCGGCGACCGCCGACGTGCGCGGCGGCCGCACACCCGCATCCACTGCGGCCCGGCAGTTGCTGGCCGCCTTCCAGTCCAGGAGCGCACAAGCATGATCACCGGCCTGAACCACATCAACCTTCGTGCGCCGGCTGAGCTGCTGGCGACGCTGCGCGACTTCTACCGCGACGTGCTGGGGCTGGAGGTCGGCCCGCGGCCCGCTTTCGACAGCGACGGCTACTGGCTCTATGCCGGCGGCCATCCCATCGTCCACCTGTCCACACAGCGCGCTCACGAGCCGGTGCGGGGGCCAGTCGACCCGGCGCGGCCGACGACCTACGACCACACCGCTTTCTTCGGCGAGGATCACAAGGCCACCGCGGCCCATCTCGCTGCGCTGGGCGTGAGCTTCCACGAGGTGCGCTCGGACATCACGCGCCAGCACCAGTTCTTCCTGCAAGACCCCGCCGGCAACGGCGTGGAGATCAACTTCCCCTACTGAAGGCAGTTCTCATGCACGACATCCTGCAAGCACTCGAAGCCAAGCGCGCGCTCGCGCGGCTCGGTGGAGGCGAGAAGCGAATCGCCGCCCAGCATGCCAAGGGCAAGCTCACCGCCCGCGAGCGGCTGGAACTGCTGTTCGACGAGGGCAGCTTCGAGGAATGGGACATGTTCGTCGAGCACCGCTGCGTGGACTTCGGCATGGCCGACAACAAGATTCCCGGCGACGGCGTCGTCACCGGCTACGGCATGATCAACGGCCGCCTGGCCTTCGCCTTCAGCCAGGACTTCACGGTCTTCGGCGGTGCGCTGAGCGAGTCGCACGCCGAGAAGATCTGCAAGGTGATGGACCAGGCGATGAAGGTCGGCGCCCCGGTCATCGGCCTGAACGACTCCGGCGGAGCGCGCATCCAGGAGGGTGTGGCGTCACTGGGCGGCTATGCCGACGTGTTCCAGAAGAACGTGCTGGCCTCCGGCGTCATCCCGCAGATCAGCATGATCATGGGCCCCTGCGCCGGTGGTGCCGTCTACTCGCCGGCGATGACGGACTTCATCTTCATGGTGAAGGACAGCAGCTACATGTTCGTCACCGGCCCCGAGGTCGTGAAGACGGTGACGCACGAGGAAGTGACGGCCGAAGAACTTGGCGGCGCCACGACGCACAGCAGCCGCAGCGGCGTGGCCGACCTGGCTTTCGAGAACGACGTGGAGGCGCTCTTGATGCTGCGCCGCTTCTTCAACTACCTGCCGCTGTCCAACCGAGAGAAGGCGCCCGTGCGCCCCAGCGGCGACCCGGCCTCGCGCCTGGATCATTCGCTCGATACGCTGGTGCCGGAGAACCCCAACAAGCCCTACGACATCAAGGAGCTGATCCTCAAGGTCGTCGACGACGGCGACTTCTTCGAGCTGCAGCCCGACTACGCGAAGAACATCGTCACCGGCTTCGCGCGCATGGAGGGCCAGACGGTGGGCATCGTCGCCAACCAGCCGCTGGTGCTGGCCGGCTGCCTGGACATCAAGAGCAGCATCAAGGCCGCACGCTTCGTGCGCTTCTGCGACGCCTTCCACATCCCCGTCATCACCTTCGTCGACGTGCCCGGCTTCATGCCCGGCACGTCTCAGGAATACGGCGGCATCATCAAGCACGGCGCCAAGCTGCTGTACGCCTACGCCGAGGCCACGGTGCCCAAGATCACCGTCATCACGCGCAAGGCCTATGGCGGCGCCTACGACGTGATGGCCTCCAAGCACCTGCGCGGCGACGTCAACTTCGCCTGGCCCAACGCCGAGATCGCGGTGATGGGCGCCAAGGGTGCGGTGGAGATCATCTTCCGCGAGGACAAGAAGGACCCTGCCAAGCTGGCCGAGCGTGAAGCCGAGTACAAGGCCCGCTTCGCCAACCCGTTCGTGGCGGGCGCGCGCGGCTTCATCGACGACGTCATCCAGCCGCACGAGACGCGCAAGCGCATCTGCCGGTCGCTTGCGATGCTGAAGGACAAGAAGCTGGAAAACCCGTGGCGCAAGCACGGGAACATTCCGCTGTAAGCACCATGCCCAAGGCCACTTGCGCCGCCGAGGCGCGCCAGCTCACCGACATTCCCAACATCGGCAAGGCGATGGCAGCCGACCTTGTCGGCCTCGGCATCGCGACACCGGCCGACGTGAAACGCATGGACCCGTACAAGACCTACGACGCGTTGCGCGACCCCATGGGCCGGCGCCACGACCCTTGTGTGCTGGACACCTTCATGGCCGCGCACGACTTCATGAACGGCGGGCCGGCCCAGCCGTGGTGGCACTTCACCGAGCAGCGCAAGAAGCTGCTGGGCAAGACGAAATAACGAGGTACTCCATGTTCACCAAGATCCTCATTGCGAACCGTGGCGAGATCGCTTGCCGGGTGATTGCAACGGCCCGCAAGATGGGCATCGCCACCGTCGCCGTCTACTCGGAGGCCGACAAGGACGCGCGTCATGTCGACTTGGCCGACGAGGCCGTGCTGCTGGGCCCGGCGCCGTCGCGCGAGAGCTATCTCGTCGCCGACAAGATCATTGCCGCCGCGAAGCAGACCGGCGCGCAGGCCATTCATCCGGGCTACGGCTTCCTGTCCGAGAACGAGGACTTCGCCCGCCGCGTGGAGGAGGAGGGCATCGCCTTCATCGGCCCCAAGCACTACAGCATCGCGGCCATGGGCGACAAGATTGCGTCCAAGAAGCTGGCCAACGAGGCCAAGGTCAGCACCATCCCCGGCCACAACGAGCCCATCCTGACGCCGGAAGAGGCCGTAGCGATCGCCAAGCGCATCGGCTACCCGGTCATGATCAAGGCCAGCGCCGGCGGCGGCGGCAAGGGCCTGCGCGTGGCCTTCAACGACAAGGAATGCTTCGAGGGCTTCACGTCCTGCCGCAACGAGGCGCGCAACAGCTTCGGCGACGACCGCGTCTTCATGGAGAAGTTCGTCGAGCAGCCGAGGCACATCGAGATCCAGGTGCTGGGCGACTCGCAGGGCAACGTCGTCTACCTGCACGAGCGCGAGTGCTCGATCCAGCGCCGCCACCAGAAGGTCATCGAGGAGGCGCCGTCGCCCTTCATCAGCGAGGCCACTCGCAAGGCCATGGGTGAGCAGGCGGTCGCGCTGGCCAAGGCCGTCAAGTACCAGAGCGCCGGCACGGTGGAGTTCGTTGTCGGCAAGGACCAGGACTTCTACTTCCTGGAGATGAACACGCGGCTGCAGGTGGAGCACCCGGTCACCGAGTGCATCACGGGGCTGGACCTGGTGGAGCAGATGATCCGCGTCGCCGCTGGCGAGCCGCTGTCGTTCACGCAGGCCGACATCAGGCGCGACGGCTGGGCCATCGAGTGCCGCATCAACGCCGAGGACCCGTTCCGCAACTTCCTGCCGTCCACCGGACGGCTCGTGCGCTACCAGTCGCCCGAGACGACGATGCAGCAGGCCGAGCCCAGCCGCTTCGGCGTGCGCGTGGACACCGGCGTCTACGAGGGCGGCGAGATCCCGATGTTCTACGACTCGATGATCGCCAAGCTCATCGTGCACGGGAAGGACCGCGCCGAGGCTATCGCCAAGATGCGCGAGGCGCTCAACGGCTTCGTCATCCGCGGTGTGTCCAGCAACATCCCCTTCCAGGCCGCGTTGCTGGCGCACCCGGACTTCGGCACCGGCAACTTCAACACCGGCTTCATCGCCCAGCACTACGCCGCCGGCTTCAAGGCCGAGGACGTGCCCCATGACGACCCGCTGTTCCTCGTCGCGCTGGCCGGCTTCATCCGCCGCAAGGCGCGCGAGCGCGAGGCCGGCATCAGCGGCCAGCTGCCGGGCCACGAAGTGCAGATCGAGCATGACTACGTCGCCGTCGTGAACCTCGGCGGTGGCCGCAGCGAGCAGCATGCGCTGCACATCAGCGAGTTCGCCGGCGCGCTCGGCGAAGCGCGCGTGCAGGTTGGCGGCAGGGACTACCGCATCGTCTCCCGCTCGCGGCTCAACGACGTGCGCATCGCCGGCACCGTCAACGGCTTGTCGTTCACGGCCCAGGCCGAGCGTGGCACGGCCAAGAACCCGCTGGCCTATCGCATCCACCATGGCGGCCGATCCATCGAGCTGACCGTGCTGAGCCCGCGGGCGGCCGAGCTGCAGTCGCTGATGCCCTACAAGGCGCCGCCCGATACCTCCAAGCTGCTGTTGTCGCCGATGCCTGGCCTGCTGGTGCACCTGGCCGCGCAGGTCGGCCAGACCGTGCAGGCCGGCGAGCGGTTGGCGGTCATCGAGGCGATGAAGATGGAGAACATTCTCAGCGCGTCGCAGGATGTGACGGTGGCTGAGGTGCTGGCCAAGCCGGGTGAGAGCCTGTCGGTGGACCAGCCCATCCTGCGCTTTGCCTGAGTCGTCAGTCGCCATCGTTGGCGCTGGCGTTGCAGGCGCGGCGGTGGCCATCCGTCTGGCCGAGCGCGGTGTTGCCGTCGACCTCTACGAGGCCGTGCCCGAGCCCAGGCCCATTGGTGCCGGCTTGCTGTTGCAGCCCACCGGGCAACGCGTGCTGGCAGCGATGGGCCTGCTCGACGAGGCCTTGTCGCTGGGCACGCGCGTGGATCGCCTGTTCGGTGACACGCCCGACGGCCGTACCGTGCTGGACATGAGCTACCGGCGCTTCCACCCGGACGCCTACGGCCTGGGCTTGCAGCGCGGTGCGTTGATGGGCCTGCTGTGGCGGCGCGTGCGCGAGCTGGGCATCCGCTGGCATTGCGGTGTGGCGGTGGAGGGCTTCGAGCAGGACGAGCGAGGCGTCACGCTGCGCGGGGCCGGCGGCGTGGCAACCCGTCATGCCGCGCTCATCCTCGCCAACGGCAGCTTCTCGCGGCTGCGCGAGGGCATGAAGGTCAGGCAGAGCGCTCGACCATTTCCGTGGGGCGCTGTCTGGACGGTGCTGCCCGCGCCGCCGGGCTTCCCGCAGATCGACCTGCGCCAGCGTTTCCGGTCGGCGTCGCAGATGCTGGGGCTGATGCCTGTTGGCCGGGCGCACGCGGACGATGACCAGCGCGGCATCAACCTGTTCTGGAGTCTGCCGGTTGCGGAGCTCGAAGGCTGGCGCGAGCGCATCGGCCTGGCGCCGCTGAAGGCGCGCATGACGGCGCTGTTCCCCGACGTGGCGCCGCTGCTGGCCGGCCTGGACGACGCCGGGCAGTTGCGCGAGGCCCGCTATGCCGACGTCTGGATGCAGCGCTGGCACGACGGCCGCGTGCTGGCCATCGGCGACTGTGCCCACGGCATGAGCCCGCAGCTGGGGCAGGGCGCCAACATGGCACTTATCGACGCGCACGAACTTGCCGCCGAACTGGGCGACGGCGACTGGCCGCAGGTGTTCGAGCGCTACACGCGCCGCCGCCGCGCCCACCTGCGCTTCTACGGCCAGGCCAGCAAGGGCCTGACGCCGATGTTCCAGTCCCACGCCGTCGTCGCCCCGTGGCTGCGCGACCGCTTCTTCGGCTGGGGCGGCAAGCTGCCCTACATCCACCAACAATCGATCGCCACGCTGGCCGGCTACAAGACAGGCTGGCTGTGGGGGCGGCTCAAGCTGTGAGGACCACCATGAGCAACACCCGACCTTTCAAAGTCCTGGGCCTGCAGCAGATCGCCATCGGCGGTCTCGACAAGGCCAGGCTGCGCCACCTGTGGGTGGACCTGCTGGGCGTGCCCGTCACCGGCAACTTCGTCAGCGAGCGCGAGAACGTCGACGAGGACATCTGCACGCTGGGAAGCGGCGCCCATGCGGTGGAGGTGGACCTGATGCAGCCGCTGGACGCTGACAAGAAGCCTGCCGTGCACGCCACGCCGTTGAACCACATCGGCCTGTGGGTGGATGACCTGCCCGTGGCCGTGCAGTGGCTCGAGTCGCAGGGACTGCGCTTTGCGCCCGGTGGCATCCGCCGCGGCGCGGCCGGCCATGACATCTGTTTCGTCCACCCCAAGGGCGGCGATCAGTTCCCGTTCGGCGGCGAGGGCGTGTTGATCGAGCTGGTGCAGGCGCCGCCCGACGTCATCGCCGCGCTGGGCTGACGGGGCTCACCGCGGGCGCCAGCCTTTCGTCCAGGCCGTAGTGGTGCAGCAGTTCGGTGAGCGCCGGTTGCTCCTCGCGCAGAAAACGGTCGAACTGGGTGACCAGCTCGGCGTGCCTGATGCTTGAGAGGCGGTAGTGGGGCTCGTAGGTGGCCGCGGGCAGGGCGGGCGAGGGCACGAGCGCCGCGGGCTGGCCCAGCTGCGCCAGCTGGTAGCGGGCCACCGGCAGCGCGACATGCACGCCGTCGACGCGGCCGGCCAGCGCCATGCGGATCAGCCGCGCCGGGTCGCCCGCCTCGGTCACGTGCAGCTGGCCGGCCTCTATCAACGGCAGGAAGCGTTTGGGAGTGAACCCGCGCACGATGCCCAGTTCGTGCAGCGGCTGGTCGCGTTTGTCTGCCGGCACCATCACCGCGTCCTGGAAGGGTACGGCCGGCGCTGAATAGGCCAGGTGCTGGCCGCGCTTGGCGTCGGCCTCCCAGGCCGGGTTGTCGGGGAAGACGGCATCGACCCGGGCGCCGAGGTGTTCGACGGTCAGCCGCCGCGTGGGCAGCGGCCGGTACTCGAAGCTGTGGCCATGGCTGCGCGCGAACAGGTCCAGCATGTCGCGGGCATAGCCGCGGAACTCGCCATCGACGGTGCTCATGATCGGCGCGTAGTCGACGTCTTCCACGCCGATGACGAAGTGCTCAGCCCGGGCCACGCTGGCGGCCATCAGCGGGAGGGCGACAAGCAGGCAGAGCCGGACGCGGAGTCTTTGCATGGGGCCTCGTGGCATCGGGGGCGATCATCGTCTCACAGGCCTTGGGCCATGGCACCGCGCAGAGCGGCGGTTCGTTCATGGCGAAGCTCACGTTCCCGAACTGCCGACGCAGCGGCGTGCGCCGCCCCCTAAGCTGCACCGCAGCAAAACTTGCGCGTGCCGCGCTGGGCTGACCGGCCCGTGGCACACCGGAAGGCGGGGCGGCCACAAGCGGCTTCGTGGGTTCGGTCGCAAGGCTTTGCTCGGCCGCGGGGCCAGAATCGCGCCTTCGCCCTCAACGCCGCCCCATGCGCCACCTCGTCTTCCTGCTGGCTTTGCTGCCCACCCTGGCGCAGGCCTGGGGCAACCACAGTCCCATGTGCTACCGCGCCTTCGAGCGCATGCCAGAGGTTGCGGGCGCCGCCCCCGTGAAGGCCGAGCCCCTCGTCGATTTCCTGCGTGACCAGGAGCCGGCTCTCGCCCGTGAGCTGGACGCGCAGGAGGCCTGGGCCCGCGAGCATCTGAAGGGCCATGCACCGCGGCCTGACGCACTGCGCTTCGTGCCCGACGCCAAACGCAGCGCCGCCGACCGCCGCGCCGCCTTCCTGCGCGCGCTCCGCCTGTCGCCGCAGAGTCGGCTGGCGCTGTATCTGCAGGTCGATCCGCGCGAGGCCGAGCCGACGCGGCCGGCCATCGACGCCGCCCAGGTCACCGCCGTGACACCCGGCAAGGGCGCCACACAGCGTTTTGTCGCCCTGCAGCCCGGCGAGGCCGTCGCCCCGCTGGCGGTGCTGGCCACGGCCTGCGACGAACCCGACTATGGCCATGACCTCAACCTGTTCGACGACAACCCGGGCAGCCCGGCGAACCCGTCGTACGGCTTCGGCAACCAGCCCTTCGGCAACCCGGCCGTCGCCATCGGCTCGCAGGCGCCGTTCCATATGGGCTTCTTTCACCAGGGCGCCATCTTCAACACGCTGGCGCCCAGCTTCGCCCGCACCTTCACCGAACTGCGCGTGCAGCAGTACGGCGGCCTGGCCGTGCTGGCCTGGCAGACCGGCCACGCCTATTGGGGCTGGCGCTTCGCCGGCCTGGCGCTGCACCATGTCGAAGACCTGACCCAGCCCTACCACGCCAGCGCCGCGCCGGGCGCGACGCTGGGCCACATGATGTGGGTCAACCTGAAGGCCCAGCTTGGCTGGCCTGCCGACCGGCAGGGGCTGGTCGTGCTGCAGGGCAACCGGCATTTCGTGCTGGAGCAGTTCCAGACGCGCTGGATCATCGACGACGCTCGCCAGCGCCGCGATGGCCCGCTGGAGCTGGCGCTGCGCGACGCCGCCCGCGACGCGCGCTATCCGCCGTGGAGCCTGGCTTATGTCCGTGACGTTGTCGCCGCCGAGGCCTTCGCCGCGGGGCCGGCGACGGATGCGGCCGTCGTCGTTGGCGCGCCGGCGAAATTCGTCACTGACCCCAATTTTGATTTCGCGGCGAACGAGGCCCAGCTCGGTCCTGAGCTGGCGCGCAGCATGCAGGGCCAGCGCGACGCGCTGCAGGCAGGCATCGCCGAACTGCTGGGCCACTTCGGCGCCCACAGCCGCAACGCCTTGCGCGGGTTGTTGAAAGAAGCAAACTTACGGGCTCGTTGAATTTCGTCGTTGGCGAAATCTGAATCGTTTTTTGGCGCAGAATAGCGTTCTTCGCGAAGGCTATGCTGGAGACAAACAACCATGCGTCACGACCTCACCACCCTCAACCTCGTGCTGGCGATCGAGCAGACGCGTTCGATCACGCGCGGTGCCGCCCAGGAACACCTGGCGCTGGCAGCGGCCAGCAAGCGCCTGTCCGACCTCGAAAGCCGCCTCGGCGTGCAACTGTTCGAGCGTCGTGCGCGTGGGGTTGAACCGACCGAGGCCGGCCGGGCGCTGGTGCGCCACATCCGCTCGCTGCATGCGTCGCTCTACGCCCTTGAAACCGAGGTCATGGAGTTCTCGCGCGGCATCAAGGGCCATCTGCGCATCGCGTCCAACACCAGCGCGATCGCCGAGTGTCTGCCGCCTTACCTCGTCGAGTTCTCCCAGGCGCATGGCCAGATCCGCATCAGCCTGGAAGACCTGACCAGCGCCGAAGTGCAGGCCGCCGTCGCCGAAGGCCGTGCGGACGTCGGCATCTTCACGGCGCCGGTGCTGGACAACCGTGTGCAGACCTGGACCTTCGCCCGCGGCCGGCTCGCGGCGCTGGTGCCGCTGAAGCATCCGCTGGCCCACCGCGAGGCGGTCAGCTTCGACGACCTGCTGGGCTATGACCTCATCGGCCTGCACGCAGGCGCCAGCGCGCAAGAGCTGATGCGCGAACAGGCCGCTGCCCGCGGCCAGACGCTGAACGCGCGCCTGCAGGTGCGCGGCTTCGACGGCATCGCCCAGCTTGTCGAGTCCGGCCTGGGCGTGGCCGTCCTTCCCGAACATCCCGCCGAGCGCTTCACGCGCGTCTTCGGCGTGCGCTGCCTGCGACTTGAAGAGTCTTGGGCCGAGCGCGACTATTACCTGGGTGTGCTGCGCCAACAGCGCTTGCCCACCGTGGTGCAACGCTTCGTGGACACCCTTATTCCTCGAGAAAAGCAATGACCTCCCGTACCCTTTACGACAAGCTCTGGGACGAGCATGTCGTGCACTCCGAACCGGATGGCACGGCACTGCTCTACATCGACCGCCACCTCGTGCACGAGGTGACCAGCCCGCAGGCCTTCGAAGGCCTGGACCTGGCCGGCCGCAAGGTCTGGCGCCTGAGCGCCAATCTGGCCGTCAGCGACCACAACGTCCCGACGACCGACCGCTCGCACGGCATTGCCGACCCCGTGTCGCGCCTGCAGGTCGACACGTTGGACGCCAACTGCGACCGCTTCGGCATCACGCAGTTCAAGATGAGCGACAAGCGTCAGGGCATCGTGCACGTCATCGGCCCGGAGCAGGGCGCCACGCTGCCCGGCATGACCGTCGTCTGCGGCGACAGCCACACGTCCACGCACGGCGCCTTCGGCGCGCTGGCGCATGGCATCGGCACCAGCGAGGTCGAGCATGTGCTGGCCACGCAGACGTTGTCGGCCAAGAAGGCAAAGAACCTGCTCGTCAAGGTCGAGGGCCAATGTGCCAAGGGCGTCGGCGCCAAGGACATCGTGCTGGCCATCATCGGCAAGATCGGCACCGCCGGCGGCACGGGCTACACCATCGAGTTCGCCGGTTCGGCGATCCGTGCGTTGAGCATGGAAGGCCGCATGACGGTCTGCAACATGGCCATCGAAGCCGGCGCCCGCGCCGGCCTCATCGCCGTGGACGACACGACGATCAACTACGTCAAGGGCCGTCCGTTCTCGCCGACGGGCGTGGAGTGGGACCAGGCCGTCGCCTACTGGCGCACGTTGCATTCCGACCCCGGTGCGCACTTCGACAAGGTCGTCGAGCTGGACGCCGCGCAGATCCGCCCGCAGGTCAGCTGGGGTACGTCGCCCGAGATGGTGCTGGCCGTGGACGACCGCGTGCCCGACCCCGACAAGGAAAAGGACGCCGTCAAGCGCGGTGCCATCGAGCGCGCGCTGACCTACATGGCGCTGGAGCCCAACAAGGCCATCAGCGACATCCACGTCGACAAGGTCTTCATCGGTTCGTGCACGAACAGCCGCATCGAGGACATGCGCGAGGCCGCGGCCGTCGTGCGCCGCGTCGGTGGCCGCGTGGCCAAGAACATCAAGCTGGCCCTCGTCGTGCCGGGCTCGGGCCTCGTCAAGGCGCAGGCCGAAGCCGAAGGGCTGGACCAGGTCTTCAAGGGCGCGGGCTTTGAATGGCGCGAACCGGGTTGCTCCATGTGCCTGGCGATGAATGCCGACCGGCTGGAGCCGGGCGAGCGCTGCGCGTCCACCAGCAACCGCAACTTCGAAGGCCGTCAAGGCGCCGGTGGCCGCACCCACCTCGTCAGTCCGGCGATGGCTGCCGCGGCCGCAATGACCGGCCATTTCGTCGACGTCCGCAACCTCGCCTGATCGCCATGGACAAGTTCATCCTCCACAAGGGCCTCGTCGCGCCCATGGACCGCGAGAACGTCGACACCGACGCGATCATTCCCAAGCAGTTCCTGAAGTCGATCAAGCGCTCGGGTTTCGGCCCCAATCTGTTCGACGAATGGCGCTATCTGGACCACGGCGAGCCCGGCCAGGACCCGGCCAGCCGCAAGCCCAACCCGGACTTCGTGCTGAACCAGCCGCGCTACGCGGGCGCCAGCGTGCTGATCGCGCGCAGCAATTTCGGTTGCGGCTCCAGCCGCGAACACGCGCCGTGGGCGCTGCAGCAGTACGGTTTCCGCGCCATCCTGGCGCCGAGCTTCGCCGACATCTTCTTCAACAACTGCTTCAAGAACGGCCTGCTGCCCATCGTGGTGCCGGAGTCGGCCATCAGCCAGTTGTTCGACGAGGTGAAGGCCTTCCCGGGCTACCAACTCATCGTCGACCTGCCGCGCCAAGTGGTGGTGAAGCCTGACGGCGCCGAGATCGCCTTCGACATCGAGCCCTTCCGCAAGGAATGCCTGATCGGCGGCCTCGACGAGATCGGCCTGACGCTGCAGCACACCGACAAGATCCGCGCCTACGAGGCGCAGCGCATTGCAGCCAAACCCTGGCTCAACAACCGAGTGATTTGAGATGAAGAAGATTGCAGTACTGCCGGGTGACGGCATCGGCCCCGAAATCGTGGCCGAGGCCGTCAAGGTCCTCAACGCACTCGACCTGCCGTTGCAGCTCGACTGGGCCGACGTCGGCGGCAAGGCCTACGAGACCAGCGGCCACCCGCTGCCTCCCGCCACGCTGAAGCTGGCGCAGGAGGCCGACGCCGTGCTGTTCGGCGCTGTGGGCGACTGGAAGTACGACAAGCTTGAGCGTTCGCTGCGCCCTGAGCAGGCGATCCTCGGCCTGCGCAAGGCGCTTGGGCTCTTTGCCAACTTCCGCCCGGCCATCTGCTACGAGCAGCTGACGCACGCGTCGTCGCTGAAGCCCGAGCTGGTCGCCGGTCTCGACATCCTGCTGATCCGCGAACTGACCGGCGACATCTACTTCGGCCAGCCGCGCGGCCGCCGCACGGCCGTGGACGGCCACTTCCCCGGCGCCGAAGAAGCCTTCGACACGATGCGCTACTCGCGCCCCGAGATCGAGCGCATCGCGCACGTCGCCTTCCAGGCCGCGCAAAAGCGCAACAAGCGCCTGACCAGCGTCGAGAAGGCCAACGTGCTGGAGACGTCGCAGTTCTGGAAGGACATCGTCATCGAAGTCCACGCCCAGTACCCCGACGTGGAGCTGGACCACATGTACGTTGACAACGCCGCGATGCAGCTCGTCAAGGCGCCGAAGAAGTTCGACGTCGTCGTGACCGGCAACATGTTTGGCGACATCCTGTCCGACGAAGCCGCGATGTTGACTGGCTCCATCGGCATGCTGCCGTCCGCCTCGTTGGACGCCAACAACAAGGGCCTCTACGAGCCCAGTCACGGCAGTGCGCCGGACATCGCGGGCAAGGGGATTGCGAATCCTCTGGCTACAATCCTGTCCGCCGCCATGATGCTCAAGTTCTCCCTCAACCAGCCCGAAGCCGCTGCTCGTATCGAAGCCGCGGTTGAGTCGGTGCTGGCCCAGGGCTTGCGCACGGCCGACATCTGGAGTGATGGCACCACGAAGGTTTCGACCCGTGAGATGGGCGACGCTGTCGTCAAAGCCATTACGACCACCAAAACCATTAAGAGCTAAAGCTCCGTCTCGTCTCGCCCCAACCAAACCCGGCGAACGAGCCGGGGCCCAAAGTGGATGGGGTTTGGTGACCGTTAGACAAAGGATTTGATGATGACGACCTTGGTAGGCCTCGTAGGCTGGCGTGGCATGGTGGGCTCGGTCCTGATGGACCGCATGACCGCTGAAGCAGATTTCGACCTGATCGAGCCGCTGTTCTTCTCGACCTCCAACGCCGGTGGCAATGCCCCTGCGCAGGCGAAGAACGAGACGAAGCTGCAGAACGCGTTCGACATCGACCAGCTCAAGCGCTGCGACATCATCATCACCGCCCAGGGCGGCGACTACACCAACGAAGTCTTCCCCAAGCTGCGTGCCGTCGGTTGGACGGGGCACTGGATCGATGCCGCTTCTTCGCTGCGCATGAACGATGACGCCGTCATCGTGCTCGACCCGGTCAACATGCCCGTCATCAAGAACGCGCTGGCGGCCGGTGGCAAGAACTGGGTCGGCGGCAACTGCACCGTCAGCTGCATGCTGATGGGCGTGGGCGCGCTGTACAAGGCCGGCCTCGTCGAGTGGATGTCCACGCAGACCTACCAGGCCGCTTCCGGCGGTGGCGCCCAGCACATGCGCGAACTGCTGACGCAGTACGGCACGCTGAACGCCGCCGTCAAGCCGCTGCTGGACGACCCCAAGAGTGCCATCCTCGAGATCGACCGCCAGGTCATCGCCAAGCAGCGTTCGCTGTCCGCCGACGAGACCGCCAACTTCGGCGTGCCGCTGGGCGGCTCGCTGATCCCGTGGATCGACAAGGACCTCGGCAACGGCCAATCCAAGGAAGAGTGGAAGGGCATGGCCGAGACCAACAAGATCCTCGGCTCCGACGGCATCCCCGTTGACGGCTTCTGCGTGCGCGTCGGTGCGATGCGCTGCCACAGCCAGGCCCTGACCTTCAAGCTGAAGAAGGATGTGCCGCTGGCCGACATCGAAGCCATGATCCGCGCCGACAACGAGTGGGTGCAGTACGTGCCCAACACGCGCGAAGAGACGCTCAAGCACCTGACGCCCGTGGCCGTCACCGGCACGATGACCATTCCCGTGGGGCGTGTGCGCAAGCTGGCGATGGGCCCCGAGTACGTTGGCGCCTTCACCATCGGCGACCAGCTGCTGTGGGGCGCGGCCGAGCCGCTGCGCCGCATGCTGCGCATCCTGCTGGACCGCTGATCTGAACTGAGAACAGGCCCTTCGGGGCCTGTTTTGCTTACGGTCTTTTACGCTTGGACCTAGGGTTCACCCTGGCGTCGATATTGAAACCAAGCGACACATCAGGTACCCCTTGAGCATTTCCGCGTATATGCTTGATGCTGTTGTGTTTTTGATTCGAAACTCGACGCCGGCCATAACGTGCAAACCAGTTTTCAGACCAGGTTCGTGCAGCGCGTGCTGAAGATCGAGACAGGCGGGGCCCCATTGCCCCGCCTTGTTGCTTTGGGGAATGCCTTGAAAGACCACATCCGCGACGCATTCGGGGGAGTCCGCCCGGCAGGGTTCGCCCGCCATCACCTCGCGCTGGCCGCTGCGCTGCTCGTGGCCGCCGGTGGCGCGCAGGCGCTGGGGCTGGGCAAGCTGAACGTGCAGTCGGCGCTCGGCGAGACCATGAGGGCCGAGATCGACGTCACCAGCCTGACGCCGGAAGAAGCAGCGACGCTCAAGGTGCGTGTCGCGCCGCCCGATGCCTACCGTGCGACCGGCGTGGACTACAACGCCGTGCTGAGCTCGGCCCAGGTCCAGGTCCTGCGCCAGGGCAGCCGCACGGTGCTGCGAGTCAGCAGCGATCGCGCGGTGCAGGAGCCCTTCGTCGATGTCATCCTGGAGCTGACCTGGTCCACCGGCCGCCTGGTGCGCGAATACACGCTGCTGTTCGACCCGCCGAGCCTCCCCAAGCCCGCCCCCGTCATCACCGCGCCGCCAGCTATCGCCGCGGCACCGGCGGCCTCCAGCGAGGCCGTGCCCGCGCCGGCACCGTCCACGACGACGGCCCTGCCGCGCATTGCGCCGGCACCGATCGCGGTGGCCCGCCCGCCTGCCGCTGCGCCGGCGCCGGTGGCCGTGCGCCCGCCCGTGGTGGCTGGGTCCGAGTACCGAGTACAACCTGGTGACTCGCTGTCCAAGGTTGCGGGCCGTACGCAAGTCAGTGGCATCTCGCTGGATCAGATGCTGGTCGGCCTGTTCCGCAACAACCCCGACGCCTTCATCGACGGCAACATGAACCGGCTCAAGGCCGGCTCGACGTTGCAGGTGCCCGCCAGCGAAGCCCTGGCAGCTATCTCCACGAGCGAGGCGCGCCAGATCATCCTGGCCCAGAGCGCAGACTTCTCCGCCTATCGCCAGCGTCTTGCTTCGGCTGCGCCGACGCTGCAGAGCACCGAGAGCGAGCGCCAGTCCAAGGGGCAGGTGCAGGCGGCCGTCGAGGATCGCAAGCCTGCGGCCGCGCCGACGCCTGACAAGCTCACGCTCAGCAAGGCTGGCAGCGCATCCAGCGCCAGCGAGGCCAAGCTGTCCAAGGAGACTGAGAAGAAGGACGCGGCTGCCCGCGTTGCCGAACTCACGCGCAACGTCGAGGAACTGAAGAAGCTCTCCAACGCCGCGGGCAAGCCTCCCGCGCCGGTGGCCTCCGCAGCGCTTGAGCCCGCACCGGCGCCAGTCGCTGCGGCGCTGCCCACTGCGCCGGTCGTCCCGGCCGTCGAGCCGGCCTCGGCCGTTGCTGCAGCCAGCGCCGCGGCATCCAAGCCGCAACCGCGCGCCAGCGCACCGCTGGCTCCGCCGCCGGCTGCCGAGCCGCCGGGCTTCATCGAGCAGTTGCTCGACAGCCCCATCGTGCTGCCGCTGGCCGGTGTTCTCGTCGCCGTGCTGGGTGGCCTCGGCCTCTATCGCCTGCGTTCGCGCCGCCCGGCCAACGCGGCGGAGACCGGCTTCCACGAAAGCCGCCTGCAGCCCGACTCGTTCTTCGGCGGCACCGGTGGCCAGCGCGTCGATACGCGCGACGCGCAGAACAGCGGCCAGTCGTCGATGAGCTACTCGCTGAGCCAGCTCGATGCCATTGGCGACGTGGACCCGGTCGCCGAGGCCGACGTCTACCTGGCCTACGGCCGCGATCTGCAGGCCGAGGAAATCCTCAAGGAAGCTCTGCGGGCCAACCCGACACGCCTGGCCATCCGCCTGAAGCTGCTGGAGGTCTATGCCAAGCGCCGCGACACCAAGGGCTTCGAGCAACTGGCCGTGCAACTGTTCGCCGAGACCAAGGGCTCCGGCGAGGACTGGGCCAAGGCGCAGGAACTGGGCCGTGGCATCGATCCGGACAATCCGCTCTACCAGCCCGGCGGTGCGCCTGCACTGAGTGAGGATGGCCCTGAGCTGCGCCCTGAGCCGATGAACGCCAGCACGCTGCCGCAGATGGCGCTGCCAACCGGCGCGCAGGCTGCCGCGGCTCATCTGGGAACCGATTCGATGACCCGTGGCGGCCCGGACACTGGACCTGTCAGCGGCTTCGACCTGGCGCTGGACCTGGACCTCGATGCCCCCGAACCTGTCTCGCCGACGGCCATGGCCGCGACGCAGGCCATGCCTGCCTCGGTCGAACATGCGCCGATGACGATGGACTTCGACATCTCCGCTCGCGGTACGCGCACCGCGCCGCCCGCGCCGGACCTGAGCTTCGACCTCAGCGGCATGGGCGGCCTGACGCCCAGCCCGACGGCCACGCCTGCGACTGCACCGAACGAGTTGGACTTCGATCTCGGCGAGCCCACGCAGCCCGGCGAGACCAATCCCGACCATCTGGCTGACGCCTTGCATGCACTGGGCGACGACGATGGCGATCCGCTGGTTCGCCAGTTGGAGCTGGCCGACGAGTTCCGCCAGATCGGTGACACCGAAGGTGCCCGCGAGGTGCTGCAGGAACTGATCCAGCGCGCCAGCGGCTCGCTGCGTGACCGCGCGCAGGCGATGCTGAACGAACTGCGGTAAAGCACTGCCGCGATACTTCAACGCCCGGCCTGGCCGGGCGTTTTCTTTTGAGGTCCGATGAGAGTTGCACTTGGCGTGAGCTACCGCGGTGGCGGCTACAACGGCTGGCAGAGCCAGCCGAACGGCCGCACCGTGCAGGACGCGTTGGAGAAAGGCCTGTCCGCGTTCGCCGCCCAGCCCATCCGCACGATCTGCGCGGGCCGGACCGACACCGGCGTGCACGGCATCAACCAGGTCATCCATTTCGACACCGATGTCGACCGTGAGCCGTTCTCGTGGGTACGCGGCAGCAACCGTTACCTGCCGCCAGATATCGCCATCCAGTGGTGTCGATTTCCTGGCGATGCCTTCCATGCGCGCAACTCGGCGCGTGGCAGGCGCTACGCCTACTTGCTGCTGGAGTCGGCCGTGCGGCCGGCCATCGAGTCGGGGCAGTGCGGCTGGATCTTTCGCCCGCTGGATCAGGCCGCGCTGGAGGCCGCCGCTGAGCGGCTGATCGGCGAGCACGACTTCTCGTCCTTCCGCTCCTCCGAATGCCAGGCCGCGTCGCCGGTGAAGACGCTGCGCGAGATCACCGTGCAGCGTCGCGGCGCCTACTGGCGCTTCGAGTTCGAGGCCAGCGCCTTCCTGCACCACATGGTGCGCAACCTGATGGGCTGCATCCTGGCTGTGGGCAGCGGCACGCGTTCGGCGGACTGGGTCAGCGACGTGCTGGCCGCGCGCGACCGCAAGGTGGCTGCGCCGACCTTTGCCCCCGACGGGCTCTATTTCCTCGGCCCGATCTACGATGCCGAACTCGACATCCCGCGCGACGTCGCGGCACTGACCTGGCTCCCATGACACGAATCAAGATCTGTGGCCTGACCCGTGAGGCCGACGTCGAGGCCGCAGTCTCGGCTGGTGCCGACGCCATCGGCTTCGTCTTTTATGCCAAGAGTCCGCGCGCCGTGACGCCTGAGCGGGCGAGGGCGCTAGCGAAGCTGCTGCCGCCGTTCGTCACGCCGGTCGGCTTGTTCGTCAATGCGACGGACGCCGAACTGCAAGCCGGCTTCGACGCGCTGCCCAACATGCTCGTGCAGTTCCACGGCGATGAAACGCCGGCCGACTGCGACCGCGTCAACCGGCCCTACCTGCGCGCCGCCCGCATGGCGCCGGGGGTCGATTTGCTAGACTTCGCCACTCAATTTCCCAACGCCCAGGCCTTGCTGCTCGACGCCCATGTCGACGGCTATGGCGGTGGCGGCAAGGTCTTCGATTGGTCACTCATTCCTCCAAGCGTCAGCTCTCGCCTCGTTTTGTCTGGTGGGTTGAATGCAGCAAACGTCGTCGATGGCATCGCGCAGGTGCGGCCCTGGGCCGTTGATGTGAGTTCCGGCGTCGAGGTGTCCAAGGGCATCAAGAGCGCCGACCTGATCCATGAGTTCTGCCGTGCCGTGAAGCGCGCCGATGCAGGACTGACCTGACCGAGGAAACCCATGTTTGAGTACAACCAGCCCGATGCCACCGGGCATTTCCGCCATGCGGGCACGCCGACGTACGGCGGCAGCTTCGTCTCCGAGACCCTTGTCCACGCGCTGGACCAGTTGAAGGACGCCTACGCGCACTACCAGAACGATCCGGAGTTCCTGGCCGAGTACAAGAAGGAGCTGAAGCACTTCGTCGGCCGCCCCAGCCCGATCTACCACGCCGACCGCCTGAGCCGTGAGCTCGGCGGCGCGCAGGTCTACCTGAAGCGCGAAGACCTGAACCACACCGGTGCGCACAAGATCAACAACGTCATCGGCCAGGCGCTGCTGGCCAAGCGCATGGGCAAGCCGCGGGTCATCGCCGAGACCGGGGCCGGCCAACACGGCGTGGCCACGGCGACGATCTGCGCGCGCTACGGCCTGGAATGCGTGGTCTACATGGGCAGCGAGGACGTGAAGCGCCAGTCGCCCAACGTCTACCGCATGAAATTGCTCGGCGCGACCGTCGTGCCCGTGGAGAGCGGCAGCAAGACGCTGAAGGACGCGCTCAACGAGGCGATGCGTGACTGGGTCACCAACGTCGAGAACACCTTCTACATCATCGGCACCGTGGCCGGCCCGCACCCCTACCCGATGATGGTGCGCGACTTCCAGCGCATCATCGGCCTGGAGTGCCTGGAGCAGATGCCCGAGATGACCGGCCGTCAGCCAGACGCCGTCATTGCCTGCGTGGGCGGTGGGTCCAACGCGATCGGCATCTTCCACCCCTACATCCCGCACGAGAACGTGCGCCTGATCGGTGTCGAAGCCGAAGGGCAGGGCGTTGCCAGCGGCAAGCACGCGGCCACGCTGACCGCCGGCAGCCCCGGCGTGCTGCATGGCAACCGCACCTACCTGCTGCAGGACGAGGACGGCCAGATCATCGAGACGCACTCGATCTCCGCCGGCCTGGACTACCCCGGCGTCGGCCCCGAGCACGCGCATCTGAAGGACATCGGCCGTGCCGAGTACGTCGGCGTCACTGATGCCGAGGCGCTCGCTGCGTTCCACCGCCTGTGCCGCACGGAGGGCATCATCCCCGCCCTCGAATCCAGCCACGCCGTCGCGCATGCCATCAAGCTCGCGCCGACGCTTTCCCAGGACAAGGTCTTGCTCGTGAACCTCTCCGGCCGTGGCGACAAGGACATCGGCACCGTGGCCGACCTGTCCGGCGCTGCGTATTTCGATCGTCCGTCCCAGGCGGGTGAGAAGGTGAAGCAATGAGCCGCATCAAGACCACGTTTGACGCGCTTCAAGCGCAAGGCCGCAAGGCGCTGATCCCCTTCGTCACCGCCGGTGACCCGCACCCGGGCGTCACCGTCGATCTGCTGCTGGCCATGGCCGAGGCCGGTGCCGACGTCATCGAGCTGGGCGTGCCGTTCTCCGACCCGATGGCCGACGGCCCCGTCATCCAGCGGGCCGGTGAGCGCGCGCTGAAGCACGGCATCGGGCTGCGCAAGGTGCTCGCCTATGTGCGCGAGTTCCGCGCCCGCAACGACACGACGCCGCTGGTGCTGATGGGCTATGCCAACCCGGTCGAGCACTACGGCCTGGACACCTTCGTGGCTGACGCGGCCGCTGCAGGTGTCGATGGCGTGCTGATCGTCGACTATCCGCCCGAGGAGTGCGAAGACTTCGCCGCCAAGCTGCGCGCCGCGAACATGGACGCGATCTTCCTGCTGGCGCCTACGTCCACCGAGGCGCGCATGGCCCAGGTCGGCAGGTTGGCCAGCGGCTATGTCTACTACGTGTCGTTGAAGGGTGTGACCGGCGCCGGCCACCTCAACACCGCTGCTGTCGCCGAAGCTGTCCCCCGAATCCGCCAGCATGTCAGCACGCCGGTGGGCGTCGGTTTCGGTATCCGTGACGGTGCGACGGCGCGCGCCGTGGCCGACGTTTCGGACGCGGTTGTCATCGGCTCCAAGCTGGTCGAACTGCTGGAGCGCCAGCCGGCCGATAATGTCGCCTCTACCGGCGCCGCGTTCATCCGTGAAATCCGCGCCGCACTCGACAAGAAGGACTGACGCATGAGTTGGCTCGACAAACTTCTCCCGCCCAAGATCCAGCAAGGCGATCCCGCCGACCGCCGCACGGTCCCCGAGGGCCTGTGGATCAAGTGCCCGAGCTGCGAGACGGTGCTCTACAAGACCGACCTGGAGCAGAACATCAACGTCTGCCCCAAGTGCTCGCACCACCACCGCATCGGCGCGCGGCCGCGCCTGGATGCGTTCCTGGACGCTGAAGGCCGCTACGAAATCGGCCAGGAAGTCCTGCCAGTCGACGCGCTGAAGTTCAAGGACAGCAAGAAGTACCCCGACCGCCTGAAGGAAGCGCTGGAATCCACCGGTGAGACCGATGCGCTGGTGGTCATCGGCGGCGCCGTGATGAGCGTTCCCGTCGTCGCGGCCTGCTTCGAGTTCGACTTCATGGGCGGCTCCATGGGCTCCGTTGTCGGCGAGCGTTTCGTGCGCGGCGTCGAGACGGCTATCGAGCAGAAGACGCCCTTCATCTGCTTCACCGCCACCGGCGGCGCGCGGATGCAGGAAGGCCTGCTGAGCCTGATGCAGATGGCCAAGACCAACGCGTCGCTGACCCGTCTGGCCAAGGCCAAGCTGCCCTACATCAGCGTGCTGACCGACCCGACGATGGGGGGCGTGTCGGCCTCGTTCGCCTTCGTGGGCGACATCGTGCTGGCCGAGCCCAAGGCGCTGATCGGCTTTGCCGGCCCGCGCGTCATCGAGAACACCGTACGCGAGAAGCTGCCCCCGGGCTTCCAGCGCGCCGAGTTCCTGATGGAGAAGGGCGCTGTCGACATGATCGTGGACCGCCGCCAGCTGCGCGAGACCATCGCCCGCCAGCTCGCCATGCTCCAGCGCCAGAGCGCGGACGCCGTCGCCTGAACGTCGTCCCTGTAGCCCCAAGCCAGGCCGCGTGCCTGGCTTTGTTTTTTGATGGCTTTCACGCGTGAACCGCGCAATCAGCCCGATCCGCCATGACGCTTGATGACTGGCTCGCCCACTGCGAGCGCCTGCACCCCAAGACCATCGACATGACGCTGGATCGCGTCAGGGTCGTGAAGGAGCGCCTCGGCATCGCCTTCGACTGTCCGACCGTCGTCGTCGCCGGCACCAACGGCAAGGGCTCGACCTGCGCGATGCTGGAGTCCATCGCGTTGCATGCCGGCTACCGTGTCGGCCTCTACATCAAGCCCCACCTCGTGCATTTCCAGGAGCGCTGCCGCGTCGGCGGCGCGCCGGTCGCGGCCGAGTCGCTGGAGCCGCACTTCGAGGCCGTCGAAGCCGCGCGTGGCGACATCACGCTGACCTACTTCGAGTTCACGACGCTGGCCATCATGCGGCGGCTGCAGCACGAGCAGCTGGATCTCGTCATCCTCGAAGTCGGCCTGGGCGGCCGGCTGGACGCGGTCAACGTCATCGACGCCGACTGCGCCGTCATCACCAGCATCGACCTGGATCACACCGAATTCCTCGGCACCGACCGCGACAGCGTCGGCCGCGAGAAGGCTGGCATCATGCGCACAGGCCGTCCCGTCGTCGTCAGCGACCCCGTGCCGCCAGCCTCGCTGGCCGAGCGCGCGCTGGAGGTTGGTGCCGACCTGCGCCAGTTGGGCAAGGACTTCACCTTCAGCGGCGACCGCACGCAATGGCAATGGGCCGGTCGCGGCAAGCGCTTCTCCGGCATGTCCTACCCGGCGCTGCGGGGCGTGAACCAGTTGCTGAACGCCTCTGGCGTGCTGGCGGCCTTCGAGGCGCTGGCCGACCGTCTGCCGATCAGCGCCCAGGCTGTGCGCACCGGCCTGGCCCTGGTCGAGTTGCCCGGCCGCTTCCAGGTGCTGGCCGGCCAGCCGGCCGTCGTGCTGGACGTGGCGCACAACCCGCATGCCGTCGCTGCGCTGGCGCAGAACCTCGACCAGATGGGCTTCTTCCCGCGCACGCACGCCGTCTTCGGCGCGATGGCGGACAAGGATCTGGGCGGCATCCTGGCGCGCATCGCGCCGCTGGTGGACGTGTGGCATTTCACCGATCTGCCGCTGCCGCGTGCCGCAAGCGCCGAGCAGCTGCAGACCGCCTTCCTGGCAGCCGGCCTGAAGACGCCGCCGGGCGTCGAGACGCATACGCACGCCAACCCGCTGGACGCGCTGCACGCGGCGGCGGCTGGGGCGACCACGGCCGATAGAATCCTGGTCTTCGGTTCCTTCTACACCGTGGGGGGCGTGTTGCAGCAGGGCATCCCGCGCGTGACCGCCGGCGCGACCGTGCCGCAGCCTCCCACCCTCCACTGAGCTAGCCGCCGCCGATGGGCCTGTTTTCCTTCCTCAAGCGCGATGACGCCGCCACTGCGGCGGCGCCCAAGAAGTCGGCCGGAAAGTCCGGCGCCAAGGTCAGTGCGGCCGACGATGTGCAGGTGCTGCGCGTGCGCGCCCGCCGCCGCCTCATCGGCGCTGCCGTGCTGGTGGCCGCCGGTGTCGTCGGCTTCCCGCTGATTTTCGAGACGCAGCCACGACCTATCCCGGTGGACCTGCCGATCGAGATTCCGCGCAAGGAGACCGCGCCGCCGCTGACCGTGCCGACGCGTGAGCCGCTGAGTCAGGCCGAGCCGCTGCCTGCGCCGGCTTCGACCACCCCGGCAGCAGAGCTGCCGGTCGACCCCAAGGTGGCCGAGAAGCCGACTGAAAAACCGGTCGAACAGCCTGCCGAGAAGCCCGTCGAGAAGATCGCGGAAAAGCCGGTCGAGAAACCGGTCGCGAAACCCGCTGAAAGGCCGGTCGAGAAGCCGCCGGTCAAGCTCGCCGAGAAGCCGGCAGACAAACCGGTAGACAAGCCCAAGACCGCCGCCGACGGTGCCCGTGCCCAGGCGCTGCTGGACGGCAAGGAGCCGGCGCCCGCAGCCGCTACCCGCTACATCGTGCAGGTTGGTGCCTACGGTGAGAACAAGGCCGCGCAGGAAGTGCGGGGCAAGGTCGAGAAGCTGGGCCTCAAGACCTATGCCCAGGCCGTCGACACGGCCGATGGCAAGCGCATCCGCGTGCGCCTGGGCCCGTTCGCCAGCCGCGACGAGGCCGAGCGGGCCTCCGCCAAGCTCAAAGGCGCCGGCCTGCCCGGCGCCATCCTGACTCTCTGACGGCAGGCCCATGGACGTCGAGCTGAGCTGGGTTGATCTCGCACTGGCGGCGCTGCTGCTGCTGTCGGTCGGCATCGGCCTGTGGCGCGGCCTGGTCTTCGAGGTGATGTCGCTGGCCGGCTGGGTGGTGGCCTATTTCGCCGCGTCACCGCTGGCGCCCGTCGTCGAGAGTTTCCTGCCTGAAGGCAAGTTCGGCCCAGCCGTCGTCCATGTCGTCTCGCTGGCCATCGCCTTCTTCTTCGTCCTCATCGTCTGGAGCCTGGCGTCGCGCCTGGTCAAGACGTTGATCCACGCCACGCCGCTGTCGGTCGTGGACCGCCTCGGCGGCGCCGGCTTCGGTGCGCTGCGCGGCGTCTTCATCGCGCTGTTGCTGGTGCTGGTCATCGGCGCTTCGCCGCTGGCTGAAACGTCCACTTGGCAGGCCTCGCGCGCCGCGCCCGTGCTGGCCGGCGTGCTGCGCGACGCCGCGCCGCTGCTGCCCGAACCCGTTGCCCGTTTTGTTTCCCGCTCGATGACCCCATCTGTGGCGGATTCGACTGATTAAGGACCCTCGCCATGTGCGGCATCGTCGGCACCCTCGCTGCCTCTCCCGTCAACCAGCTTCTCTATGACGCGCTGCTGCTGCTGCAGCACCGCGGTCAGGACGCTGCCGGCATCGTCACGATGCAGGGCCCCAAGTGCTTCATGCACAAGGCCCGCGGCATGGTGCGTGACGTGTTCCGCACCCGCAACATGCGCGCGCTGCCCGGCAACATCGGCCTGGGCCAGGTGCGCTACCCGACCGCCGGCAACGCCTACAGCGAGGAAGAGGCCCAGCCCTTCTATGTCAACGCGCCATTCGGCATCGTGCTCGTGCACAACGGCAACCTGACCAACGCCCACGCGCTGAAGGACGAGCTGTTCGACATCGACCGCCGCCACATTAACACCGAGAGCGACACCGAGGTGCTGATCAACGTGCTGGCCCACGAGCTGGAGCTGGCCGCGCGTGACCTGCCGCTGACGCCCAAGGAAGTGTTCGCCGCCGTGCGCGCCGTGCAGAAGCGCATCAAGGGCAGCTACGCCGTCATCGCGCTGATCGCCGGCTACGGCCTGCTGGCCTTCCGCGACCCGTTCGGCATCCGCCCGCTGTGCTTCGGCCGCTCGGGCAACGGTGACTTCATGGTCGCCAGCGAAAGCGTCGCTCTGGAGGGCACGGCCCATCAGCTGGAGCGCGACCTGGCGCCCGGTGAAGCGCTGTTCGTCGACCTGACCGGCAAGCTGCACACCGAGCAGTGCAACGACCACCCGACGCTGAACCCCTGCATGTTCGAGTTCGTCTACCTCGCGCGGCCGGACTCGGTCATGGATGGCATCTCCGTCTACCAGGCGCGGCTCAACATGGGCGAGACGCTGGCGCAGCGCGTCATCTCCACGATGCCGCCCAATGAGATCGACGTCGTCATCCCCATCCCCGAGAGCAGCCGTCCGTCGGCCATGCAGCTGGCGCACCGTATCGGCAAGCCCTATCGCGAGGGCTTCGTGAAGAACCGCTACGTTGGCCGCACCTTCATCATGCCGGGGCAAGGCGCGCGCAAGAAGAGCGTGCGCCAGAAGCTCAACGCCATCGGCGTGGAGTTCAAGAACCGCAACGTGCTGCTGGTGGACGACTCCATCGTGCGCGGTACGACGTCCAAGGAGATCGTGCAGATGGCCCGCGACGCCGGCGCCCGCAAGGTCTACCTGGCCTCCGCCGCACCGCCGGTGCGCTTCCCCAACGTCTACGGCATCGACATGCCGACGCAGGAGGAGTTGATCGCCCACGGCCGCAGCATCGAGGAAGTGCGCCAGTACATCGGTGCCGACGCGCTGATTTATCAGGACGTGGATGCGATGAAGCGCGTCGTCGCCGCGCTGCGCCCGGGCCTTGCCGGCTTCGAGGCCAGCTGCTTTGACGGTCACTACGTGACGGGAGACGTCAGCCTGGCCGATTTCGCCGCCATCCGCGAGCAGCGCACGTCGCAAGGTGACGAGGAAGACGCAGGCGCGCGCAGCCGCCTGGCGCTGCAGGGCCGCAACGAAGGCTGACCTCCGTGAGCGACGACGCCCGGCGCCTCGCGCGCGCCACGCTTCCCGAGGGCCTGCGCCCCGAGACGCTGGCCGTGCGCACGGCGCTGGCGCCCAGCCAGCACGGCGAGAACTCCGAGGCGCTGTTCCTGACGACGGCCTACGTGCAGCCGGACGCCGAGACGTCGGCGCGCAAGTTCTCGGCTTCCGAGGACTTCACCTACTCGCGCACCAGCAACCCCACCGTGCGCAGCCTGGAAGCCCGTCTGGCGGCGCTGGAGGGCACCGAGGCCGCCATCGCGACGTCCACCGGCATGAGCGCCATCCTGCTGCTGTGCCTGGGCCTGCTGAAGGCAGGTGACCACGTCGTCTGCTCGCGCTCGGTGTTCGGCTCGACGATCAACCTGTTCGCCAAGGAGTTCGGCAAGTTCGGCGTCGAGACGACGTTCGTCTCGCAGACCGATGTGGCCGAGTGGCGCGCCGCGATCCGGCCGACGACCAAGCTCTTCTTTGCCGAGACGCCGACAAACCCGCTGACGGATATCTGCGACATCCGTGCGCTGGCTGATCTTGCGCATGATGCGGGCGCGCTGCTGGCCGTCGACAACACCTACTCGACGCCCGCGCTGCAGCGCCCTGCGGCGCTGGGTGCGGACATCGTCATGCACTCGGCGACCAAGTACATGGACGGCCAAGGCCGCGTCATGGCCGGCGCGCTGTGTGGCCGAGCCGCGCTCATCCACGACGTCTTCGGCCCTGTGCTGCGTACGGTCGGCATGACGTTGTCGCCGTTCAACGCCTGGGTCGTGCTCAAAGGCCTGGAGACGCTGTCGCTGCGCATGAAGGCGCAAAGCGAACAGGCGCTGGCGGTCGCGCTGTGGCTGCAGGCCCAGCCGGAGATCGACAACGTCTACTACCCCGGTCTCGCTTCCCACCCGCAGCATGACCTCGCGATGCGCCAGCAAAGTGGGCAGGGCGGGGCGGTGCTGTCTTTCGACGTCAAGGGAAACACACCCGAGGAGGCGCGCGCCGCCGCCTTCCACGTCATCGACAGCACGCGTGTCATTTCCATCGCCACCAACCTGGGCGACACCAAGACCATCATCACCCATCCCGCGACCACCTCGCACGGCCGCCTCAGCGAGGCGCAGCGTCAGGTCGCGGGCATCGGCCAGGGCCTGATCCGCCTGGCTGTCGGCCTCGAGCACGTCGACGACATCACCGACGACCTGCTCCGTGGCCTTTCCACTCTGACAACCCGATGACTTCCAATTTCGACAAGGTCCGCACGCGCATCGCGCCGTCGCCGACCGGCTTCCTGCATCTGGGCACTGCCCGCACTGCGCTGTACTCATGGGCCTACGCCCGCCACCACGGCGGCGAGTTCGTGCTGCGCATCGAGGACACCGACGTGGCCCGTTCCACGCAGGACTCGGTCGACCAGATCATCGCCGCGATGAACTGGCTGGGCCTCAGCTACGACGAGGGCCCGATCTACCAGATGCAGCGCCTGGACCGTTACCAGGCGGTCATCGACCAGCTCATCGCCGAAGGCAAGGCCTACCGCTGCTACGCGACGCCCGAAGAGCTGACTGAGATGCGCGAGGCCCAGAAGGCCCGCGGCGAGAAGACGCTGTACGACCGCCGCTGGCGCCCCGAGCCCGGCAAGACGCTGCCGACGCCGCCGGAGGGTGTGAAGCCCGTGGTGCGGTTCGCCAATCCGATCGAAGGCGATGTGACCTGGGACGACGTCGTCAAGGGCCCGATCACGATCAACAACCGCGAGATTGACGACCTCATCATCGCCCGCACGGACGGCGTGCCGACCTACAACTTCGCCGTCGTCGTCGACGACTGGGACATGCGCATCAGCCACGTCTTCCGCGGCGACGAGCACGTCAACAACACGCCCTGGCAGATCAACATCTTCAACGCGCTCGGTGCGCCGCTGCCGTCTTTCGGCCACCTGCCCATCATCCTGGGCGACGATGGCCTGAAGCTGTCCAAGCGCCGTGGCGCCGTCAGCGTGATGGACTACGCCGCCAACGGTTACCTGCCCGAAGGCATGCTGAACTACTTGGCCCGCCTTGGCTGGAGCCATGGCGACGATGAACTGTTCTCGGCCGAGCAGATGGTCGGCTGGTTCGATGGCTCGCACCTGTCCAAGAGCCCGGCCCAGTGGGACCCGGCCAAGCTGGACTGGGTCAACGGGCACTACGTAAAGCAGATCGACGAGGCGCGGCTGGCTGGCCTCGTCGTGGAGCAACTTGCGGCCAAGGGCATCGCAGTGACCGTCGAGCAAGTCCTGCCCAAGGTGGGCCTGTTCAAGGACCGCTGCGCGACGGTGGCTGCGTTGGCCGACTGGCTGGCGATGTATTTCGCACCGGTCTCGCCATCGGCGGAGGATCTGGCCGCGCACGTCACCGACGCCGTGCGCCCGGCCGTGGCGGCGCTCGCCGATCGCCTGGCAGCGCTGACCGAATGGAACAAGGCCGCCATCCAGCAGGCCTTGAAGGAAACACTGGCCGCCGTCGGCTTGAAGATGCCGCAACTGGCCGTGCCGGTGCGCGTCATCGTGTGCGGTCGTGCGCAAACTCCGTCGCTGGATGCGGTCCTCGAACACTTCGATCAGAAAAAAGTTCTCGAACGCTTGCAGTCGGTCTGAAATTCGTCATATACTCTTGGTCTCGCTTGAACAGCGCTGTTAACGACGAAGTCAAAGACGAAAGTCGAGATGAGTTGGAAACAACGGGGGTATAGCTCAGCTGGGAGAGCGCTTGCATGGCATGCAAGAGGTCAGCGGTTCGATCCCGCTTACCTCCACCAGATAGTTTCTATTCGGTGGCGCGCGGTTCAAGTGTGAAGGATTAGTCCCCTTCGTCTAGAGGCCTAGGACACCACCCTTTCACGGTGATTACAGGGGTTCGAATCCCCTAGGGGACGCCAAATTTAGTCGAAAGACTGGATTTGAAAATCCTGTCGCAAGATGGGGCGAGTTTGATAAGCTCGAATATCGTGGAAAGACGATATTGAATTTATCCCACGCGGAGTGGTAGTTCAGTTGGTTAGAATACCGGCCTGTCACGCCGGGGGTCGCGGGTTCGAGCCCCGTCCACTCCGCCAAGGATTTCATCGGGTCCGCCCGATTAGCGAACGGCCAATTTATTGGCCGTTTGTTTTTGAGTCACGCTCCTTGGGGGTATAGCTCAGCTGGGAGAGCGCTTGCATGGCATGCAAGAGGTCAGCGGTTCGATCCCGCTTACCTCCACCAACAGGCTTTAGTTTGTTGTCAGCGTGATTTAGAATTGAAAATTACAGTCCCCTTCGTCTAGAGGCCTAGGACACCACCCTTTCACGGTGATTACAGGGGTTCGAATCCCCTAGGGGACGCCAAGTTTGATGCGGCTTGCGAGTATTGAAAAATATTCGAAATCTCATCCCACGTGGAGTGGTAGTTCAGTTGGTTAGAATACCGGCCTGTCACGCCGGGGGTCGCGGGTTCGAGCCCCGTCCACTCCGCCAAAATTGATAATGCGCCCAGTCCCTTGCGGATTGGGCGCATTTTGTTTTGCGCGAATCGAATATCGTGGATTGCGTCAGGAGACGCCGCGCGATGGGGCGGGGGCATTGCCTGCGTCGTCGTTGCTGCCGCCACTGCTCTGCGCTTGCGGGCCAGGTGATGTGCGCGGTTCTGCCGGCGTGGTGGTCCGCGGTGCCTCGCTGGTGGATCGCTTGCCGCTGACGACGAGTCGCGCCAACTTGACCACCTCGCTTGCTTGCGCAGGCAATCCACCAGCCAGCAGGCCGACGGCGAGGCTCAGACTTATCCATCCCTTGCTTGATCGCATTTCCAGCTCCGGCCTTGCGACTGGCAAGGCATGTTCGTCAGTGTTCCGCAAGCGCACCTGTCAAACCAGCGCAGAGCGACGAATTGCGCTTTCCGGGGCGTGAACTGCAGGTGATGGCATCGGCAGTCGGGCCTCAAACTGACGCTCAAAGTAAAACGGGCCCCGATGGGGCCCGATCACATGTGCTTGGCGGAGAGGGCGTCCGCTGAAGGCCTAGGAATTTCGTGCCTTCCAAGGTGGTAGGGCACCTCTACCCACAAATCCACCCACAAAAAATCAAGACACTTCTCATCGCTAGTGCCTGCGCCAGATGCCAGCGTACGGCCCGCGCCTCGTACGCCTGCTTGTCTGAGTACCGCTTGAGCAGCCGGGTGTTGGCGCCGATCTAAATTTGACCCACCCTGCCGATTGAACTTTGACCCAGGGCTTGGGGCCGGCATCGGCTGACGCCGGCTGTGGACAACTGTAGCGCTGAGCTCGGTCAGCCCGCCTCGTCGC
>NZ_JBIGIC010000012.1:0-256963 GCF_043555985.1 Pelomonas candidula | reverse complement strand
GCATCCTTCATCCTTGGCCAAACCAGCGCTTCGACGCCACCCACCCAAGGCAGGAGCCCGGTGCGGGAATTCTGCACGCCGGGATCTGCGCGGGGGGCGCCCGGTAACGGGTGGCCCTATCGCAATTGTCGCCCGCTCCCACCCGCATCGCCGCTGCCCAGCCCAGCCTTGTCCCCGTCGAGTCCATCAAGGGCCGCGGCACGGCCACCGCGATGCCGCATCGCTTCGAGCAGCGCGAGCGCGAGCAGTACGACGACGGCTGGGGCTCGCTGGACCAGCAGGCCGCCGAGGAGCACGTGCCGGTCGCCACTCAGGTCATCGAGGAGCTGGCCAAGAAGATCGTCACCAGCAACCAGTCGCCGGACATCTCGTTCGACTACTCGATCAACCCCTACCGCGGCTGCGAGCATGGTTGCATCTATTGCTTTGCCCGGCCCACGCACAGCTACCTGAACCTGTCGCCGGGGCTGGACTTCGAGACGCGCATCGTTGCCAAGGTCAACGCGGCGGAGCGGCTGCGTGAGACGCTGGCCGGCGCGCGCTACGAGCCCCGCTCGCTGGTGCTGGGCACGGCGACGGATGCCTATCAGCCGGTGGAGCGCCGGCTGGGCATCACGCGCCGCATCGTCGAGGTGCTGGCCGAGACGCAGCACCCGTTCTCGGTCGTCACGAAGAGCAGCGGCATCGAGCGTGACCTCGACCTCATCGCGCCGATGGCCGCGCAGGGGCTGGTGTCGGTCTACCTGTCGGTGACGACGCTGGACAACGACCTCGCCCGCATCCTGGAGCCGCGCGCCGCGGCACCGGCGCGGCGGCTGCGCACGATCAAGGCGCTGGCGGACGCGGGCGTGCCGGTGGGCGTCAGCGTGTCGCCCATCATCCCGTTCATCAACGAGCCCGAGCTGGAGCGCATCCTCGAGGCGGCCGCCGAGGCCGGCGCGCGGAGCGCCTTCAGCATCCCGGTGCGCCTGCCCTGGGAGGTGAACCCGCTGTTCCAGGACTGGCTGCAACGCCACTTCCCTGACCGGGCGGACCGTGTGATGGCCCGCATCCGCGACATGCGCGGCGGCAAGGACAACGACGCGCGCTTCGGCTCGCGCTTCACCGGCGAAGGCATCTGGGCCGAGCTGCTGCAGGCGCGGCTACGCCGGGCGGTGGCGAAGCTGGGGCTGCGCAACGAGCGGCGGCCGGTGCAGCTGGCGCTGTTCCAGCGGCCGCGCAAGCCGTCGGCGCAGGGGGATCTGTTCTAGGGCCGCGTGTACAAGTCACTGCCCGCCGAGCGATGAGAAATCGCAGGCCGGCGCCGACTTGTCGATGAGGAGCGGCTTGAGCATGTCCCAGGTCACGGTGATGGGCACGGGCGTTTCCGCGTAGCCGCCCGCCTCGTAGATCTCCATGCTGACCTGCAGGCCGGTTGGCGTGATCAACCAGCGCGTTTCGTCCGCCGCCGCTGCGCGGATGGCCTGCTCCGCCTCGGCGGTTTTCAGTGCGTTCGGTTGACGCAGATGGGCCTGCCAGAACAGCGTGGGCAGTCGTGTTTTCCAATCCGCCTGTGGGGCGAAAAGGTCGGCGGCCGTCATGGCTCGCATGCCGGCCTGCAGCAAGGTCGTCGTGGTGGCGTGGCCGCCGGAGCCGTGCGGGGTGCCGTGGGCGTAGAAGTAGCTTGTGGCCTGCACGCTCAACAGCTTGTCGCTGGCGCAGCCGATCAGCGTATCGCTGTCGGTATCGGCTGATTCGTCGTCGTCACTGTCTCGTGGAGCTGCGGGCGGTGTGGGTGGGGTCTGGGCGCGGTTCCAGGCCTGCACGGCGGGCGTGACCGGGCCGTCGAATTGCAGCCGACCCACGTGACGGGTCACGACGCGGCCCGGGCTGCCGGTGTCGTCACCGGCGGGTGCGGGATGCGTGGCGTACTGGTCGACATGGGTCAGCACGAGGGCGCCGAGCTTCACGCCCGCCTGGTCCAGGCCGCGGATGCGGCTGTTCAGCTCGTTCATCAGGCAGGCTTCGCCGGCCGGCCGCGGTTGTGCGTCCTGTGCCGGCGTGCAGACCTTCTGCACGTAACGCAGCCACGAACGCTGGGAAGCTTTCAGCGCGGCAGCGCCGGCGGGGCTGAGCACCAGCAGTGCGCGCTGGTAGGACCGCGCCATGCGCTCGTCCAGCGTGGACAGCACCGCATTGCCGCAGATGGCCTGTTCCATGGGCGACCTGGCCTGTCGGCAGTCGAAGCTCGCGGCGCTGGCGCTGGCACACGACAGCAGTGCCAGCAGCGCGGCTACGGCGCGATGTTGCGTGGTCATGCTCATCTCTTGTTCTCCCTGTTCAAACCAAGCCACCGCGGTGGTGCCTGAGGCGCTCTAGGTGCGGCAGCCTGCCAGCAAGTCCCACTCGGGCTTGTAGACATCCGCCCGCGCGCCCACCCAGCCCATCGCGGTGTGGAACAGGTTGTCATGCGAAGCCGGCTTGTCGCGCAGCGCGGCCAGGCAGCCGGGCTTCAGCGACGCGGCCAGCGCGCCGCCTTCGGGCACCCACAGCACCATGGGCACGTGCGTCTGTTCGGCCGGTGCCATCGCGTAGGGCATGCCGTGCAGGTACAGGCCGTTCTCGCCCAGCGACTCACCGTGGTCGGACACATAGAGCATGCCGGCATCGAAGCGGCTGCTCTGCGTCTGCAGCCACGCGATGGAGCGGGCCAGCAGGCGGTCGGTCGTCGCGATGGTGTTGTCGTAGCCGTTGACGACCTGCTGGCGCTCGCAGTCCTGCAGCTGGTTGCTCCTGCACTCGGGCAGGAAGGGCTTGAGGTCGTCCGGCGAGCGCTTGAAGTAGGCCGGCCCGTGGCTGCCCATCTGGTGCATGACGAGCACGAGGCCGCGCTTCAGGCGCTCGGGGTCCAGCGCGGCGATGCGCTTGTCCAGCTCGTGCAGCAGCGACTCGTCGAAGCACTCCGCGCCTTCGAGGTCGTCCTGGTGGCACAGGCCGGCCGGCAGCGGCGCGGCGCCGTCGGGCAACTTGGCGGTGAAGCTGTTGGGGACGCGGTCGCACAGGCCCTTGCAGCCGCTCTGGTTGTCCAGCCACAGCACGGCCAGGCCTGCGCGCTGCAGCACGTCGAGCAGGTTCTCCTGTGGCTTGTCGGCGTCGAAGCCGGCGCGCCCCTGCGGCGCGAACATGCAGGGCAGGGAGGCTGCGGTGGCGGTGCCGCAGGAGGTGACGTTCCTCAGGCTGACGACAGGCAGCCTGGCCAGTTCCGGGTTGGTGGGGCGCGCATAGCCGTTGAGGCTGAAGTTCATGGACCGCGCCGTCTCGCCGACGACCAGCAGCAGCAGCGGCGGCTTGGCGCCTTCGGCACGCGGCAGCAGGTGGGCGTCCGCACCGATGACGGCCGGCGGGCCCTTGGGGCCGGACAGGCTGCGCACGCCGACGCTGCTGACCGAGTAGACGGCGTTCAGCGGCGTCACCATGTAGCGGATGGACTTGTTGTTGCGCATCGTCGAGGACAGCGTCGCGAACACGCTCAGCGCCAGCAGCACCATCGCGACCAGGCCCAGCCCGAAGCCCGCGAGATTGCCGCCCAGCCGTTTGCCGGCCGACTGTGCCGGCGCCTTCGGGCGGCGCAGCAGCCACCAGGCGGGCAGGGCGCCCAGCAGGAGCAGGCTGGTGAACAGTTTCCAGCTCAGCAGGTCGCGCGTCTCGCGCATGTCGGTCTGCACCATGTTCACGACCATGGTCGGGTCGAAGACGATGCCGTAGCTGCCGATGAAGTAGGCCAGTGCGCCGGCGCCGAGCAGCAGCACGAGCAGCACGCCCTTGATGAGCCGCGGCCAGGCCAGCAGGCTCAGCACGGCGCCGGTGGCGACGACGACCATGCCGGCGAAGGCGACCGTGAAGCCGATGCCCACGCCGGGCAGCGTCTGCAGTTGCTTCCACAGCGGCCAGTTCGCCAGCACGCCCATCCACAGGGCGGCCAGCCAGGCTTGGGTGAGGGGACGCGAGGTGTCGGGGCGGAACCAGGCCAGCAGGCGCTTGAGCAGAGACATCGGGAGGAAGCAGAGAACGCAGTAACGGCGGCAGGCCGCATTCTCGCGGTGCCGCGTAAAGCGCCGCCCTGGGTTACACGCGCGGCGGGTTCAGGCAGCCGTGGCCGCGGCTGTGGATGTGCGCAGCGCCAGGCCACCCGTCGACCGGATCTTGGACGGCTCGCCTGCCATGGGCTTCACGAAGCGGTTGTGCAGGTCGGCGATGTTTGCCGCCAGTTCGTCGGCATCGTCGATCTTGTCGGCATGGCGTTTCAGCACCAGGCCCGCCATGTCGATGAGCTTCGCGTTGCGGGTCTGTCCACCCTGCTGGATGAGCAACTCGACGGCGACGCGCGCCGTGCCGCGCAGCGAATGGCGCATGGCCGTCTCGGCCACGCTGAAGATCTGCTGGTGGCATTCGCGGAACTGCTCGGCGGCCCCGAGGTGGCCCTCGGTCATCGCCACCAGGACCTCCGTGCTCGCCTTGGCCGAGCAGTGCCGCATGCCCAGCGCCTTCAGGATGGGCATCATCTCCTCGAGCTCCACCTCCTGGCTGGACAGGCGAATCCACAGCGCGGTCAGCAGTGACGCGGCCTCCAGGTCGAAGTTGCCGGCGTCGGCATGCGCCGTGAACTCCCGCGCGATGACCAGTGCCTGGCCGACGCGGCGCTCCAGTAGACAGGCCAGCCCGCGGAAGACGAGGTCGAAGCGCTGCAGGCGGATCGAGCCTGGCGAGCGCTCCATCGCGGAGGCCAGCGCGTCGTGGGCGTACTTGAAGCCCTTGAAGTCCTTGCTGTCGAAGCGCATCAGGCCGACGAGCACGAGGCTGAGCATGTCGAACAGCTTGGAGCGCAGCCCTTGCGACATGGCACGCTCCAGCATGCGCAGCGCTTCGGCACGTTGTCCGGCGTAATAGCCCAGCGCGCCGCAGCGCTGCAACCGCAGCAGGCAGCCCGGGGTCAGCGTGGCAGCGGTCTGGTAGGTCTTCAGCGCCTCCTGCAGGTCGCCCTGTTCCATCTGCACATGGCCCATCAGGTCGTGCGAGTCGGCGTAATCGGGCAACTCGCCGATGAGGTTCTCCAGCGTGCGCCGCGCCTTCTGCAGGTTGCCGCTGGCGACCTCGGTGCGCGCCACCCCGAGGCGCGCCCATGGCACGGTCTTGGCTGCGATGATGGCGTCGTACAGCAGCTTGGCGTCCTCGAAACGCTTGAGCCGCAGCAGCAGTTCGGCACCGATGCGTGCCGCGTAGAGCCAGTATTTGCCGCGGGCCTTGAAGCGTGCCAGGCAGGACTCGGCGGCCGTCTCGAAATCCTGGTTCTCGATGGCCTCGAAGATGTCCTTCAGGATGCGCTTGCGCAGCCGTGCGCTGGCCAGCCGCTCGGCCAGGTTGGCGCTGGTGTAGGGCTTGATGAGGTAGGCATCGAGCGCAGCCTCGGCGGCCTCGGCGACCTTGGCGTAGGTGGCCTCGCTGGTCACCATGACGAAGACGGTGGAGTAGGGCAGCAGGCCTTCACGGCGCAACTCGTCCAGCAGGTCCTGCCCCGACGTGTCGCTCGCGTCGAAGTGGTAGTCACACAGCACGATGTCGAAGGTCTGGTGCTCCAGCATCACGCGGGCGTCCTTCACGCGCGGCGTCTGGCGCACGGTGCCCACGCCGAGGTCGCGCAGTTGCGCCGACATCAGGCTGCGTGAATTGGCATTGCTGTCGATGATCAGCGCCGATGCGTCCTGGATCGTGTCGTCCATCAGGAACATGCGACCCCCATGCCCGGCGCGGCGCCGTGGCTTTTGATTGGAAATCGCGGTGGCTGCATCACTTATGAGTCATCGGCATGACAACCGCTGGAATGTAGGGGCTACAGGGCGTGCGGCGTGATGTGGTTTGCGCGTACTTGGGGAGCTGCCGTGACTTTAGGCGCACCGGGCCGGGCCCGCCGCCTCGTCGGCGGGCATGAAAAAGCCGCGGGCCCTGAGGGGCGCCGCGGCTTGGCTCGAATGGCTTTAGAGGACGCCGGCCTACTTGAACAGGTCCTTGACCCGGTCCGTCCAGCTCTTGGCGTTGGGCGAGTGCTTCTCGCCGCCCTTCTTCAGCGACTCGTCCAGCTCCTTGAGCAGCTTCTTCTGGTGCTCGGTGAGCTTGACCGGCGTCTCCACGGCGATGTGGCAGTACAGGTCGCCGGGATAGCTGGAGCGCACGCCCTTGATGCCCTTGCCGCGCAGGCGGAAGGTCTTGCCGTGCTGCGTGCCCTCGGGCAGCTCGATCTCGGCCTTGCCGCCCAGTGTCGGCACCTCGATCGTGCCGCCCAGTGCGGCCGTGACGAGGGAGATCGGCATCGTGCAATGCAGGTCGTCGCCGTCGCGCTCGAAGATGTCGTGCTGCTTGATGCGGATCTCGATGTAGAGATCGCCGCTCGGGCCGCCGTTCACGCCGGGCTCGCCATTACCCGCCGAGCGGATGCGCATGCCCTCGTTGATGCCGGCCGGGATCTTGACCTCCAGCGTCTTCTGCTTCTTGACCTTGCCCTGGCCGTTGCAGGTGGTGCAGGGGTCCGGAATGATCTTGCCGCTGCCGTGGCAGTGCGGGCAGGTCTGCTGGATGCTGAAGAAGCCCTGGCGCATGTGCACTGTGCCCGAGCCGCCGCAGGAGCCGCAGGTCTTGGCCGACGTGCCGGGCTTGGCGCCCGTGCCGCCGCAGGTCTCGCAGCCTTCCCAGCTCGGGATGCGGATCTGCGTTTCCTTGCCGCGCGCGGCTTCTTCCAGCGTGATCTCCATCGCGTAGCTGAGGTCGCTGCCGCGGTAGACCTGCTGGCCGCCGCCACCACGGCGCCCGCCGCCCTGGCCGCCGAAGATGTCGCCGAAGATGTCGCCGAAGGCCTCGGCAAAACCACCGAAGCCCTCCGCGCCCGGACCGCCGCGGCCGGCACCCATGTTGGGGTCGACACCGGCATGGCCGTACTGGTCATAGGCCGCGCGCTTCTGCGCGTCGGACAGCATCTCGTAGGCCTCCTTGGCCTCCTTGAACTGTTCCTCGGCCTTCTTCGCCCCGTCGCCCTGGTTGCGGTCGGGGTGGTACTTCATGGCCAGCTTGCGGTAGGCCTTCTTGATCTCGTCTTCGGTCGCGTTCTTGGCGAGACCGAGGACTTCGTAGTAATCGCGCTTGGAAGCCATTGCTCTTCTCTGTAAGGGCAAAGGCCCGGCGGCGCCTTCGCAGCGCGGCCGGGCCGGGTCAACGAGGGCTTACTTGCCGTCCTTGACTTCCTTGAACTCGGCGTCCACGACGTTGTCGTCGGCCGGGCGCTTGGCTTCGCCTTGCGGCGCAGCCTGCGGCTGCTCGGCAGCGCCGGCGCCGGCCGCACCCGCGGCGGCTTGCGCTGCCTGCTGGTCGGCGTAGATCTTCTCGCCCAGCTTCTGGCTGGCCGTCATCAGCGTCTCGGTCTTGGCCTCGATGGCGGCCTGGTCGTCACCCTTGATGGCTTCTTCCAGGTCCTTGGCGGCGGCTTCGATGGCGTCCTTCTCGGCCGCTTCCAGCTTGTCGCCATGTTCGGCCACGGACTTGCGCACGCTGTGCACCAGACCGTCGGCCTGGTTGCGGGCCTGCACCAGCTCGACCTTCTTCTTGTCTTCGGCGGCGTTGGCTTCGGCGTCCTTCACCATCTTCTCGATCTCGGCCTCGCTCAGGCCCGAGTTCGCCTTGATGGTGATCTTGTTTTCCTTGCCGGTGCCCTTGTCCTTGGCGCCGACGTGCAGGATGCCGTTGGCGTCGATGTCGAACGAGACCTCGATCTGCGGCACGCCGCGCGGTGCCGGCGGGATGCCTTCGAGGTTGAACTCGCCCAGCGACTTGTTGGCCTGGGCCAGCTCGCGCTCGCCCTGGTAGACCTTGATGGTCACGGCCGGCTGGTTGTCGTCGGCGGTCGAGAAGGTCTGGCTGAACTTGGTCGGGATGGTCGTGTTCTTCTTGATCATCTTCGTCATCACGCCGCCCAGGGTCTCGATGCCCAGGCTCAGCGGGGTGACGTCCAGCAGCAGCACGTCCTTGCGCTCACCGCCCAGGACCTGGCCCTGGATGGCGGCACCGACGGCCACGGCCTCGTCGGGGTTGACGTCCTTGCGCGGCTCCTTGCCGAAGAACTCCTTGACCTTGTCCTGCACCTTGGGCATGCGGGTCATGCCGCCGACCAGGATGATGTCGTCGATGTCGCCGACCGACACGCCGGCATCCTTGATGGCGGTGCGGCAGGGGGCGATCGTGCGTTCGATCAGTTCATCGACCAGCGACTCCAGCTTGGCGCGGGTCAGCTTGACGTTCAGGTGCTTCGGGCCGGTCGCGTCTGCCGTGATGTAGGGCAGGTTGACGTCGGTCTGCGACGAGTTGGACAGCTCGATCTTGGCCTTCTCGGCGGCTTCCTTCAGGCGCTGCAGGGCCAGCACGTCCTTGGTCAGGTCGACGCCTTGTTCCTTCTTGAACTCGGTGACGATGTAATCAATGATGCGCTGGTCGAAGTCTTCGCCGCCCAGGAAGGTGTCGCCGTTGGTCGACAGCACTTCGAACTGCTTCTCGCCGTCCACGTCGGCGATCTCGATGATGGACACGTCGAACGTGCCGCCACCCAGGTCATACACGGCGATCTTGCGGTCGCCCTTGCCGTGCTTGTCCAGGCCGAAGGCCAGGGCCGCGGCGGTGGGCTCGTTGATGATGCGCTTGACGTCGAGACCCGCGATCCGGCCCGCGTCCTTCGTCGCCTGGCGCTGCGCGTCGTTGAAGTACGCCGGCACCGTGATGACGGCCTCGGTCACTTCCTCGCCGAGGTAGTCCTCGGCGGTCTTCTTCATCTTGCGCAGCACTTCGGCACTGACCTGCGGGGGCGCGAACTTCTTGCCGCGCACTTCCACCCAGGCGTCGCCGTTGTCGGCGGCGGCGATGGTGTAGGGCATCAGGTCGATGTCCTTCTGCACTTCCTTCTCGGAGAACTTGCGGCCGATCAGGCGCTTGACGGCGTACAGCGTGTTCTTCGGGTTGGTCACCGACTGGCGCTTGGCCGAGGCGCCGACGAGGATCTCGCCGTCTTCCTGGTAGGCAATGATGGACGGCGTCGTGCGAGCGCCTTCGGCGTTCTCGATCACGCGCGTCGTGTTGCCTTCCATGACCGCCACGCACGAGTTGGTGGTGCCGAGGTCAATGCCGATGATCTTTCCCATGGGGTGCTCCTGAGGATTTGTTGATGTCTTCGATTTGTGGATAACTCCGCCGCCTTCAAGGGCGACGGGTTGTGAATTACTTCGGCGCGGCGACGGTCACGAGGGCCGGGCGCAGCACGCGGTCGGCGATCAGGAAGCCCTTCTGCAGCACGGTGACCACCGTGTTGGCGTCCTGGGTCGGTGCCGGCACCATGGAGATGGCCTGGTGCTGGTGGGGATCGAACTTGACGCCCTGGCCCGGGTTGATCTCGACGACCTTGTTGCGCTCCAGTGCGCTGGACAGCTGGCGGCGCGTGGCGTGCACGCCCTCCAGCACCGTGTCGACGCTGGCGTTGGGCGTCGCGATGGCGCCTTCCAGGCTGTCCATCACCGGCAGCATCGCCTCGGCGAAGGCCTCGACGGCGAACTTGCGGGCCTTGGCGATGTCTTCATCGGCGCGGCGGCGCACGTTCTCGACCTCGGCCTTGGCGCGCAGGTAGGCGTCGCTCATTTCGGCGAGGCGGCCTTCCAGCTCGGCGATCTTGATCTCGGGGTTCAGTTCAGCAGCCGTGGGCTCGGGGGCGCCGGCGGCGTCTTCGGGCAGGGGGGTGTCGGTCGTCATGGCAGAAAAGGAAGCAATCGTGGCGACATGGGGCGCGATGCCCTGAGTTCAAGAGGGGGGATTCGAATCAGATGATCCGGGTCAACCCGGATCATCCTCGTCCAGCGAGGCGGACCAGCGGTCCCAGTCCGCCAGCCGTCGGCGGTCCTGCTTGGTCGGGCGGCCCTGCTCGATGGTGGCCGCCGGCTCCGGCGCCAGCCGCCGGGCTTCGGCGGCGGCCTCGCGGGCGGTGATGCTGGCCGGGGTCTCGGCGTACAGCGCCTGCGCCTGCGGCGCCGGTCCACGCTGGTTGGACAGGCCGAGGACCGACACCTCGCGGGTCAGCTGGCCGGTGCGGATGTTGAGCACATCGCCGACCTTCACGTCCCGTGCCGGCTTGACCGGCTGGCCGCCCACGCGCACGCGGCCCAGGTTGATCTCGTCGACGGCCAGGGCCCGGGTCTTGTAGAAGCGCGCCGCCCAGAGCCACTTGTCCAGCCGCATGCTGGCGGGGGCGTCGGTCACTCTTTGGCTCCGGCCGCCAGCGCGCGCTGGCGCTGCAGGGCGAGCGTGTCGGGGTGGGGCACCTCGGTCGGCCAGCCCTGCAGGTGCCGTTCGGCCAGCTTGGCCAGGGCACGCATGCCGGCCGGGTGGTCGTTCAGGCAGGGGATATAGGCAAAGCGCTGGCCGCCGGCAGCGAGGAAGGCGGTGCGGGCCTCCTGGGCTATCTCCTCCAGCGTCTCCAGGCAGTCCGCCGAGAAGCCGGGGCAGATGACGTCGACCGACTTCAGGCCGCCCTTGGCCAGCTTGACGAGGCTGGGCTCCGTGTACGGCTCCAGCCACTTGGCCTTGCCGAAGCGGCTCTGGAAGGTGACCAGCCACTCGGCGTCCTTCAGCCCCAGCGCCTCGGCCAGCAGCCGGCCGGTCTTCAGGCATTCGCAGTGATAGGGGTCGCCCAGGTGCAGCGTGCGTTCGGGCATGCCGTGGAAGCTCATCACCAGCTTCTCGCCCCGGCCCTCGCGCTGCCAATGCTCCCGCACCGTCTGGGCCAGCGCGCCGATGTAGGCCGGGTCGTCGTGATACCGGTTGACGAAGCGCAGCTCCGGTACGTGGCGCGTCTGCAGCGCCCAGCGGGCGACGTCGTCGATGACGCTGGCCGTGGTGGCGCCCGAATACTGCGGGTAGGCCGGCAGCACCAGCACGCGGCGCACGCCCTCACGCTTGAGGGCATCCAGCGTCGCGGCGATGGACGGCTGGCCGTAGCGCATGGCAAATGCCACACGCACGCGCAAGCCGCGTTCGCCGAGCTGGCCTTGCAGCAGCTTGGCCTGCTTGTCGGTCCAGACCTTGAGCGGCGAGCCCTCTGGCGTCCAGACGGTGGCGTACTTGGCTGCTGACTTGGCCGGTCGCACGCGCAGGATGATGCCGTGCAGGATGGCCAGCCAGATCAGCCGAGGGATCTCGACGACGCGCGGGTCGGCAAGGAACTGCGCCAGGTAGCGGCGCAGCGCCGGTGTGGTCGGTGCGTCCGGCGTACCGAGGTTGCAGAGCAGGACGGCCGTGTCGATGACGGGACCGACGCCGTGGCGATGCGGCGGTTCAGGGAGAAATGGCATGTCAGTGACTGTGCGTGGGATTTGCGGGCCGAGCGCCGGGCCGCTCCCAAGCCGGCCCGTTCTGGCGATGTGCTCGCGGCTCAATGCCGCGAACATCGCCGTCCCCTCGGGGGCTGAGGCCGGACACAACGCGCCCAGTGGGCGCGTTGTGCCTGCCGAAGCGCTGCGGCCACTGGCCGCAGCGCGGTCCCGACCGGGCGCGCCCGCGTTCAGCGAGGCGGGACTGGGCGAGGGGCTTCACCTTCTTGAGCGTGGGCCGCCAAAGGCCTGCGGCTCGGTATCGGCGAAATGAAGCACTTCGAAGCGCACGGTGGGCGATTGCTCATCGCCGGGCAGGCCGCCCAGGCCGATGACGCCGCTGCCGTGCAGCGTGCAGCTGCCGCGCTTGAGGCTCAGCAACTCGCCCGAGTCGCCGAAACGCACGTAGGTGCCGTTGTAGGAGAGGTCGGTCAGCTCGAAGCTGCTGCCCTGCCAGTCGATGCGGGCGTGCGAGCGCGACACGCGCGCATCGGTGATGCAGTAGGTGGCCTGCACGCTGCGACCCAGCACGATGGGCATGGCGCCGATGTCGAAGACGCGGTCCAGGTCGTGCCAGATCAACCGCATGCCGTCGGGATCGACGGAGCGCATCGGCTCGCCGAACTGTGTGGCCGCGGCATCGGCGTTGACCGATGGCGCCGCGTCCATGCGGTAGACGTGCACGGGCTCGATGCGGCCGCGTACCGAGATGCGGTCCAGGCTGCGGAAGCGCCCCTTGGAGGCGTGGTGAAGGCCGGCCAGCACTTCGTCGGTGATCAGGATCTCGCCGTCGCCAGCATGGTCGATCAGGCGTGCCGCGACGTTGACCGCGTCACCGAAGCAGTCGCCGTTGAGCTCCACCACCTCGCCGCGCGCCAGCGCCACCTGCAGGCGCAGCGCCAGCATGGCCGGGTTGTTGAGGCGCCGTGCGCGTTGTACGGTGCGCTCCAGCATTTCCTGCATGCGCTGGGCGGCGCGAACGCCGTCGCGCGGCGTCTCGAACGCGGCCATCAGGCCGTCGCCCAGCGTCTTGATCAGGTGGCCGCCGCTCTCCAGCACGGCCTCGCTGACCTGGCTGACCGTCTGCGTGACGAGCCCGCTGGCCTCGGCATTGCCGAGGGATTCGTACAGCCCGGTGCTGCCACGCAGGTCGGCGAAGAGGACGGTGCGCTCGCGGATCGCGGTCATGTCAGAAGTTTAGGGCGTGAAAAGAGCCGGTCTGGCCGGCTCTTTCGCCAAAAAGGCCGGGCGGGGCCGGCCTTGTCGGTTTGCGCGGGGCGCAACTTGTGCCATGCCTCGCTGAGCGAGTCATGGCGCAAACTCCGTGCAGGCTGCTGCGCAGCCCGCACCGCCTGTCGGCGGCCACGTTCCCGGCCAACCTTTACAGGTTGTCCAGGTACGTGCGGAGTTTGTCGCTGCGGCTCGGGTGCTTGAGCTTGCGGATCGCCTTGGCCTCGATCTGGCGGATGCGCTCACGGGTCACGTCGAACTGCTTGCCGACTTCTTCCAGCGTGTGGTCGCTCTGCATCTCGATGCCGAAACGCATGCGCAGCACCTTGGCTTCGCGCGGCGTCAGCGAGTCGAGGATGTCCTTCACCACATCGCGCAGGCCGGCCTGCATGGCCGCCTCGATGGGCGCGGTGTTGTTGGTGTCCTCGATGAAGTCACCCAGGTGGCTGTCGTCGTCGTCGCCGATCGGCGTCTCCATGGAGATCGGCTCCTTGGCGATCTTCATGATCTTGCGGATCTTGTCTTCCGGGATCTCCATCTTCTCGGCCAGCGTCGGGGCGTCCGGCTCGTAGCCGAACTCCTGCAGATGCTGGCGCGAGATGCGGTTCATCTTGTTGATCGTCTCGATCATGTGAACCGGGATGCGGATGGTGCGGGCCTGGTCGGCAATGCTCCTCGTGATGGCCTGGCGGATCCACCACGTTGCATACGTCGAGAACTTGTAGCCGCGGCGGTACTCGAACTTGTCGACCGCCTTCATCAGGCCGATGTTGCCCTCCTGGATCAGGTCGAGGAACTGCAGGCCGCGGTTGGTGTACTTCTTGGCGATGGAGATCACGAGGCGCAGGTTGGCCTCGATCATTTCCTTCTTCGCGTCACGAGAGGCCTTCTCGCCCTCGTTCATCTTCTTGTTGATGTCCTTCAGGTCGTCCAGCGGCACGACGGCCTTGGCCTGGATGTCCGTCAGCTTCTGCTGCAGTTCCTGCACGGGCGGCAGGTTGCGCGCGAGGACGGCACTGTAGGGCTTGCCCAGCGCGACTTCCTTTTCGGCCCACTTCAGGTTCAGTGCATTGGGCGGGAAGGTCTTGATGAAGTGCTCTTGCGGCATGCCGCACTTGTCCACGACGATCTTGCGCAGTTCGCGCTCGTAGCGGCGCACGTCGTCGACCTGGCTGCGCAGGATGTCGCACAGCTTTTCGATGGTCTTGACCGTGAAACGGATGGTCATCAACTCGCTGCTGATGGCCTGCTGGGCCTTGTTGTACGAGACCGACTTGTAGCCTTCCTTCTCGAAAGCCTTGCGCATCTTGTCGAACGAGGCGGACATGGAGTCCAGTTTGACCAGCGCGGCGTTCTTCAGCTCTTCGAGCTTCTTGGTCAGGGCCTTGGAGCCGCCGTTGCCATCGTCGTCGTCTTCCTCGTCGAACTCGTCGAAGTCCTCCTCGGCCACGTAGTCGTCGGCCTCGTCTTCGGCGACGAAGCCATCGACGACGTCGGAGATCTGCATCTCGCCGGCGCGGATCTTGGTGGCGAACTCGAGGATGTGGGCGATGGTCGTCGGCGAGGCCGAGATCGCCAGCATCATGGCTTGCAGGCCACCTTCGATGCGCTTGGCGATCTCGATTTCGCCTTCACGCGTCAGCAGTTCGACCGTGCCCATCTCGCGCATGTACATGCGCACCGGGTCGGTCGTGCGGCCGAATTCGGAGTCCACCGTCGACAGCGCGGCTTCGGCGGCTTCTTCGGCTTCTTCCTCGGTCGACGTGGCCGTCGTGTTGCCCTGGATCAGCAGCGTGGCGGCGTCGGGCGCCTGCTCGTAGACCGCGATGCCCATGTCGTTGAGCATGGACACGATGGCTTCGAGGATTTCCTCGCTGACCAGCTTCTCGGGCAGATGGTCGTTGATTTCCTGGTGCGTCAGGAAACCACGCGTCTTGCCCATCTTGATGAGGGTCTTCAGCTCCGTGCGGCGCTTGAGGGCTTCCTCTTCGGTCAGCGCGGTCTCTTCCAGGCCGAACTCGCGCATCAGCGCGCGCTCCTTGGCGCGGCTGACCTTCATGCGCAGCGGCTTGGCCTTGGGCGTGTCTTCCGCAACGGCCGCCACTTCCTCGACGGCCTCGGGCTCTTCGCCTTCGATCTCGGCGTCGATGTCGGAGAAGTCTTCCTCGTCCTCGGCGTCCTTCTTGCCGGCCTTCTTGGACGTGGTCTCCGCCTTGGGCTTGCGGCCGCGCTTGGGCTTGTCTTCGTCAGACACAGCTGCCTTGGCCGTCTTGGCCGCCGGTTTGGCGGCGGCCGCCTTCACGGCGGGTTTCTTCTTGAGCTCCTCGGCGGGAGCGGGGCTGGCCTTGGTTGCGGTCTTCTTGGCGGTCATGCAGGTCCTTCGGCGGATGCGCGGGCGGTTCTGGGTTCGGATTCGGAAATGCAGCAGCCACCGCGGCCTGCCCGGGCGGGTCGTCAAGACCAGCGGGGCGGGTGGCGGTGGCTTTCGTCACCGGGTGTCAGCCGAAAACCGGCCGAGGGACCCTGGCGTGCCGCGAACAAGCTGGCGTGATCGTTTGGAGTGCAGAGCTGGCGGATATTTTGGCCATCAAAACTCTTGGATGAGTTGCCCAGTGTCGCTGGGTGGCCGGGTCCGGCATCTCTCTGCCGTCACTCTTGTTGACGCGCGCGGAAAACGACAGATTATCTGCGAAATTCATCGCCAGTTCAAAAATCGGCCTCGATCACCCCGGTGAAATGCCATGTCGGGCACGCAATTGCGCCATCAATTCCAGCGCCTGGCGACGGTCCTCGTCGGTGACGCGGCCCGCGGCCGGGGTGGCCTGGTTGCCCTGACGCGCCAGGCGCAGTGCGTCCACGGCGATGCCCAGGTCGCCGGCAGGGTTCTGCTCTTCGACGCCCAGTTCCTGTGCCGGCCGGGACAGCTTGGCCGCTGAGCTCTCCAGCCCGTCGGCGCGCAGCGCGGTTTCGATGACGGCCCACGGGCCGGCGCCGTGGTTCACGAGATACCGCTCCAGCCACTGGATCAGTTCGCCGTGCACGCCGGGCAGGTTGTGCAGCAATGAGCGATCCTCTTCGGCCAGCGTGTCCCAGAGCTCGCTGTGCAGCAGCAGCAGGCGTGTGGCGCTGTCGGCGTGGTTGGTCGGCGTCGCGCGCGGGCCGGCCGGGCGCTGCTCTTCGTCGCGGCGCTTGCCTTTCCATTCACCCTTGGGCTTCCATTCCCCTTTCGGCTTCCACTCGCCTTTGCCCTTGGACTTCCATTGGGGTTGTTCGTCGGGGCCGGGCGCCTGCTCCTGAGAGGAGGCGGTCTGAGCCGGCGCCGAATCACCCAGCCACAGCGACTGCAGCTCGGCCTCCGGCATCTGCCCCTGGCGGGCCAGTTCGCCCAGCAGCTGGCGGCGCAGCAGGCCGTCGGGCAGCAGTTTCCACAGCGGATGGGCCTGCTTGAGCATGCGGGCGCGGCCTTCGGGCGTGCCGAGGTCGCAGCCGTCCGCGGCGACGTTGGACAGCTGGCGCGACAGCGGCACGGCGCCTTCGACGCAGCGCTCGAAGGCCTCGGCGCCGAGGTCGCGGACGTAGGAGTCCGGGTCGTGCTCGGGTGGCAGGAACAGGAACTTGACGGTGCGCGTCTCGGTCGCGTGGGGTAGAGCGGCTTCCAGAGCGCGCACGGCGGCGCGGCGGCCGGCGGCATCGCCGTCGAAGCTGAAGACCACCGATTCGGTGAAGCGGAACAGCTTGTGTACATGCTCGGCCGTGCAGGCCGTGCCCAGCGTCGCGACGGCGTTGTCGAAGCCGTGCTGGGCCAGCGCAACGACGTCCATGTAGCCTTCGACGACCAGCGCGTAGCCGCGCTGGCGCAGCCCGGTGCGGGCCTCGAACAGGCCGTACAGCTCGCGCCCCTTGTGGAAGACCGGCGTCTCCGGCGAGTTCAGGTACTTCGGCTCGCCCTTGTCCAGCACGCGCCCGCCGAAGCCGATGACTTCGCCCTGCACGTTGCGGATGGGGAACATGACGCGGTCGCGGAAGCGGTCGTAGCGCTTCGCGTCCTGGCCGGGTTCGACGTCCGGCGTGATGACGAGGCCGGATTCCACCAGTTGCGGGTCGTCGTAGGCCGGAAAGCCGCTGGCCAGCGAGCGCCAGCCTTCCGGCGCGTAGCCCAGGCCGAAGCGGGCAGCGATCTGGCCGGTCAGGCCGCGGCCTTTCAGGTAGGCGACGGCACGCTCGGACTTGCGCAACTGGGCCTTGTAGTAGTCGGCCGCGCGGGCCAGCACGTCGGTGAGGCTTTGCTGCTTCTGCTTTTCGGCCTTGGCCTTCTCGCGCTGCTCGGGGCTGCGCTCGTCCTGCGGCACGACCATGCCGACCTGCTGGGCCAGGTCTTCCACGGCCTCGACGAAGGTGGCGGCGGTGTGCTCCATCAGGAAGCCGATGGCGTTGCCGTGCACGCCGCAGCCGAAGCAGTGGTAGGTCTGGCGGCTGGGGCTGACGATGAAGCTGGGCGACTTCTCGCCGTGGAAGGGGCACAGGCCCTTGTGGTTGATGCCGGCCTTCTTCAGGTCGACGTGGCGGCCCACCACCTCGACGATGTCGACGCGGGCTAGCAGATCGTGGATGAAGCCTTGGGGGATCACCCCGGGAGTTTAAAGACCGGCCTGGGTGGGCAGCTTCAATTGACCCGCCCAATTGCCGGCGGCAAAGCTGTCTATCCAGCCGGGCAGGCTTTGCGGCGGCATGGCGGCGGCGATGCCGTTGCCCTGGCCGAGACGGCAGCCCAGGCGCAGCAGCTCACGGGCGTGGGCGCGGCTTTCGATGCCCTTGGCCAGCACGGCGCAGCCGATGTTCCGGGCCAGACCGATGACGCTTTCCACCAGCGACAGGTCCTGCGCGTCACCCAGCATGCCCTGCACGTAGCTGCGGTGCAGCTTCAGCGTGTCGACGGACAGGCGCTTCAGCGACGACAGGTGCGAGTAGCCGGCGCCGAAGTCGTCCAGTGCGACACCCACGCCCAGGTGCATGCAGCGTTGGATGAGGGCTTGCGCACAGGCAGTCTCGGCCAGTGCGTCGGACTCCAGCACGTCCAGGTGCAGCAACTGGGCAATCTCGACCGGCTGGCGCTGCAGCAGCTCCTGCAGGCGTTGCGGGAAATCCGGGCGGCTCAGCTGGCGGGCGCCGACGTTGACGCTGACCGGCAGGCCGCGGCCGCCGTTCAGCCCCTCGGCCAGCCAGGTGGCGGCCTGCGCCAAGGCCTGCTCGATGACCCAGTCGCCCACCTGCAGGGCCAGCCCGGTCTTCTCAAGCTGCGGCAGGAAGTGCGCCGGCGTCAGCAGGCCGCGCTCCGGGTGCTGCCAGCGCAGCAGCGCCTCGACGCCCATGACCAGGCCGGTGCGCAGGTCGATCTGGGGCTGGTAATGCAGCAGCAGTTCGCCGCCGTCCAGCGCCTGCTGCAGGCGGGCCGTGGCGATGAGGCCGGCCTCGTCGCGCTGGTCCAGCATCGTGTCGTGGAACTGCACGCGGCCGCGGCCGGCGTGCTTGGCCCGGTAGAGGGCGTGTCCGGCGTGGCGAAGCAGCGTCTCTGGGTCGGCGTCGTCCAGCGGGTAGACGGTGGCCCCCATGCTGGCGCCGATCTCCAGCGCCAGGCCGTCGCCGATGCGGCTCTCACGGATGGCGACCGGCGTGAACAGCACCGCCAGCAGGCGGTCGACGGCGCGCTGGGCCTCCTCGGGCGTCTGCACGCGCAGCAGCACGGCGAATTCGTCGCCATGCAGGCGGGCGAGGTGGTCGGCCGTGTCGGGCCAGGCGCCGCGGGCGCCGCGCAGCGTGGCCTGCAACCGGCCGCTGAGCTGCAGCAGCACGGCGTCGGCGACCAGTTGGCCGTGCTCGGCGTTGACGCGGGCGAAGTCGTCCAGGTCGATGACGGCGATGACGAGCTTGAAGTTGTCGCGATTGGCGGCTGCCATGGACTGCTGCATCAGCCGCATGAACTCGTCGCGGTTGGGCAGGCCGGTGGCGACGTCGTAGCGCAGGCTGCGCCGCAGCAGCTCCTGCTGACGCAGGCTTTCGCCGAGGTCGGTCAGGCTCAGCAGTCGCCAGCGCGGGTTGGTGCCGGCCGGTTCGGGCACGGGGCTCAGCTTGGCGGCGAAGACGTGCCGGCCGCCGTCGTCCAGCTCGGCCTGCAACTGGCCGCTCCAGCTCTGGCCCTTGCTCAGCAGCGCCTGCAGCTCTGCCGGCTCCTGGCCGCTGCGCTGCAGGTTGGCGGTGCTGAGCGGCGCGGCGGGCCGGCCCACCAGTGACTCGCGAGAGGCATGGACGATGTCGCAGAAGGCCGGATTGACCTCGACGATGCGCCATTGCAGGTCGACGACGGCCAGGCCCTCTGTCGCCTGCTGGAACAACGTGGCGGACATCCGCTCGCGCTCCTCGGCGGTGTGGCGCCAGCTCATGTCGGCCAGCGTCAGGATGAGGTTGAGCGCCCGGCCCTGGCGGTCGCGCTGAGCCACGTGGGCCTGGAGTTCATGCCAGCGCCAGTCGCCGCCGTCGGCCGCCAGCCGCAGCGACAGGCCGAGACGGTCTTCGTCGGGCGTCGCGATGAGCTCGCGCAGCGCTACGCGCACGGCCTCGCGGTCGCGGGGGTGGGCTGCGCGCACCCAGTCCAGCGGCGCGCTGCCAGACTTGGCGGCGGGGTCGACCGGCGTTGTCAGTGCGATCCAGCGCGCCGAGGCGTGTCGGCGGCCCTCGGGCAGCCGCCACTCGGCCAACGCCAGCCCCTGGGCATCGAGCGCGCTGCGCCAGCTGTCGCGGTCGCGAATCTGGTGCTGGCTGAGCGCGATGACGGCCAGCGGCAGCGCGGCCAGCAAGGCGCCGGTCACCCACGCCAGCGGTGTCGCCGGGGCGCCCAGGGCCCACAACACCAGCAGCACGATGCCGACCCGGGCGTTGTGGCGCGGCGAGGCCTGCAGCGCGTGCAGGCTCAGCAGCAGGTGCGGCGTCAGCAACAGGGCGCCGTCGCCGGGCAGCCACGACGAGGCGGCCTGGGCGGCCACGGCGGCGGCGAAAACCCCATGGCCCGTCCAGCGCCCACTGCGCCGGGGCCGCTGCGCGCTGGCCTGCAACGCCGTGCCGATGCTCAGCAGCGCCAGCGACCAGGCGCCGGCCAGCATCAAAGCGCCGGCGAATGCCTGGCCGCGTGTCGCCCCGCAGGCCAGCAGCGTCAGCAGGCCGAACAGCCCGGCCAGCAGTGGCGCCGCCAGTCCGGCCAGCAGGGCGAAGCTGGCCATTTCCTGGCGGGCGGCCAGCTTGCCGGTCAAGCCCAGCCGGCGCAGCAGCCTGCGGTTCAGCACCGCTGCCAGCAATGGCAAGGCCAGCGTGCTGAGTACGGGGGCAGAGCCGAGCAGGGCCATCGGCGTGGTGCCTGGTTCCAGCAGCAATGGCAGGCCGCAGCCGACCAGCAACCCCGCCATGACCAGCGGCAGTACCCAGGCGCCCAGCCGCCACAGCGTTCCGAGGCCGAGTGCGGCGATCAGCATGGGGATGAAGAACTCGGCCGCCGGAACGGCCGAGGCCGGTTGGGGCAGGCGCAGCAGTGGCGGCAGCGTCGAGGCCGCCAGCGCCCAGGCGACGGCGAGGCCGCCGGCCAGACCGATCAGCGCGGCGTAGCCAACGCGGCGCAGGCGCCGTGCGCCGCGGCGGTCATGGATGCGGCGCGGTCCTGCTGGTAGCGTGGTCGACGGCGGCAGTCCCGGCAGCGTGGAGCCGGGACTGCGGGTTTCGAGCGTGTCGCTGATGCTGGAGTGCAAGTCCATGGCTCAGGACGGCGCAGACCCGCTCGCCGCGGGGGCGCGGGCGTGTGGGGCTGTGCGTACGGCGGCGGGCATGGCGGAAATCTCTTCGCACGCCAGGGCCGTGGCGACTGGGTAAAACCCGTGTCCTAACGGTGCAGACGGCGTGACGAAAGGCATCGCCCGAGTTTAGTCGGCCGACCTGCCGCAAATGAAAAAGGCCACCGTGACGGTGGGCCTTGATTCAAGGGGGGCGCCGGCGACCGGACGGCCCTTATGGACAGGTTGTTAAACGGCGAAATCGGTCAGCTTGGCGCCGCCAGCAATCGCGGCCTTCAGCCATTTGGGCTGCAGGCCGCGACCGCTCCAAGTTTCTCCGGTGGCCTGGTTGCGATATTTCGCGGCGACCTTGGACACCTTGGCAGGCTTGGGCGTGCGCACGCTGAGATCGGCAATTGTCAGACCATATTCGCTCATCAGGGTTTTGACCTTGGCGATGGCCTCGCTGCGTTCGCGATCCTTGGTTTGGTTGATCTGTTCATCCAGCGCGGCGCGTTGGGCCAGGAGATCCTTCAGACTGGACATGCTGCTATTCCTCTTGCGATTTGAGCGTTGAGACTCGCGACGATGGGCGGCGCGGCCTCGGAGTCGTCGGCTTGTGCAGCCGCGAGTATCTCCGTGCCCGGATTAAATCGCGGGAAAGGGGATAAGCGCAAGAGTTTTCCGTTGGCCAGTTGCGACGAGTTTCAAAGGGCGGTGCATTAATTCGCCGATTTGCGCGATGAAGGATGCCGGCAAGATTGCCGCTGTCGAACAGCGCCGCATGAAACTGAAAGGGCCGGCGACTGCCGTGCCGGCCCCTGGGTATTCACCGAGGCTTCCACCCTGGTTTGAGCGCCAGGTAACGCTCAGGCGGCGGGCGGCACGTAGCCGGCCACGGTCTCTGCGCCCGTACCAAAGAAAAACTGGTCTGCCTGGCGCATCAGGTATTGACGGGCGCGCAGGTCGGCGAGGTTCAGGCGGTTTTCATTGACGAGCATGGTCTGGTGCTTCATCCAGGCCGCCCAGGCTTCCTTGCTGACGTTTTCCCAGACCTTCTTGCCGAGTTCGGTGTGGACGGGATAGGGCGGGAAGTCCAGCCCTTCGGCTTCCTTCTTCAGATAGGCGCATTGAACGGTGCGGGGCATGGCGGGACTCCTGAAACGCGAGATAGGAAATGGGCCGGCACTTTAGCGTGCGGCCCGTATTGATGGGCCTTTTGGGGCTTAGTTGAATCGTTTGACCAGCACCAGCGAGCGCCGGTCCCAGTTGTATTTGCGCTTGCGTTCTTCCGGCAGCCATTCGGGGTCGACCTGCTGGAAACCGCGTTTGATGAACCAGTGCATCGTGCGCGTCGTCAGCACGAAGATGCTATCCAGGCCCATGGCTTTCGCGCGCTGCTCGATTCTTTTCAGCAGGCGGTCGCCGTCGCCCTGGCCTTGTACTTCGGCCGATACCGTCAGCGCCGCCATTTCGGCCGTGCGGGCCTCGACATAAGGGTATAGCGCCGCGCAGCCGAAGATGACGCCGTCGTGCTCGATGACGGTGTAAAGCTCGGCGTCACGCTCGATCTCCGTGCGGCTGCGCTTGACCAGCGTGCCGTCGCGTTCGAAGGGCTCGATGAGCTTGATGATGCCGGCCACGTCGTCGGAACTGGCTTCGCGCAGGCTTTCCAGCTTCTCGTCGACGACCATGGTGCCGATGCCGTCGTGGGTGTAGACCTCCTGCAGCAGCGCACCGTCCACGGCGAACGGAATGATGTGCGAGCGCTCCACGCCGGCGCGGCAGGCCTCGGCGCAGTGGCGCAGGTAGAAGGCCACGTCGGTGGGCTCCGGCGCCGGGCCGGCGTTGGCGACCATGCGCTCGGCGTCGGCCAGCGCCAGCTCGGTGTCGATGGGGCTCTCGGGATCGTTGACGTCCTCCGGCACGCCCGGCACCTCGCAGACGAACAGCAGCTTATCGGCCTGCAGCGCGATGGCCGTGGCCGTGGCGACGTCTTCCATGCTCAGGTTGAACGCCTCGCCGGTGGGCGAGAAGCCGAACGGCGACAGCAGCACGATGGCGCCGATGTCGATGGCGCGCTGGATGGCGCCGCCGTCGACCTTGCGCACGAGGCCGGAATGCTGGAAATCCACGCCGTCGACAATCCCGACCGGTCGTGCGGTCAGGAAATTGCCGGAGACGACCCGCACGGTGGCGTTGGCCATGGGCGTGTTGGGCAGGCCCTGGCTGAAGGCGGCCTCGATCTCGAAGCGCAGTTGCCCGGCAGCCTCCTGCGCGCAGTCCAGTGCGACGGCATCGGTGATACGGCGGCCGTGGCTGTAGCGGGGCTGCTGACCCTTGGCGGCCAGCTGTTCGTTGACCTGCGGCCGGAAGCCGTGCACCAGGACGATCTTGATGCCCATGGCGTGGAGGATGGCCAGATCCTGCACGAAGGCATTCAGCTTGCCGGCAGCGACCAGTTCACCCGGCATGCCGACGACGAAGGTTTCGCCGCGGTAGGCGTGGATGTACGGCGCCACGGCACGGAACCAGGGCACGAAGGTGTGAGGAAAGACGAGGCCGGTCATGGGGCGGAATTGTGCGGCCTCGCAGGTGCGGGACAATCCTGTCGCAATGAATTCCGAACGACCCGAGAGCCGGTTGTCTCAACCGGCTCTTTCCATTTCCTTTCCCGAATCGCTGCCGGTTTCTTCTCGACGGGAAGAAATCATGCAGGCGCTGGCCGAGCACCAGGTCGTCATCGTCTGCGGCGAAACCGGCTCGGGCAAGACGACACAGCTGCCCAAGATCGCGCTGGCGATGGGGCGCGGTCGCGTCAATGGTGGTGGGCTGATCGGCCATACGCAGCCCCGGCGCATCGCCGCCAGCAGTGTCGCAAAGCGCATCGCCGAGGAGCTGAACACGCCGCTGGGCGAGGTCGTCGGCTACAAGGTCCGCTTCCAGGATCGGCTGTCCAAGGGCGCGTCGGTCAAGCTGATGACGGATGGCATCCTGCTAGCCGAGACGCAGAGCGACCCGCTGCTGCGCGCCTATGACACGCTGATCATCGACGAGGCCCACGAACGCAGCCTCAACATCGACTTCCTGCTGGGCTACCTGCGCGAGCTGCTGCCGCGTCGGCCAGACCTGAAGATCGTCGTCACGTCGGCCACCATCGACGCCGAGCGCTTCGCCAAGCACTTCGAGTCGAGCAAAGGCCCGGCGCCGGTACTGATGGTGTCGGGGCGCCTGTTCCCCGTCGAGCAGCGCTACCGCCCGTTCGAGGAAAGCCGCGAGTACGACCTCAACAACGCGATCTGTGACGCCGTGGACGAGTTGTGGCGCGAGGGCGGCGGCGACGTGCTGGTCTTCCTGCCCGGCGAGCGCGAGATCCGCGAGGCCGCCGAGGCGCTGCGCAAGCACCATCCACCGGGCGTGGACATCCTGCCGCTGTTCTCGCGGCTGTCCGAGGCTGACCAGAACAAGGTCTTCGAGCCGCACGGCGCGCGCCGCATCGTGCTGGCCACCAACGTGGCCGAGACCTCGCTGACGGTCCCGGGCATCCGCTACGTCATCGACCCTGGCTTGGCGCGGGTCAAACGCTACAGCTACCGCAACAAGGTCGAGCAGCTGCTGATCGAGAACATCAGCCAGGCGGCCGCCAACCAGCGCGCCGGCCGTTGCGGCCGCGTGTCCAATGGCATCTGCGTGCGGCTGTATTCCGAGAAGGAATTCAACGAGCGGCCCAAGTTCACCGACCCCGAAATCCTGCGCAGCAGCCTGGCCGGCGTCATCCTGCGCATGAAGTCGCTGCACCTGGGCGACGTGGAGCGCTTTCCCTTCCTGGAAGCGCCGCGGCCAAAGGCGATTGCCGACGGCTACCAGCTGCTCAACGAGCTGGGCGCGACCGACGACGCCAACGAGCTGACCCCGCTTGGCAAGGAACTCTCGCGCCTGCCGCTGGACCCGCGCGTGGGCCGCATGATCCTGGAGGCCCGAACGCGCGATGCGCTGACGGAGGTGCTGGTCATCGCCTCGGCGCTGTCCGGCCAGGACGTGCGAGACCGCCCGCAGGAGGCCGCCCAGGCCGCCGACGAGAAGCACAAGAAGTTCGACGACGAGAAGTCGGAGTTCATGGGCTACCTGAAGCTGTGGAAATGGCTGGGCGAAAGCCGCGGCGGGGAGGGCGAGCACAAGCTGTCGCACCGCAAGCACGAGGCGCTGCTGCGCGAGAACTTCGTCAGCCCGCGCCGCGTGCGCGAGTGGCGCGACGTGCATTCGCAGCTGCAGACGGTCGTGGCCGAACATGGCTGGCGCCTGAACCAGAGTGCGGCGACCTACGAGCAGATCCACCTGTCCATGCTGGCCGGCCTGCTGGGCAACATCGGCCAGAAGAGTGACGACGAGGACTGGTACCTCGGCGCGCGCGGCATCAAGTTCTACCGCCACCCGGGCGCCCATCTCAGCAAGAAGCCGGGCCGCTGGATCGTCGCGGCCGAGCTGGTGGACACATCGCGGCTGTACGGCCGCGGCCTGGCCAACATCGAGCCGCAGTGGCTGCCGCCCATCGCCGGCCACCTGATCAAGACCCAGCTGCTGGAGCCGCACTGGGAGAAAAAGGCCGCCGAGGTCGTGGCGCTGGAGCGAGCCACGCTTTACGGCATCGTGCTCTACAGCAACAAGCGCGTGAACTTCGGCCGCGTGGACCCGAAGGCGGCGCGCGAGATCTTCATCCGCGAGGGCCTGGTCAACGACGAGCTGCCGGAAGATCTGGTCCGCCAACTGCCCTTCATCGGCCACAACCGCCGGCAGATCAGCAAGGTCGAGGCGCTGGAGCACAAGTCGCGCCGCCAGGATGTGCTGGTGGACGACGAGCTGATCTACGCCTTCTACGACGACAAGCTGCCACCGAACGTGTTCAGCGGCGCCACGCTGCTGAAGTGGTGGCGTGAGGCAAGCCGCAGCAACGACAAGCTGCTGCAGCTCAGCCAGGACGAGCTGATGCGGCACGAGGCGTCAGGCGTCACCAGCGAGGCCTTCCCCAAGGTCATCCGCCTGGGCGGCGTGGACTGCGCTGCGACTTACCTGCACCAGCCCGGCGACGTGCGCGACGGCCTGACGGTGACCGTGCCCATCTTTGCGTTGAACCAGGTCAGCGAGGAACGCGCCGAATGGTTGGTGCCCGGCATGCTGGCGCAGAAGGTGACGGCGCTGCTGAAGAGCCTGCACCAGAAGCCACGCGCGCGGCTGACGCCGTTGCCGGACTTCGTCGCCGAGTTCATCGAGCTGAATCAGTTCGCCCAAGGCGGCCTGGTCGATGTGCTGCTGAAGGCGGTAAAAGAGCGTACCCAGCTCGCCGTGCAGCGCAACGACTTCAAGCTGGAGCAGTTGGCACCACACCTGTTCATGAACTTCCGTGTCGTCGACGAGCATGGCCGCCAGCTGGGCCAGGGTCGCCAGCTCGCCGCGCTGAAAGCGGAGCTGGGCGGCCAGGCGCGGTCGGCCTTCCAGGCGCTGGCGGCGCTGAAGCTGCCGGCGGCCGAGGCGCCCAAACCTGCCTCGGCGCCGGCGCCGGTGGCGGGGAAGGGCGTTCGGGCCGAAGTGGTCAAGAAGCCGGAGCCGGCCCGGGATTCCAGCCAGGCGTACACGGACTGGACCTTTGGCGAGCTGCCCGAGCTGCTGGAAGTGCGCAAGGGCGGCCAGACGCTGATCGGCTTCCCGGCGCTGATCGACAAGGGCGCGCACGTCGAGATCGAGGTGTTCGACGAGCCCGAGGTCGCGGCGGCCAGGCATCGCGCCGGCCTGCGCCGGCTGATCGCGCTGCAGCTGAAGGAGCCGTTGAAGTTCCTGGAGAAGAACATCCCCGACCTGCAGCGCATGTCGGTGCTGTTCATGGCACTGGGCACGGCCGAGGAGTTGCGAGACCAGATCATCGGCGTCGCGCTGGACCGAGCCTTCCTGGGCGACCCGCTGCCGACCGACCCGATCTCGTTCAAGAAGCGCATCGAAGAGGGCCGCAGCCGGCTGAACCTGATTGCGCAGGAAGTGGCGCGTGCCGTGCACGCCGTGCTGCAGGAGCTGGCCAACGCCAGCCGCAAGCTCAAGGACTCACGCCCGGCCAAGGACGTGGGTGACGACATCACGGCGCAGCTGCAGCGGCTCGTGCCCAAGCGCTTCGCGCTGGACACGCCGTGGGCCCAGCTGCAACACCTGCCGCGCTACCTGAAGGCCGTCACCGGCCGGCTCGACAAGGCGCGCGCCGACCCGGCCCGCGATGCCAAGCTGATGAGCGAGGTCAAACCGTTGGAGCAGCGCTACACCCGCCGCCTGGCCGAGCTGAAGGGCGTGCGCGACGCGCGGCTGGACGACTTCCGCTGGCAGCTGGAGGAATTGCGTGTCAGCCTGTTCGCCCAGGAGCTGCGCACGCCGCAGCCGGTCAGCGTGAAGCGGCTGGACAAGGTTTGGGGGCAGCTGACGGGCTGAGCCCGAACTTTGTGGCGCAGACTCACCTGCCGGAGGCGAGTCATGGCGTGAACACGAGGGCTGGGCCCGGCTGTCGAGCTGAAGGCCTGACCGTGAGCTGATGCACGGAAGCCGTCGATTGCAGGAAGACCGGGTGGAAATCCGTCGCATTTCGACGCTTCTTTCAGGTTTCAGCCAGCTCCCGTGGAGTCCAATGCATGGATAACAAGTGTTACTCCCCCGATCACATCTGTCGTGCCTGAAACCAGTCCTGCCGCCTCACCGCTGAGAAGCTTCGGCCGATTCGAGTTGCGCGCCCTGTTGTCCAAGAGCGCGCGCAGCCTGATCTGGCGTGTCTTCGACGGCCGCCACGGCCAGGAGCTGATGCTGTGCATGCCGCGTGACAAGCCCAACAGCGCCGCCGCGCTGGAGCACTGGCTGCGCATGGCCCAGGGCAGCGAACGTATCCAGCATCCCAACATCGCGCCGGTGTTCGAGATCGGTCAGGTCGAGAACTGGCCCTATGTCGCTTACGACCGGGCCTTGGGCGAGACGCTGGACGAGCGCCTCGCGCGCCAAGCGGCGCCGCTGCCCATCGACGCCGCCGGCTGGGTGGCCCAGCTGTTGGAAGGCCTGGCCTTCGCCCACGAGGCCGGTCACGCCCACCGCGACCTGCAGACGGCCAGTCTCATCATCGACGCCAGCGACAAGGTTCGCCTCGTCGGGCTGGAGGTGGCGCAGGAGGTGTTCCCCGCCACCGTCGACTTCAATGCCGTGACCCGCCGTGCCGTGCGGGAATCGGCCGAGGAAGACGTGTTGTGCGTCGGGCTGATCCTGAACCGCATCCTCAGCGGCAAGCCCGTGCTGGAGGAGAACGACCTGCAGCATGTCGTGCAGCAGATGCAGCCCATCGGTCGTGAGATGGTTCGTCTGGGCTGGGAGACGCCTCACCCCATCCCCGACCCGCTGCGTGCCATCTGCAACCGCGCCACCGACCGCCAGCTGCGCCAGCGCTACCACCTGGCGCGCAGCTTCTGGCGCGCGCTCGACGGCTGGCGCCAGGCCGCCGCCTACGACAACGGCGGCCCCGTCGTGCTGCTGCTGGACAAGCTGCAGCGTATCGGCCACCTGCCGACGACGACGACCGGCATCCACCGCTTCACCGCCGGCTCGGGCCTGGAGGCGCAGCACGCCAGTGCGTTGTCGGACATGGTGCTCAAGGACATGGCCCTCAGCCTGGAGTTGCTGCGCCGCGTCAACAACGCGCTTCGTCAGAGCGGCCACGCCGGCGAGACCATCCTGAACATGCAGCGCGCCATCCAGATGCTGGGCCTGGACGGCGTACAACTGGCCGCCAACGCGCTCAAGCCCTGGCCGGGACCGCTGCAGCCGGTGGCGGCCGAGATGCTGCGCCAGGTCATGGCACGCGTCACCAAGGCCGGCCAGGTCGCGCAGGCGCTGCGCCCGGCGGGGTATGACGAGGAGGTCGTCTACCTCATCACCGTCATGCAGAACCTCGGCCGCCTGCTGCTGCAGTACCACTTCCCGGACGACGCGCAGCAGATCCGCCAGCTGATGGTGCCGCCCGAGCCGACCGAGGATCAGCCTAACCCGTCGTCCCTGAGCGAGCAGGCCGCGGCCTATGCCGTGCTGGGTTGCGACCTGGACGCGCTGGGCATCGCCGTGGCCCGCCACTGGGGCCTGGGCGACGAGCTGCTGCAGATGATCCGTCGCCAGCCGCTGGACAGCCCCGTGCATCCGCCGCGCAGCGACGCCGACACGCTGCGCCTGACCTGCAGCCTGGCCAACGAACTGCTGGACGCGCTGGCCCTGCCCGAGGCCAAGCGCCGCCCCGGCGTGGAGGCCGCGACGCGCCGCTACGCCAAGCCGCTGGGTCTGGGCCTGCGCGAGGTCATGGAAGCGCTCAACCCCGGCGCACAGCGTTCCGGCCAGGCTGCGCCTGCGCCGTCCACGCCCGCTGCGTCACAGGCCGTTCCGTCGGGCTCGTCCCTGCGCAACCGCCTGGCGGGCCGTGGCAACGCCTGAATCCCTGGAGCCATGGCTGCTGACGACCTGCCTCCCCAGCTTGGCCGCTTCCGGCTGCTGAGCCGCCTGGGCGAGGGCGCCCAGGCGACCGTCTGGCTGGCCCACGATCCGCTGCTGGATCGCGAGGTTGCCGTCAAGATCCTGAAGACGCAGGGCGTGGACGCTGGCGAATCCGGCACTGTCGACGAGTGGCTGCATGAGGCCCGTGCCGTCAGCCGGCTGACCCACCCCAACATCGTGCCGGTCTTCGAGGCCGACACGCAGGGCGGGCGCTCCTACATGGTGTTCGAGTACGTCAGTGGCGGCACGCTGAGCCAGCGCTTGCGTGCCGGCCCCAGGCTGAAGGCGGCCGAGTCCGTCGCGCTGATGCTGGGTGTGCTGGACGGCCTCACCGCCGCGCACGCGGCCGGCCTGGTGCACCGCGACCTCAAGCCCAGCAACATCCTGCTGGATGCCCGTGGCCGTGCGCGCGTGATGGACTTCGGCATCGCCGCCCGCGTGTCCCCCGGCACGAATGCGCCGACCCGCATCGTCGGCACCCCCGGCTACATCTCGCCCGAGGCGGCGTCGGGCGCGCCACCGCATCCGCAGATGGACGTGTTCGCGGCGGCCGTCATGCTGGCCGAGATGCTGTCCGGCCAACGCCTCAACGCCGACCCCGACCCCTGGCGTGCCGTGCAGCGCGTTCAGACCACCGACCTCGTGCTGCCGTCGGGCCTGCCCAGCGACGTGGACGACGCGCTGCGCGCCATCGTGCAGCGCGGCCTGGCGCGTGATCCGGCCGCGCGCTGGCCCAGCGCCACGCAGATGCACGACGCGCTGGCCGCGTGGCTGCGCCCCGTGGCCGAGCCCGACGCCGAGGCGCAGGACGCGCCGGTGCTGGACTTCCTGCTGCGCCGCATGCGCCACAAGAGCGACTTTCCGGCGCTGTCGGAGGCGATGACGCGCATCCAGCGGCTGACGCAGTCCGAGCACGAGAGCCTGGCCAGCCTGTCCAACGAGATCCTGAAGGACGTGGCGCTGACGCAGAAGCTGCTGCGTCTGGTCAACACCGCGGCCTACCGGCACACCGGCGGCGGCGGCATCAGCACGGTGTCGCGCGCGGTTGCGCTGATCGGCTTCGCCGGCATCCGCAACCTGGCGCTCAGCCTCGTGCTGCTGGAGCGCATGGAGAACAAGGGTCATGCCCAGCGGCTGCGCGAGGATTTCCTGCGCTCGCTGATGGCCGCGTCGGTGGCGCGCGAGCTGTGCGTCAACGAGCGCGAGGCCGAGGAGGCCTTCCTCGGCGCGATGCTGCACCACCTGGGCCGCACGCTGACCGAGTTCTATTTCCCGGAAGAGGCCGAGACCGTGCGCCGCCTCGTGAGCCCGACAGACAGCGGCGTGGCCATCAGCGAGGCGGCCGCGTCGGCCCAGGTGCTGGGCATGAGCTACGAGGCGCTGGGCCTGGGCGTCGCGCGGCAGTGGGGCCTGCCCGAGAGCCTGCAGCGCGCCATGCGCCGCCCCGGCGGCGAGGCGCCACCCAAGCTCATCGAGGATGCCAACGAGCGCCAGCGCTGGCTGGCTCGCGTGTCCAACGACATGGCCGACCTCATCCTGCACACGCCGCCCGAGCAGGCGCATGCCAAGGTCAGAGCACTGGCGCAGCGGCATGCCCGCGCGCTGGGCGTGCAGGCCGATGTCTTCGAGAAGGCCGCCGACACCGCCCGCCAGCGGCTCACGCAGGCGACGGAGGCACTGGATCTGAGGCTGCCGAAGAGCTCGAAGGCCCAGCGCCTGCTGGCACCGCTGACGCCATCGGCGCAGGACTCGCTGGCCGAGCACCAGCTCGCGCCGACGATGGTCATGGAGCGCACCGAGGTACTCGGCGCCCGGCCCGATCCGGCCCAGGCCAGCGAATTGCTGGCCGCCGGCATCCAGGAGATCACCGACGCGATGGTCAACAGCTTCCAGCTGAACGCCGTGCTGCGCATGATCATGGAGACCATCTACCGCTCGCTGGGCCTGCGCCGCGTCATCTTCTGCCTGCGCGACGCGCGCGGCCAGACGCTGACCGGACGGCTGGGCGTGGGTGACGACGTCGAGCGCCTCGCGCCGCTGGTGCGTGTGGACCTCACGCAGCAGCCGCCGGACCTGCTCGCCGCCGTGTGCGTGAAAGGCGCCGACACGCTGATCCAGGACGCCCGTGCCGCCAACATCGCCGCGCGGCTGCCGGCGTGGTTCAAGGGCGAGCTGCAGGCGCAAAGCTTCCTGCTGCTGCCGCTGATGCTCAAGGGCGCGCCGCTCGGGCTCATCTACGCCGACCACGCCCAGGCCGGCGCCGTGCAGCTGGACGACAAGCAGCTCTCGCTGCTGCGCACGCTGCGCAACCAGGCGGTGATGGCGTTCCGACAGGCGGCTGGTTAGCCCCTCGTCCAGTGCCAGCGTTGCTGGGCGGGGGGCTCAGGCTGATCCCCTGAGGGGACGGCTGGGAGCGGCCCGGCGCTTGGCCCGCCCTGAAGTCAGCCCTACGGAGGCGTAGGGCCAGTCCCACAGCTCGTGGGGCCCAAGGCTGACCGCCTGCGCGCCATCGATCCGACGGGCCGCGCCACCTCGTTCGCGAATACTGGTTTTGCAGCCTGCAGTACCCGAGGCCGCGCCGGTGGCCCTTGCCACGGGCCGGCCCAACCACAACCAGGAGTCCCAGATGAATCCGCATTCGATCAAGAAGAATGGCCGGGCCATCCTCGTGGCCTGTGCCGCCCTCGCGCTGGCGGCCTGCGCATCGCCACCCCCGCCCAAGGAGCAGATGGCGGTCGCGAATTCCGCCGTCGACCAGGCCACTGGCAATGCCGCCGAGGCGCCGGCCGAGCTGAGCACCGCCCGCGACAAGCTGACGCGCGCCAACGCCGCCATGGCCCGCCAGGACTACGTGGCCGCCCGCCAGCTCGCCGACGAGGCCGCGGCCGACGCGGCACTCGCCCAGGCCACCGCGCGCTCTGCACGCGCCAGCCGCGCGCTGGCCGAGGTGCGCCAGAGCATCCAGCAGCTGCAGGCGCAGCTGAACCGTTCGTGATCATCGAGAAGAGGACCATCATGAAGACCCTTGCCCGACTGACCGTCCTGGCCGCCGCAGCCGCCCTGTTCGCCGGCTGCGCCAGCGCCCCCACCGTCACGCCCGCCCTGCAGGACGCCCGCGCCAGCGTGAGCGCGGCCCAGGCTGACCCTGCCGTGCTGAAGTACGCCGCGCTGGACGTGAAGAAGGCCTCGGATTCGCTCAAGCGTGCCGAGGAACTGAGCGCGCACCGCGAATCGCCGGCCGACATCGACTCCGCCGCCTACGTCGCCTCCACGCAGGCCCGCACCGCCATGGCGCTGGCCAAGGCCGCGACGGAAGAGGACGCCATCAAGGCCGCCGAAGCCGACCGCGAGCGGGCCCGCGCCGACGCGAATGCGCGCCGTGCCAGCGCCGCCCAGACCCAGGCCGCCGACGCTCAGATCGCCGCGGCCAATGCCAGCGCCGACGCCAACGTGGCGCGCCAGCAGGCCGCCGCGCTGCAGCAAGAGCTTGCTGACCTGCAGGCCAAGCAGACCGATCGCGGCATGCTGGTCACGCTGGGCGACGTGCTGTTCGAGTTCGGCCGGGCCGAGGTCCGGCCTGCCGCCCAGGCCTCCATCGCCAAGCTGGCTCATTACCTGAACCAACACCCCGACCGCCGCGTGCTGATCGAGGGCTTCACCGACAGCGTCGGCAGCGACGCAGCCAACCTTGCGTTGTCGCAACGTCGCTCCCAGGCCGTGGCTGCCGCGCTGCGCGCCCAGGGCGTGGACCCGGCCCGCGTCGACACGCGCGGCTACGGCGAGGCCTACCCGGTGGCCAGCAATGCCAGCACATCCGACCGTGCGATGAACCGTCGCGTCGAGGTTTACATCTCGAACGACAACCAGCCGGTCCGCGCCCGCGGCTGACCGCCGCGCCGTCATCAACCGTCAAAGGAGATCGCGATGACCACTTCCATCACCCTTCGATGTATCGCCGCCGGCGTGCTGGCCCTCAGCGGGCTCGCCCATGCCGGCCCGGCAGCCCGGAACGTCGACCCGCTGCGCCTGCAGTACGAGCGCGAGCGCGCCGCATGCATGCAGGGGCAGACCCGCCAGCCGCGCGACGTCTGCCTGCGCGAGGCGGGAGCCGCCTACGCCCAGGCCCGCCACGGCGGGCTGGCCGGCCCGGGCGATGGCCCGCAGCAATGGGCCGCCAACGCCCTCAAGCGTTGCCAGGCCCAGCCGCCGGAAGACCGCGAGATGTGCGAGCGCCGCGTGCGCGAAGGCCGGGTGGTCGGCAGCGTCGAGGCCGGCGGCCAGCTGACGACGCTGACCGTGCGCTCGACGGACATCCCGCGCTCGCCGGGCGGTTGAGCTTGGAGCGGCGGTGACACACCAGGAAGACACAGAGACCGCCGCTAAGTCGTTGCTACGACCTAAGTTCTTGATATAGAAGGGCGGCGGGCAAAAAGGGTGACGAGCCTGACCCCGGCACTGGTTGCAACGCTTAGGGCTGCTTGGTTCCCCACCTGACCCGGTTGGGCGCGCTTCCATGCGGGGAGGCCCGTCGAGGAGCATTCTAACCGGGCAGGAGCTGTCGATTGATCGAAAGGTCCATCGCGAGTGCCAACAGCGCCAGCGCGGTCAGGTAACCGAGCACGTGCAGGCGCTGCTGGGTCATGGCCCAGTGGCCGCAGCTCCAGTAGCCGATGAGCGCGACCAGCTTGACGCCCAGCCACCAGTCGGTGAGCGGGTTGTAGCCGATGGAACCCCACAGGCTCAGTCCGGTCACGACGAGGCAGGCGTTCACGCCGAACACCAGCACCATCAGGCGCGCATCCTGGGCAATGTCGCGCAGGCGCGGCGTGCCGAACTGGAACATCGCGCCGCGCGTGAAGAACAGGCCGACGCTGCACCAGGCCAGCAGCACATGCCACTGGACCATCTGCGAGTAGTACCAGTCCAAAGGCGACGCCTGCTAGGGGTCAGCGCAGGTGCAGGTCGTCTTCGCTGAAGCGGATGCCCAGCGGTTCGATCAGCAGTTGCTTCTCGCCCGCCTCGACGGTGCCGGCGACCCAGGCCTCGATGCCGCAGTCGCGGGCGACTTGTGCCGTGCGCTCGGCGTCCTCGGCCTTGACGAAGATCGCGAAGCCGGCGCCCATGTTCAGCGTCGAGTAGGCCTCGCGGTCGTCCTGGCCGGCTTGCTTCTGGATGAAGTCCAGCACCGCGGTCTTGGGCGGCACGGTGTGGATGCGATAGGTGAGGGCGTTGGGGTGGCGCAGCAGCTTGCGCCAGCCGTGGCCGGTGATATTGGCGCAGTAGTGCGGCGCGATGCCGGCCTTCCACAGCGCTTCGGTGACGGGCGAGTACAAGGCCGTCGGCGCCAGCAGCGCTTCGCCGTAGGTCAGGCCCGGTTCGATCTCGGTCAGATAGCCCTGCGGCAGGCGCTCGGCCAGCTTTCGGGCGAGCGACAGGCCGTTGGCGTGGATGCCGCTGGAGGCGAGCAGCACGATGGCGTCGCCGGCGCCCAGCTTGTCGCCGACGGACAGGCGCTCCTTGGGATTGATGAGGCCCGTGCACGACGCGGCCAGGTCGATGCGGCCGTCCTCGACGATGCCGGCCAGCGCGGGCGTCTCGCCGCCGCCCCAGGCGACCTGGCAGGTGTCGCAGGCGGCCTTCCAGCCGGCCACCAGCGCCTGGGCGCGCTGGGCATCGCCGAACCAGTCGCTGCCGCCGGCGGCCCAGTAGGCCTGCACGACCAGCGGCGTGGCGCCGACGGTGATGAGGTCGTTGACGGCCATCGCGATCGTGTCCTGCGCGATGCCGGCGAAGAAGCTCTTGCCCGTCAGCTTGGCCATTTCGTCGGCGACAAGGGTCTTGGTGCCCAGGCATTCGACGATGGAAGCGATGTAGAACGGACCCACGTCCACGACGTAGGCCGACTCACCGCGCGATGCCTTGACCTCGGTGAAACCGTGGCCGGCGAGGTGGGAGGCAGTGGCGGCGGCGGCGCGCTGGGCGGTGACCTTCAGCGGGTCGATGAGGTCGTAGTTGACGCCGGCCTGGTCGTAGGTGAGGGGTGCTTGCGAGGTCATGGCGCGGGATTATCCCCGCGCCGTTCCGGCGCAGGCCTTCAGTTCACCTCCACGACGATCTTGCCGCCGGCCATCTCTGCGTCCAGCAGCCGGTGCGCAGCCTGGATGTCGTCGAAGCGGAACACCGCCGCCGGCCGGGCGCTCAATTCGCCTCGCTCGGCCTGGTCGACGAGAGACTGGAAGGGGATGTCGGCAAGCGGGTAGTCGGCCGTGCCATAGACGAAGGCGCTGCCGAAGAAGCTCAGCTGCCGGCCGCTGGGCAGGTCGCGCAGCGGATCGAATTCGGCCAGCGGCGCACCGCCGCCGAGGAAGCCGGCCACGCAGGCCCGGCCGCCGCGGCCCAGCCTGCGCAGGCTGTCCCGCAGGGTGGTCGTGCCGATCAGGTCCAGCACGGCGTCCAGGCCCTGGGGCTCGCTGAGCTCGTCGAGACGGCCGGCCGCGGTCGCGCCCAGGGCTGCGGCCCGTTGCGCGCTGCGGGGGCTGCGGGTTTCGGCCAGCACGGTGGCGCCGGCACGGGAGGCCAGCTCAATGGCGGCCTGGCCCAGCGCCGAGCCGGCGCCGCGCAACAGCAGCCGGTCGCCCGCCCGCAGCGACAGGTTGTCGTGCAGGCAGCTCCAGGCGGTGGCATAGGTTTCCGGCAGGCTGGCCAGGCGGGTCCAGTCCAGGCGGGTGTCGACGGCAACGACGTTGCTGGCCGGCACGCAGACCTTCTCGGCGTAGCTGCCGGCGCGGCTGCGGCCCATGCCACCCATCAGCGCGATGACGGTCTGACCACGCTCGAGCCGGCCGCCGGGGTCCGCCTCGACGGTGCCGACGCACTCGATGCCCGAGATGGCCGCGACCTCGCCCCAGAGCCCCTGCCTGAAGTACTGCTCGGCCCGGTTCAGCCCGAAGGCGCGCACCCGCATCAGCACCTCGCCGGCGGTGGGCTCCGGGTCGGGGACGGTCTGGATGCGCAGCTGGTCGGGGTCGCCGAATTGCTGTCTGACGATGGCTCTCAAGGGAATTCCTCCGTGGTTTCGAGAGCGCCCAGCGTAGTGAGGCCAACGTTTTGAAGAAATTAAATAGTTCTGGCTCAGAATGTCATGGATGCAGACAATCCACTTCACGTTGCAGGCGCTGCAATGCCTCGACGCCGTCGTGTCCGAGGGCAGCTTCCAGGCCGCGGCCGCCAAGCTTGGGCGCAGCCACCCGGCGGTGCATGCCGCCGTCGGCAGCCTGGAGCGCGGCACGGGCCTTGCGCTGCTGGACCGCGAGGGCTATCGCACGCGGCTGACGGCGGCCGGCAAGGCCTTCCACCGCCAGGCCGCCGACGTGCTGGCGCGGGCCGGTGCGCTGGAGACGTTGGCCCGGCAGCTGGCTCAGGGCGACGAGACCGACCTGCGCGTCGTCGTCGGCGACCTGACGCCCACGGCGCCGGTGCTGCGTCACCTGAAGAAATTCTTTGCGGCCAGCCCCGCGACGCGGCTGCACCTGCACTTCGAGTCACTCGGCGGGCCCTGGCAGCGGCTGCTGGCTGACGACGCCGACCTGATCGTGCATCACATCGACAAGTCCGACACCCGCTTCGAGTGGCTCGACCTCCAGGCCATCACGCTGGTGCCGGTGGCGGCGCGTGGCTTCCTGCCCTTCGAGCCGAGCGCGCAGCTCCGCCCCGAGGAGATGAAGTCGCTGGTACAGGTCGTCATCCGCGACTCGGCCGACACGCCCGGGCGCGACTACTTCCTGATTGCCGGCGCGCCCAGCTGGACCGTCGCCGACCAGCAGACCAAGAAGGACCTGATCCTGAACGGCATGGGTTGGGGCCACATGCCGCTGCACCTGATCGACAAGGAGCTGCGCGCGGGGCGCCTCGTCTCCCTGGAGGGGCGGCACTTCAAGCGCTCGCGGCTGGACATCGTCGTGGCCCGGCGGCGTGGCCGTGCCATCGGCGCTGTGGCCGAGGCGCTGTGGCGGTCGTTCACCGAGCTCGCAGCCTGACTTCGCGAGGGCGACCCCGTCGCCCTCTCTAGAATCCGCCGCCATGAGTTATCTGGTCCTGGCCCGCAAATACCGTCCGCAGAGTTTCGAGCAGCTCGTCGGCCAGGAGCACGTCGTGCAGGCGCTGGCCAACGCGCTGACGCAGGGCCGGCTGCACCACGCCTACCTGTTCACCGGCACGCGGGGCGTGGGCAAGACGACGGTGTCGCGCATCCTCGCCAAGAGCCTGAACTGCACCGGGCCGGACGGCACCGGCGGCATCACGGCCCAGCCCTGCGGCGTCTGCGCTGCCTGCCGCGACATTGATTCGGGTCGCTTCGTCGACTACGTGGAGCTGGACGCGGCGTCCAACCGCGGTGTCGAGGAGATCTCGCAGCTGCTGGACCAGGCGGTCTACAAGCCCGTCGTCGGCCGCTTCAAGGTCTACATGATCGACGAAGTGCACATGCTGTCGAACACCGCGTTCAACGCGATGCTGAAGACGCTGGAAGAGCCGCCCGAGTACCTGAAGTTCGTGCTGGCGACGACCGACCCGCAGAAGGTGCCGGTCACCGTGCTGTCGCGCTGCCTGCAGTTCAACCTGCGGCCCATGGCGGCGGCCGATGTGCAGAGCCACCTCGGCAACGTGCTGGGCGCCGAGAACGTGCCGGCCGAGCCGGGCGCGCTGCGGCTGCTGTCGCGCGCCGCGCGTGGTTCCATGCGCGATGCGCTGTCGCTGACCGACCAGGCCATCGCCTTCGGCGCCGGCCAGCTGACCGAAGCCGGCGTGCGCCAGATGCTGGGCAGCGTGGACCGTGGCCATGTCGTGGCCATCGTCGATGCGCTGGCGGCTGCCAGCGGCGAAGCCGTCGTCGCCCAGGCCGATGCGCTGCGCGGCGCGGGCCTGTCGGCCGCCGGCACGCTGGAGGACCTGGCGACGCTGTTCCAGCAGATGGCGCTGGCACAGGCCGCACCCGCCGCGCTGGACGATGCCGACAACGAGACCGCCGAGATCCGCCGCCTCGCGGCCGCGCTGCCGGCCGACGAGATCCAGCTGATGTACAGCATGGCGCTGCACGGTCGGGCCGAGTTGCACCTGGCGCCCGACGAATACGCCGGCCTGCTGATGGTGCTGCTGCGCATGCTGGCCTTTCGCCCTGCCGGCACGAGCCCCAAGCCCATGAAGGCCGCGGCGCTGGTGCGCCCGCCCGCAGTGGCCAAGGCCGTCGTGGCGGTGCCGCTGCCGAAGGCCGTGTCGTCGGTGCCCGCGCAGGTTGCGACGGCACCAGTCGCAGCTCCCGTGGCCGTGTCTGTCGCGGCCCCTGTCACGGCCCCGGTTCCGGCGCCGGTCGTTGCTCCCGTTGTGGCGGCTCCGGCACCTGTGCCGAAGGCGGCCGAGCCGGCGTCCAGCTTCGGCTCGCGGCTGCGCCCACGCCCGGTGGAGCACGCGCCGGCTGTTGAGGACGACGCGGGCTTTGACGGCCCGCCGCCCGACGACGCACCGCCCCCTTGGATGGAGGCCGACGACACGCCGGTGTCGCCCTTCCGGGCAGAACCCGAGGCGCCGCGCCGCGTCGAGCTGCGCGAGACGCCCGAAGGCGCGCGGTGGGCCGAGCGCATCGCCGCGGCCAATGTCGTCGGCATGACCGGCGAGCTGGCGCGCCAGGCCCAGGCGCTGGGCTGCGAGATGGTGGACGGCCGCGAGGTCTGGAAGCTGCGCGTCGAGCGTGAATCGCTGCGTGCGCCGGCCCTGGTCGCCAAGCTTGAGGCCGCGTTGAACGCGAAGCTCGACATTGAGGCCGGCGTGGCCGAGGACACCATCTCGCTGCGCAACACCGCCCGCGTCGAGGCGCAGCAGCGCGCGGCCGAGGACCTGGCCGCGTCGCACCCGATGACGCGCACGCTGCTTTCCCAATTCCCGTCGGCACGCATCCTGCCGGGCTCCGTGCAGCCCGTGCTGACTCCCTCTACGTAGACACAAGGACACGATCATGATGAAAGGTCAACTCGCCGGCTTGATGAAGCAAGCCCAGGCGATGCAGGACAACCTGAAGAAGGCGCAGGAAGAGCTCGCCAATGTCGAGGTCGAGGGCCAGAGCGGCGCCGGTCTCGTCAAGGTCGTCATGACCTGCAAGAACGAAGTCCGCCGCGTCACCATCGACCCCAGTCTGCTGGCCGATGACAAGGACATGCTGGAAGACCTCGTCGCTGCCGCCTTCAACGACGCGGCCCGCCGCGCCGAGGCCACCAGCGCCGAGAAGATGGGCAAGCTGACAGCCGGCATGCCGCTGCCCCCCGGCATGAAGTTCCCGTTCTGATGGCCCACCCCCGAAGCGCTTCGCGCTTCCCCCTCAAGGGGGCGCAGCCAGTGGCCTGGCAAAGCCAGTTCCACGGCTGCCGTTTGATGGGATCGCGCCTGCGGCGGCGATCATCTGCTGACAGGGCGGCTGCAGTTTGAATGCGCTGGATACGTTGATCGAGGCGCTCAAGCGCCTGCCCGGCGTGGGCCAGAAGTCGGCGCAGCGCATGGCCTACCACCTGCTGCAGCACGACCGGCTGGCCATGCCGCGGCTGGCGGCCGCGCTGACGGCGGCGGGCGAGAACATCGGGCACTGCGAGCGCTGCCACACGTTCAGCGAGACGCCGATCTGCAGCGTCTGCGCCGACGCCGGGCGCGACGGCCGGCTGCTGTGCGTCGTCGAGACGCCGGCTGACCAGGCAGCGTTCGAGCGCACTGGCTCCTATCGCGGCTACTACTTCGTGTTGCTCGGCCGGCTCAGCCCGCTGGATGGCATCGGCACGCGCCAGATCGGCGCGGCCGAGCTGCTGGAGCGGGCTTCGGAAGATGGTGTGGAGGAGGTCATCCTCGCCACCAGCTTCACGGCCGAGGGCGAGGCCACGGCCCACGTGCTGGCTGAGGCGCTGAAGGCGCGCGGCATCAAGTCGACGCGGCTGGCGCGCGGCGTGCCGGTGGGCAGCGAGCTGGAATACGTGGACCTGGGCACCATCGCCCACGCGCTCAGCGACCGCCGCTAAAGGAAAAGCTCGGGATGACCATCGCTCAACTCTGCCTGCTCGTCGCCTGCCTGCTGCCCGTGGGTTGCGCGGCACTGGCCAAGTCCAAGGGCTTCGGCAAGCGCCGCCGTGACGGGGGCTTTGACAACAACGCGCCGCGCGAGTGGCTGGCCAGGCTGGGCGGCTGGCAGGCGCGCGCCAACGCGGCGCAGGCCAACAGCTGGGAAGCGCTCCCGCTGTTCATCGGCGGGCTGTTCGTCGCCTATCAGCACCAGGCCGCGCAGGGCGCGGTGGACGCGCTGGCGCTGGGCTTCATTGCCGCGCGGCTGGCCTACATCGGCCTTTACGTGGCCGACAAGGCTTCGCTGCGCTCGCTGTTGTGGGTGACCGGCGCGGGCCTCTGCATCGCGCTGTTCTTCGTGCGCTGAGCGCTCAGGGGTTGGCGGCGGCGACGACGCCGCGGCCACCCTTGCCGCCCTTGGCCTTCGGCTGGGCCGCGACCCTGACGGACTTCGAGCTGCGCGTGACCTTGGCCACGGCTTGCGCCTTCGCCACCACCGGCGCGGCCGCCTTGGCGGTTGTCGTGTTCGCCGTGTAGACGACGACCGCCTGGCCCGGCTTGAAGCGCGCACCGCTGCCGACCTTGTTCCACTGCGCCACCTGCGTCGCGCTCACCTTGTAGCGAGCGGCGATGCCGGCGACGGTGTCAGCCTTGCCGGCCTTGAAGCTGACGCGGCGCAGCGGGGGCGCGTCGGGCGCGAGGTTCAGCGCGGCGGTGTCGGCCAGGCGCTCGGAGACGTCGTCCTGCACATGCTCGCCGCGCGGCACCAGCAGCGTGGAGCCCGCCTTGACGAGCATCTTGGGCGGGATGTGGTTGACGTCGCGCAGCGCGGCCTCGGCCATGCCGGTACGCCTGGCGGCCTCGGCCGGGCTCATGGTCTTGGGCACCACCCAGGCCGTCCACGTCGCCAGGGGGCCCGTGTGGCGGGCCAGGTTCTCGGCGAAGGCACTGGCCTGGTCGTAGGGCAGCAGCACCTGCGGCGTGGCGGCCGCCAGGATGACCGGCTTGTTCATCTGCGGATTGAACTGCTGGAAGGTTTCCAGCGACAGGCCGGCCAGCTCGGCGGCGAGCGACACGTCGATGTCGCGCTCGATCTTCACGCTCAGGAAGTAGGGGTGGTTGGCCACCGGCGGCAGGGTCAGCGCGAAGCGGTCGGGGTTGAGAACGATGTTCTTCACGGCCTGCAGCTTGGGCACGTAGTAGCGCGTCTCGTCCGGCATCTTCAGGCTGGCGTAGTCGGTCGGCAGGCCCAGGCGCTGGTTGCGGGCGATGGCCTTCTGCACGTTGCCCGGGCCCCAGTTGTAGGCGGCCAGCGCGAGGTGCCAGTCGCCGAACATCTTGTTGAGCCGGCCGAGGTAGTCCAGCGCGGCGCGCGTGGACGCGAGCACGTCGCGGCGGTCGTCGCGGAAGATGTTCTGCTTGAGGTCGAAGTCGCGGCCCGTGGCGGGCATGAACTGCCACATGCCGGTGGCCTTGGTGCTGGACACGGCGTGCGTGACGAAGGCGCTCTCGATGAAGGGCAGCAGCGCCAGCTCGGCGGGCATGTCGCGCTTCTCGACCTCCTCCAGGATGTGGAACAGATAGCGGCTGCCGCGCGTCGTCATGCGCTCGACGTAGTCGGGCCGCGCGCTGTACCAGGCCTCGGCCTTGCGCACCCAGTCATCGTCCAGGTCCTGCAGCTGCAGGCCGGCGCGCAGGCGGGCCCACAGGTCGGAGTTCACGTCAGGGCTGTCGAGGTCGATCTTCTCGCCGGGGCGCAGGTTGTCTTCCAGCAGCTCGGCCGCCATGGCGTGCGCGGGCGCCGGTGCCGTGGCCTCGGCCTCGGTGGGCGGCGCGGTGTCGACGGTGGGGGTGGGGGCGGGGAGGGGCGCCGGGCCCGCCGGGGCGGTGGGCGGCGGGGTGGTGGCGCAGGCAGTCAGCAGCGCCGCGAGGGCAATAGGGGCAAGTCGATGGATCAGCGTCGTCATCGGAATCCGTTCTTCCATTCGCGCAGCGTCGCGAAGACGTCGACCGGGCTGGGCACGGCCGGGAGTTTCAGGGGCGCATGGCGCCGCGCGGACTCGCGCAATGCCGGTTCGGCGCAGCGCAAGAAGGGGTTGATCTGGCGCTCGGTGCCGACGCGGGCCGGCAGTGTCGGGCGGCCGGCGGCGCGCTCGGCCTCGCACCAGGCGGCGTAGGTGGTCAGCGCCGGGTTGGCCGGGTCCACCTCGCGCGCGAAGCGCAGGTTGGACAGCGTGTACTCGTGCGCACAGCAGACGCGGGTCTGCAGAGGCAGCGCTGCCAGCGACTGCAGCGACGCGTGCATCTGCGTGGGCGTGCCCTCGAACAGGCGGCCGCAGCCGGCGCTGAACAGCGTGTCGCCACAGAACAGCAGCGGATCGGCCCCGGGCACCTCGGCGAAGTAGGCGATGTGGCCGGCCGTGTGGCCCGGCACGTCCAGCACGGAAAAGCGCAGGCCCAGCAGCGTGACGGCGTCGCCACCCTGCACGCGCTGCACCGGTTCGGGCATCTGCTCGCGCGCCGGCGCGTAGATCGGGCCCTGCAGGCGGTCGCGCAGCGCGTTGACGCCGCCGACGTGATCGCCGTGATGGTGGGTCAATAGAATGCCGGCGAGCGTCAGGCCACGGGCATCAAGAGCTGCGGCCACGGGCGCTGCGTCGCCGGGGTCGACGACCAGGGCCTCACGGCCGTTGTCCAACAGCCAGAGGTAGTTGTCGTCGAAAGCGGGGAGAGGCGTGAGCGTCAACGTGAGCGTCACCGATAAAGGGCCGAGTATAGATTTGGCAGCCTGGCTGCAGACGCCGCCGGGCCGCTACCTGCTCGCATGGGAGCAGGCCCAGGTCGACGCGGCCGTGGCCGACCTGTTCGGCTTCCATGCGCTGCAGCTGGGGCTGCCCGAACTGAACGGTCTGCAGACCAACCGCATGCCGCACCGCTGGCTGGCGGGGCGCGATCTGCAGTGCGACTTCGACGCACTGCCGTTCGAGAGCGCGAGCCTGGACCTGGTGCTGCTGCCGCACTCGCTGGAACTGGCCTGCGATGCCCACGCGCTGCTGCGCGAGGTGGAGCGCGTGCTGCGGCCCGAGGGGCGGCTCATCGTCTTCGGCCTGAACCCGGCCAGCCTGTGGGGCCTGCGCCAGAACCTCGGCCGCCTCAAGCGCCGCGGTGAGCCCTACCTGCCGCGCGACGGCGATTTCATCGGCTACTGGCGGCTGCGCGACTGGCTCAAGCTGCTGAGCTTCGAGGTCGAGGCGGCGCGCTTCGGCGTCTACCGCCCGCCGCTGCGCACCGAGGCCTGGCTGGACCGTTGGCAGTGGGTCGAGGGCGTGGGCTCGCGCTGGTGGCCGGTGCTGGGCGCCGTCTACTTCATCCAGGCGGTCAAGCGTGTGCAGGGCATGCGCATGATCGGCCTGGCCAGGAACCAGCGCGCGGCGGCCAAGAAGGCGCCGGCCGTCGCGCTGAACAACCATCACAACAAAGAAGAATGACTGAAACACCGAAGCCTGCGCTGGCCATCAAGAAGCCCCAGGTCACGATCTACACCGACGGCGCCTGCAAGGGCAACCCGGGCCCCGGCGGCTGGGGTGCCTGGCTGTCCAGCGGCGGCCACGACAAGGAGCTTTTCGGCGGCGAGCGCGAGACCACCAACAACCGCATGGAGCTGACGGCGCCCATCGAGGCGCTGGCCTCGCTCAAGCGCAGCTGCGACGTGGTCGTCTATCTGGACAGCGAGTACGTCCGCAAGGGCATCACCGAATGGATCACCAACTGGCAGCGCCGTGGCTGGAAGACGGCCGACGGCAAGCCGGTGAAGAACGCCGACCTGTGGCAGCGGCTGGACGCGCTGCGCAAGCTGCACAAGGTGGAGTGGCGCTGGGTCAAGGGCCACGCGGGCGATCCGGGCAACGAGCGCGCCGACATGCTGGCGAACAAGGGCGTGGCGTCCATCGGCAAGGCGCGTCAGTAAAGTCCGGGCCACCTGAACGACTGCTGGGATCGCCCATGAAGCTGTTGCCCATCTGGTTCGTCGCTGCGCTGCTGGCTGGCGGTGTGGCCCAAGCGCAGACCTACACCGTGCTGTGCGTGAAGACGCCATGCGGCCACCTGCGGGTGAACGACGGCCCGGGCCGGCTGGAGACGGACTACAGCTACCGCAACAACGGCCGCGGCCCGGACCAGAAGGAGGTCGCCGAGTTCGCCCCCGACGGCGCGCTGATCTCCTACCGCAACGAAGGCACGGCCACCTACGGCGCGCGCATCGATGAGAGCTTCCAGCGCGGCGCTGACGGCAAGGTGGCCTGGCGCTCGCCGGTCGACAAGGGCGAGCGTGGCGGCGTGGCCCGCGACGCCGTCTACCTGCCGGTGGCATCCAGCCCCGCGTGGGAGGCCAGGCTGGCGCAGAGCCTGCTCGCTGCGAAGGCGTCGCGCACCGAGGCGCTGCCCGTGGGCAAGGTCGCCATCGAACGGGTGCAGAAGCTTGGCTTGCCGGGGCAGCCTTTCGAGATCGGCCTCTACGCCATCGACGGGCTGGACCTGGAGCCGACCTACGTCTGGCTGCGCGAGGACAGCCGCGCGCTGTTCGCGACGGTGGACCCGGGCTGGGGCGGCACGGTGCTGCAGGGCTTCGAGGGCCAACTGGACCGTCTCGGCGACGCGCAGAAGGCCGCCCAGCTGGAGCGCCTGAAACGCCTGGCCCGCGAGCTGCCGCAGCCGCTGCCGGGGCTGACGGTCATCGAGGGCGTGCGCTGGTTCGATGCGCAGGCGGCGCAGCTGCGCGGCCCATCCGACGTCTACCTGCGCGACGGCCGCATCGCCTTCATCGCCAAGCCCGGCACGCTGAAGAATGCCGCGCCGGACCAGCGTATCAGCGGCGTGGGCCGGACGCTGCTGCCGGGCCTGGTCGACATGCATGTCCACCTCGAACCCGCCGAGCTGCTGCAGCATCTGGCGGCCGGCGTGACGGCGGTGCGTGACGTCGGCAACAGCAACGCCGGGCTGGCCGAATTGCGCGGTCGCGTCGAGCGCGGCGAGCTGCTGGGCCCGCGCATCGCGGCCAACGGCTTCATCGAGGGCAAGAGCCCGTTCTCGTCGCAGGCTGATTTCGTCGCCGACAGCCTGCCCGAGGCGCTCGCCGCCATCGACTGGTACGCCGCCCACGGCTATCGCCAGCTCAAGCTCTACAACTCCATCCGCCCCGAGTGGGTCAAGCCGATGGTGGCGCATGCCCGCGAGCTGGGGCTGCGCACCGGCGGCCACGTGCCGGCCTTCATGACGGCGCGACAGGCGGTCGAGGCGGGCTTCGACGAGCTGCATCACATCAACCAGGTCACGCTGAACTTCCTCGTCGGCAAGGGCGACGACACGCGCACGCTGCTGCGCTTCAACCTCGTCGGCGATAAAGCCGCCGACCTCAGGCTCAACGACCGCCGCACGCAGGACTTCATCGCGCTGCTGAAGAAGAAGGGCACGGTCGTCGACGCGACGATGACTGCCTTCGAGGCCCAGTACACGCAGCGCCAGGGCCAACCCAACCCGAGCTATTCGATGGTGGCCGCCAACCTGCCGGCCGTGCTGCAGCGCGGCCTGCTGTCGGCCGAGGTGGACATGGACGACGTGAAGGCCAAACGTTGGGGTGCGAGCTGGAAGGTCATGATGGACCTGCTGCGCCGCATGCATGCGGCCGGCATTGCGCTCGTGGCAGGCACGGATTCGACGGCAGGCTTCGGCCTGCAGCGCGAGCTGGAGCTGTACGTGCAGGCTGGCATTCCGACCGCACAGGCGCTGAAGATCGCGACGTGGAACGGCGCGAAGTACAGCGACCGCCTCAACGAAATCGGCGGCATCGAGCGCGGCAAGCGCGCCGACCTGCTGCTGGTGGACGGCGACCCGGTGGCAGACATCCGCGCCATCCGCCGCGTGGCACTGGTCATCCAGGGGCTGAACAACGAGACGCGGGCGCTGTCACCGGCGGCGCTGTATCAGTCGATGGGCGTGCTGCCGTTCGTGCCGGCCGCGGAGATCGCGAAGTGAGGTGGATGGCTGCCTGCCTGCTGGCGCTGCCGCTCTGGGCCGGCGCCGACACGACGCTGCGCTTCTGCACGGCCGGCAGCCCCAAGACCTTCGACCCGGCCATGAGCGACAGCTATGTTGACCATGTGGCCGACGGCCCGGTCTTCGGCACGCTCGTCGAACTCAAGCGCGGCACCGACCAGCTCGTCCCCGGCCTGGCCACGGGCTGGACGATCAGCCCGGACGGTCTGGCCTACACCTTCGAGCTGCGTCGTGGCGTGACCTGGCACACCGTCGACGGCTTCAGGCCGACGCGCGAGTTCAATGCCGACGACGTGCTGTTCACCTTCGGCCGCCTGCTCAGCCGCGACAGCGCGTTCGCCAAGGCCTTGCCCAGCGTGTCGCCCTATGTGCTGTCGCTGGGCTGGGAGAAGTTGATCCGCAAGGTCGAGAAGCTCGGCGAGTACCAGGTGCGCATCACGCTGGCCGAGCGCGACGCGTCCTTCCTGTCGGCGCTGAGCTTCATGTTCACGATGATCCAGTCCGCCGAGCTGGGTACCCAGCTGCTGAAGGCGGGCACGCCGCAGCGCATCGCGCAGATGCCGGTCGGCACCGGCCCCTTTCAACTCAAGAGCTTCCGCGCCGACAGCGTCATCCGCTACGTGAAGCACCCGACGTGGTGGCGCCGGGACGAGCGCCCGCGCGCAGACCAGCTCGTCTTCGCCGTCACGCCGGATGCCAGCGTGCGCGCCCAGCGCCTCAGGCGTGATGAGTGCGACATCGCTGCGCCGGTCGGGCCTGCCGAGCTGGCCGAGCTGCAGCGCGACTCCGCCGTCAAGCTCGCCACGGTGCCGGGGATGAACATCGGCTACCTGGCCTACAACACGCACCGCCCGGCGCTCGCCAAGGTCGACGTACGCCGGGCGCTGGACATGGCGATCGACAAGGCCGCCATCATCCGCGCCGTCTACGGCGACGCCGGCACGCTGGCCCGCAGCACCGTGCCGGCCGCCAACTGGGCGCACGACGACACCCTCAAGCCCACACCTTACGACCCGGCCCAGGCCAGGGCGCTGCTGCAGAAGGCCGGCGTGCTGCCGCTGAACCTCACGCTGTGGGCCATGCCCGTGGTGCGCAACTACAACCCCAACGGCCAGCGCATGGCGCAGATGATCCAGGCCGACTGGGCCAAGGTGGGCGTCACGGCGCGCATCGTCAGCTATGAGTGGGGCGAGTACCTGCGCCGCATCGACGCCGGCGAGCACGACACGGCCCTCAGCGGCTGGAACAGCGACCCCGAGCCCGCCAACACCTTCGGCCAGCTGGCCTGCGGCGCCAACAGCGGCACCTACTGGTGCAGCCCGGCCTATGACAAGCTGCTGGCCGAGGCCCGCCAGGCCCTCACGCGGGAAGAGCGCAAGCCGATCTACGCCAAGGCGCAGCGCATTGCCATGCAGGAGCTGCCGTGGAGCCCCATCGCCCACGGCCGTCTGGCCGTTCCCGAACGCGCGGCGGTCAGGGGCTTCGTGCTGGACCTGGACGGCGGCATGTATTTCGACGGGGTTCTGCCGCGTTGAAGACCCACGGGTGGGTAGAGGCTCCGATTTCTTTGCTGGTTAGGTCTTTGTGTAACATCCCCCCAAGAATTAGGGATTCAGGGGGAAGCGATGGGAGTCATCGCGCGTGGATTTGCTCGATTGATGGCTTGGTTTGATCGTCCCCGGGAAGACGATCCTGTCGAGAGGGCCTGGTTGGACTTTCAGGACACGTGGGACTGGGCACACGAGCCACCGTCCCGTGACATCTTTGCAGCCGGGTACGAGGCTGGCGAGAGAACCAAGGCGCCGCCGATGCGATAGCCGCACTGGCGATGTCTTGCGTAGGCGTGAGAATGCGGGTCTCTCGCAGACAAGACCGCAAAGCGCAATGAGCATCAAGAGCGACAAATGGATCCGCCGCATGGCCGAGCAGCACGGCATGATCGAGCCGTTCGAGCCCGGCCAGATCCGCGAGCAGAACGGCCGCAAGATCGTCAGCTACGGCACCAGCAGCTACGGCTACGACATCCGCTGCGCTCCCGAGTTCAAGGTCTTCACCAACATCCACTCGACGGTGGTGGACCCGAAGAACTTCGACGAAAACAGCTTCGTCGACATCAACAAGGACGTCTGCATCATCCCGCCCAACAGCTTCGCGCTGGCGCGCACGGTGGAGTACTTCCGCATCCCGCGCAACGTGCTGACCGTCTGCCTGGGCAAGAGCACCTACGCCCGCTGCGGCATCATCGTCAACGTGACGCCGTTCGAGCCCGAGTGGGAAGGCTATGTGACGCTGGAGTTCAGCAACACGACGCCGCTGCCGGCCAAGATCTACGCCGGTGAAGGCTGCGCGCAGGTGCTGTTCTTCGAGAGCGACGAGGTCTGCGAGACCAGCTACAAGGACCGCGGCGGGAAGTACCAGGGGCAGGTGGGGGTCACGCTGCCCAAGACCTGAGCGAGTCGCCGCGGCTACTGCTGCGGCGCCCCTGCTACATCCCGCAAACCGTCGACCCATGGCTGCTCGGAGTGCTGCCAGATCTGGAAGCCCGGCTTCAGCTGCGCGCGCTGGTCGATGCAGCCCAGCCGGATGACCACCGCCGTGGCGTTCTCCGGCGCCGTGCCCCACAACGCCGTACCGCAGTCGGGGCAGAACACCTGCGCCCGCCGGTTGCCGCTCTGCGCGACCTTCACGTAGGTCTTGGGCGAGCCGCGCAACAGCGAGAACTTGTCGATGGGCGTCGGGATGACCGCCCGGAACGGCGCGCCGGACATGACCTGGCAGTCGTTGCAGTGGCAGACCACCACGCGAGACGGGTCGATCTCGGCCGCGAAGGCGATGGCGCCGCAGTGGCAGGCTCCGGTGATGTTCATCGTGTCGGTCCCTGGTAGAGGAATGAAGCGTGCAAAGCATGCCAGACCGGGGTGCGTCCGCGGGCCGTTCCGGGTGACGTTGCGGACCGTGGCGTGCCGCCGGCATGACCTGGTCCGGTTGCGTGGAACGCCGCCCATCGGGTGAACTTGAGCCGCATCAGCGGTCGTTAAGGCCGGCTTTTCCGCCTTTATCCGCCCTTCAGTTTTCCGAGGCCCCGGCACGATGACGGCACACGCCAGAAGTCCGACGAGGCCGCCATGACAACCCCCACGCTCACTCCGTTCGCGGCCCCCCAGGGGGGCGTGTCAGCACCTTCGGACGGCCGGGCGGTGCTGCCATGCTGATCCCGCTGCACCTGATCCCCGTTCCCGCCGACGAACCCCGCGGCCTGGGCGATCCGGGGCATGCCTGGCAGCAGGACACGGGCCTCAAGATCGCGCACGGCGTGCATCTGGGCGACATCCGCGCGCTGGGCCTGACGGTGGCCGGCGCCACCCACGGCCCGGTCAGCAGCCGCGACCTGCTGCGCTTCGGCCAGCTGATGAACGACGCGGGCCTGCCCATCAACCCCACGCGCATGCTCTACGACCGCCACTACGTCCACGAGCGCCTGGCGGACGGCCTGGCCAGCGACCACCCGGGGCTGTGCGACCTGGCGCTGGACCTGTTCGACGCCTACCAATCCGCCGGTGAGTGGATCGGCATGGCGCACTGAGGCCTAAGGGTCTGCCCGAGGCTTCTCTCCGTCCGAAGCCTGTCTTTCCTCACTCGGGTCGTCCGGCCGTCCCGCAGTACGCTCGCGGTTTCGTCTTTTTGCCGAACCGCCCGATGAACCGTCACACTCTCTCGCTGCTGGCCGCTGCTGCTCTGGCGGCGCTGGCCACCACCGCCCATGCCGAAGAAGGCATGTGGATGCCCAAGCAACTGCCGCAGATCTCCAAGGCGCTGAAGGCCGACGGCCTGGCGCTGGACCCGGCCAAGCTCAAGGACCTGACCGCCTTCCCGATGGGCGCCGTCGTCTCGCTGGGCGGCTGCACGGCCAGCTTCGTGTCGCCGCAGGGTCTGGTGGTCACCAACCACCACTGCGCCTACGGCAGCATCCAGTACAACTCCAAGCCCGACCGCGACCTGCTGAAGACCGGCTTCTACGCCGCGACTCTGGCCGACGAGCTGCCCGCCGCGCCCGGTAGCCGCATCCTCGTCACCGTCGACATGAAGGACGTGACGGCCGACATCCTGAACCCGCAGACGCTGGCGCTGGCCGGCAAGGCGCGCACCGACGCCATCGAGGCCACCGAGAAGAAGCTGGTCGCCGCCTGCGAGGCCGATGTCGGCCACCGCTGCAACGTCTACCCCTTCTTCGGCGGCCTGCAGTACCAACTGATCAAGCAGCTCGAGATCCGCGACGTGCGCCTGGTGCACGCACCGGCCACCGGCGTGGGCCTGTTCGGCGGTGATGCCGACAACTGGATGTGGCCGCGCCACACGGGCGACTACAGCTTCTACCGCGCCTATGTGGGCCCGGACGGCAAGCCGGCCGACTTCAGCAAGGACAACAAGCCCTACCAGCCCAAGCTGCATCTGCAGGTCGCGTCGCCAAAGACCAGCCCGCTGAACGAGGGCGACTTCGTCATGGTCACCGGCTACCCGGGCCGCACCAACCGCCACCGACTGCCCACCGAAGTCGACTTCGCCTTCGGTTGGCAGCAGCCGGCCATGATCAAGGCCATGGGCGAGTCCATCGCCATCATCAAGGCCGAGACCGCCGGCCGCCGTGACGGCGAGATCAAGATGGCCGCGCGCATGCAGGGCCTGCAGAACTACTTCAAGAACCTCGAAGGCCAGCAGCAGAGCTGGGACGGCAGCGACATCCTGGCCCGCAAGCAGGCCGACTTCGCCAAGCTCAAGGCCTGGGTCAACGGCTCGCCCGAGCGCCAGGCCAAGTACGGCGCCGACCTGACGACCACCGAGAGCCTGATCGCCGAGCGCCAGCGCATCGTGCGCGCCGAGCTGCTGATGAACTTCATGTCGCCGGCACTGCTGAACTCGGCGCGCCAGCTCTACGAGATCGCCGAGCAGCGCGCCAAGCCCGACGCCGAGCGCAAGAGCGGCTATCAGGAGCGCGATCTGCCGCGCCTGAAGGCCAGCCAGCAGTCGCTGGACCGCCGCTACGACGAGCAAAGCGACAAGCGTCTGGTCGCCCACTTCCTCGCGCAATACCTCGCGCAGCCGGCCGACACGCTGGACGCCGCCTGGCTGAACACGCTGGGTCTGAAGGCCGGCCAGGACGAAGCCGGCATCCGCGCGCAGATCGACAAGCTCTACGCCGGCAGCAAGCTGTCCGACACCGCCACCCGGATGGCCTGGCTGGACAAGGATGTCGCGGCCTTCAAGGCCAGTGACGATGCCTTCATCAAGGCTGCCGTCGCGCTGTACGACGACGACCAGATGCGCGAGAACCGCGACAAGGAACTGGCCGGCAAGCTGCAGAAGGCCTATGCGGGTGCGCAGCAGGCGCTGATCGACTACCACGCCAGCCGCGGCGAGGCCGTCTACCCCGACGCCAACAGCACGCTGCGCATCAGCTTCGGCAAGGTGCAGGGCCGCGACATCGGCCGCGACGGCGAGACCTGGAAGGCCTTCACGACCGTGAACGGCATCGTCGCCAAGCACAAGGGCCCGGACGAGGCCGGTGGCGAGTTCAACGCGCCGGCCGAACAGCTGGCCGCCATCAAGGCGCGCAACTTCGGCGACTACTACGTGAAGTCGCTGAACTCGGTGCCGGTGAACTTCCTGTCGACGCTGGACACCACCGGCGGCAACTCCGGCAGCCCGGTGCTGAACAAGAAGGGCGAGCTGGTGGGGCTGCTGTTCGACGGCACGCTGGATGCGGTGATCTCGGACTGGGACTTCAACCCCAAGATGGTCCGCAGCATCTGCCTGGATTCGCGCTACATGCTGTGGCAGATGAGCACCGTCGACAAGACCACGCGTCTGCTCGACGAGATGGGTATCAAGTAAGCCACCAGGCCCAAAGAAAAACGCCTCCTCGGAGGCGTTTTTTCATGGGCGGTTGGCGCTCTACTCCTTCGCCACGGCTTCCACCTGGATGCGCAAATTGACATCCATCTTGAAGCCCCAGTCCTTCCCCGCGCTCAGGCCGAAGTCCTCGCGGTTGAAGCTGCCCGACGCGTCCGCACCGCACCAGTCCCGCTTGAGCATCGGGTGGGCCGTGCACTTGAGCTGGTTGACCGTCAGCGTCATCGGCCTGGTCTTGCCGTTCAGCGTCAGCTCGCCCACCACGCGGGCGGGCACGCCGCCCGTGGCGCCGTCGAAGCGGCCCTTGAACGTGGCCGTCGGGTTCTTGTCGACGTTGAAGAACTTGTCGCCCCTGGCCCAGGCGTTCATCGCATCCAGGCCGAAGTCGATGCTGGCCAGGTCGAGCAGCACATCCACGCTGCCGGCGCCGGTGGCCTTGTCGTAGACGATGGTGCCGCTGTTCTTCGTCAGTTTGCCGCGCCAGTAGGACATGCCCATGTGGTCGGCCTCGAAGCTGGGGTAGGTGTGCGTGGGGTCGATGTCGTAGGTGACCGGCGCGGCCTGGGCAAGGCTGGCAGCGAGCAGGAGGACAGGGGCGAACAGACGCTTCATCGGAGTTCCTTGGTGGCGGCTTTGGGAGGGCGGGATGCCTGACACTACGACGAAGCAGCCGCCCGGATTTCGACAGCGGCCATCATCGCCGCCATGAATTTCCGCTCACTGCTTCTCCTGTCCGCGCTTGCCCTGACCGCCTGCGCCCCGCTGACGCCCCAGCAGCCATCCCCTGCCGAGAAGCGCTACACCGCCGCCGAGCTGCTGGCGCTGAAGCCCGCCGATTTCTCCTGGCCCGCCACGTCCGTCGACGGCGAACGCGCGCTGCGCGAGGCGGCGGTGGCCGACATCCGCGCCCGCCTCGCGCTGCCGGCCGGCCCCGAGCGCGATGCGGCGTTGCCCAAGCTGTTCGACCTCGTCGCGCAGTACAACGCCGAGATCCCCGCGGCCCGGCCGCTGTTGCTCGATGCGCTGCCGACGCTGGACCAGCGAGACCCCGAGTTCCAGCGCGCGCTGCTGACCGCCGCGCACACGCTCTATGCGCAGGACGCCGCGCCGCTGCTCTGGCCGCTGCTGCCGCAGCTGACGGCCAGCAAGCCCTTCGCCATCGCCGCCTACACGCTGCTGCAGGCCGACGGTGCCGCGGCCGACCGCCTGCGTGCGCTGGTGCCGCAGCAGTTCCCCGCCTGGGCCGACGACCCGCGGCTGACCGCCTTGATGCGTCGCCTCACGCCCTCCGCCGCCGTGCCGCCGCCTGTCCCAGAGCTGCTGGCCGCGCCGCTGCGGCCGGGCTTCCCGGCCATCGTCAGCCTGCAGCGCCCCGGCCGCCAGCAGCTGGGCTTGGCGCTGGTGCGTGCGGCCGATGGCCGCTTCGTGCGTGACGCGGCGGGCCAGCTGTTCACGTCGCCGCAGCTGGCGCTGGCGCGTACCGGCCTGCCGGGCACCCTCACCAACGGCAACACGCCGCAGGGCCTGTTCACGCTGGTCGGTGCCGGCACGGCCACCAACCCCAACATCGGCCCCACGCCGTACCTGCACACCAAGCTGCCCATCGAGGCCACGCCGGCCGAGTTCGAGCACGCCGAGGCCGCCGCCGACTGGAGCGAGGCCGTGTACGACAGCTTCCTGCCCGAGAGCTGGCGCGGCGTGTCGCCGCTCAAGGAAGCCTGGCTGGCCGGCCGCGCCGGCCGCGATGAGCTGCTGGTACACGGCAACACGATCAATCCGGCCTATTACGCCGGCAGCCCCTGGTTCCCCGGCGCGCCGCAGCAGGGCTGCCTGATTTCCAGCGAGGACTGGGACCCGGCCACCGGCCGTCTGCTCGCGAGCCGCCAGCTCACGCTCGCGCAGACCTACGCGGCGGCCAGCCCGCGTGCCGACCTGGCCGGCTATCTGATCGTCGTCGAACTGCCCGGCGACGGCCCCGTGACGCCGGCCGAAGCGCTGGCGCTGGTGACGGCGGCCGGCCGCTGAGGCAGGATGCGGTGATGCGCACCGCTGTCTTCACTGCCTTGCTGACTCTCGCCACGTTGGCCCGTGGCGCCGAACCGCCTCCCGCCGCGCCCGGCTTCGTGCCTGGCGCCGATGGCACGGAGTTGATCGACGCCGCCAGCGGCCAGGCCTGGTCGCGCTGCGTCGAAGGCATGCGCTGGGACGGCCACGCCTGCCAGGGCCAGCCGGCGCTGTTCACGCATGCCGAGGCACTGGCGATGGCGCGTGCGCGCAGCCAGGCCGATGGGCATGCCTGGCGCGTGCCGCGCGTGCCCGAGCTCAAGCATTTCGCCGACCGGCTGGCGCACGCACCGCAGCCCGCCACGCTGGCGCCGGCCGCGCCCCCGGGCTGGTACTGGACCAGCACCGTGCGCATCGAGAGCGAGTCCGTGAACCCCTATGCCTACCGCAACGTGCAGCGCGGCGTGACCGAGACGCAGGCCAACCGGCTGGTCGTGCAGGCCGGCTGGGCGGTGGACGCACGCAGCGGCGAGGTGCGTGGCGACATGCCCAAGCGCGAGCGCCTGCCGTTGCGTCTGGTGCGCAGCCTGAAAGACTGACCTCGCGCGTCAGGCCATGGCCGGCTCCGCCTTGAAGGCGGCGACGGCGCTGGAGAGCAGATCGGCCTGGTGCCGCAGGCTGGCGGCCGCGGCGGCGGCTTCCTCCACGAGCGCGGCGTTCTGCTGCGTGGTGGTGTCGAGCTGCTGCATGGCCCCGTCGATCTGCGACACGCCGGCGCTCTGCTCCGAGGCCTCCAGCGCGATCTGCGCGATGAGGCCGCTGACGCCTTCCACCTGCTCCACCACCTCGCGGATGGTGCCACCCACGCCGCCGATGAGGGCCGAGCCGCTGTCGATCTGCTCGACGGACTCGGTGATCAGCTGCTTGATCTGCTTGGCCGCCTCGGCGCTGCGCTGCGCCAGCGTGCGCACCTCGCTAGCCACCACGGCGAAGCCTCGGCCCTGTTCGCCGGCGCGTGCGGCCTCGACCGCGGCATTCAGCGCCAGGATGTTGGTCTGGAAGGCGATGCCGTCGATGACGCCGATGATGTCGGCGATGCGGCGGCTGGCCTGCTGGATGCCGCCGAAGGTCTGCACGACGTTGTCCATCGCGCTGCCTGTGCGGCGGGCCACCTGCACGGCGTCCTGCGCCCGGCGCTGGGCGTCCTGCGCATTGCCGGCAGTGCTTTGGATGGTGCTGTTGAGCTGCTCCATCGACGCAGCCGTCTGCTGCAGGCTGGAAGCCTGCTCCTCCGTGCGTGCGCTGAGGTCGTGGTTGCCCTGGGCGATCTGGCCGCTGGCGGTGGCCACGCTGTCGACACCCTGGCGCACCGTGTGCACGAGCTGGTTCAGCGTCTGGCGCATCGACTGCATCGAAGCCATCACGCTACCCGCGGGCGCGACTCGGGTGGTGGCCTGCAGCGTGAGGTCGCCCGATGCCACGCGGTTGGCCACGGCCGCCAGCTCGTGCGGTTCGGCCCCCAGCTGGCGGGTGATGCGGCGGGTGATCAGCGTCGTCGTGACGCTGGCGATCACGCCGCTGGCGATGCCCAGCAGCAGGATGAACAGCAGCTGTCGGTGGTTCTCCGCGCTGGCGTCCTCGTAGGTTTCCTTGGCCACGCGCACCTGCAGCGCCAGCAGGGATTCCAGGCTTTTCTCAGTGGGCGGCGAGAGGCGGCTCACCGCGCCGCCCAGCAACTCGCGGCTGGCGGCGTAGTCATGACGCCGCAGCGCTTCCGCGGCGGGGCGCAGGCCGTCGTCGACGTAGGCCTGCATGTCGCCGACCTGTTTTTTGGCTAGCAGCGCTTCCTCCGGCGTCAGGAAGGTGGCCATGTAATCGACCCAGCGTGCCTTGGCCGTGGCCCGGTTCGCGTCGAACTCGGCGAGGCGCTTCTCCGTGCGCGCCGCGTCCTCGGCCTGGGCGGCGTCGTTCAGGATGACGCGGTCACGCGTGGCCAGGTAGCGGATGTCGCCCAATTGCCCCATCGGCACCGTGCGGTCCTCGTAGACGCTCTTCATGGCGGCGTCCGAGCGGTCGAGCGCGCGCCAGGCGAAGCCGGCGATGAGCAAGAGCAGTGTCAGCAGCAGGCCGAAGCCCAGGATGAGTCGCTGGGCGACGGTGGTTTCTCGGCGCATGGGCTTCCTCTGGGTGACGATGGTTCGGAGCACGGCATTCAAGCCGGACGGGTCGGAATGCTGTTCAGTCTAGAAGTCGAGTCAGAAAAAATGAAATGCAAATGATAAATTTGATAAATGCAATGCGTGAAATGATGGCGTTCCCGCAGGATGAATGCGGGCAGCGGCGTGCCCACAATGACGCATGGACATGTTGAAGACCCTTGCACTCTTCGTCGTCACCGCACTGGCGGAGATCGTCGGCTGCTACCTGCCCTGGCTGTGGCTCAAGCAGGGCGGCTCGGCCTGGCTGGTGTTGCCGGGCGCGGCGAGCCTGGCGCTGTTCGCGTGGCTGCTGTCGCTGCATCCGACGGCCGCGGGCCGGGTCTATGCGGCCTACGGCGGCGTCTACATCGGCGTGGCCATCGTGTGGCTGATGGTGGTGGACCAGGTCAGGCCCACGACGACCGACTGGATCGGCGTGGCGCTGTGCCTGGCCGGCATGGCCGTCATCATGTGCGGCCCGCGGACGGCTGGCTGAGATGACGGCCGACCTCACGGCCGGTTGCCGGCTGGTTTCCTTTCGTGATGCGGTGCAGGGCGCCGACATCCCGCTGGTGCTGATGTACCCGGCCCGTGTCGCCGCCGTCACGCGGCAGTTCGGGCCCTACGACGTGAGCGCCGCGTGGGATGCCGAACCTGCGGGCGCGGGCCTGCCGCTGGTCGTCATCTCGCACGGCAACAACGGCTCGCCGTGGACGTTGCGCGATCTGGCGGCGCACCTGGCGCGGGCCGGTTTCGCAGTGGCGCTGCCGGAACACGTGGGGAACAGTCGCCACGACGCCAGCCTCGCCGGCACGCTGGCCAACCTGCGCAACCGGCCTCGGCATGTGTCGCTGGCCATCGATGCGGCGCGCGGCGATGCGCTGCTGGGGCCCTGCCTGGACCGCGGGCCGGTGGGGGCCGCGGGCCTGTCCATCGGCGGCTACACGGCGTTGGCCGCAGCCGGCGGGCGGCCTTGGTGTGGGCCGCACGAGTCGCCTGATGGCCATCCGCACCCGGTCGACGTGACGCCCGACGCCCGCATCGGTGCGCTGGTGCTGCTGGCGCCGGCCGTGTTCTGGTTCATGGCCGACGGCGCGTTGCGTGGCGTGACCCAGCCGATCCTGATGCGCACCGGCAGCCGCGATGCGGTCACGCCGGCCGAGCATGCCGCCACCGTGTTGAATGGCGTGCCCGACCCGGCGCGTGTCGCGCATGAAATGGTCGATGGCGCCGGCCACTTCTCCTTCCTCAGTGCGTTTCCGCCGGCCATGACGCGGCCAGACTTTCCACCCTCGCAGGACCCGCCCGGCTTCGATCGGCTCGCGTTGCAGCCGCAGCTGTTCGCGGACATCGCCGCCTTCCTGCGCCGTTCGCTGTGACGCTCAGTCCGCGAAGCGCAGGCTGCCGTACTCCCAGCGCCACGGCGCGCCGGTCTCGCCGAGGATGAACCCGACGAGGCGCGGGAAGGCCGCTTCGGCGCGCACGTCGTTGGCGAGGATGACGACGCAGCGCTTGTGCGCCTTGACGCAGACCCAGGTGTTGCCGGTGGCGTCGTCGTGCCCGCCCTTGTAGAAGCCCGGCCCCTGCGGCCCGTCGAAGACGACGACACCCAGCCCGGCAGCGAGGTCGGGGCGGCGCTGCTCCGGCGGCAACTCGGCCTGCAGCGTCGGGAACTGCGTGGCCGTCGTGATGGGCAACTGCGGCGACGTCAGCGCGGCCGCACCCGCCGCGGACAGGCCCTGTCCGTTGACGTAGCCGGCGGCCATGCGGGCCATGTCGGCGATGGTCGTGTCCATCGAGCCCGCCACGCGCACCCGGCGGCGCTCGTCGTGCGGCCGCGGCTGGCCGTCGCTGGTCCAGCCGTCGGCCAGGTTGGGGCGGAAGTCGGCTCGCCACGTCATGGCGGTGCGCGCCATGCGCAGCGGCTCGAACACGCGGCGCTGCATCTCGGCGCCGACGTCCAGCCCCAGCCCGCGCTCCAGCACGAACTGCAGCAGGGTCATGCCCGTGCCCGAATACGCGTAGCGCGTGCCCGGGTCGAAGTGAATGCGCAGCTTGCGGTCGGGTTCCAGCGAGACGAAGTTGGCGAACCCGCCGCTGTGCGTCAGCAGCATGCGCGCGGTCAGCGTGCGCCAGCGCTCGTCGCCGGCCAGGTCGCGCCAGGGGCCGTACCTGGCGTCCAGCGGGTAGTCGGGCAAGGGCCTGTCGAGGTAGGCGGCGAGCGGCCGGTCGAGGTCGAGCCGGCCTTCCTCCACCAGTTGCATCAGGGTGAAGGCGAACACGGTCTTGGTCAGCGAGGCGGCGTACATGACGGTGTCGGTCTGTAGCGGGGCGCCCACCGCGTTGCGCTTGCCGTAGGCGGCCACGTGGGTCACGCGCCCTTCGTCGACCACGGCGACCGCGAGGCCCTGGGCCTTCGTCACCCTCATCAGCCGCGCGACTTCGGCGTCGATGGCGGCGCCGGACGGCATGGCCGGCTGGGCCCAGGCTGTCAGCAGCGGCAGCGTGGCCAGCAGGCCGGCAAAACGGGTCAGTCGCATGGCACCTCCAGAGCGCAGCATAGGGCCTGTTCACGCTACGGGAGTAGGCCGCGAAGGCCCGCCGCCAGGGGCCAATCAAGGCGCGGCGCGCAGCCCGCATTGATATGCGGGCCAGCGGTGCAACGCTGAGTGGCCCCTGGCGGCGGGCCTTCCCTTCGGGTTGTGGCCAGAAAACCTGCGCGCGGCGTTGCAAATCCTTGCCGGGTATCGAACCCGGCTGCGGTTTGCGCCTTGCTCGCAGGCTTTCTGGTCACAACGCGGCCTGCTTCCGTAGCGTGAACAGGCCCTAGCGGATCTGCTGCGGTGATCGGGCATGCTGCCGAGGGCTGCTCCAATGCGGGTGCCATGCCCACCCTCCAGCTCATCCCGCCCACCCTCGACTGCGCCGACGAACTGCTGCGCTTCGAGACCGACAACCGCGCCTTCTTCGAGGCGCGCATCAACTCACGCCCCGCGGCCTACTACTCACCCGACGGCGTGCGCGCCGCCATCGTGCTGGCCGAGCGCGAGGCCGCGGAGGACAAGGGCTACCAGTTCCTCGTGCGCACCGACGCGGGCGAGCTGGTCGGCCGCGTGAACCTGATCGGCGTGAGGCGCACGCACTTTCAGATGGCCGACCTCGGCTACCGCATGGCCGAGTCCGCCTGCGGCAAGGGCTATGCGAGCGAGGCGGTGCGGCTGGTGCTGGAGAAGGCCTTCGGCGAGCTGGGCCTGGTGCGGCTGGAGGCCAACGCCCGCGTCGGCAACGAGGGTTCGATCAAGGTGCTGCTGCGCAACGGCTTCCGCGAGTTCGGCCGCTCGACGCAGAGCTTCCTGCTGGGCGGTGTCTGGTACGACCGCTTGCATTTCGAGCGGCGCGCCGGCGAAGGCCGCCCGGACAATGCGACGCATGGATGAGCTCTTGTTCGAATTGCAGCGCCTCGAGGTGACGCTGCACCATCCCGGCGTGCCTCTCGAAGAGGCTCGGCTGCAGGCGCTGCTGCATGCCGGCTTTCATGAGGTCGGTCGATCCGGCTTTCCGTACGACCGGCCGACGGTGCTGAGCTTCCTGGCGGAACAGGGCGAGGGGAACGGCGCGTTGGTCGATGTCGTGTCCGACGCCTTTGCCGTGCGTTCACTGGGCCCCGCGGCGGCCCTGCTGACCTACCGCTCGGCCCAGCGCCAGCCCGACGGCACGCTCACGCGGCACACGCTGCGTTCGTCGGTGTGGGTGAAGACGAGCGACGCCTGGCAGTTGCTCTACCACCAGGGCACGCCGGCCGGCACGCCCTGGTGACTCGGGCCGCTCAGGCAGTCGGGTAGGTCCCGGCCCTGAGGATGTCGCGTGTCACGTTCGTCAGCTGCGTGTGGCCGCAGAAGGCCATCGTCACGTCCAGCTCCTTGTGCAGGATGGCCAGCGCCTTGGCGACACCTTCCTCGCCCATCGCGCCCAGGCCGTAGACCATCGCCCGGCCGATCATCGTGCCGCGGGCACCCAGCGCCCAGGCCTTCAGCACATCCTGGCCGGAGCGGATACCGCCGTCCATCCAGACCTCGATCTGCGAGCCCACCTCGGCCACGATGGCGGGCAGCGCGTGGATGCTGCTCGGTGCGCCGTCCAGCTGGCGGCCGCCATGGTTGCTGACGACGATGGCATCCGCGCCGGCCTGCACGGCCAGCTTGGCGTCCTCGACTTCCATGATGCCCTTCAGGATCAGCTTGCCGCCCCACTTTTCCTTGACCCAGGCGACGTCGGCCCAGGACAGGCGCGGATCGAACTGCTCGTTGGTCCAGGCCGACAGCGAACGCATGTCGCTGACGCCCTTCACATGGCCCACGAGGTTGCGGAAGGTGTGGCGTTTCGTGCCAGCCATGCCCAGGCACCAGCGCGGCTTGGTGGCGAGGTTGATGATGTTGGCCAGCGTGGGCCGCGGCGGGGCGGTGAGGCCGTTCTTCAGGTCCTTGTGGCGCTGGCCGATGACCTGCAGGTCCAGCGTCAGCACCAGCGCCGAGCACTTGGCGGCGCGGGCGCGCTCGATCATGCGGGCCATCGCGTCGCGGTCGCGCATCATGTAGAGCTGGAACCAGAACGGCGCCGAGGTGTTCTCGGCGATGTCCTCGATGGAGCAGATGCTCATCGTCGACAGTGTGAACGGAATGCCGAACTTCTCGGCGGCACGCGCGGCATGGATCTCGCCGTCGGCGTGCTGCATGCCGGTCAGGCCCACCGGCGCGATGGCCACAGGCATCTTGGCGTCCTGGCCGATCATCTTCACGGCCGTGCTGCGGCCTTCCATGTTGACGGCCACGCGCTGGCGCAGCTTGATGGCCTGGAAGTCGCTTTCGTTGGCGCGGTAGGTGCCTTCGGTCCAGGAGCCGGAGTCGGCGTAGTCGTAGAACATGCGCGGCACGCGTTTCTCGGCGAGCTGGCGCAGGTCTTCGATGCGGGTGATGACGGGCATGGCGGGATCGCGGGGCTGGGAAAGACCGGCATGCTAGGCCGCCTCGCCCCGGCCGTGTCGGAAAAAACCTCAGCGGGCGCCGGAAGAGTTTTCCGCGCCGTCGAGCCCCTGGCAGTGGTTGCGCAGCCAGTTCGCGAACGCCTCGGCCGCCGGGCTGGGCCGGTGCATGACGAGGCCGTAGTGCCGCTCGGCCGGCACCGTCAGCGCGAACGGCTGCACCAGGGCGCCCTCGGCCAGCTCGTGGCGGGCCAGGCTCAGCCGCGCGAGCGCCACGCCCTGGCTGGCCAGCGCGGCGGCCAGCACCAGGCCCAGGTCGACGAGGCGGGGGCCGTCGTCCGGCTCGGGTGTGTCGGCCAGTCCCGCGGCGGCCAGCCACGGCGCCCAAGGCTGCAGCGGCGTGCGCAGCAGCGGCAGCGCCAGCAGGTCGGCGGGCGTTTGCAGCGGGGCGTGGCGGGCCAGCAGCGCCGGCGAGGCCAGTGGCGTGAGCCGGTCGTGCAGCAGCACCTGGTCGGCGGCGATGTCGTCTGGCACGGCGCCATGGCGGATCTCGACGTCCGCGCCCGCGTCGCCCTCGGCCAGCAGCGGCACTGACAGCGTCAGCTCCAGCTCGATGTGAGGATGGGCGGCCGTGAAGCCGGGCAGCGCAGGCACGATGAGCTGGCGCGCGAACGTCGGCGTGGAGCTGACGCGCAGCCGCTCGCGCCGCGGGCCGGCACGCTGGTGCAGCGGCATGGCCTGCAGCAGCGCCAGCGCCTGGCGCACCTGCGGCAGGTACTCGTGGCCGGCGGGCGTGAGGCTCAGGCCGCGGGGCGGCTGGCGCACGAACAGCGGCTGGTCCAGCCGCTCCTCCAGCCCGGCCACGCGCTTGGCGACGGCACTGGCCGTCAAAGCCAGTTCGGCCGCGGCAGCCTCGAAGCTGCCGGCGCGCGCCACGGCATCGAAGGCGAGCAGCGCGTCCAGCGACGGCAGGCGTATGGGGCGCAGGGTCATGCGGGCATCGTACCCAGCGGGTGGGTGCGGAGCGCCCCGGGGCGTCAGAACGTCAGCGTTGTCGGCCCGGCGTCGCGTGAGGGCGGGCGCAGGTAGCCCCCCAGCGTGCCTGCCATGGCGGCGACGACGCTGGCGGCAAACCGCCAGGCCTGTGGCTTGGTCGGGCTGGCCGCGGGGCGCGGCTTGGGCTGCGTGATTGCCTGCACCAGGGCCAGCTCCTGCTGGCGCTCCTGGATCAGGAAGATCAGCCGGTTCGCATCCGCGAAGCGCAGGGCCAGCGTGCGCACGGCCTTCAGCTCGCGCTTATGCACCAGCACGCCTTGTGGGCGCAGCGTGCAGCCGAGCGTGCGGCTGCGCAGGTACAGAGCCTTGGCGGCCAGTCGGTCGGGCAGGCAGCCCACGCCGGCGTACAGGCAGTTGGCGAGGTTGAAGGTGGCTTCGCCATGGCCCGCGGCGGCCGCCGCGATATAGGCCGACAGGCCGCGGGATTCATCGGCCGGGCCGCCGCGGCCGGTCATCAGCACGCGGCCGAACTGGAAGCGGCCGATGGCGCTGCCGCGCGCCGCCGCGCGCTCCAGCAGCACGCGGGCCTGCACCGGGTCGGCAGGCATGCCCAGACCTTCGAGCTGACACAGGCCCAGCATCGCCAGGCCGTCACCGTCGTTGGACTCCGCGGCCGCGCGGAACCAGCCGACGGCGCGACGGTAGTCGGGCGTCACAGCGGTGAAGAGGGCGAGCCCGTGCTCGACGGGATTGACCGGCGGCGACGTGAGCGTGGATGCCGTCGGGAGTTGGCCAAGGCCGGAATCTCGGGAATTCATCTTGCAAACGACTCGTGATGGAGGGCCGGGGTGTCCGGCGGCGACCAGCGTGGCCCTGGCTGCCGGACCGGATGGGACCGACAAGGCTCTACCGCGATTGTCTGCCATGCCTCGCGTCGGGCGGCCCCCGCGTGTGAGCGCGTGACGCAGCGATTTCCCGCAATGCGGATCGTTAGCGTGAGAATTGCACGCCAGCGGATCAATCACTCATCGCCATGAGTTTTTCAGCCCTCGCCCGATTCGCCATGGCGCTGCCCGGCGCCACGCAGGACATCAAGTGGGGCGCCGACTGGGTCGCCAGCGTCGGCGGCAAGATGTTTCTCGTTGGTGGCCCGCACCCGGGGACGTGGACGCACTGCAGCTTCAAGGTGGACGACCACCGTTTCCTGGAGCTGACCGGGCTGCCCGGCCTGGCACCCGCGCCTTACGCGGCGCGCTACCACTGGGTGGCCGTGTCGGACGCCAAGGCGCTGCCGCTGGCGGAACTGAAGGCGTTGGTGAAGCGCTCGCACGAACTGGTAGCGGGCAAGCTGCCAAAGAAGCTTCGCCTGAGCCTGGGAATCGGGGCCTGACGCCGCCCCGGTGGATTCGCTCACCGGCCGGCCGGCGGCTCCCACAGCTCCAGCTTGTTGCCTTCCGGGTCCATGACCCAGCCGAACTTGCCGTACTCGGACTCGTCCACCTTCTCCAGCACCTCGCAGCCTTCGGCCCGCAGCGCCGCCAGCAGCGCGTGCAGGTCCGCGACGCGGAAATTGATCATGAAGGGCGCGGTGCTCGGCGCGAAGTAGTCGGTGTCGGCCTTGAAGGGCGTCCACAGCGTCATGCCGGCACCGCCGGGGTTGTCCTCGGCCCACTGGAACTTGGCGCCGCCCCAGGGGCTGACGTTGATGCCGAGGTGGCGCTGGTACCACTCGTTCAGCGCCTTGGGGTCTTTGGACTTGAAGAATATGCCGCCGATGCCGGTGACGCGTTTCATGGGCATGCCCGCAAGAGTTCCTGGGGCCGACAGCGTAGCTTGCGGCAGGAAATTCGGCGAGCCTCAGACACCCCAGATCCAGTTCTTGGGCACGTAGTAGCCGGAGGCCTTCAACGCGTCCGCATAGGCCTTGAAGTCCGCGAGGTCCTCCAGCGTGCAGACGTCGCCGTAGCGGGCGCAGGGCTTGAAATGAGTCGAGAGAGCCGCGCCGCTGTAGATGGAGCGGGGCTGGAAGACCGTCAGCGGGAAGCCGTCGCCGTAGCTCTCGCCTTCCTTGATCGTCGTCATGTCGTCACGCGTCAGCGCACCGAAGGCGCGGTTGCGGTGTGACTCGGCGTTGTGGTGCACGCGTCGCCGCGAGGCGTTTTCTCCCACCGCGCCCATCGCGACGTTGAGTTCGTTGATGCAGCGCAGGATGCGTGGCGTGAGGTTGCCCATGTCGCCGTGCTCGCTGTGCAGCGAGGCGCCTCGGTAGGCGTCCGACTGCTGCTTGGTCAGCGCGCCGATGGCGCCGAGACGGGCGTCCTTGCGCAGCCCGAAATCGCCCTTGCGGCTTTGCGTGTTCAGCGACGGGTCGAGCACGTTGTCCATGCCCTGGCCGGCGCGGAAGGCGACGCCCTTGTGCAACTGGCCGTCGGCGTTCTGGATGCCGGCCTTGACGATGTCGCGCGGCGCAGCGCTGCCGTACTGCGCCCATGACGGGCAGATCGCGAACAGGTCGTAGTCGCCGGTCATCGGCAGGCCGGCGCCGATCTCGTTGGAGGTCATCACCTCGAAGGGAATGGACCGCTTGCCGTCCCTGTCCTTGTCGAGGATGGTGTTGATGTTGGGGATCAGCGAGCCGATCGGGTAGAGGCGGATCTCGAAGCTGCCGTCCGCCTGAGCCACGGCGCGGAAGGCGACGAGTTGCTTGTCGCCGCTGCGGCGGGCGATGAGGATCTTGTCCTTGCTGCCCGGCACGTCGTGGATGGCTTCCATGGCCGTGCGCTTCGGATTGCCTTCGGGCACGGTCAGCTGTTCCTGGATCTGCTCTCGCGTCAGCATCAGCGGCGTCTTGCCGGCGAAGCCGGAGTTCAGGCCCTTGATGTTCTCGCCCGTGCCTTTGGCCGCCTTGCCGGTGTCGTAGCCGACCTTGCTGTAGACGCCGTCGTAGGGCACCAGGCCGGCGTGCGGTCCCCAGTCGGAGCTCTTGCCCTTGACGTGGAAGTTCTTGCTCGGGTAGCCGCGGTTCAGCCAGCGCTTGGACCAGGGGCCGGTGGAGCGAAAGATGATGACCTCGTCCAGCCGGTCCGCCACGCGCTTGGTGGCCTCCATGTCGCTGCGGGTCATGCCGTTCTGGTTGTGGTCGAACGACGGACCGAATCCGAGAATCATGGGCTTCCCCAGGCGGTAGTGGCGGGCGCGGAGTCTAGCGCCGGGCCTTGGGGTCCTGGAAGGTCGCCGCGGCGACCGTGGGCGTGCCTAGCGCGGCGTGCCGAAATCCTGCGTCCAGTAGGTGCGATAGGTGTTGCTGGCACCGCCTGCCACGCAGGCCACGCCGATGTCCTTGTACGACGCGTTCATCAGGTTGGCGCAGTGGCCGTCGCTCTTCATCCAGGCATCGACGACGTCGGCCACCGTGGCCTGTCCGGCGGCGATGTTCTCGCCCAGGCCGCTCCACACATAGCCGGCGGCGGTGGCGCGGGTGCCCAGCGTGCTGCCGTCGCTGCCGGTGTGGCTGAAGTAGTTGTTCGCCACCATGTCGTCGCTGTGCGCTGCGGCGGCCTGGGTGAGGGTGGCGTTCCACGCCAGGTCCGGCGCCGCGGGGAAGCTGCCGTTGGCACCGCAGGTGGCGCCGGCACGCCGCCGGGCGTTGACGGCGGCCAGCATGTCGGTCTGGAAGTTGGCGAGATTGCAGGTCAGCCGCGTGCCGGCGGTGGTGACCGGCGTCGTGGTCGTGCCGCCCGTGGTGGTGCCCGTCGTGCTGGTGCTGCCGGCGCTGCCCGCATCCGCGTTGCCGCCACCACCACCACCGCCGCCGCAACCGGCCAGCGCCAGCAAGGCGGCCAGCGTGGCGAAGTGATGTGTCTTCCTTTGGGCGGGCGATGGGGCGGTACGACGGAGATTCATAGACTGCCAGCGTCGCACGCCAGGCGCCGGCCCGGGTTACCGGGTGCTGCCGTGCGACACGCCAGGCAACATCCCCATACAACTGGGTTCGACGGTGCTCAGTGCACGCCCTGCAGCGCGGCGCCGCGGGCGCGCACGACGGGCCAGTTGGCGACGATCTTCGTGCGCGTCAGCTCGACCTCGCCTTTTTCCTCGGCGGCCAGCACGGCCTCCTCGGAGGTCAGCGTGTGCGGCGTGACGCCGGGCTTCCAGCGGACCATCACCAGCACCCACAGCGGGCTGTAGGTCGCATCGGCGTTGGCCCCGCCCACGGGGCGCGGGATGGACGGCAGCACGGTGGCCTGCTCGTCGCCGGGGAACTTGTAGGCGCGCTCGACCGGCATGCCGGGCTTGAGCGTGTCCGCCAGCGCAGGCACGTAGTTGATGCCCTGCTTCCTGGCGATGCCGGGGTCGGAGATGTCGGTGCTGACGTAATGGACGATCTGGCCTTCGAACCATGCCTCCTTCAGCGGCAGCGTGATCTCCTGGGCCTGGGCGAAGGCCGAGGCGGCGCCCAGCAGCAGGGCGGAGCCGAGCACGCGGCGGACGAGGGGATTGAGCATCGAGACTCCTGGCAAGGGTGGAGCCTGGATTCTTGCGATGCGCACCGGCCTGGCAAGTGCAGAGTGCGCAGTTCGGTCACGCCATGGGTCAGGGTTAGACCTGCCACCACGCCGGCAGCAGCGCCCGCACGTCGGGCCGGGCATAGCGCTTGTCCAGCAGCCAGACCCAGCCGCGGTCGTCCACCGAGCGCAGCACGCGGCCGGCCGCCTGCACGACTTTCTGCATGCCGGGCACGAGGTCGGCGTAGCCGTGGTCGGCACCGAACATCGTGTCGAGCCGCTCTCGCACCTGGTCCTGCAGCGGCGACACGGGCGGCAGGCCCAGTGTGGCGATGAAGGCGCCGATGAGCCGCGTGCCGGGCAGGTCCACGCCTTCCGCGAACGCGCCGCCCAGCACGGCGAAGCCGATGCCGCGGCCGTCTTCCACGAAGCGGTCGAGGAAGCCGCGCCGCGCCGCATCGCCCATGCTGCGCGACTGGCTCCATTGCGGCAGCCCGGGGTGGCGCAGCGCCAGCCGCGCGGCGGCCTTGTCGAGGTAGTCGAAGCTGCTGAAGAAGGCCAGGTAGTTTCCGGGGTGCTGCTCGTACTGCGTCGCGAGCACGTCGACCAGCGCGTTCAGCGACGCGTCGCGGTGCTCCCAGCGCGTGGACAGCTGGGCCACCTGCACGGTCAGGTGTTCGGGCGGGAAGGGCGCGGGCACGTCGATCCACGCGGTGTCGTCGGGCAGGCCCAGCAACTGGCGTGGGTAATCGGGCGGCCCCAGCGTGGCCGAGAACAGCGTGACGCTGTGACAGCCCTCGAAGCGTTCCTTCAGGAAGTGGCCGGGCACGATGTTGCGCACCGAGAGCAGCACGTCGGTCGCGCCGTCGTCGTCGTCTTCCAGCAGCGACAGGTTGCGCGGCTCGTCCAGCGGCGACGGCTGGCGCGGGGCGGCGCTGCGCTGCAGGTCGCACAGCGAGTGCGTGTCGAGCCGGTCGAGCAGGCGCTGCAGCCCCAGCACGTCGAAGTAGAACTCCAGCATCGGGCCGACTTCGAGCGGGTGGTTCTGCACGTACTCGCCGAGGGCCGTATTGGCGCGCTGCAGCGCCTCCGCGAGGGCGTCGGGCACGGTGGCCAGCGGTGCGTAGTCGGCCGCCTGCGCGCGGCCCAGCGTGGCGAGTTCCTTGGCCAGCCCACGCAGCGGCCCGCGCAGGCTGACGGGCGCGTCTGATGTCGCCGCGCGCACGCGCTCCAGGCTGAGGCTGGTGCTGTACATGTCGCGGGCGCGGTCGATGAGGTTGTGCGCCTCGTCCACCAGCAGCGCGAGCTTCCAGCCCTGCGCCTGCGCGAGGCCGTAGAGCTGGCCATAGGGGTCGAAGGCGTGGTGCACGTCGCCGACGACGACGTCGGCCCAGCGCAGCAGCTCCTGGCCCAGGTAGTAGGGGCAGACGCCGTGCTTCAGCGCGATGCGGCGCTGCACCGATGCGTCCAGCCAACCGGCCTGCACGGCTTCGGCGCGAGCGGCGGGCAGGTTGTCGTAGAAGCCATGGGCCAGCGGGCAGGCGTCACCGTGGCAGGCCTTGGTCGGGTGCTCGCAGGCCTGATCCTTGGCCACCAGCGTCAGCACGCGCAAGGCCTTCGTCGGCGTGGCCTCCCGCAGCGCGGACAGCGCCTCCAGCGCCGTGATGCGGCCGGTGCCCTTGCAGGTCATGTAGCCGATCTTGTCGAGCTGCTGGCCGGGCATCGCGCGCAGCAGCGGGTAGAGCGTGCCCAGCGTCTTGCCGATGCCGGTAGGCGCCTGCGCGAGCAGGTGGCGGCCGTTGGCAGCAACGCGGTAGACGGCCTCGGCCAGCAGGCGCTGGCCCGGGCGCAGTTCGCCGAGCGGGAAGGGCAGGGCGCTCAGGTCGGCATCACGCGCCGCGCGGTGCGCGGCCTCCTGCGCGGCCCAGGCCTCGAACTGCGCGCAGCGGCCCTCGAACGCGGCCTGCAGCGCGGCCGCCGTGAGCTTGTCGCGGATCACCGTCTCGTTCTGCGTGTCGGCGCCCACGTAGACCAGGGCCAGCTCCAGCTCCTCCAGCCCGCGGTCGGCGGCGATGAGGGCGCCGTAGGTCTCTAACTGGGCCCAGTGCAGCGCGCGGCGGTTTTCGGGGATCAGGTCGACCGGGCCGCGGATGGTCTTGATCTCCTCCAGCCGGTTCACGTCGGCCTCGTAGCCGTCGGCGCGGCCGCGCACGCGCAGGTGGCCGTGCACGGCTTCCAGCGGCAGCTCGATCTCGTAGCCCGGCGAGCGCCGCGCCAGCACGGCCAGCTGCATGGCCTGGCCCTCCAGCGCCGTGGCGGACGGCGTGAAGCGCCGGTCCAGGCTGCCGCGCTTGGCCGTGAACTCGCACAGGCTGCGCACGGAGACGGTGTAGGTCCAGTCGGCCATCAAAAGAGCGAGAGGTTTTCCCGTTTGGGCTCGTCGACGCGCTCCTTCGCGGGTGCGGCGGCCTGCAGCTCGCTGGCGTGCACGAGGTTGCCGATGCGCACGCCCATCAGCCGCAGCCGCTTGTCGAACTTGACGCGCTTGAGGCACAGGCCCACGGCGTGGCGGATGTCGGCGGCACTGCTGATCGGGACCTTGACGGTCTGGTCGCGCGTGACGGTCACGAAGCCTTCGAAGCGCAGCTTGATGCCCACGGTCTTGCCCGCGTAGCGCTTGCGTGCCAGGTCGCCGGCCAGGCGCTCGCACAGCTCGTCCATGATCTGGCCCAGCAGCACCTTGTCGTGCCTGGCGCTCAGGTCTCGCTCGAAGGTGGTCTCGCGGCTGATGGACACCGGCTCGCTGTGCGTGACGACGGGGCGCGAATCACGCCCGTGCGAAGCGTTGTGCAGCCAGTTGCCGTAGCTGTCGCCGAACTGCTCGACGAGCCAGCGCGGGTCTGCGGCGGCGATTTCGCCCACCGTTTCCAGCCCGAGCTTGACGAGCTTGTCGCCGGCCTTCGGTCCGATGCCGTTGATCTTGCGCACGGCCAGCGGCCAGATGCGGGACGGGATGTCGTCCAGCGTCAGCACCGTGATGCCGTCGGGCTTGTCCAGCTCGCTGGCGATCTTGCTGAGCAGCTTGTTGGGCGTGATGCCGATGGAGCAGGTCAGCCCCGTCGCGCGGCCCACCGAGTTCTTGATCTCGCGTGCAACGGCCTTCACGCCGCCCAGCGGGTCGTGGCCCACGGCGTCGCGCACGCCGGGCACGTCGGTCAGGTCGATGTAGATCTCGTCGATGCCGCGGTCCTCGATGACGGGCGCGACCTCGGCGACCGCGGCCTTGAAGAGGCGCGAGTACTTGCGGTAGCTGTCGAAGTCGGCTGGCAGCAGGATGGCGTCGGGCGCGCGCAGCGCGGCTTTCATGAGGCCCATGGCCGAAAACACGCCGAGGTCGCGCGCGGCGTAGGTGCTGGTCGTGACGACGCCGCGGCCGGTGTAGTCGCGCAGCTTCGAGTAGCGCCAGCTGCCGTCTTCCAACTGCTGCGGCGCGTCTGCACGGCGTCCCCCGATGACGACCGCCTCGCCCTTGAGCTGCGGATAGCGCAGCAACTCGACGGACGCATAGAAGGCGTCCATGTCGAGGTGGGCGATCCACCGGTCGGGCAACAGCATGGTGCGATTGTCACTGGGAATAAAGACAGGGGCTCGCGCGCCGCCGATTTCTCCGTTTCGCTGGACTAGCAGGGGTGCCATCCCGAAGGAGGGATGCGACCCGGCACCGGCGTCGGCAGAATGCGGCGGCCTTCCACGCCTTCTCCGAAAGCCGCCCGATGCGCGCTCTGCTGCTCCTCCTCACCTGCCTGGCACTGGCCGCCTGTGCCAGCGCGCCGATGAACCCGCCGCGCAACAAGCCGGCGGCAGCTCAGACGCTGCAGCGTGCGCCACGGCCGGTGGAGTCGGACACCTTTGTCGCGCTGAGCTTCTCCGGCGGCGGGCTGCGGGCCGCGGCGTTTTCCTATGGCGTGCTTGAGGGGCTGCGCGAGATGCCGTCCAGGCGGGGGCACACGCTGCTGGATGACGTCAGCTTCATCACCAGCGTGTCGGGGGGCTCGCTGACGGCGGCCTATTTCGGCCTGCATGGCGTGGACGGCCTGCGCGAGTTCCGCGACAAGGTGCTGCTGCGCGATGGCGAGGCGGGGCTGCGTTTCAGTCTGTTCAACCCCAACAACCTGCGTCGGCTGTTCGCCGGCGGGCTGAATGATCGCAGCGACTTCAACGACTGGCTGGAGAAGGACGTGTTCAAGGGCGCCACCTTCGCCGACATGTTCAAGCGCCCGCAGCCCGTGGTGTGGATCAATGCGAGCAATGTGCAGTACCGGCTGGCCTTTCCCTTCCACGAGCGCACGTTCGACGCGCTGTGCAGCGACCTCGCGAGTTATCCGGTCTCCGAGGCCGTGGCGGCATCGATGGCCGTGCCGCTGTTCTTCGCGCCGGTCGTCGTGGAGCGCTTTCCCGGCCAGTGCGACCTGAAGCTGCCGCCGGGCCTGAACGTGCGCCGTGGCGACGAAGGCGATGACCAGCACCGCCTGCGCGTGGCGCTGGCCCGGCTGTTCCGTGACAACCTCGACCCCAAGACCGGCCGTTACCTGAAGCTGGTGGATGGCGGGCTGACCGACAACCTGGGTCTCGTCGCCATCCTGCAAAGCCGCGTGCTGCTGAACACGCCGTACGGCCCCATCCCCGAGCAGGACGCGACGACGATGCGGCGGCTGCTGTTCATCGTGGTGGACGCCGGCCAGGGGCCGAGCGCCGACTGGGCGCGTGAGGTGGCCGGGCCCTCGGGCGTTGATATCGCGGCGGGGGCCGTCGACACGGCCATCGAGAGCACGATGCGCATGAGCTATGCGAGCTTCCTGCCCATGGTGCGCAACTGGGAGCGTGATCTCGTCACCTACCGTTGCAGCCTTCCCGACGAGCGCAAGGCGGCGCTGGTGGCGCAGAACCCCGATTGGCGCTGCGAGGACATCAAGTTCAGCGTGACGCAGGTGAGCTTCGGCGATCTCCCCGAGGCCGAGGAACAGGTGCTGAACGGCATCCCGACGCGGCTCAAGTTGCCAGCCGAGCAGATCGACCAGCTCATCGCCGCCGGGCGCAAGGCGGCATCGGCTGACAGCGTGGTGAAGCGCTTCTCCGCTACTGTGCAGCGTGGCGAGTAACGTGCGCCGCCACGCTCAGGGGCGCGTCACCAGAGGGCGTGCACCTGCGGCGCGATGCGGCGCTTGTAGAGGTCGGCCAGCGCGTCCATCAGCGGCGCGGGCAGCGCGGCGAGGTCGGCGGCGCTGACGTTCTCGTCCACTTGCGCCGGCGTGCGCCCGCCGGGGATGGCGGTGGTGACGGCCTCGTGCATCAAGATCCAGCGCAACGCGAGCCGGGCCATGCTCACGCCTTCAGGCAGCAGGCCGCGCAGTTCCTCGATGGCGGCCAGGCCCTGCTCGTAGTCGACACCGGAGAAGGTTTCTCCCTTGTCGAAGGCCTCCCCCTGGCGATTGAAGGCGCGGTGATCGTCGGCGCTGAACTTGCTGTCGCGCGTGAACTTGCCGCTGAGCATGCCGCTGGACAGCGGCAGCCGCGCCAGCACGCCGACCCGGGCCGCCTGCGCGGCGGGCAGGAAGGCTTCCGCAGGACGCTGGCGGAACAGGTTGAAGATGATCTGCACCGACTGCACGCCGGGGAACTTGATCGCTGCCAGCGCTTCATCAATGCGCTCGACGCTGACGCCGTAGTGGCGCAGCTTGCCGGCCTTGACGAGGTCGTCCAGCGCGCCGAACACCTCGGGCATCGTGTAGACGGCGCTGGGCGGGCAGTGCAGCTGCAGCAGCTCGATGGCGTCGGTGCCGAGGTTCTGCAGGCTGCGCTCGATGAAGGGCCGCAGGTCGCGGTAGCCGTCGGCCACGTGCGGGTTCAGGCGGCGGCCGGCCTTGGTCGCGACGTGGAACGGATCGTTCGGGCGCTCCTTGCGCAGGCGAGCCAGCAGGCGCTCGCTGTGGCCGTCACCGTAGACGTCGGCGGTGTCGAAGAAGTTCACGCCGCGGTCGAGCGCGCGGTGCAGCGAAGCCAGCGCGGCCGTGTCGTCGGTGTCACCCCAGGTGCCGCCGATGGCCCAGGCGCCGAAGCCGATTGCAGAGACGTTCCAGCCGGTGCGGCCGAGGGGACGGTAGATCATGGTGGTGCGGAATGAAGTGGTCGGCGCATTGTGATTGATAGCGCTCTCATTTATTGCTGTCACGGCTTTTTGCCTAGACTGCCAGCAGGTCATTTCACCGGAGACAAGTGATGGGACTTCTGGACAACGTGCTTGGCGCCGCCACTCAGGCTTTGGGTAATCAGCAAGGGGGCCAGGCCGATTGGACGACGCTGATTGCCGGCCTGCTGGCCAACGGCTCCGCCCATGGCGGCTTGGCCGGGCTGTTGCAGCAGTTGCAGGCCGGGGGGCTGGGTGAGCAGGTTCAGAGCTGGATCTCGACCGGCGCCAATCTGCCCGTGTCGGGCAGCCAGCTCGGCAGTGCGCTGGGCGGCGCGGGTGGGCTGCTGGGGCAACTGGCCCAGCAGGCCGGCGTGTCGCACGCCGAGGCGGGCGAGCAGCTCAGCCAGTTGCTGCCGCAGATCGTCGACCAGTTGACGCCGCACGGCCAGCTGCCGCAGGGCGGTGCCGGCGGCCTGGGCGACATCGTGGGGATCCTGGGCGGCCTGCTGGGGCGCTAGGCCTTCTTCGCCCAGGCATTGCACCAGCCCTTGGCCAGCACGTCCTTGCCGTAGAAGAGGGCGCAGCCGCCCGAGGGCTTGTCGCCGTCGGGCGCATAGAGGCTGCAGTTGGCGCAGGTCTGCCCCGGCGCGTACTTGGGTGATTTGGCCTTGTCGACCTTGCTCGCGTCCGCGTGGTAGTCCGTGGCCTTGGCCTCGTCGTCGTCTTCCTGCAGCAGCGGCTGGGACTGGGCGGAGGCGAGCCCGGCGCCCAGCAGCGGCGCGATCTGGATCAGTCGGCGGCGCGAGATCAAGGCCATGGCAATCTCCCGTTTCAGAGCACCTCGGAGGCGAAGTCCGCCAGCCGCGAACGCTCGCCGCGGGCCAGCGTCACGTGGCCGCTGTGGGCCCAGCCCTTGAAGCGATCCACTGCAAACGTCAGGCCCGAGCTGCCTTCGGTCAGGTAGGGCGTGTCGATCTGGGCGAGGTTGCCCAGGCAGACGATCTTGGTGCCGGGGCCGGCGCGGGTGATCAGCGTCTTCATCTGCTTGGGCGTCAGGTTCTGGGCCTCGTCGATGATGACGAACTTGTTCAGGAACGTGCGCCCGCGCATGAAGTTCAGGCTCTTGATCTTGATCTTGCTGCGCACCAGGTCCTGGGTCGCGGCGCGGCCCCACTCGCCGGCGGACGAGCCGCCCTTGGCCAGCACTTCGAGGTTGTCGTCGAGGGCGCCCATCCAGGGGCCCATCTTTTCTTCCTCGGTGCCGGGCAGGAAGCCGATATCCTCGCCGACCGGCACGGTCACGCGGGTCACGATGATCTCGCTGTAGCGGCGGTCATCGAACACCTGGGCCAGTGCAGCTGCCAGCGTCATCAGCGTCTTGCCAGTGCCGGCGGTGCCGGTCAGCGTGATGAAGTCGCACTCCGGGTCCATCAGCAGGTTGAGTGCGAAGTTCTGCTCGCGGTTGCGCGACGTGACGCCCCACACGGCGTGCTTCTGGTTGCCGTAGTCCTTCAGCGTGCGCAGCACGGCGGTCTTGCCGGTGATTTCGGTGACCTTGGCATACAGCGGCGTGGTGCCGGGCGCCTCCAGGTAGACGAGCTCGTTGATCAGCAGCGTCGGCACCAGCGGGCCGCTGATGCGGTAGAAGGTCGTGCCGCCCTGCTGCCAGCTCTCCATGGTCTTGCCATGGCGATCCCAGAAGTCCGCCGGCAGCGCCTGGACACCGGTGTAGAGCAGGTCGGAGTCTTCCAGCGTCTTGTCGTTGCGGTAGTCCTCCGCCGGCAGGCCCAAGGCGCGGGCCTTGATGCGCATGTTGATGTCCTTGGACACCAGCACGACCTCGCGGCCCGGATGCAGGCCCTTCAGCGCCTGGACGACGCCGAGGATCTGGTTGTCGGCCTTGCCTTGCGGCAGGCCCTGCGGCAGCGGCGTGTCGATCAGCTGGGTCTGGAAGAACAGCTTGCCCTCGGCCTCGCGGTGGCCGGTGCCGGCCAGCGACAGGCCCTTGGCCATTTCTTCGATGGAGCTGGATTTGAGGCTGGCGGCGAGCTGGTCCAGTTCGCGGCTGACCTGGCGCACGTTGCGGGCGACCTCGGTCATGCCCTTCTTGTGGCCGTCCAGCTCCTCGAGCGTGATCATCGGCAGGTAGACGTCGTGCTCCTCGAAGCGGAACAGCGACATCGGGTCGTGCATCAGCACATTGGTGTCGAGCACGAACAGCTTGGCCGCGCCGGCTGGTTTGCGCGTGCGTTTGGGCGCGGTGGCCTTGGCCGTCTTCGCGGCAGCCGGGGCGTTGCCGGCCGGTTTGGCGGCGGCCGGGCTGGAGGCGGGGGTGGGGAGGCGCAGCACTTCGGCTGTCGGTGCCTGCGCGGGTGTCGCGGGCGCCAGGGCGGGCGCGGCGACGTGCGCGATGGCGGGCGCTGCAGCCCGCGGTTTGCTGGGGGTCAGAGTGGCCGAGTAAGCAGTGGCATCGAGGCGGCTGGCGCGTTGTGCAGGAGGCTTAGGCAGTGGCATGTACGGCGTGTCGACGGGAAGTGAACCCCACGCGATCCCGGCTCCAGAAAGCAAAAAGCCGCACAGGATGAGTGCGGCTTTTTAATCTGAGACATGGATGCGGCCCGGGGCATGGGTCGATTATGCACATCCCGCGGTAGCCCGCGATGTCAGCTTGCAACGCGCGTCAGGCGGCTTCCTTCTTCAGGCCTTTGACAGCCTTCAGCACCTCGTCGACGTGCCCGGCGACCTTGATGCCGCGCCACTCGCCCACCAGGATGCCGGTCGGGCTGATCAGGAAGGTCGAGCGCTCGATGCCCTTGACCTTCTTGCCGTACATGATCTTGTTCTTGACCACGCCGAACATGTGGCAGAGCTTTTCTTCCGTGTCGGCGATCAGCTCGAACGGCAGTTCCAGCGCCTGCTTGAACTTGTCGTGCGAGGCCATGTTGTCGCGCGACACGCCGAACACGACGGCACCGGCCTTCACGAAGTCCTTGTGGCGATCGCGGAATTGCATCGCTTCGGTGGTACAACCCGGCGTGTTGTCCTTCGGGTAGAAGTACAGCACGACCGACTTGCCCAGGAAGGCGTTGCCAGTGAACTTCACGCCGCCGGTGGCTTGAGCCTCAATTTCCGGCAGGGGTTTGTTGAGCGCAGGCGTCATTGGGGGGTGCGGCAAGTTGGGCTCACGGGGTCCCCGGTTCGTGATTGCCCCGTGAAGCTTTTCACTGAAGCAATCAACGCGGGCGCCCGCAAGCAATAGCCCGTGATTATAAGGCCTCGTCCTACGACCAGGCGCCGGACCTCATCCCTCGATCAGCAATGCTGCCAAGACGTTGCGGCCTTCGCTGGCCAGCACGTTGTAGGTGCGGCAGGCGGCGGCGATGTCCATGACCTCGAAGCCGATGCGCGCCTCGACCAGCCCGCGCCAAAGTGCCGGGCTCGGGAAACGCAGCTTTGCGCCGCTGCCGAAGACGACAAGCTCGGGGTTGAGAGCCTTGATTGCTTCGAAATGCGCGGGCTGAAGTTCCTCGAAGCGCGAAGGCGTCCAGGCGACGACTTCGCCCTTCCACGGCACGAGCACGCTGGCCGTGTGCGGCTGGCCGTTGACCCAGACGCCCTGGGTGTCGTGGCGCGAGATGCTGTTGCCGCCTTGCGGCTCGTCGAGCTGGAACTTCATCGAAAACGGGGCGGGATGGCCGGGCCGCGAGTGTCGCCCAGAACGGTATTACCCATGTCCGGCCCCTTAAACTTCGGGGTTCCCCTGTACTGCGGTAAACGCCGCTTCCGGAGCCCCTTTGAAACCCATCGCCAAGTCCAGCAAGCTCGCCAGCGTCAGCTATGACATCCGCGGCCCGGTGCTGGACAAGGCACGGCAGATGGAGGAAGAGGGCCAGAAGATCATCAAGCTGAACATCGGCAACACCGCCGTGTTCGGCCTGACGCCGCCGGACGAGATCGTGCAGGACATGATCCGCAACCTCGGCGATGCCGGTGGCTACACCGACAGCAAAGGCCTGTTCGCGCCGCGCAAGGCGGTCGTGCATTACATGCAGCAGAAGGGCGTTAAGGGCGTAACGGTGGACGACGTCTACCTCGGCAACGGCGCGTCCGAGCTGATCCAGATGTCGATCAACGCGCTGGTCAACGACGGCGACGAGATCCTGATCCCGGCGCCCGATTTCCCGCTCTACACCGCCGTCGTGGGCCTGTCGGGCGGCCGTCCGGTGCACTACCTCTGCGACGAAGGCGCCGGCTGGCTGCCCGACCTGGCGGACATCGAAAGCAAGATCAGCCCGCGCACCCGCGGCATCATGGTCTGCAACCCGAACAACCCGACCGGCGCGCTGTACCCCAACGACCTGCTGCTGGGCATCATCGAGCTGGCCCGCAAGCACCAGCTCGTCGTCTTCGCCGACGAGATCTACGACAAGACGCTGTACGACGGCAACACGCACACCGCCATGGCGTCGCTGGCCGATGACGTGCTGTTCATCACCTTCAACGGCCTGTCCAAGAACTACCGCAGCTGCGGCTACCGCGCCGGCTGGATGGTCGTCAGCGGCGAGAAGCGCCACGCCCGCGACTACATCGAGGGCCTGAACATGCTGGCCTCGCTGCGTCTGTGCTCCAACACGCCGGGTCAACTGGCGATCCAGACGGCGCTGGGCGGCTACCAGAGCATCGACGACCTCGTCGCGCCCACCGGCCGCCTGTGCCGCCAGCGCGACCTGGCCTACGAGCTGCTGACGCAGATCCCCGGTGTCAGCGTCGTCAAGCCGAAGGCCGCGCTGTACATGTTCCCGCGCCTGGACCCGAAGATGTACCCCATCGCCGACGATCAGCAGTTCGCCTACGAGCTGCTGGCCGACGAGAAGGTGCTGATCGTCCAGGGCACCGGCTTCAACTGGCCCGAGCACGACCACTTCCGCCTCGTCTTCCTGCCCAACGTGGACGACCTGCGCGAGGCCATCGGCCGCATCGAACGTTTCCTGGCGGGTTATCGCCGCCGTCATTCCTCCTGATCTGAGAGTTCTGCAGATGAAGCCCATCCAAGTCGGCCTGATCGGCCTCGGCACCGTCGGTGCCGGCACCTTCAACGTCCTGCAGCGCAACCAGACCGAGATTCGTGGCCGCGCCGGCCGGGGCATCGAGATCGCGATGGTGGCCGCCCGCAACGCCGAACGCGCCAAGGCCTACCAGGCCATCGTGGGCGACGGCGTGCCCTGCACGGGCGACGCGCAGCAGCTCGTCAACAACCCGGCCATCGACATCGTCGTCGAGTTGATCGGCGGCATCGAGCCGGCGCGCACGCTGGTGCTGCAGGCCATTGCCAACGGCAAGCACGTCGTCACGGCCAACAAGGCGCTGCTGGCGCTGCATGGCAGCGAGATCTTCGCGGCGGCCCGCGAGAAGGGCGTCACCGTCGCCTTCGAGGCGGCCGTGGCCGGCGGCATCCCCATCATCAAGGCGCTGCGTGAAGGCCTGACGGCCAACCGCATCGAGTGGATCGCCGGCATCATCAACGGCACGACGAACTTCATCCTGTCGGAGATGCGCGGCAAGGGCCTGGACTTCGGCACCGTGCTGAAGGAAGCCCAGCGCCTGGGCTATGCCGAGAGCGACCCGACCTTCGACATCGAAGGCGTGGACGCCGCCCACAAGCTGACGCTGATGAGCGCCATCGCCTTTGGCGTGCCGGTGCAGTTCGACAAGGCCCACGTGGAGGGCATCTCCAGCCTGCAGGCCACCGACATCAAGTACGCCGAGCAGCTCGGCTATCGCATCAAGCTGCTGGGCATCACGCGTCGTCGCGAGAACGGCATCGAGCTGCGCGTGCACCCGACGCTCATCCCGTCCAGCCGCCTCATCGCCAACGTCGAAGGCGCGATGAATGCCGTCGTCGTGCAGGCCGACGCCGTCGGCACGACGCTGTACTACGGCAAGGGTGCCGGCGCCGAGCCGACCGCCTCGGCCGTCGTCGCCGACCTGGTGGACGTGACCCGCCTGGCCACGGCCGACCCTGATCACCGCGTGCCCCACCTGGCCTTCCAGCCGGACGCGATGAGCGACACGCCGGTGCTGCCGATGGCCGACGTGCACACCGCCTTCTACCTGCGCCTCGTCGTCGCCGACCAGGCCGGTGTGCTGTCGCGCATCACGACCATCCTGGCCGAGCACGACATCTCCATCGACGCCGTGCTGCAGCGCGAGTCCGCCGAGGGCGAGCGCCAGACCGACCTCATCATCCTGACGCACGACACGGCCGAAGGTCGCATGAACGAGGCGCTGGCCAAGATGCAGGGCCTGCCCACCGTGCTCGCGCCCATCGTGCGTATCCGCAAGGAAGAGCTGGCCTAAATACATCGGACTGCCATGAAATACATCAGCACCCGAGGCGACCAGACCGAGCGCGGCTTCTCCGACATCCTGCTCGAAGGCCTGGCGCCCGATGGCGGCCTTTACCTGCCCAAGGCCTATCCCAAGATCGACGCCGCCACGCTGACCCGCTGGCGCGGCCTGGCCTACGCCGACCTCGCGTTCGAGATCCTGTCGCTCTACATCGACGACATCCCCGCCGACGACCTGCGCGCCATCACGCGCCGCGTCTACACGGCCGAGGTGTTTGGCACCGAGCAGATCACGCCGCTGACCTGGCTGGGCGAGGGCATCGCGCTGGAAGGCCTGTCCAACGGCCCGACGCTGGCCTTCAAGGACATGGCGATGCAGTTGCTCGGCGCACTGTTCGAGTACGAACTGGGCCGTCGCGGCGAGACGTTGAACATCCTGGGCGCCACGTCCGGCGATACCGGCAGCGCCGCCGAGTACGCGATGCGCGGCAAGAAGGGCGTGCGCGTCTTCATGCTCAGCCCCGAAGGCCGCATGAGCCCGTTCCAGCAGGCGCAGATGTTCAGCCTGCAGGACGCCAACATCCACAACATCGCCGTGCAAGGCGTGTTCGACGACGCGCAGGACATCGTCAAGGCCGTGTCCAACGACCTGGCCTTCAAGCGTGAGCACCGCATCGGCACGGTGAACAGCATCAACTGGGCGAGGCTGTTGGCGCAGGTCGTCTACTACTTCGCCGGCTACTTCCAGGCGACGAAGACGAATGACCAGAAGGTCAGCTTCACGGTGCCATCGGGCAATTTCGGCAACGTCTGCGCCGGCCACGTCGCACGCCAGATGGGGCTGCCCATCGCCAGGCTTGTCGTCGCGACCAACGAGAACGACGTGCTGGACGAGTTCTTCCGCACCGGCAACTACCGCCCGCGCGGCACGGCCGATACGCACGAGACGTCCAGCCCGTCGATGGACATCTCCAAGGCCAGCAACTTCGAGCGCTTCGTGTTCGACCTGCTGGGCCGCGACGGCGCGCGCGTGAAGCAGCTGTTCACGGCGCCGAACTTCGAGCTGAGTGCTGGCGAGCATGGATCAATAGCGGGCTTCGGCTTCAGCTCCGGCCGCAGTACGCACGCCGACCGCATCGCGACCATTCGCCGCTGCCACGCCGAGCACGGCATCGTCATCGACCCGCACACGGCCGACGGCCTCAAGGTGGCGCTGGAGAAGCACGAGCCGGGCACGACCATGCTGGTGCTGGAGACGGCGTTGCCGGCCAAGTTCGCCGCCACCATCCACGAGGCGCTGGGCATCGAGCCGCCGCGGCCCGCCGGGCTGGAAGGCATCGAGGACCTGCCCAAGCGCGTCAAGGTCATGCCGGCCGACGTCGCCCAGGTGAAGGCCTACATCCACGCCCATGTCTGACGCGCCGCGCAAGCCTTTGCTGCCGCTGGACGATGCGCTGGCGGCGCTGCTTGCGCAGATCGCGCCGCTGACCGGCACCGAGACGGTCGCGACCGCCGACGCGCGCGGCCGTGTGCTGGCCGCGGACCTCGTGTCGCCGGTGGACGTGCCGCCCGAGGACAACTCGGCGATGGACGGCTACGCGCTGCGCTTTGCCGATGCGCAGTCGTCGTTGCCGGTCACGCAGCGCATCCCCGCCGGCAGCGTGCCGGCGCCGCTGCCTGCGGGCGAGGCCGCGCGCATCTTCACCGGCGCCCAGGTGCCGCCAGGCGCAGATACGGTCGTCATGCAGGAGTTCACCGAGCTGGTCGACGGCCGGCTGCGTGTGACCGAAGCCATCAAGGCGGGCCAGCATGTCCGCCGCCGTGGTGAGGACGTGCGCACCGGCTCGGTCGTGCTGCCGGCCGGCACGCGGCTGGATGCCGTGTCGCTGGGCCTCGCGGCCACGGCCGGCGCCGCACGGCTCACCGTCACGCGCCGCCCGCGCGTCGCGCTGTTCTCGACGGGCGACGAGCTCGTCATGCCCGGCGAGCCGCTGCCGCCCGGCGCCATCTACAACTCCAACCGCTTCACGCTGCGCGCGCTGCTCGAAGGCCTGGGGTGCGAGGTCATTGACCTCGGCATCGTGCCGGACAAGCTCGATGCGACCCGCGCCGCGCTGCGCGAAGCGGCGTCCAAGGCCGACGTCATCCTGACCTCCGGCGGTGTGTCCGTCGGTGAGGAAGACCACCTGCGCCCGGCCGTGCAGGCCGAGGGCCGGCTCGACCTGTGGGCCATTGCGATCAAGCCCGGCAAGCCGTTCGCGTACGGCAAGGTGGGCGACGCCCACTTCATTGGCCTGCCCGGCAACCCGGTGTCCAGCCTCGTGACCTTCCTGATGCTCGTGCGCCCGGCGCTGCTGAAGCTGCAGGGTGCCACGCGCCTGGCGCCGCGCGGCTACCGCATCCCGGCCGGCTTCGACTGGCCCAAGCCCGACAAGCGCCGCGAGTTCCTGCGCGTGCGGCTGGACGAGGACAGCGGGCTTGCGCTGTTCGGCAACCAGAGCAGCGGCGTGCTGACCTCGGCCTTCTGGGCCGACGGCCTGCTGGACAACCCGGCCGGCCAGGCGTTCGCCAAGGGCGACGCGGTGCGCTTCATCCCGTTCGTGGAGCTGCTGGCATGACGGTCACCGTGCGATTGAAGTTCTTTGCGTCGCTGCGAGAGAAGCTGGGCGAGGGCGATACGCTGGCCCTGCCTGACGGCAGCACCGTCGCTGCTGCCCGCGAGGCGCTGCGCTCGCGCGGCGGTGTCCATGCCGAAGCGCTGGCGCCCGGCCGCGCCGTTCGTTCGGCGTTGAACCAGAAGATGTGCGCGGAGACCGCGGCGCTGGCGGATGGCGATGAACTGGCGTTCTTCCCACCCGTGACGGGCGGCTAGACGCGTTGGACGGCCTGCACCTGACGGCAGACCTGCGCGGTGTCGACCCCGCGCTGGCGCCGATGCGAGACCCCGACGCGCTCGCCGCGCTGTGCCGCAGCGCCGTCAAGGCCTCGGGCCTCACGGGCGTTGCGGAGCTATTCCATCGCTTCTCGCCCGATGACGAGCAGAGCGGCATCACCGGCGTCGTGCTGCTGGCGGAATCCCACCTGGCCATCCACACCTGGCCCGAACTGGGCGGCGTGACGCTGGATGTCTACGTCTGCAACTACGGGGCGGACAACAGCGCCAAGGCCGAGACGTTGATGGCGGCGTTGATCGCGGCGTTCGCGCCGACGGTGGTCAGCCGTCAGAGCCTCAACCGTGCCGCCGCCTCCACGCCCGCCGTGTAGGCCTCCTCGAACACCGAGTAGCTGCCCAGGTCGGCGTGCGCGAAGACGACGCGGCCCCGGGCCTCGTTCAGCGCAGCCAGCGCCGCCGAGCCGCGCAAGCCGGGCACCGGGATGCTCATCGCGTGGCCGAAGCGGCAGAGGTCGGCGCGTTCGACCTTGCCCGGCAGGTCCGGGTGCGTCTGCGCCAGTTCGTCGGTGACGACCTGGGCCCAGTGCTGCCAGGGTTGCTTCAACAACTCGCTCCGCTGCGAGGTGGGCAGCGCGAGGTAGGCCGTCAGCAGCGGCGGGCGCGGTGTCGGGTCCAGCGACTGGTGGCGCGCGTCCACGTAGCCAAGCGCCGTGGTGCCGTAGCGCACGTTGTCCCAGGCCAGGGGCGCGCCGGGGCGCACCAGCAGCGGCTCGCGCAGCGCGAGGTTGGCCGTCAGCCACGGCGCGTAGCTGAATCGGGCTGCGGCCTGGCGCAGCGCGTCGGGCGGCGTGGCCAGCAGCCGTGAGGCGATGAACAGCGGCGTGGCCATGACGACGGCGCGGGCCTGCCAGCGTTCGGGCGCGCCGGTCGCTTCGTTCCAGGCCAGCAGTTCGATGCCGTGCTTCTGCTCCGTCACGCGCAGCACGACGCGCCCGAGATGCACGCGGTCGCGCAGCGGCGTGGCGAGGCGGGCCGAGAGCCAGCCGTTGCCATCGGGCCAAGTGAGCACCGGCTCGCGCTCGCCGGCTTCGTCGCCCGGCGCGTGGAAGCCGTGGCGGCTGGCGAAGTAGTGCAGGCCGGCCCAGGCGGACACGGTGGCCGCGCCAGCGCCGAAGTCGTCGCGGCAGCAGTAGTCGAGGTACCAGCGCAGCCGGGTGTCGGTCAGCGCGTTGGCGTCCAGCCACCGGGCAAACGTCTGCGCGTCCAGCGCCGCGTGGCCTGGCTTCCAGCGCGCGCGACGCGTGGGCATCGCGAAGCCGAGGTCGCGCTGGGCCTGCGAGACGAGGGCCGAGAAGCGCTGGTACTGCTCTCGCGCAGCCGGTGACTCGGGCATCGGCAGCAGGCCTTCGCGCCATTCGCCGTCGATGAAGAGGCGCTCCTGCGGGCTGTGGCACAGGTGGCGCTCGTCCCACTCGGTGCGGCCCAGCACCTGGCGCGACAGGCCCAGCTCGGCCAGCAACTGTGAGACCTCGCGCGCGTCCGGGCCGGGCAGCGGCAGGTAGTGGGCACCCAGCGGGCAGGGCGCGCCGGCCACGACATGGCCGCGGCTGTTGCCGCCCGCCTGGTCTTCGAGGTCCAGCAGCGCGATGTCGGTCACGCCGCGCTGGCTCAGGGCCCGCGCGCAGGCCAGGCCGGCGATGCCCGCGCCGACGATGACGACATCGGCCTGGCGCAGCGGCCCGTCGGCGCGGGGCAACTCGCCGCGCAACCGGTGGCCGCGTTCCGGGTGCGTGCCGACCCAGCCGCCTTGCAGTGCGGGGGTGTCGGGCGTGCAGCCGGCGGCGGCCAGGCCAGCGAGCAGGACACTGCGGCGCTTCAATGCACCTTGCCCCACTCGGCCTCGAACTCCTGCACCAGCACCTGGTTGGACAGGCGGTTCACCTCGGTGGGCACGCGGGCCATGTCGGGCGGGAAGTCCAGCAGCGCCGGCAGGCTTTGCGGGCTGACGAAGCGCAGGCCCGGCGGAAACTGTGTCGGCAGCCGGAAGGGCCGGTGCGACGCCAGCACGAAACCCCATTCGCCGAAGCTCGGCACATGGGCGTGGTAGGGCGTCGTCGTCAGCCCGGTGGCCTCGATGGTCGTGACGACCGTCCAGAAGCTGCGTCGCGCGATCAGCGGCGATGTGGTCTGCACGACGGCGTAGCCGCCCGCGCTCAGATGCTGGTCCACCAGTTCGTAGAAGCTGGCCGTGTAGAGCTTGCCGAGCGCGAAGTTGGACGGGTCGGGAAAGTCGACGACGATGACGTCGAAGCTGTCCTGCTGCTGCTCCAGCCAGCCGAAGGCATCGGCGTTGACGATGGTCAGCTTCGGACTCGACAGCGAGTGGCCGTTCAGCGCGGCCAGCTTGGGCGTGTCGCGGAACAGCGTGGTCATGTGGGGGTCGAGCTCGACGAGGGTGACATGCTCGACGCTGGCGTACTTCAGGATCTCCCGCACCGCCATGCCGTCGCCGCCGCCCAGCACCAGCACGCGCTTCGGGGCCCCGTGCGCGGCCATCGCCGGCTGCACGAGCGCCTCGTGGTACCGGTATTCGTCCTTGGAATGGAACTGCAGGTTGCCGTTCAGGAACAGCCGCGTGCCGGCACGGCCGTCGGTGACGACGATGCGCTGGTAGGCGCTGCTCTCCTTGAAGATGATGTGCTCGCCGTAGAAGCGGTCCTCGGCCCAGGTCGTCAGCTGCTCGGCGCCCAGCAGTGCGGCGAACAGCAGCAGGGCCGACAGCGCGCAGGCTGCCGTCAGCGAAGCGCGGGCGCGCAGCTCGGCGCGGAACAGCCACAGTGCCCAAACGGCCACGCCCACGTTCAGCAACCCGAAGGCGATGCCCGTGCGCACCAGGCCCAGCTGCGGCACCAGCAGCAGCGGAAAGGCCAGCGCCACGAGCAGCGCGCCGAGGTAGTCGAAGGTCAGCACCTGCGAGACCAGGTCCTTCAGCCCGTAGCGCGCGCTGAAGTGGCGCTTGAGGATGCGCATGACCAGCGGGATCTCCAGCCCCACCAGCGTGCCGACCAGCATCACGAGGGCGTACAGCAGCACGCGGAACGGCGCGGCCTCACCTGGCGGCAGCAGGCTGTGCACGGCGAACAGCGCCGCCGGCATCAGCCCGCCGATGACGCCCACCAGCAGCTCCACCTGCAGGAACACGCCGACGAGCTGACGGTCGACGAAGCGCGACAGCCAGGAGCCCAGCCCCATCGCGAACAGGTAGACGCCGATGACGGTGGAGAACTGCAGCACCGAGTCGCCCAGCAGGTAGCTGGCGAGCGCACCGGCCGCCAGCTCGTAGACCAGGCCGCAGGCGGCGATGACGAAGACGCTGGCGAGCAGCAGCAGCTCGGCCAGGTTGGGGCCGTGCTTGGTGTTCGAGGTGTCGGCGGTGGTCACGCTAGAAGGAGACGGGCTGGGGCAGGGCTTTGCTCCAGTAGAAGATGTCCCAGCCGGCGCGCAGGCCGCCGGTGGTGAAGGGGTCGGTGGCGATCAGGGCCTCAACGGCGGCCTTGTCCGGCGCGCGCATCACCCACAGCGCACCCACGGGCGTGGCGTCGGGCGACTCTCGCAGCGAGCCGGCGACTCGCACCACGTCCTGGTGCGCCGCCACCCATTCGAGATGGGCCTGCAGCAGCTGGCGGCGCAGCTCGCTGGCGCCGGGCTTGTCGTGGAAGCGGACGGCGAACAGCGTCCAGTCTTCGTGGGCGTTGGCGGTCAGGGCGGCGAAGTCATGGCTCATGGCGTGGTCATTCGCAGCGGACGTCGCGGGCGCTGGCCGGCTCGCTCAGTGTCCAGCCGCGACGGTCATGCATCAGGCGGACGGTGGCTGTCGTGCCGGTGGCGCCCGGGCAGAAGTTCAGGAAGGAGTGGCTGTACAGCGCGAGTTCGGCCGTGTCCTTGCCCGTCCATCGCTTGAAGGTGAACAGGCCGTAGTCTGCGTGCCTGAGGCGCGCGCGTTGGACGAGCTGGTCACCGGCAATTTCCCAGATGAACACGCCCTCGGGGCCGAATGCCTCGCGGGCGAGGGCCGTTACCGCGTAGCGCCCGTCGGGCGAGACCGCCGGCTCGGCATGGACCTCCGTCTTCGCGCCGGTCGCGCGCGACACCCAGTAGGTGGTCTCGGTTTCATAGAAGAGGCCGTACACGGTGAAGAACTTCCCGTCCGGCGTCACGCCGGTGAGGCGGTAGTCCTCGACCTGCGCTTCGTGGTTGGCGTCCGGGTGGTTGCTGTCGAACGTGACGACCTGGCCGTTCGCGGCCCGCAGCTGCAGCCGCGGCCCCTGGCGTGTGGCCGAGCCACCGAGCGACGCGAGCAGCCGGGCTTCTGCTGCCGCCCCGTCCCCATCCGGTGGGGCCGCGCGGCTGCCCCCGGCCAGCGAGGCAAGGCAAAGCACGGCGACGGCACACAGCCGCCCGTGCTCAGCCATGGATCGCCGCGGCGACGATGTTGCCGATGGAGATGCACATCGCGCCAACGACGATGGCCAGCGCGACGTTCTTGTGCTCGACGAGTTCTTCCCACAGCTTGTAGGGCGTGATCTTGTCGACGATGACGAAAGAGACCCAGAAGACGACGACGCCGATGATGGCGTAGAGGATCGAGCCGAAGACGATGTCGGGTTTGAGCCAATCGAGGGTCATGGTCAGTGCTCCTTATTTGTGGCCGCCGCCACCGCTGCTGTAGCCGCCGTAGCTGCCGCCGGAATTGCCGCTGCCGTAGTAGCCGCCGCTTCGTGCGCTGGCGCGGCATTGCTGGTACTCGGTGCTGTTTTCGCCAAAGCTGTCCTTGTACCGCTGGCAGTCGTCGCTGGAGCAGGCACGCAGCAGCGCGAACAGCAGCACGACGAGGAAGATGCCGATGATGATGTTGCGCAGCAACGTGCCGCCACTGCTCTTGAAGGCGGAGGCGTCGCGCGCGAACTGCGCCGCCGGCGCGGACAGGCCGAAGGCCTTCTGCACCGCGGTGGCGGGCAGCGTCTGGCCGGCGCTCCAGGTGACCTCGGGCCCCTGCTGCTCGCGGCTCAGCAGGTACTGGCCGTCGGGGCTGGCGAAGTCGGTGACCTGGACGCGGTCCTCCAGCCGCACGGGCCAGTAGAACTCGCCGAGCACATGGGTCGTCTTGGCGCCGTAGACCCAGCGCTGCGCGTAGTTGCGGCCCTGCCAGCTGACGCCGCCGCGGCCTTGTCCGGGAGCGCCGGTCAGCGTGCGCACGAGACTCCAGCCCTCGCGCGTGTCGACGAGGAAGGCGAAGCCGGCCAGCCGGTTGTAGAGCAGGTACTCGCGCCAGAAGCTCTGTTCGTCCTCGGCGTCCTCCGGAATGTCGCAGCGCTCCTGGTAGCCGACGACGGTCCAGCTCTCGGGCTTGCCACCGGCCAGGGCCAGCGTGCCGGTGCGGCCCAGCGGGATCAGTGGCGGCAGGCCTTGCGGCTGTGGCGTGAAGCCCAGCGCCTTGGCATCGCCGGAGGGCAGGTCGACGACGGCCTGGCACTGCGCGCAGACCATGCTCCTGCTCTGCGACAGCTTGGGTTCCAGCGGTGCGCCGCAGCTGGGGCAGGCGATGCTGCGGCCGACGAACTTCGCCTCGGCGATGGACTCGCCCTCGGCCGTCGTGCGCAGGCCTTGCAGCGCCAGGTCGGCCAGCTGCACGCCGCGGCCGACGGACCAGACCGGTGGCCCGTCCTCGCGGAACTCCAGCGAGCCGACCTCGTCCTGCGGGTTGCGCAGCTCGACGACGCGGCCGGTGCGTGGCACGCGCGGCAGCTCGCCTTCGGCGGCACGCACGGCGGCGTCGACGACGGCGGCGACCTGCCAGCGCTGGCCGGCCAGCGTGAGCGGCAGGCCCGGCTGCAGGTTCAGCGGCGGCGCTTCGGCGAGCGGGGCTTCCAGGCTGAGGACGAACTGGCCGTTGTCTTCGCTGAGCCAGGCGACCCGAGGCTTGTCGCCGGCGTCGAACAGCAGATGCCACTCATTCCAGTTGCCCAGCTCCGAGCCGCGCTGTACGCGGCCGACGACGGCGAAGCCGCTGCCCATCCAGCGGCCGGTCGAACCGAGCTGCAGCGGCGAGTAGTCCTCGAAGATCTCGGCGCTCTGGCCGATGCGCTCCAGCGTGTCGCCATCGCGCAAGAGGGTGCTGCGGCAGAAGCCGCAGACGGCGCTGGCCGACGCGGCGCTGGCGAACTCGACCGGGGCGCCGCAGTTGGGGCAGGCGGCGCGCCAGCGGCGCTGCGCGCCTGAGGCCTGATCAGCCAAGTTTCTTGAGGAGATCGGCCTTCTTCGCGGCGAATTCCTCGTCGGTCAGGATGCCCTTGGCCTTGAGGTCGCCGAGCTTTTCCAGCAGCGCGACGATGTCGTCGGGCTTGCTGGCGGCCGGCGCGGGGGCGGCGGCGCCGACGCCGGCCAGCCCCTGGCCCAGCGTCTGCGCGAGTGTCTGGCCCAGCGCCACGCCAGCGCCCAGGCCCACGGCCTCGCCGGCGATGCCGCTGCCGGAGCCAGCGCCCTTGGCGAGCTCGGGGATGGCCTGCGCCGTCTGGTACTGCATGAACTGGCCCATGTTCTGGCCGATGATGCCCATGCCGATGCGCTGGTCGAGGATCTTCTGCAGTTCCTCGGGCAGCGAGACGTTCTGCATGGTCACTGACAGCAGCTCCAGCCCCAGCGCCGCGAAGGCGGGCGAGGTGGCATTCTTCAGCGCGTTGGCGAACTCGATCTGGTTGGCGGCCAGGTCCAGGAACGGCGTGCCGCTGCCGGCGACGGCGTCGCTGATGTGTTGCAGCATCAGGCCGCGCAGTTGGCCTTCGAGGTCGGCGACCGTGTAGCGCTCGCGCGTGCCGGAGATTTGCGTGTGGAAGGCCTTGGCGTCCTGGATGCGGTAGGCGTAGTTGCCGAAGGCGCGCAGCCGCACGGCGCCGAAGTCCTTGTCGCGGATGGAGATGGGCTGGCTGGTGCCCCAGCGCTGGTCGATCTGCTGGCGGGTGCTGAAGAAGTAGACGTCGCTCTTGAAGGGCGACTCGAACAGCTTGTCCCAGTTCTTCAGGTAGGTCAGGATGGGGAGCGTCTGCGTCGTCAGGCGGTGCGTGCCCGGGGCGAAGACGTCGGCGATCTGGCCTTCGTTGACGAAGACGGCGACCTGCGATTCACGCACGACGAGCTGGCCGCCGTTCTGGATTTCCATGTCGCGCATCGGGAAGCGCCAGGCTAGCGTGCCGTCGCCATCCTCCGTCCACTGGATGATGTCGATGAACTGTTTCTTGATGAAATCCATCAGGGCCATGTCGTTTCCCGAATGCGGTGAAGAGAACGTTGTAAGGAGTATCGGCCTGCGGCTGGAGGCGGCCTGTGTCAAACAGGTGAATCTCACCGGACGGCCCGGCGAGAATCTGTGCCATGCCACGAGTTTGCATCCAGGCCGAGGATTTCGATGTCGGCCATGAGACCCATGCCCTGCGAAGTGAGGATGGCGGCGTCGGCGCCGTCGTCGCCTTCGTCGGCACCGTGCGCGAGCACAGCAGCGGCCAGGCCGTCAGCGGGATGGAGCTGGAGCATTACCCGGGCATGACCGAGGCGGCCATCGAGGCGATGGTGGACGCGGCGTTCGCCCGCTTCGACATCCGCGCCGCCAAGGTCATCCACCGCGTCGGCCAGTTGCAGGCCCGCGACCAGATCGTTCTCGTGCTGGTCACCAGCGCTCACCGTGGACAGGCCTTCCAGGCCTGCGAATTCCTGATGGACTACTTGAAGACCCAGGCACCGTTCTGGAAGAAGGAACACACGCCGGACGGCGCCCACTGGGTGGACGCCCGCGTGGCGGACGACGAGGCGCTGGCGCGCTGGGGCATCGCCGGGGGAAATGCCTCGTGAACGCCGTTGCCGTTTCGATCGGTGCCGCGCTGGGCGCCTTGACGCGCTGGCAGGCCGGCCTGATGTTCAACACGCGCTGGGCAGGTTTCCCGCTGGGGACACTGCTGGTCAACCTCGTCGGCGGCTTCCTGATCGGCGTCGCGCTGGAGTGGTTCGGCCGGCAGCCGAACGAGGTGCTGAAGCTGCTGCTGGTGACTGGCTTCCTGGGCGGCCTGACGACGTTCTCGGCCTTCTCCGGCGAGTCGCTGGCGCTGCTGAAGACCGGCCAGCTGGGCATGGCGCTGGCCCACACGCTGGCGCATGTGGCCGGATCGCTTTTCGCCGCCTGGGCGGGCATGCGACTCGTGCAGGCCTTGATTTGAGTCAACTTGAAAAGCGCTGAAGGGCGCCCACTTGGCTTCGCAACTGGAGGATTCATCCCATGCGTGCCGACAAGTTCACCACCCGTTTTCAAGAAGCCCTGAGCGACGCCCAGAGCCTGGCGCTGGGCCGCGACAACCCCTACATCGAGCCCGTCCATGTCCTCTCAGCGATGCTGGCGCAGGACGAAGGTCCGCGTGCGCTGCTGGAGCGCGCCGGCGTAAAGGCGCCCGCGCTGAAGGCCGCGCTGGACAGCCTGATGGCCGGCTTGCCGCAGGTCAGCGGCGCCGGACAGACCGTGCAGGCGGGCCGCGACCTCGTCGCGCTGCTGCAGGCGGCGGAAAAGGAGGCCACCAAGCGTGGCGACCAGTTCATCGCCAGCGAGATGTTCCTGCTCTCGCTGGCCGACGCCAAGACAGACCTGGCTGGCGTCGTGCGCGGCCATGGCCTCACGCGCAAGGCGCTGGAAGCCGCCATCGAGGCGGTGCGTGGTGGCCAGAACGTCGATTCGGCCGAGGCCGAAGGCCAGCGCGAGGCGCTGAAGAAGTACACGCTGGACCTGACCGAGCGCGCCCGGCTGGGCAAGCTGGACCCGGTCATCGGCCGTGACGAAGAGATCCGTCGTGCCATCCAGGTGCTGCAGCGCCGCAGCAAGAACAACCCGGTGCTGATCGGCGAGCCGGGCGTCGGCAAGACGGCCATCGTCGAAGGCCTGGCGCAGCGCATCGTCAACGGCGAGGTGCCGGACAGCCTGCGCAACAAGCGCGTGCTGGTGCTGGACATGGCCTTGCTGCTGGCCGGCGCCAAGTACCGCGGCGACTTCGAGGAGCGGCTCAAGGGCGTGCTGAAGGAGGTCGCTCAGGACGAGGGCCAGACCATCCTGTTCATCGACGAGATCCACACCATGGTGGGCGCCGGCAAGGCCGAAGGCGCCATCGACGCCGGCAACATGCTCAAGCCGGCGCTCGCGCGCGGTGAACTGCACTGCATCGGCGCGACGACGCTGGACGAATACCGCAAGTACGTCGAGAAGGACGCTGCGCTGGAGCGTCGCTTCCAGAAGGTGCTGGTCGACGAGCCGAGCGTGGAGGCCACCATCGCCATCCTGCGCGGCCTGCAGGAGAAGTACGAGGTGCACCACGGCGTGGAGATCACCGACCCGGCCATCGTCGCCGCGGCCGAGCTGAGCCACCGCTACATCACCGACCGCTTCCTGCCCGACAAGGCCATCGACCTCATCGACGAAGCTGCCGCCAAGATCAAGATCGAGATCGACTCCAAGCCCGAGGCGATGGACCGGCTCGACCGCCGCATGATCCAGCTCAAGATCGAGCGCGAGGCCGTGCGCAAGGAGAAGGACGAGGGTTCGCTGAAGCGCTTCGCCCTCATCGAGGACGAACTGCAGAAGCTGCAGCGCGAGTACGAGGACCTGGAAGAGATCTGGACCGCCGAGAAGGCGCAGGCCCAGGGCTCGGCGCAGGTGAAGGAGCAGATCGACCGCATCCGCCAGCAGATCGAGGAACTCAAGCGCAAGGGTGACTTCAACAAGGTCGCCGAACTTCAGTACGGCCAGTTGCCGGAGCTGGAGAAGCAGCTCAAGGCCGCGCAGGACAAGGAGGCCGGTGCCAAGGGCTCGGACAAGCCGCGCCTGCTGCGCACGCTGGTCGGCGCCGAGGAGATCGCCGAGGTCGTTGCGCGCGCCACGGGCATCCCCGTGTCCAAGCTGATGCAGGGCGAACGCGAGAAGCTGCTGCAGATGGAAGCCAAGCTGCACGACCGTGTCGTGGGCCAGGACGAGGCCATCCAGGCCGTGTCCGACGCCATCCGCCGGTCGCGCGCCGGCCTGTCTGACCCGAACCGGCCGCTCGGCTCCTTCCTGTTCCTCGGCCCCACGGGCGTCGGCAAGACCGAGCTGTGCAAGGCGCTGGCGGGCTTCCTGTTCGACAGCGAAGACCACATGGTGCGCATCGACATGAGCGAGTTCATGGAGAAGCACTCGGTGAGCCGCCTCATCGGCGCGCCTCCGGGCTACGTCGGCTACGAGGAAGGCGGCACGCTGACCGAAGCCGTGCGGCGCAAGCCCTACTCGGTGCTGCTGCTCGACGAGGTTGAAAAGGCGCACCCGGACGTGTTCAACGTGCTGCTGCAGGTGCTGGACGATGGCCGCCTGACCGACGGCCAGGGCCGCACCGTGGACTTCAAGAACACCGTCATCGTCATGACGTCCAACCTCGGCTCGCAGCACATCATGGCGCTGTCGGGCGAGAAGGACGAGGTCATCCGCGAGGCGGTGTGGGGCGAGGTCAAGAGCCACTTCCGGCCCGAGTTCCTGAACCGCATCGACGAGACCGTCATCTTCCACGCGCTGGGTGCCGAGCACATCAAGTCCATCGCCAAGATCCAGTTGCGCCAGCTCGAGGCGCGGCTGGACAAGCTGGAGATGAAGCTGGACGTGTCCGATGCTGCGCTGGACGAGATCGCCAAGGTCGGCTTCGACCCGGTGTTCGGCGCGCGTCCGCTGAAGCGGGCCATCCAGCAGCGTGTGGAGAACCCGTTGTCCAAGCTCATCCTGGAGGGCAAGTTCGGCCCGAAGGACGTGATCCCGGTGGACGTGGACGGCGGCTACTTCTCGTTCGGGCGGGTCGTGCACTGATTGCTGCGTTCCGGGCCGCGGCGCCGGCCGGCCTGGCGATGTTCGCGGCTCAATGCCGTGAGCATCGCCATCCCCTCGGGCGAGGGGCTCAAACAGTCGTTGGCGAGTCGCTGACCAGCGACTTGTCCGTCTCCACGCGGTTGCGGCCGGCTTCCTTGGCGCGGTAGAGCGCCTCGTCGGCGCGCTTGAGCGCCCCGGCGGCCGGCGCGCCGGGCGGTGCCAGCGCGACCCCGAAGCTGGCCGTCACGGTGATGCGGCCGGCCGAGCTGTTGATCTCGCTCTGCTGCACGCGCTCGCGCAGCTTTTCGGCCAACCGTGCAGCGTCGCGCACGCGGGTGCCCTGGCAGGCGATGAGGAACTCTTCGCCGCCCAGGCGGCCGAACACGTCGCTGGCGCGCAGGTTGGCCGCAACGACGGCGGTGACACGCTTGAGCACCTCGTCGCCGCAGTCGTGGCCGTGGCGGTCGTTGACGTGCTTGAAGTGGTCGATGTCCAGCATCACCAGCGTCATGCCCTGGGCGGCTTCCTCGAAGTCGTCCAGCGCCTGCTCCAGGCCGCGGCGGTTGAGCACGCCGGTCAGCTCGTCGATGGTGGCCAGGCGGCGCAACTTGTCCTGCTCGACGCGCAGCTGGCGGGTGCGGGCCGTCAGCGCGTCGATCTCGCGCTGCTGGCGGGTGTTGCTCTGGCTCAGCTGCTTCCAGCCGCGCAGCACCATCAGGCTCGCGCCCAGCAGCCAGGCGCACAGGATGGCCAGGTAGACGCGGTCACGGCTGACCCACTCGCCCTTGAGCACGAGGCGGCGCAGCTGCAGTTCGTGCTCCTGGCCCGTCAGGTCGGAGGGCAGGTCGATGGACAGCGCCGTGGCGTTCTCCAGGCTGGGGCGGTTGTACTCGCGGGGCAGGTCGAACTGCTGTATCCACCACTCGGGCACCGTCAGCTCGCTGAGGTCCAGCGTCACGGGCCGGGCGATGTCGCGAGGCCGCAGGTTGACAGAGTGGATGCGCGAGCTGTTGCCGTCGTCCAGCCTCGAGAAGCGTGGGTCGAAGTTGCGCACGGCCACACGCACGAAGTGCGCCGGCCCCTTGTAGGCCAGGTCCATCTCCAGCGTGTCGAAGCGGCTGAGGTCCATGCCGTGCGCGGGGTCGTCGCCGGTCAGCGAGAAGGTCAGGCCGCAGGGCTGGTAGTTCGCAGCGGCGGTGTAATGGCAGCGCCAGCGCAGGTGCTCGGCATCCACCCACTGCACGGGCGCCTGGCCGGGCGTCTCGCCGGGCGTCGACAGGTAGAGGTTGCCGACGGCACCGGGCGCCGTCAGCTCCAGCGTGCGCTGCGGCGCCAGCTCGAGTCCGGCCAGGGCGGCCAGCGTCAGCACGATGCCGCCCATCAGCAGATTGGGTTTACTCAGGTCGAAGTGCACGCAGAGGTATCGGCAGCTGCAGTCATGGGCACTTTAGGGCCTGCAGGGCTCGCCGGCTGCTGTAACTGCGACGGCCTGTGGCATAGGTCACCATCGGGAGCGATGGTCCTCGGTCACGCCGGAAAGACCCGCGACGGCGCGGGGCGGGGCCCCGGGCCCGGCCCGGACGGTGCCGGCGAAGTTGCCCACCGGCTGGATGTAACGGCTGGCGGCGAAGCCGAGGTTCTTGTCGGCCGCCCGTGCGCCTTCGGGCGTGAAGACGAGGTCCAGCAGGCCGTCGTCGGTGTGTACGCGCCAGGGCGCGAGCGGCCGGGCGGCGTCGAAGTCGAAGCGCGCGGCGCCCAGCGCGATGGGCCGGCCGTCCAGCCACAGCAGGTTCTCCTGATCGCCGAAGTAGCCCTGCTGCAGGTTGAAGCCGACGTCCGGCCGGTGGGCGCTGGCCCAGCGCCAGGCGGTGTCGCGGGCCAGCAGGCCGTTGGACGCGTCGACAGCGGCCCAGGCGGCGTCCAGCGTGAAGCGCCGGCCGCCCGCTTCGGCCCAGCCGCGGACGGGCAGGGCGGTGGTCTTCTGCGTCGCGTGGGCCAGGCCGCCGTCGACGGGGCCGATGGCCAGCAGCGGCGGCGCCATGCCGGCCAGCGCCAGTTCGGCCTCGACGCGCAAGGCCCGCGTGGCGACGCTCAGCCGCAGCCGGTCGTCGGCTTCGTGGCGCAGCGACAGCCCCGCGCCAGGGCCGCGGAACCAGGCATGCGCGCCGGCCAGCGGCGCGTCGCCCACGCGGGCCTGCAGGCCGGGCAGGCCGTCCTGGCTCCAGTCCGCCAGCAGCGCTCGGCGGCGGCGGTCGAACAGGTAGGCGAAGGCGCTGGCGGCCCAGCCGACGTCGACGATGGCCACGCCGATGAAGACCGTGTCGTCCCCCAGACCCACGTAGTGCCAGCGCTTGTGGTGCAGCCGCCGCCACAGCCAACCCGGGCGGGGGCGCAGCGGTGACCAGTCGAAGCGATCGAGGCGGCCGCTGTAGCGGCCATGGTTCGGGGCGCCGTCGAGGACGACGCTGGCGGGCGCCGGCTTCATCAGCCATGCTCCCGGCGCCATTGCAGCGGCGCCTGCCCGGTCCATTGCCGGAAGGCGCGCGTGAAGGCGCTCTGTTCGGAGTAGCCGAGCAGCAGGGCCACCTCGGCCAGCTCGACGCTGGCGTCGCGCAGCCAGGCCTCGGCCAGCTGTTGGCGCGTCTGGCCCAGCAGCGTCTGGAAGCTGTGACCTTGCTGGGCCAGGCGGCGCTGCAGGCTACGCGGGCTCATCTGCAGGGCCTGGGCCAGGTCGGCGAGTTGCGTGCGGCCGCTGCGGATCAGGCCCACCAGCGCCTGGCGCCACACGCCCACGGGCTCGCTTACGGCCGCCACCTCGCGCAGCAGCCGTTCGGCCTGGTCGTCCAGCAGCGCGAGCAGGGCCGCGTCCGCGCCGCGCAACGGCAGTTCCAGGTCGCGGGCGGCGAGCACGACGCGCGTGCACGGCCGGCCGAAGCGCACCGTGCCGCCGAAGAAGTCCTCGTAGGGCCGAACGTCGGCCGGGCGTGGGTTGACGAAATCAACGGCCAGCGCACGCACTGGCCGGCCCGTGAACTCACGCGTCAGCTGCAGCAGCGCGGCGATGGCAGTTTCGTCCACCAGCGCGCCGGGCCGGCCACGCTCCACGCCCCACTCGATGCACAGACCCTCGGCGCATGGGCGCACCTGGGCAAGGTTGACGTCGTAGACCGCGCGGTGGTGGCGTTCCAGTCGTTGCAGCGCCTCGGCCAGCGTGCCGCAGGCCAGCGCCGCGAAACCGACGATGCCGAAATGCCGTGGCGCGATGCCGCGCGCCAGCCGCAGCGCAAAGGTCGCCCGGGGGCCGGGGTCCAGTTCGCGAGCCCGCTCCAGCAGCGACTGCCAGCGGCGCAGCGCGACGAAGGGCTCGGTCGGCGCCGGCGGCGTGCCCAGCGCGTCGGCGCGACCCAGCGCGGCCATGTGCTCGAAGAGCAGGCGCACGTAGCTGGCGGCAACGCGGGTGTCATCCATCGCCGGGGATCATCCCGCAGCGTTTTCGCGCTGGCCGTGAGGAATCTCCCCAGCCGTGGCGCGATCCGTCAAAAACCCGGGGTTTGCCGTCAAGAAGCCCGGCGCGTTTGGCGCCAATATCGCGGCATGGACTGGCTGCTCGACCTTTACCAACGCCATTTCGACTGGCGCGACCTGACGCTGGTCGTGCTGTCGCCCGTGTTCGGCGTCTTCATCGCGATGGAGGCCTGGCGGTTCCGGCGCACCGGCGTGTTCGACTTCCGCGACACGCTCGACAGCATGAACAGCGGCGGCAGCTACCTCGTGGCCGACCTGTTCCTGCTGACGGTGCTGGTGCTGCCGGCGATGGGCTGGGTCCACGACCATCGCCTCTTCAGCATCGCCGTCACGCCGCTGCGCTTCGTGGGCTTGTTCCTGCTGGTGGAATTTCTGTATTACTGGTTCCACCGTGGCAGCCATCGCATCCGCTGGTTCTGGTGCGCCCACGTCGTGCACCACGGCTCCGAGAAGATGAACTTCGGCACGGCGCTGCGGCAGAGCTGGTTCTACCCCGTCGCCGGCAATTGGCTGTTCTACCTGCCGGCCGTGTGGCTGGGCTTCGAGCCGCGCTGGGTGCTGTTCGCGCTGTCGCTGAACCTGGGCTACCAGTTCTTTGTCCACACCACCTGGGTCGACCGCATGCCGGCGTGGTTCGAGCTCGTCTTCAACACGCCGTCGCACCACCGCGCCCACCACGGCCGTAACCCGCAGTACATCGACAAAAACTTCGGCGGCACGCTGATCGTGTTCGACCGCCTGTTCGGCACGTTCGAGCCGGAGCGCGAGCCGGTGGACTACGGGCTGGAGCACCCGTTCCCGACGCACAACCTGTTCTGGCTGAACGCCCACGAGTGGCGGGCCATGTTCCGCGACATGGCGCACGAGAAGACCTGGGGCCTGCGCTTGGCCCATCTCTGGAAGCCGCCGGCATGGCGGCGCCATTCCAACGGCTTCCGGGAGTGACAGCGCGGCGCCGTCAGCGCTTGCCGGTCAGTTCCTTCAGCAGCGCCTGCGCGTCGTAGACCTTGTCCAGCGCCTCCACGATGATGGCCGTGTCCACCGCCACGGCGCGGTTGTTGCGCGGGTCGTAGCCGAAGGCGCCGCCCAGCGAGTGGATGTTGCCGTCGAAGACCAGCCCCACCACTTCGCCCTTGGCGTTCAGCATCGGGCTGCCGGAGTTGCCGCCGATGATGTCGTTGGTGGTCACGAAGTTGAACGGGCGGTTCGGGTCCAGCCTGGCCTTGGCGGCCAGCCAGCTCGGCGGCAGCGCGTAGGGTTCGGCGCCGGTGGCGCGGGCGAACAGGCCGGCGGTGCGGGTGAAGGGCGGGACGTCGTTGTCACCCTCCTTCCAGCCCTGCACGCGGCCGTAGCTCAGGCGCAGCGTGAACGTGGCATCGGGATAGATACCGGTGCCGCTCTGCGCGAAACGGGCCGCCGCGATCAGCTCGGTGTTCTTCTGGACGACGGCCTCCACCTCGCGCTCGTAGCGCTTGCGCAGGTCGCGCGCGGCGTCGTCGATGGCCAGTGCCAGCTTGACCATCGGGTCGTCGCTGGCGCGCACGGCCGCGGCGCCGCCGTCCCACAGCTGGCGGCGCACGGCCAGGTCGGCCAGCTTGCTGCCGTCCACCAGCCGGGCGGCCACCTGCTCGGGGCTGTCGCCGCCCAGCACCTGCTTGACCAGCGGGTGGTCGGTGCCCAGGTACTCGCGCATCTTGGTGAGCGTGAAGCCGAGCTTGTTTTTCTCGAAGTCCGGGTAGACAGGCGCCTTGGAGAAGAGCAGGGCCTGCATCTGCGGCATCGCCGCTTCGGCGTACTCGGGCAGGCGCTTCTCGTTGGGCAGCTCGCGCTCGACGGTGCCGCGCACCAGGCGCCGCGCCTGGCGGAACAGCGCGCTGTCGAACGCCGCGCCGTTGGCGATCATCAGGTTCGCGTTGCGGAAGGCGTCGTAGCTCGTCAGCGCGCCGGCGATGGCGTCCCAGGCCTTGGCCGTCTCGGGTGGCAGGTCCTTGCGACCGGCGACGAACCGGCGCAGCGCCGCCTCGTCCCTGGCCTTGGTGGCCATCAGCGTCTCGTCGTTCAGCGCGGCCAACTCGCCGTTCAGCGCCTTGAAGCCGTTCTCCACGCCGAACAGCGTGGCGTTGGCCTGGCGGGCGGCCTCGGGGCTGCGCTCGCTGTAGCCGATGAGCCGGCCGCGGAACTCGGACAGCCTCAGCAGCCAGCCCAGCAGGTCATGCGCGCGCAGCTCCTGCAGCTGGGCCATCGTGTAGCCGCGCTGCGTGCTGCCGGGGTGGCCGGTCACGAAGACGGCTTCGCCGGCCTGCGGGCCGTTGGGGTTGATGGGCAGCCAGTCCTTCACGGCGGCGGGCTTGCCGTCCTCGTAGACGCGTACGACCGACATGTCGAAGTCGTAGCGCGGGAAGTTGAAGTTGTCCGGGTCGCCGCCGAAGAAGGCCACCGGCTGCTCGGGCGCGAACACCAGTCGCACGTCCTGGAAGCGGTGGTAGCGGTAGAGCTTGTACTGGCCGCCGTGGTACAGGTCCACCACGTCGCAGCGGCGCGTGGCACCGGCGTCGCCGGTGCAGGCTTGCGTGATCTTGGCGGTGGCGGCGTTGTAGGCGTCCTTGAAGGCCTGGCCCTGCAGCCCTTTGGTGGCGGCCTTCACGTCCTTGGTCACGTCGGAGATGGCCTCCAGCCGGTTCACCTCCATCGCCGGGCAGGCCACCTCCTGGCTGCGCTCCCGGGCCAGGAAGCCCTGCTTCACGCGGTCCTGCTCGGGCGTGGACAGCTGCTCCACACAGTTGACGGCGCAGTGGTGGTTGGTCAGCACCAGGCCTTCGGGCGACACGAACGACGCCGAGCAGCCGCCGGCAATGCGGGCCGAGCCGCGCATCACGTGCTCGAACCAGGCCGCGTCCGGCGCGGCGCCCAGCTCGGCCTTCATCCTGGCCAGCGGCGGGTTGTCCAGCGTCCACATCCCTTCGGCGGACCAGGCCAGCGGCGTGCTGGCGAGCAGCACGGTCAACATCGTCTTGCGCATGGGGCGCACTCCTGAGGTTGGGAAAGCGCCGACTTTCCCACCGCGCCTCGGTGGCGGGCCGCCGGGCTAACCCCAGGCCGAGGCTGCTCATCCACAGGATGAAGCAGGCAATGCTGCCTCGTATCTTGCAGGCTCAGGGCTGAAGGTGCTTGGCCAGGAAGGCAGCCATGCGCTCGGCGAAGTCGATGCGGTTCTTCACGTTGCCGAAGCCGTGGCCCTCACCGGCGTAGGTGATCCAGACCGGGTCGTTGCCGGCCTCGCGCAGCGCATCACGCATGCGTTTGCCGTGCGTCAGCGGCACGCGGCGGTCGTCCTCGCCGAAGGCCAGCAGCACTGGCGCCTTGATGCGCGCGGCCTGCTTCACTGGCGAGTTGGCGGCGATCATGGCGGCGTCCTTCGTGGCGTCGCTCACCAGGTCAGGGATGGAGTACTTGCGGGCGCTTTCGCCGATGTCGTCGAAGACGCTCCACGAGCCGTTGACGTAGAGGTCCATGTCGGTCACTGCCATCCAGGCGACGCCGCAGCGGTACAGCTTGGGGTGCTTCACCAGGCCCATCAGCGTGCTGTAGCCGCCGTAGCTGGCGCCGGCAATGCAGGCCTTGTCGCTGGCGATGCCCTGCTGCTGGGCCCACAGCAATGCGTCGGCCACGTCGTCTTGCATGGCCTGGCCCCATTGCTTGAAGCCCGCGCGGTAGAGGCCATAGCCGTAGCCGGTGCTGCCGCGGAACTCGGGCTCGATGACGACGTAGCCGCGCGAGGCGAGGAACTGCGCGTCGGCGTCCCACCGCCATTGCGTACCGCGCACCCACGGGCCGCCGTGCACCAGCACCACCGCGGGCAGTGGGCCTTTGGCACCAGGCGGGCGGGTGATCCACACCGGCAGCTCCAGCCCGTCACGTGCCTTGACGCGCTGCAACTCCAGTGTCGCCATCTGCGCGGGGGCGATGTCCGGGCGAACGGCCTGGAGGAACTGCCAGTTCTGCTGGCCCTCTGGCGGCTTGGCCTGGAACAGGTAGAGGGCGCCCGGGTCCTGGTCGCTGTAGGAACGCACCAGCGCCACCATGTCGGGTGCGCCGCAGCGACGGCAGCTGATGCGGTTGACGTGATTGGGAAACTCGGTGTCGACGCGGTCCTGGAAGGCCTTCATCGCCGGGTCGAACCAGGCGGTCGTCTCGCCGTCAACGGTGACGCGCACGCCCAGCGTCTTGCCCGCGTCGCCGGTGACGAGGAAACCCTGGAAGTCGAAGCCGGGCGTGGACACCAGCGGCTTGTCCTCGGGCGCGCCGCGCTTGGCGTCGTAGCGGCTCAACACGGCGTCGCCCCGCGGCCCCTGCGGGCGCGATACGAACAGGGTGCCATTGCCGTCGATGGCCTCGACCTGGAATGGCTGGTCGAACAGTCCGCTTTCGTAGAGCCTCGACCACTTCTGGCTGCCTGGCTGCAGCCAGTAGGCTGAAATGCGGCTCTTGTCGTACGTGAAGGCGACGCGCGGCTGGCCCAGGCTGTCGGTCATCCAGGCGCTGGCGCCGCCCGGCAGTTGCCGGTCGTCGACCAGGCGCGTGGTGGTCTTGACCACGTTCAGCCACATCAGGCTGACGCTGGTGTCGCTTTCATCCGTCCCGAATTCCTCGAGCAGGACTTCTTCGTTGACTTTGCCGGGTTGCGACGGTGGCACGGCAACAAGGCGATGGTTCCAGCTCAGTCGCCAGCTGTGCGGATCGCTCACGCCGCCATCAGCTGCCCAGCTCCGGTTCACGAGTTGGCGAAAGTGCGAACCGTCCGCCTTCACGGTGAAGAGGCCTGGGCCGTCATCGACCGTGCCACTGCCGTCGACGAGGTCCGTCACGCTGAATACCAGCTGCTCGTCATTGACCCAGCGCACGTCTGCCACGTCGGCGTAGGTCACCCGTGTCGTGCTCAGGCGCCCGCCGGCAGGGGCAAGGTCGATCACCACCATCCCGACGCGTGGCATGCCTTTGCTCGTCGTCAGCGCCAGCAGTCGCCCGGAAGGGGATAGCACCGCCTCCAGGATGTCCGCATCCTTGTAGAACAGCTCGGCCGGCGGCAGCGCGGCGCGCGCGCAGGTCGCGAACAACAACACGCCGGCGATGGCGCCGGCCCAGCGTTTGACAGTCTTCAAGGTCTCCTCCACGGCTGCTTCTGCGACAGCGGCGCGGAGCATAAGGCCGCGTCCCACCGTGGCGTTACGCAAGCAGGTGCTTATTTGCCCCCCGGGACCGCGGGCTGCGGGGCGGTGGCGATGAGCGCCACGGCACGATGCGGCGCCTGCATCAAGCGATCCTCCCCGGGATACGAAAGCCCAGCGGCATGGAGCCAGATCGCTGCGGGACAATGCCTGCCATGACTGCTGCTCCCCCGGACGACGCCCCCGTCGTCATCATCGGCGCCGGCCTGGCCGGTCTCACCGTGGCCCTGCACCTGGCCGACTCCGTGCCCGTCGTCGTGCTGGCCAAGCGCGAACTGGGCGAGGCCGCCACGGCCTGGGCCCAGGGCGGCATCGTCGGCGTGCTCGGCAGCGACGACAGCATCGACAGCCATGTGCGCGACACGCAGGATGCCGGCGCCGGCCTCGTCGACGAGGGCACGGCCCGCTTCATCGCCGAGCGCAGCGCCGCCGCCGTGGGCTGGCTGGTGGAGCAGGGCGTGCCGTTCACGCCAGACGACACAGGCCCGATGGGCCTGCACCTGACGCGTGAGGGCGGCCACGCGGTGCGCCGCATCGCCCACGCGGCCGACGCCACCGGCAAGGCCATCCACGAGCAACTACTGGACGTGGCGCGCCGCCACCCCAACATCAAGCTGTGTGAACGCTGGATGGCGCTGGACCTCATCACGTCCCGCCACGCGCAGCGCGACGAGCCGCCGCGCGTCTATGGCGTCTACGCGCTGGACATCGACACCCAGCGCGTCGAGACGCTGGCCGCGCGTGCCGTCGTGCTGGCCACCGGCGGCGCCGGCAAGGTCTACCGCTACACGACCAACCCGGACACGTCGACCGGCGACGGCATCGCGATGGCCTGGCGCGCCGGCTGCCGCGTCGCGAACATGGAGTTCATCCAGTTCCACCCGACCTGCCTCTACCACCCGCAGGAGCGCAGCTTCCTCATCACCGAGGCGCTGCGCGGCGAGGGTGGCCACCTCAAGTTGCCCGACGGCACACGCTTCATGGCCGCGCACGACGAGCGCATGGAGCTGGCGCCGCGCGACATCGTCGCCCGCGCCATCGACTTCGAGATGAAGAAGCACGGCCTCGACCACGTGTGGCTGGACGCCACCCACCTGGGCGAAGCCTTCCTCATCGAGCATTTCCCGACCATCCACGCGCGCTGCCTGAAGCTGGGCATCGACATCGCCAAGCAGCCCATCCCTGTCGTGCCGGCGGTGCACTTCACGTGCGGTGGCGCGGTGACGGACCTGTCCGGCCGCTGCGACCTGCCAGGCCTGTACGCGGTGGGCGAGACGGGCTACACCGGCCTGCACGGCGCCAACCGTCTGGCCAGCAACTCGCTGCTGGAGTGCGTCGTGCTGGGCCAGACCTGCGCGGCCGACATCCTCAACCAAGCACCGCAGGAGGCCGCGCCGCTGCCGGCATGGGACGAAAGCCAGGTCGAGAACGCCGACGAGCAGGTCGTCATCGCGCACAACTGGGATGAGCTGCGTCTGCTGATGTGGAACTATGTCGGCATCGTGCGCACGACCAAGCGGCTGGAGCGCGCGCTGCACCGCATCGCGTTGCTGAAGAGCGAGATCGACGACTACTACGCCAACTTCCGCGTCACACGTGACCTGCTGGAGCTGCGCAACCTCGTGGACTGCGCGGAGCTGATCGTGCGCTCGGCGCTGATGCGCCACGAAAGCCGTGGCCTGCACTACAGCCGCGACTACCCGCAGACGCTGCCGGTGAGCTTCCCGACGGTGTTGATCAGCGAGCGGCGGAGGCGCTGAGTGCCGGTGCGGGAGCACTAGCCGCCTTCCTGTCCGGTGCCTTCTGCGCCGAGCACTTCTGGTGCTCGCAGACCTTCTCCAGCGGCTGGTACTCAGCGTTGGGCATGTCGAACCATTGCACGACCTTCAGGTCCCGGCTGACGCGGAAGTGGTCGATGGCGGGGAAGGTCTTTGGATCACCACCGCACGACGGCTTGTGGTTTTCGTGAACCGCGATGTCGGTCCACCCGGGCTCGCATGACCATTCGATCAACGACAGGCAGTCCGGGCGGGTCCAGTTCCGGTAAAGCTGCAGCTCATCCAGCTTGCGTGCCAGCACCGGTGACGCCGGGCTGCCCGCCTGCAATAGCTGACATTCGGCCGTAGCTGCGTCGATGCACGCAAGCGCGATGGCGACGCCGGCCAGCCGCACTGCGGCGTCATACGTCAAGCGTCATTTCCTCGCCCGCAGCGCCGTCCTCGCCTGCACGAAGTTGAAGGCATAGCCGACCGCCTCGGCGATGGCGTTGTCGATCTCCAGGCGCTCGTGTTCGGTCAGGTAGAAGCTGAAGTCCACCTCATGGCGGATGTAGCGCGGGGGCAGGCGGTTCAGCGCCACGCAGGCCACGTCGCACAGCAGGTCGTTGCTGTCCGCGATCTCGGGGTAGTCCTTGGACGCATCGATCACGGCCGCGAAGACTTCGCGCTCGTGGTGGTTGTAGAGGGAGCTGAAGTCGGCATTCATGGCGCGGTCTCCGATGGAATGCCGATTTATAGCGCGGGAAACACCGGACGAGCCCCCGCGATGCAGCGCGCCCGGGTTGGGAGTGTGCTGCAAGGCGCAAAGCGCTGCCGGGTTGAACACCCAGCGAGCATTTGCAACGCAGCAGGACGCCCCAAGCCGGGATGCGCTGCGCGCGAGGGGCTCGCCCGGTGTTTCCTCAGGCGGCGCCGATGCCCGGCGTCATGCCGGCAGCGGCCTTCTTTCGCGCGGCCGTGAAATCGAGCATGCGGTTGATGCAGCGCTGGGCCTCGATGCGGATGGGCTCGTCGACGTGGATCTCCGGCTGGCCGCTCTCCAGGCAGTCCACCAGATTGGCCAGACCGTTCATTGCCATCCACGGGCAGTGGGCGCAGCTCTTGCACGTGGCGCTGTTGCCGGCCGTCGGCGCCTCGATCAGCGTCTTGCCCGGCGCCAGCTGGCGCATGCGGTGCAGGATGCCGTTGTCGGTCGCGACGATGTACTCCTGCGCCGAACCCTCGACGACGGCCTTGATCAGTGCCGACGTGGAACCCACCACGTGGGCCATGTCGACGACGCTCTTGGGCGACTCGGGGTGGACGAGGATCTGTGCGCCCGGGTGCTGCTCGCGCAGCAGCTCCAGCTCCAGCCCCTTGAACTCGTCGTGCACGATGCAGGCGCCGTTCCACATCAGCATGTCGGCACCGGTCTGCTCCTGGATGTAGCGGCCCAGGTGGCGGTCGGGCGCCCAGAGGATCTTCTGGCCCCTGGCGTGCAGGTCGGCCACGATCTCCAGCGCGCAGGAGCTGGTCACCATCCAGTCGGCGCGCGCCTTCACGGCGGCGCTGGTGTTGGCGTAGACGACGACCTGGCGGTCCGGGTGGGCGTCGCAAAAGCGCGCGAAGTCGTCGGCCGGGCAGCCCAGGTCCAGCGAGCAGGTGGCGTCCAGGTCCGGCATCAGCACGCGCTTTTCCGGGCTGAGGATCTTGGCCGTCTCGCCCATGAAGCGCACGCCGGCGACGACCAGCGTCTGCGCCGCGTGGTCGCGGCCAAAGCGGGCCATTTCCAGCGAGTCCGACACGATGCCGCCGGTCTCCAGCGCCAGGTCCTGCAGCAGGCCGTCCACGTAGTAGTGGGCGACGAGCACGGCGTCGTGCTTCTTGAGCAGTGCCTTGGCGCGATCGGCCAGCGCGTGGCGCTCGGACGGGCTCAGTGGCGCCGGCACCTTGGCCCAGGCGTGCGCGGTGGAGCAGGCGCCGGCGGCGTCCTGCCTGGTGTAGTCGAACAGCTGTGTGTCCATGGGAACTCGGTCTCTTGAGTGACGCCGGCGCCATGGGCGCGGCAGCTTTCTAAACTCGCGGCATGGCGATACGCACGGATTGTCCGTCCGAGAAGGCTCCTGCCGGCGCAGGCGCCGCAAAGCCCGCAATCGGCCGCGTGGCAGGGCTGCTGGTGGCTGGCGCGTGGCTGGCCGCCGTGCAGGCGGCGCCCGCTGAGAAGCCGGTACTGCGATTCATCGTCGGCGAGGACTGGGCGCCACCTTACCTGGAGCTGCGCGGCGGCCGGCCCGTTGGCGGGCTGGCCTTCGAGCTGATGGAGCAGGTGGCCCGTGCCGCGGACGCGCGGCCGGTGTACGTGATGCTGCCGCCCAAGCGCACGCAGCCGGCGCTGCACGCGGGCCAGGCGGACCTGATGTGCATGATGGCGCCGAAGTGGGTGGTCGAGCCGCTGGGCAGCGATCGCGTCGGCCCGCCGATGGTGGTGCTGGAGGACGTGCTGGCCGTCGGCCGGGGCGGCCTGACCCGGCCGCTGGACCTGGCGGCGCAGCGCGGCCTGCGGGTGGGGACCGTGCTCGGTTACCACTACCAGGAGCTGGGCCCGCTGTTCGATGCCGGCCAGCTGGTACGCGACGACGCCGTCACGCAGCAGGGCGTCCTGGAGAAGCTGGCCCGGGGGCGCACGCCGGCCGCGGTGGTCGACCGGCTGGTGCTGGCGCAATACAACCGTGGCCACCCGCCGGCCGAGGCGCTGCGGCCGCTGCAGGTCGTCAGCCAGACGGTGACGCATTGCCTGCTGGGCGGCACGACGCAACTGCCCGCGGCCCGGCTGCAGCAGGCGCTGCGCGCCGTCGTGGAGCGCGGCGACGTGGCTCGGCTGGTGCAGCGCTACCGCTGACGCCGCCGTCGTCAGGGCAGGCGAATCCAGTCGCCCTCGTTGGCGCGCTGGGTGTTCGTCGGCCCGCCTTCAAAGCGGTAGACGACGGTCAGCGTCTTGCGCTGGCCCGGCGCCGGGTCGACGCCGAAGAGGCTGTTGTCGACCTGGGCCTCGAAGCGGCCACCCCGCACCTGGGCGCGCAGCGCCTGCGTCACGTCGGCGTCGCGGCCACGCGCGCCGTAAATGGCGCTCTCGATGAAGAGCCGACCGCCCGGGCGCTCCGGCCCGCGATCACCGCGGCCCCAGTCGCCACGGCCCCAGCCGATGAACTGGGCGCCGTCCACGGTGGCGTACTCGCGGTACTCGAAAGTGCGCTGCTGGCCCATGCGGTCCCGGGCCACGATGCGCAGCACCTTGGTCTGGCCGGGGTCGGGGTCCAGGCCGCCGAAGGTGTCGTTGCCGAGGCGAAAGCGCACGTCGCGCCGTGCCAGGTCGCGCAGGCGGTCGGTCACGTCGACCTCGCGGCGGCCAGTGCCGTAGGTCGCGTACAGGATGGTGAATTCGCCGTCGTCGTGACGGTCATCCCGGCGCTCCTCGGCGCCCTGCCAGCCGCGCGGGCCGCCGTCGCCCCAGTTGCCGCCGCCCCAGCCGATGAACTGGGCGCCGTCGATCCAGTCGTACTCGCGGTACTCGAACGTGCGCTCGCGTCCGCTGCGGTCGCGGGCAAAGATGCGCAGCGTCTTCGTGCGGCCGGGGTCGGGGTCAACGCCGAACAGCTCGTTCTCCAGCTTGAAGCGTCGGTCGCGTCGCGCCAGCTCGCGCAGTCGGCCGGTGACGTCCACGTGGCTGCGCTCGGTGCCGTAGCGCGCGTGCAGGATGAGGAAGTCGCCGTCGTCGTCGGCACGGGCCGTCAGGGCGATGCCGGCGAGCAGGCTGCTGCCCAGGCCGAGGAGCAGGGGGCGTCGTTGCATGAGGGGTGTCCTTGTTGTGATTGTTGGCTGCGCTCATCGTCGCATAGCGCCCCTTCACAACGCGGCGGCTCCCGCCCGCGCGGACGGCCCGCGACGGGCCGCCGTAAGGGTTGGTAACCGTGTCAGGCGGCGGCGGGGCGGCCGCCCAGCAGGTACTCCCGCGCCAGCGCGCGGGCGCGGTGCAGCCGGCTCTTCACGTTGGGCCGCGTCAGGCCGGTGCGATGGGCGATCTCCTCGATGGTCAGTTCCTCCACGTCGCGCAGCAGCATGACCTCGCGGTAGTGCGCCGGCAGCGATTCGAGCGCCGCTACCAGCTCCCGGCGCAGCCCGGCTTCGTCGTGCGCGACCAGCCACTGCGCGAGTTGCTCCTCGTCGTACGGGTCGTAGCGCAGCGCCACCCGCCCGAGCCGCCGGCACTCGCGCTGCACGAGGCGGATGGCCCAGCCCGAGAACGCCGCCAGCACGCGCAGCTGGGGCAGCTTGCGCGAGACGATGAGCAGCGCCTCCTGCACCGCGTCGTCGACGTCGCTGATCAGGCAATGCCGCTGCGCGTAGCGGCGGATGTCCGGGCGGGTGACACGCAGCAGCTGCTCCAGCGCCCGCGGGTCGCCGCCGTGGGCGGCCGCGAGCAGCGGCAGATGCTCGGCGGCCAGGCTCATGGCTGCCTGAGCTTGCGGCCCACCATCGCACAGGCGGGGCAGAAGCCGAGCAGGCCGGACAGCACCAGCCCGCCCGCGCTGGCCGCGATCAGCCAGCCGGCCATGCCACCCACCATCAACACACCCGCGCCCGCTGCGCCCGCTCCGAGCAGGATGCGCAGCACGCGCTCGCCGTTCGGCACGTTCTTCACATAGACCATGGTGCAACTCCAGATGTTCGAGGACGACCCTCGGACACCAAGAGGTGGGCAGTGCGGAAAAGGATTCGTGGCGCGCAAGATATTTTTTCAGGCCCGCTCGAAGAACCTGCTCGGCGGCATGCCCACCGTGCGCGTCACCATCGCCGTGAACGCGCTGGCGCTGGCGTAGCCCAGCTCGGTGGCGATGTGGCTCATCGGCCGGCCGCGGGCCGCCAGCGTCAGCGCGTGGGCCAGCAGCAGCTGCGAGCGCCACTGCGCGAAGCTGGTGCCCAGCTGCTCGCGGAACAGCCGGCTCAGCGTGCGCGGGCTGGCGCCGGCCTCCCGTGCCCATTCGTCCAGACCCGTGTGGCGGCCGGGCTCGTCCAGCATGGCCTTGCAGAGGCGGCGCAGCCTGGCGTCCTGCGGCAGCGCCACGCCCAGCGCCAGCGGCCTGGCGCGTTGCAGCTCGACCAGCACGAGGCGCTCGATGCTGCAACGCCGCTCCGCGTCCTCGGCGGTTTCCGGGGGTGTCGGGTCGGGCAGGGCGGGCAGGGCCAGCACCAGCTCGCGCAGCAGCGGCGACACCTCCAGCACCCGGCCCACCTGCCAGGCCTCGCCGGCCAGCAGCTCGGGGCCCAGGTAGAGCGTGCGCAGGTCGCACTGCTCGATGGCCGTCACCGCGTGCACGAGGCCGGGCGGAATCCACACCGCGCGCGACGGCGGCACGATGTAGGTCGCCGCCATGGTGTTCACGCGCACGGCGCCGGTCATCGAGAAGACGAGCTGGGCCCAGTCGTGGCGGTGCGGCTGGATGTCGGCCAGATGCTCCAGCACCCGGGCCTTGGCGCGCAACGGGCGTTGCCGCGTCGGCGCGAAGCGCTCGGGCGAGAAGGCAGGGAAGCTCTGGCGGCCGGGCATGGCTGGATTTCGATAGAACTTGACGAACCATCGTAACTGGGCCGGCAGGGGTCTTCCTACAGTGCGGAGCATGGACACCACCCTCGCAGCAACTCCGGGCGCCGCCAGCCGGCGCCGGAGCGACATCACGACGATCTCGACCATCGGCGTCGCCCACGGCACCTCGCATTTCTTCCACATGCTGTTGCCGCCGCTGTTCCCGGCCTTCATCCAGGCCTTCGGCCTGAGCTACTCGGAGCTGGGCCTGCTGGTGACGACCTTCTTCGTCATCTCGGGCACGGGCCAGGCGCTGTCGGGCTTCGTCGTCGACCGCATCGGTGCGCGGCCGGTGCTGTTCGTGGCGATGGCGAGCTTCTTCCTGGCCTCGGTCGCGGCGGGCCTGGCGCAGGGCTTCGGCGGGCTGATGCTGGCGGCGGCGCTGGCGGGCGTCGGCAACGCGCCCTTCCACCCGGCGGACTTCACCATCCTGAACAAGCGCGTTTCGCAGCCGCGGCTGGGCCACGCGTTCTCGGTGCACGGCATCAGCGGCAACCTGGGCTGGGCGTTCGCGCCGGTGTTCTCCATCGGCATCGCCGAGGCGACGGGCAACTGGCGCTTCGCCTATGTCGGCACGGCGCTGGTCGCGCTGGCGGTGATGGCCTTGCTTTTCTGGCAGCGCTCGGCCATCGACGACCGACAAGGCTCCTGGGGCCACGCCAAGCCGGCAGCAGGCGCCAAGGCGGAGCACCCGATGGCCTTCCTGAAGCTGCCGTCGGTGTGGCTGTGCTTCTCGTTCTTCTTCTGGACCACGGCGGCGCTGTCGGCCATCCAGAGCTTTGCCAGCCCGGCGCTGCATCAGATCTACGACCTGCCGCTGGCGCAGACGGCCTACGTCGTCACCGGCTACATGCTGGCCGGCGCGGCGGGCATGGTGTGCGGCGGCTTCCTCGTCGCCCGCGCCGAGCGGCTGGAGCGCGTCATCGCCTGCGCGATGGCGTTCGCTGCCGGCATGCTGCTGCTGACGGCCACCGGCTCGCTGCCGGGCGGGCTGGCGGCGGTGATCGCCTCGCTGGCCGGCTTCGGCACCGGGCTCGCCGGCCCGTCGCGCGACATGCTCATCAAGCGGGCCGCGCCGCCCGGCGCCACGGGCCGCGTCTACGGCACGGTGTACTCGGGGCTGGACATCGGCTTCGCGCTGGCAGCGCCGGTGTTCGGCGCCATCCTGGACCACGGCATGCCGCGGGGCGTGTTCGCGGGGTCGGCAGCGGCCCTGGTGCTGGGTGTCGCGTCGGCGGGGCTGGTGGGGCTGGGCCTGTCGCGCCGGTCGGCAGCCGCGGTGCCGGCCTGATGGACGGCGGAGCGAGGTGATTCGGCACGGCGTGCGGGGGGTAACCCGCCGCTACAGTCCGCGCCACTGCCATGCTCGCCGTCTGCCATGCCGTTCCGTGGTCTCGTGGTTCTCGTTGTCGTCCTGTCCGCGCTGGGCCTGGCCTGGCAGCAGCGCGAGCGTCTGCGGGCCGCGGTGATGCCCGAGCCGGTCGTCGTCATCGGCCCGGGAGGGGGGGACCTCGCTGGCGCGCCGCGTCCGGCCGGCGAGGCTGCCGCCCGCCCGACATCGCGATCCGGCGCGCTGCGCAAATGCGTGAAGAGCCAGCAGGTGGCCTACACCAACGTCGAGTGCCCGGCCGGCTTCAAGGAGCAGGCCGTGACCGCGGCGCCCGTCAATGTCGTGCCGGCCACGCCGGTTGCGCGGGGCGCCGAACCCCAGACGTCAGGCAGCAGCGCGCCGTCGGCCCTCCACGAGGCGCTGGGCCTGACGCGCGACGACAAGCTCAGGGACCGCATCACCGAGCGGGCCATCGAGGGGGCGACGCGGTGATGGCCTCCCTTCGCCCCCGCCGGGGATCGTGATGCGCCACGGCGCCATGCGCCGCTCGTGGGCGGCGTTGGCGGTCCTCGCCTCGGCGTCCGCCGGGGCCATGCCTGCCGGCGGCCTGGAGCCGGAGCCGGGCGTCTTCGCCTCGGAGCACGCCCCCGATCCGGCAACGCTGGCATTGCGCGACGCGCTGCTCGGCGGGTATGCCTACCGCCAGTGCCAGTTCCTCGTCGAGCCTTCGCTGCGCACGCCCTACGCCGTCTTCCTCGTGCGCCAGGCGGGTGGCGTCATCGTCGTCAGCCGCACGCTCGATGAGCAGCGCTGGAGCCGGCTGGAAATAGAGCGAATCCGCGCGCTCAAGCCGGACGTCTTCCCGCTGGATGCGGCAACCGAGCGTGCGCTGCTGAAGCGCTTTCCCGTCGTCGCGCAGACGCGGCAGGCGCCGCTCGATGCGGAGAGCACGGCGGTGCTGACGGATCTCTGCCGCGACGTGTTGCTGCAAGTGCGCTACCCGAAGAAGTTCGAAGAAGGTCTGGACGGCGTGACCTACCACGCGGGCCACTGGACGCAGGAACGTTTCCTGTCGGGCACGGCATGGTCACCCGATGCCGACTCACTAACGGGCGACTACGTCGCGATGGGGCAGGCGTTGAAGGCCTTTGCCGACGCGCCGGAGGCGCAGCGCGAGGCGCGCAAGGGCGAGTTGCTGGAGCGTGCAAGGCGCGTGGCGGACCGGCTCAGGGACAGTCGCCCGGCGGAGTTGGACCGCCCGTCGCCGCTACAGTCCCGACATGACTAGACAAGCCACCTCCCCACGCCTCGCCGGCCACAAGCTGGTCGAGGCGCTGCTGGCCCAGGGCGTCGACACCGCATTCGGCGTTCCTGGCGATAGCCTATCTCAACCCTCGCCGAGCAGCTCGCTATGAGCCGGTCCGCAGCAACTTCTCCGGGTGAGGAGATTGACCGACGCGCGCTTTTTCTTCGGACGCTTGAGGAGATGCGTGCGCGAATCGATGGCGATCAGCATGATGCGATCATGCTGTCAGCGCTACTTCGAAAGCTGTTGATCGACGGCACGCCCTTGCTAGCGCTCGTCAATCGCAGATTCAAACAGCGCGTGCGCTTTGGCGTTTTATTGCCCAGGGGACCGGTGGCCTTGCCGTCGGGGCCTCCGGAGTTTTGGATGGTGGGCGATGCTATTTGGCCAAAGGTGCAAGGAACATTCGGGCCACCTGCACAGGTCAGCCTCGATGAATTTTTGAGCATGCCCATCGTGCTGGCGCTTGGCCACAAATTGACGGTTCGCGATGTGATTCACTACGGCGCACACGTGCATGGCGCAGTGCATGCCGGCGCGCCGAGCAGTGAGAAAGATCGCCGCATGCTGGCCATTGAACAGTGGATAGGCAAGGTGCTAAAGGAAAGTCGCCAACCAGGCTTTGACGCCATCGCAACGCAGTTGCGGTCGATTGGCAGAGTGGTTGTCGACTCGTTGGGGGTTTTAGAGAGGTCTGTGCAAGACAGCGTGCTTGCAGATTCCTAGCGAAGAAGAAAAGGCCCGCATCAGCGGGCCTCTTTGTTTGTCCAGGCGTCTGACTAGGTGGTGCGGGTGCTCCTTCTGCACTGTGGCCTGCGGCTTGCTGAGCATGCGCAGGTGGCCGTGGCCTTGGAGGCGCTGGCGGTAGCTGTTGCCTGAGACGGCCTCGGCTTCGCGAACCGCGGCTTTGCCAACGCTAAGGATGTTGCGATCATCGTCGACGATGGTCAGACGGCTGGCTTGCCGTCCATAGTCACGCTAGACCTTAGCGGTTAGCCTGCCTGTGCGGCCAGCTAAAGTCTCCACATGACTAGACAAGCCAATACCCCCAGCCTCGCCGGCCACAAGCTGGTCGAGGCGTTGCTGGCCCAAGGCGTGACCGACGTATTTGGAGTTCCTGGCGAATCCTTCCTGGCCGTCCTCGACGGTTTTCATGAGTACCGCGACAAGATCCGCTTCGTTGCGTGCCGGCAGGAAGGCGGTGCGGCCTTCATGGCCGAGGCGCAAGGCAAGTTGACCGGCCGCCCCGGCATCTGCTTCGTCACGCGCGGCCCGGGCGCGACGAACGCCAGCATCGGCCTGCACACGGCCTTCCAGGATTCGACGCCGATGATCCTGTTCATTGGCCAGGTCGCCAGCGACCAGCGCGATCGCGAGGCCTTCCAGGAGGTGGACTACCGCCAGATGTTCGGCCCCGGCACGCTGGGCATGGCCAAGTGGGTGGGCGAGGTGCACGACGCCGAGCGGCTGCCCGAGTACGTGGCGCGGGCCTTCCACGTGGCGATGCAGGGCCGGCCCGGCCCGGTCGTGCTGGTGCTGCCGGAGGACATGCTGACCCGCGCCATCACGGCCGACATCGTCGCGCCCGCGCGGGCTGCCGAAGCCGCGCCGACGCCGGCCGCCCTGGCCGAGGTGCGCGAGCGCCTGGCTGCGGCGAAGCGGCCGCTGGTCATCGCCGGTGGCGGCGGCTGGACGGCCGAGGCGACCGAGGCGCTGCAGCACTTTGCCGAACGCTGGCAACTGCCGGTCGGCTGCGCCTTCCGCTTCCAGGACCTGTTCGACAACAGCCACCCGAACTACGCCGGCGACGTCGGCATCGGCATCAATCCCAAACTGGCAGCGCGCGTGAAGGAGGCCGACCTCATCCTCGCAGTCGGGCCACGCCTGGGCGAGATGACGACCGGCGGCTACACGCTGCTGCAGGCGCCGCGCCCCGCGCAGCAGCTCATCCACATTCACGCCGGCGCCGAGGAGCTGGGCCGCGTCTACACGGCCGAGCTGCTCATCAACGCCAGCATGAGCCAGGCCGCCCCGGCGCTGGCCTTGCTGCCGCCGCCTGCCGACATCCCCTGGAGCGACTGGACCGCCGCTGCCCACGCCGACTATCGCGCCAACCTCCAGCCCACGCCCGTGGCGCCGCTGGACATGGCGGAGGTCATCCGCCTCATCGACGAGAAGCTGCCCGAGGGCACCATCTTCACGAACGGCGCCGGCAACTACAGCGGCTGGCTGCACCGCTTCCACCGCTACACGGCGCTGCACCGCTTCGGCAAGACACAGCTGGCGCCGACCTCCGGCGCGATGGGCTACGGCGTGCCGGCCGCCGTCGCGGCATCACTGCTGCAGGACCGCTGGGTCGTCAACATCGCCGGTGACGGCGACTTCCTGATGACCGGCCAGGAGCTGGCCACGGCCACGGGCTATGGTGCCAGGAAGCTGCTCGTCGTCGTCGTCGACAACGGCACCTACGGCACCATCCGCATGCACCAGGAGCGCGAGTACCCCGGCCGCGTGTCCGGCAGCGACCTGTTCAACCCCGACTTCGCCAAGCTCGCCGAGGCCTTCGGCTTCGCGGCCTTCAAGGCTGAGAGCACGGCGCAGGTCGGCCCGGCGCTCGACGCGGCCATCGCGTCAGGCAAGCCGGCGCTGCTGCACCTGCGCCTGTCCAGCGACGTCTCCACCTCCCGCTCCACGCTCACGGCCATCCGCGAAGCGGCACAGAAGAAGAACCATGCTTGAACTCCAACTCCGCGGTGATTACATCGAACTCGACAAGCTGCTCAAGGCCCTGGGCCTCGTCGAGAGCGGCGGCCGCGCGCGGGTGCTGATCGCGGCCGGCGAGGTCAGGGTGGACGGCCAGGTCGAGCTGCGCAAGACGGCCAAGATCCGCGCCGGCCAGGTGGTCGACTTTGACGGGCAGCAGGCGCGGGTGCTGGCCGCGGGCTGAGCGTCAGCGCAGCAGTTCAAGCAGGCGGTCCAGCCCGCCGTCGTTGATCGCGACGCGGGCCTGCTCGCGGACCTTGGGCTTGGCGTGATAGGCCACGGACAGGCCGGCCGCGCCCATCATCGGCAGGTCGTTGGCGCCGTCTCCGACGGCGATGGCCTGGTCGGGGCGGCAGCCGATGTCCTCGCAGCGGGCCAGCAGCATCAGCCGCTTCTGCTCGCCATCGCAGATGTCGCCCCAGTCCTGCATGACGACGCGGCCGGTGAGGGCGCCGTCGACGATCTCCAGCTCGTTGCTGCGCACGAAGTCCATGCCCAGTTCTGCCGCCACGAAGCGCGTGAAGAACGTGAAGCCGCCGGAGACGAGCACGAGCTTGAGGCCGGCGGCCTTGAGCGCCGCGCACAGTTCGCGCGCGCCGGGGTTGAAGGTCAGCCGCTCGGCCAGCACGCGGTCCAGCACGGTGGCGGGCTCGCCGGCCAGGATGGCGAGGCGGCGGCGCAGGCTGTCCTTGAAGTCGGTGATCTCGCCGCGCATCGCGGCCTCGGTGATGGCGGCCACCTCTTCACCCTTGCCGGCCAGCGCGGCGATCTCGTCGATGCACTCGATGCTGATCAGCGTCGAGTCCATGTCGAAGGCGGCGAGCTTGAAGTGCGACAGCGGGGGCAGGGCGGGGCCGTCGCGCAGGACGAGGCCGTCAGAGGCAGCAGAGGTCACGAGGGCAGGGCGTAGCGTGCGGGAAGGCCCGCATTATCCCGGTGCCCTGTTCAGCCAGCCTTCACCGGTTGACCCAGCAGCCTCAACACCTCGCGCACGGCCTGTGCGCGGTCCTGCGGGTTGCTGAGCGCCTTCTCCACGCGCAGCTTCTCGTTGCCGACCAGCTTGATGTTGCGGTTCTTCTGCACCAGCTCGATGACGCGCATCGGGTCGATGGGCGGGTTGGGGCGGAAGTTGATGTTGATGATGCTGGGCGCCGCGTCGACCTTGATGACGCCGTAGGGCTTGGCCAGCACGCGCAGGCGGTGCAGGTCGAACAGCGTCTGGCCTTGCGCGGGCAGCTTGCCGAAGCGGTCGGTGATCTCCTCCAGCATCGTGTCGATCTGCTCGGACTTCTCGGCCGTGGCCAGGCGCTTGTAGAGCGAGAGCCGCACCTGCACGTCGCCGCAGTAGGCGTCGGGCAGCAGCGCGGGGGCGTGCAGGTTGATCTCGGTGTTGGTGGAGAACGCGCCGGTGGGCGACAGCAGGTCGGGCTCGCGGCCTGATTTGAGCGCTCGCACGGCCTCGCTGAGCATGTCGTTGTAGAGCTGGAAGCCCACCTCCATCATGTTGCCGCTCTGGTTGTCGCCCAGCACCTCGCCGGCGCCGCGGATCTCCAGGTCGTGCATCGCGAGGTAGAAGCCGGAGCCCAGTTCCTCCATGGCCTGGATGGCGTCCAGCCGCTGCGTGGCCTGCTTGGTCAGGCCCTGCAGGTCCGGCACCATCAGGTAGGCATAGGCCTGATGGTGGCTGCGGCCGACGCGGCCGCGCAGCTGGTGCAGCTGGGCCAGGCCGAACTTGTCGGCGCGGGCAATGATGATGGTGTTGGCGCTCGGCACGTCGATGCCGGTCTCGATGATGGTGGAGCACAGCAGCAGGTTGTGCTTGCCCTGCACGAACTCGCGCATCACGCGCTCCAGCTCGCGCTCCGGCATCTGGCCGTGGGCGATGACGATGCGCGCCTCGGGGACGAGTTCCTCCAGCTTCTGCCTGCGGTTCTCGATGGTCTCGACTTCGTTGTGCAGGAAGTAGACCTGGCCGCCGCGCTTCAACTCGCGCAGCACGGCCTCGCGGATGGTGCCGCTGCTCTCGGCGCGCACAAAGGTCTTGATGGCCAGGCGCCGCTGCGGCGCGGTGGCGATGACCGAGAGGTCGCGCAGGCCCTTCAGCGCCATGCCCAGCGTGCGCGGGATGGGCGTCGCGGTCAGCGTCAGTACGTCGACCTCGGCGCGCATGGCCTTCATCGCCTCCTTGTGGCGCACGCCGAAGCGGTGTTCCTCGTCGATGACGAGCAGGCCCAGGCGGTTGAACTTGACCTCGCTGGACAACAGCTTGTGCGTGCCGACGACGATGTCGATGGTGCCGTCGGCGATGCCTTCCATCGCCGCCTTGATCTCCTTGGCGGAGCGGAAGCGGCTCATCTCCGCCACCTTCACCGGCCAGGCGCCGAAGCGGTCGGCGATGTTCTGGTAGTGCTGCTCGGCCAGCAGCGTCGTCGGCGCCAGGATGGCGACCTGCTTGCCGCCCATGACTGCGACGAAGGCCGCGCGCAGCGCCACCTCGGTCTTGCCGAAGCCCACGTCGCCGCAGACCAGGCGGTCCATCGGCTTGGGCGAGATCATGTCCTGGATGACCGCGTGGATGGCGGCGCGCTGGTCGGGCGTTTCCTCGAAGCCGAACGACGCGGCGAAGGCCTCGTAGTCGTGGCCCGAGTAGCGGAAGGCGTGGCCTTCGCGGGCGGCGCGGCGGGCGTAGAGGTTGAGCAGCTCGGCGGCGGTGTCGCGCACCTGCTCGGCGGCTTTGCGCTTGGCCTTTTCCCACTGGCCGGAGCCGAGCTTGTGCAGCGGCGCCTCTTCCGGCGACACGCCCGTGTAGCGGCCGATCAGGTGCAGCTGCGACACCGGCACGTACAGCGTCGCCTTGTCGGCGTACTCCAGGTGAAGGAACTCGCTCTTCTGGCCGTCGCCGAGGTCGATGTTCACCAGGCCCTGGTAGCGCCCGATGCCGTGGTTGATGTGGACGACCGGGTCGCCCACCTTCAGCTCGGACAAGTCCTTGATCAGCGCGTTGACGTCGCTGACCTGCTCCTGCTTGCGGCGGCGGCGCGTGGTGGGCGTGGTGGCGAAAAGCTCGGTCTCGGTGATGAGCTGCAGTGGGCGCTCGGGGTCCACCCAGAAGAAGCCCGCGGCCAGCGGCGCCGCCGTGATGGCGTATTTCTCGTCGCCTGCCCAGAACTCGGCCAGGTCCTTGACGGACGGCGGGTCGATCTTGCTGTCGCGCAGCTGCTCCAGCAGGCTCTCGCGTCGGCCCTCGCTTTCGGCGACCAGCAGCACGCGGTGGGTGGTGGCCTTCAGATGCGCTTCCAGCCGCGCCATCGGCTCCTGCGTGCCGCGCTCGACGCTGACGTCGGGCAGGGGGCGGGCGAAGTCCACCGGTTCCGACCCGCGCACGGACAGCACGGCGTGCGGCTTCGTCAGGCCGAAGAAGTCCTCGGCCGTCAGGAAGATCTCGGCCGGCGGCAGGATGGGCCGTTCGGGGTCGTGCTGCAGGAAGCGGTGGCGTTCCTTGGTGTCGGTCCAGAAGCGCTGGATGGCTTCGTCGACCTCGCCGTGCAGCGCCAGGCCGGCCGTGTCGCCCAGGTAGTCGAACACGCTGGCCGTCTGCTCGAAGAAGATGGGCAGGTAGTACTCGATGCCGCCGGAGGCGATGCCCTCGCCGATGTCGCGGTAGATGCGCGACTTGGTCGGGTCGCCCTCCATCTTCTCGCGCCAGCGGTTGCGGAAGGCCTTGCGCGCGGCCTCGTCCATCGGGAACTCGCGGCCCGGCAGCAGGCGCACGTCCGGCACCGGGTACAGGCTGCGCTGGCTGTCCGGGTCGAACACGCGGATGGAGTCCACCTCGTCGCCGAACAGGTCCACGCGGTAGGGCACGTTGGAGCCCATCGGAAACAGGTCGATGAGGCCGCCACGCACGGCGTATTCGCCGGGCTGCACGACCTGGCTCACGTTCGTGTAGCCCGCCAGCGTCAGCTGCGAACGCAGCGAGGCTTCGTCCAGCCGCTGCTTCTGCTTGAAGTTGAAGGTCGTGCCGGCCAGGAAGCTGGGCGGCGCGAGGCGGGTCAGCGCGGTGGAGGCAGGCATCAGCACCACGTCGATGCTTTTCGTCTTCCTGCTCTGCAGCAGCTCCCACAGCGTGGCCAGGCGCTCGGAGATCAGGTCCTGGTGAGGGCTGAAGCTGTCGTAGGGCAGGGTCTCCCAGTCGGGGAAGACGGCCACCTTCAGCTCCGGCGCGAAGAACTTCAGCTCGTCCTCCAGCCGCTGGGTGTCGCCAGGTTCGGCCGTGAAGATGGCGGCCATGCGGCCGGCGTCGCGCTGCGCCTGCGCGAAGCGGGCGAGCAGCAGGGCGTCGGCAGAGCCCAGGGGGCGGGGGTGGGTGAACTTCTTGCCCGGTGCGATGACCGGCAGCGACGGCAGAGACATGCAGACCTACAAACGACGACAGCCCCGAAGCGGGGCCTGGGCGAATTCTAGAGACGCCATGTCCTTTGGCTGGGTCCTGGGGGCATGGCAGCATCGCGGCACTTCCTACCGGAGATTCCATGCGCCGCCGCCACGCCATCAGCCTGCTCGCGACCTCCCTGTCCCTTGCCCTGCCGTCGACCAGGGCGCTTGCCGCCGCCAACGAGAGCCAACGCTTCCACCGGTGGCTGGATGCCCAGTGGGAGCTGACGCTGCAGCGCCAGCCCATCCTGGCCACGTCGCTGGGCGACCCGCGCTACAACGACCGCTTCGTCGACGACACGACCGCCGCCTACCGCGCGCGCAGCAAGCGCGAGTCGCAGCAGCAGCTCAAGGAACTCAAGGGCTTCAACAAGGCGAAGCTGGAACCGAAGGACCGCGTCTCCTACAGCATCCTCGAGCTCGACCTGGAGCAGGACCTGGCCGGCCAGCGCTTCCCTGAATGGATGCAGCCCATCAGCCAGATCGGCGGCATGCCCAGCTTCCTCGCGCAGATGGGTACCGGCCAGTCCATCCAGCCCTTCCGCACGACCAAGGACTACGACGACTGGCTCAAGCGCCTGGCGCTGGCCGTGCCGACCTTCGACGGCACCATCGCCAACATGCGCGCCGGGCTGAAGGCCGGCGTGACCCAGCCCCGCGCCGTCATGGACAAGGTGCTGCCGCAGTTGCAGTCGCTGGCCGTGACCGACCCGGAGAAGAGCCTGTTCTGGGGGCCGATCCAGAACTTCCCCGACGCCGTGCCCGCCGCCGACCGCGAACGCATCACGACCGCGATGCGCCAGCTGCTGTCCAGGGATGTGCTGCCCGCCTATGCGCGCCTGCTGGCCTTCGTTCGCGACGAGTACCTGCCCCAGGCCCGCACCAGCACGGCCTGGTCGGCGCTGCCGGACGGCAAGGCCTGGTACGCCTACCGCGTGGAACAGTCCACGACGCTGAAGCTGACGCCCGACGAGATCCACGCCATCGGCCTGAAGGAGGTGGCGCGCATCCTCGGCGAGATGGAGGGGGTGCGCAAGCAGGTGGGCTTCCAGGGGGACCTGAAGGCCTTCTTCAAGTACCTGCAGGACGACCCGAAGTTCTACTTCACGAAGCCGGAAGACCTGCTGGCCGGCTACCGCGAGCTGCAGAAGAAGATCAACGGCCTCACACCGAAGCTCTTCGACATCGCGCCCAAGGCGGACTACCAGGTCAAGGAGGTCGAGGCCTTCCGTGCCGAGAGCGCCGCCGGTGCGTCCTACGAGGAACCGGCCGCCGACGGCTCGCGCCCCGGCGTGTTCTACGTCAACACCTTCAACCTGAAGGCCCAGCCGATCTACGGCATGGAGACGCTGTCGCTGCACGAGGCCTCGCCGGGCCACCACTTCCAGATCTCCATCGCGCAGGAGGACACGACGCTGCCCGCCTTCCGCCGCTTCGGCAGCCACTACACGGCCTACGTGGAGGGCTGGGCGCTGTACTCGGAGAGCATTGGCAAGGAACTGGGCCTGTTCACCGACCCCTACCAGTGGTATGGACGGCTGTCCGACGAGCAGCTTCGCGCGATGCGGCTGGTGGTCGACACCGGCCTGCACGCCAAGGGCTGGACACGCGAGCAGGCCATCCAGTACATGCTGGACAACTCGTCGATGGTCGAGAGCGACGTGGTCTCCGAGGTCGAGCGCTACATCGTCTGGCCCGGCCAGGCGCTGGGCTACAAGATCGGCCAGCTGGAGATCACGCGGCTGCGCCGCGAGGCCGAGGCGGCGCTGGGTGACCGGTTCGACGTGAAGGGCTTCCACCGCGTCGTGCTGACGGCGGGCCAGGTGCCGCTGCCGGTGCTGCGTGAGCTGGTGCAGGCCTGGGTGAAGAAGCTTCGCGGCTGAGTCCGGCGCGCAAGCAAAAAGGCCCGCATCAGCGGGCCTTTGTTCATCAGCTGCGGCGACGCTTCAGCAGCGGCACCATCAGCAGGCCCGCCGCCATCAGCAGCGCCGAGGCGGGCTCCGGTACGGCACTGACCGTCAGCACATTGCTGTCGACGTAGCCGTCCAGGTCCGAGCCCACGGAGCGCACGAAGTTCATCGTGTAGGCGATCTTGACCGTTCCAGTCGGGATCGCGAAGCTGCCGCTGTACTGCTGCCAGCTGCCCAGGTGCGAATCGACTGCCGGCGTCGAGACCGTCTGCAAGACGCTGTTGGCGCCGTTCAGGAAGCTCAGCGACACGTAGGCGTGATCGCTGGGCGTGCCCTGGTTCAAGCCTTGTTCCCAGAACGACACGTTGGCGATGCCATGGCCGCCCAGGTCGGCGATGGTCACGGTCTGCGTCAACGAGCCGAAGGCGCCGTTGCCTCCGACAAAGGAGAAGCTGCCTTCGAAGGGGTTGATGCCGGGATTGAAGCTGCCGTTGTCGACGCGGACGCTGGCGGGCCCTCCGACGGTCCAGCCACTCAGGTCGCCGGCTTCTGCGCCCGGGTTGACGAGCAGGTTCTGGGCGGAGGCCGCCGAGGCCGCGAGCAGCAGGGCGACGGGCAGGGCGGAACGGAATGACAGCGACATGGTCAAGTGCGTGATGACAACGATGGCGCAGATTTTCGGGCGACCTCGTCAAGGTCGCAGGCCTCGGGTGAGGGTCTTCCAGGGGACATGAGCCGATCAAGTGGCCCGAGTTCTAGGGGTGCTGGCGGCGGATTGCCGCCGGTGGCGGTCGTTGCATCGGGCCTGCTGGCGGATTTCCGCCGATTCGGCGTGCGGCCCACCGTGCCCGCCCTGGGGCTTCGCCACGCACCGCCTTGGCACGTAAGCTGCTCATCCTGGGGCACACAACCAGGAGGCAGCACATGTCCGCGATCTATCCCCCGAGTTCGGCACGCCCTGCGGCGGCGCCGGACCCCATCGAGTTCAAGCGCGTCAAGGCCATCTTCGTCGGCTCCATCGGCAACCTCGTCGAGTGGTACGACTTCTACTGCTATGCCGCGTTCTCGCTGTACTTCTCGTCGGCGTTCTTCCCGAGCAGCGATCCGGTGGCGCAGTCCATGTCCACGGCGGCCATCTTCGCGCTGGGCTTCTTTGTGCGGCCCATCGGTGGATTGCTGTTCGGCTACATCGGCGACCGCCACGGCCGGCGGCTCGCGCTGATGACATCCGTCACGTTGATGTGCGGCGGCTCGCTGCTCATTGCCTGCTCGCCCACCTACGCGTCGGTGGGTGTCTGGGCGCCGGCCATCCTGCTGATCGCACGGCTGCTGCAGGGGCTGAGCCTGGGTGGCGAGTACGGTTCCAGCGCCACCTACCTCTCCGAGATGGCCACCTCCAAGCACCGCGGCTTCTATTCCAGCTTCCAGTACGTGACGCTGATCGGCGGCCAGCTGACGGCGCTGGTCGTGCTGCTGGTGCTGCAGAACTTCGTGCTCGACACGGCCGAGCTGAAGGCCTGGGGCTGGCGCATCCCGTTCTTCATCGGCGCGGGCCTGGCCATCGTCGCGCTGATCATGCGGTCTGACCTGCCCGAGACGCAGGCCTTCAAGGCCGAGAAGCAGCGCAGCCAGGACCGCATGGGTGGCTTCAAGCTGCTGCTGCAACACCCGCGCGAGTGCCTGATCGTCATCGGCCTGACGATGGGTGGCACGCTGGCCTTCTACGTCTACACCACCTACATGCAGAAGTTCCTGAAGCTGTCGGTGGGCCTGACGGACGCGCAGACCACGGCCGTGTCCGCGGGCAGCCTCATCTTCGCGGCGCTGTTGCAGCCGGTCTACGGCGCGCTGTCGGACAAGATCGGCCGCAAGCCACTGCTGCTGGGCTTTGCCATCCTCGGCACGCTGTTCACGGTGCCGCTGCTGACGGCCATCCGCCATGCGCAAGGCCCGTGGGAAGCCTTCGGCCTCATCGCCTGCGCCTGGCTCATCGTCAGCGGCTACACGTCCATCAACGCGGTCGTGAAGGCCGAGCTGTTCCCGGCGTCCATCCGCGCCACCGGTGTGGGCGTGCCCTACGCGATCGCGGTGTCCGTCTTCGGCGGCAGCGCCGAGTACATCGCGCTGTGGTTCAAGCAGCAGGGCATGGAAAGCGGCTTCTATTGGTACGCCACCGCGGTGATCGCCTGTTCGTTGCTCGTCTACGTGCTGATGCGCGACACGCGCCGGCATTCGAGGATCGATGCCGAGTCTGCCAGCCACTGACGCGCCCAGGCGCCCCCGCTGGCAACGCAGCCTCTTGCTGCTGCTGGCGGTGGTGCTGGGTGGCGCCGCAGTGGCCTACGCCGCATGGCGGGTGTCTCTGGATCTCGCCCTGGCGCAGACCCGCGATGACGCCCAGCGCCACCTGCGCTTCGTCGCCCACGAGCTGACCGGCACGCTGGACAAGTACGAGGCGCTGCCCCAGGTGCTGGCCCGCCACCCGGCGCTGGCCGGCCTGCTGGCCGAGCCGACCTCGCCGGCCCGCGTGGCCGAGGTCAACGCGCTGCTCGTCGAGGTGGCGCGCGATGCCGCCGCCGCTGCCATCTTCTTCATCGACGCGAACGGCCTGACGCTGGCCTCCAGCAACTGGCGCGACCCGCAGACCTTCGTCGGCCAGAACTACGCCTACCGGCCCTACTTCCGCGACGCGATGGCGCGCGGTGGCGGCCACTTCTACGCGCGCGGCTCCACCACCGGCACGCCGGGCTACTTCATCGCCCACCGCCTCGGCGGCCCGCATCCGGGTGTCGTCGTGCTGAAGGTGTCGCTGGACGAGATGGAGGCCAACTGGGCGCGCAGCGCCGGCGAGCTGATGCTGGCCGACGCGCGTGGCGTGGTGTTCCTCGCCAGCCGGCCGGAGTGGAAGTACCGCACGCTGCAGCCGCTGACCACCGCCGTGCGTGCCGAGCTGCACGACACGCAGCAGTACGGCGACCTGCCGCTGGCGCCGCTGTCGCGCGAGCTTTCGCGCCTGTCGACCGAGCTGCGCGTCGAGCGCATCGGCACCGCGACCTCGAAGCTGCGCGCGCTGGTCACCGAGCAGCCCGTCGAAAACCGCGGCTGGACGCTGCTGTCCTTCACCGAGATCCGCGGTGCCGAGCAGATCGCCGCTGGCCGCGCCTGGGCCGCGGCGCTGGGCTGGGTCTCGCTGCTGCTGCTGCTGGCCTATCTGCAGCTGCGCCGCCGCCGCACGCGGGAGCGCCTGGCCGCGCAGGGCGAGCTGCGCGCGGCCTACGACAGCCTGGAGGCGCGGATCAAGGAGCGCACGCGGGAGCTGCAGGCGCGCGTCGACGAACTGCACCGCACCGAGCGCACGCTGCGCGCGACGCAGGACGAGCTGGTGCAGGCCGGCAAGCTCGCCGTGCTGGGCCAGATGGCCGCCAGCATCACGCATGAGATCAACCAGCCGCTGGCCGCGCTGCGGGCGCTGAACGACAACGCCCGCGTGTTCCTGGAGCGCGGCATGCAGGCCGATGCCGAGAGCAACCTCGACGCCATCGACCAGCTCACGCAGCGCATTGCCGCCATCGTCGCCCAGCTCAAGGGCTTTGCGCGGCGCGACGAGCTGCGCGTGCAGCCGGTGCCGGTGGCTGCGGCCTTCCAGGCGGCGGTGGCCCTCGTCAGCGCCGAGGCGCGTCGCCAGCGCGTGACGATCGAGTGCCCGCCCGTGCCCGACGGCCTGGCCGTGCTGGGCCAGCAGGTTCGCATCGAGCAGGTGCTCGTCAACCTGCTGCGCAACGGCATCGACGCGAACGCGGAGAAGGGCGGCGGCACCGTCACGTTGCGGGCCGACGTCGAAGCGGGCCAGGCGCTGCTGCGTGTCACCGATGAAGGCCCGGGGCTGAGCGACGACGTGCAGGCGCGGCTGTTCGAGCCCTTCTTCACGACCAAGCGCCGCGGCGACGGCCTGGGCCTGGGGCTGTCCATCTCCGCGTCCATCGCCAACGCGCTGGGTGGCTCGCTGCAGGGTGGCAACCGACCTGAATCCGAGGGTGGCGGTGCGCAGTTCACGCTGCGCCTGCCCCTCGCCTGACAATCCCGCGATGGCCTGGACCGACCCCACCGATGTGCTGCTCGTCGAAGACGACGAACACGTGCTTCTCGCCACAACGCAGAGCCTGAAGCTGGCGGGCCTGGCCACGCAGGGCGTCGAGTCCGCCGAGGCGGCCCGCGCATGGCTGAAGCCGGGCTTCGCCGGCGTCGTCGTCTGCGATGTGCAACTGCCGGGCGACAGTGGCCTGCAGCTGCTGCAGGCGCTGCGCGAGCAGGACCCCGAGCTGCCGGTCATCCTCGTCACGGGCCATGGCGACATCGGCATGGCTGTCGAGGCGATGCGCGACGGCGCCTGGGACTTCATCGAGAAGCCGTTCGCCGCCGAGCACCTCGTCGAGGTCGTGCGCCGCGCGTTGGCGCAGCGCCGCCTGGTGCTGGAGAACCGGCGGCTGAAGGCCCAGCTCGGCGGCGGCCCGGCCGACGGCCTGCTGGGCGCCAGCGCCGCGATGGAGCAGGTGCGCACGCTGATCCACACGCTGGGCCCGGCGCGCGTGGACGTGCTCATCCACGGCGAGACCGGTGCCGGCAAGGAGGTCGTCGCCCGCGCGTTGCACGCGGCCAGCGGCGCGCGCGGCGCCTTCGTCGCGATCAATTGCGGTGCGCTGCCCGAGAGCGTGTTCGAGTCCGAGATCTTCGGCGCCGAGGCCGGCGCCTACACGGGCGCCAACAAGCGCCGCATCGGCAAGCTGGAGTTCGCCGGCGACGGCACGGTCTTCCTCGACGAGATCGAGTCCATGCCGCTGGCGTTGCAGGTCAAGATGCTGCGCGTGCTGCAGGAGCGCAGCGTGGAGCGTCTTGGTGCCAACACGGCGCAGCCGCTGGCCTGCCGCATCGTCGCGGCGACCAAGGTGGACCTGCTGGACCTGGCGAGGGAAGGGCGTTTCCGCGAGGACCTGTTCTACCGCCTCGACGTGGCCAGCATCGCGCTGCCGCCGCTGCGCCAGCGCCGCGACGACATCCCGCTGCTGCTTGGCCACTTCTGCGCCCAGGCGGCCGAGCGCCTGCAGCGCCCGGTGCCGGTGTGGACCGCCGCGCAGATGGCGGCCTGGGCCGCGCGCGACTGGCCCGGCAACGTGCGCGAGCTGCGCAACTTCGCCGAGCGCTGGGTGCTGGGCCTCGTCGCAGAAGCGCCACCGCCCGCGCTGCCGACGACGGCTGCCGAGCCCACCGCGCTGCCACAGGCACCGCTGGACGAGGCGCTCGCTGCCGTCGAGCGGCAGTGGATCGTGCAGGCCTTGCAGGAGAGCGGCGGCAACATCGCCAAGGCCGGCGATCGCCTGGGCCTGGCGCGCAAGACGCTGCATGACCGCATCAAGCGGCTGGGCCTGGATGCTGATGCGTACCGGGCCTAGTTTCGGCCCGTGACGACTTGATGACGTCGGTCCCGAAAACGGGGCCCCGTTCACGCGGTGCACGCGGCGAGGCTGGCTCGATAAGGTGCCGGCTTTTGCCACCCCGCTCCCCCCGACCATGTTGCAGTTGTCCGTCCGTTCCTTCGCCCACCGCCCCGTCGCGCTGGCCTGCCTTGTCGCGGTCTGCGCCGTGCAACTGCCCGCCCATGCGGCCAACTTCAACGTCACCGGGTCGTCCAGCAGCGCGCAGACGCTGAGCGCCGGCCAGACCGGCACGGTCGGCAGTGCGGGCTCGCTGACGGTCTCGGGCTCGACGGTTGCCGTCACGGTCACCGGCAACAACGCCAGCCTCACCAACCAGGGCGGCATCGTCCAGAGCGGCAATGGCCGCGTCATCCGCGACAACACCGGCGTGACCGGCCTGGTCGTCACCAACGGCAGCACCACCAACGCGACCGCGCTGATGCAGGCGGCCGATGCCGACGTGATCCAGATGAACAAGAGCCCGGCCAGCGTCACGCTGAACAACTACGGGCAGATGATCTCGCTGAACGCGTCGGCGGGCGGCAGCCAGGTCGTGGACTTCAACGCCATCACCAGCGGTGCCAACGTCGTCAACAACTACGCCGGCGCGCTGATGAAGTCGAGCGAGGCCGACGCGGTGCGGCCGGGCGTCAACGGCGTCGTCAACAACTGGGGCACGATCCAGTCGATCACGACGACCGGCTCCAGCAGCGACGGCATCGACGGCCAGGCCAACAGCGGCATCGCGGTCGTCAACGCCGGCCTCGTGCTGGGTGGCCGCCACGGCATCACCGGCGGACAGGAGACGGCCGCCAAGTCGTTCGCAATGTCCGTCACCAACGTGGCCAGCGGTGTCATCCAGGGCAACAACGGCTCGGGGCTGAACATCGACGGCTTCAACAACCTGCAGATCGTCACCGTCGACAACGCCGGCAGCATCATCGGCAACGGTGTCACGGGTGACGGCGACGGTGTCGACGTCGACGGCGTCGTCAACATCACCAACCGCGCGGGCGGCATCATCCGCTCGGTCAACTCCTTCAGCGCCGTCGCGTCGGGCCTGGCCTACAGCGAGGGCCTGTCGGTGGGCGGTGGCCAGATCACCAACGCCGGCCTCATCGAAGGCCTGGTGGCCAGCGGCAACACCAACGCGGTGGGCCGCGGCATCTCGCTGGTCGGCAACGACATCACGACCGGCATCAACGCCGGCAAGCGCGAGGCGATCTACGCCAACGCCGTCGTCATCAACCAGGCCGGCGGCACCATCCGTGGCCAGAGCGACTCGGCCATCTACGCCGGCGGCCTGACGGGCAGCGGCTACACCGTCAGCATCCAGAACGCCGCGGGCGGCAAGCTGGTCGGCGGCGGCGCCAGCAGCGCGGCCGTCGTCGTCGCGAACGACTACGCGACCACCATCACCAACGCCGGCCTCATCGACGGCAGCAGCAGCGGCAAGGCCATCGCGCTCGGCAGCGGCCAGAACACCGTCATCATCAGCGGTGGCCAGGCCCAGGTGCTGGGCGACATCGACGGCGGCTCCGGCGCGGCCAACGTGCTGCGTGTCGACGCTGGCGCCGGCAACGGCTTCAGCTACGCGAACTCGCTGTCCAACTTCGCCAGCGTGCGCCTCGAGAGCGGCCACACGGTGCTCAGCGGTATCAGCAGCTACACCGGCACGACCACGGTGCTGAGCGGCGCCACGCTGGAACTGGCCGGCGCCAACCGCCTGGCCGCGGCCAGTTCGCTGGAGCTGGCCGGCGGCAAGCTGGTGCTGGGCGGGGCACAGTCCTTCGCCACGCTGTCTCTGAGCGCGAGCTCCGAGATCGACCTTGGCGGCTCCGTGCTGAGCTTCGCGTCGGTCGGCAGCCTGGCCCAGGGCGCGCAGTTGGCCGTCAGCCATGCCGGCCTGACCAGCCTGCGCTTCACGGGCGACCAGCTGGGCAATGCCAGCTTCCAGAGCCTGTTGGCGGTCACCACCATCAATGGCCTGCACGCGGTGGCTAACTTCGACGGCAGCTTCACCACCATCAGCGCCGTGCCCGAGCCGAGCATGGCCTGGCTGTTGGCCGCCGGGCTGGCCAGCTTCGCACTGCTGCGCCGCCGCCAGCCCCGCTGACCGGCGTCAGGCCGGCGACAACGCCGCACGCGCACCGCGCTCGCGGTGCGCCCAGCGGTACAGCAGCGGCAGCACCAGCAGCGTCAGCGCGGTGGACGACAGGATGCCGCCGATGACGACGGTGGCCAGCGGCCGCTGCACCTCCGCACCCGTGCCGGTGGCCAGCGCCATCGGCACGAAGCCCAGCGACGCGACCAGCGCCGTCATCAGCACCGGCCGCAGCCGTGACAGCGCGCCGTCGCGCACGGCCTGGTCCAGCGGCAGGCCCTCGTCGCGCAGCGAGCGGATGAAGGCGATCATCACCAGCCCGTTCAGCACCGCCACGCCCGACAGCGCGATGAAGCCCACGCCGGCCGAGATCGACAGCGGGATGTCGCGCAGCCACAGCGCCGCAATGCCACCGGTCAGCGCGAACGGCACGCCGGTGAAGACCAGCAGGCCGTCGCGCACGTTGCCGAACATCGCGAACAGCAGCGTGAACACCAGCGCCAGCGCCACCGGCACGACGACCTTGAGCCGCGCGGTGGCGGACTGCAGCTGCTCGAAGCTGCCGCCCCAGCTGGTCCAGTAGCCCGTCGGCACCTTGACCTGCTGGCCCAGCTTCGCCTGGGCCTCGGCCACGAAGGAGCCGATGTCGCGGCCGCGCACGTTGGCCGTCACGACGACGCGGCGCTTGCCGTTCTCGCGGCTGACCTGGTTGGGCCCGGGCGACTGCTCGAAGCGCGCGACCTCGCCCAGCTGCACGTGGCCACCGTTCGGCAAACGGATCGGCAGCCGCTGCAGCGCGTCCACATCGCTGCGCACCGCGTCGGGCAGGCGCACCTGGATGTCGAAGCGGCGGTCGCCCTGGAACAGAACGCCGGCCTCCTGGCCGCCGATGGCCGTGGCCGCCGTCTGCTGCACGTCGGCCACGCTGAGGCCCAGCCGCGCCAGCCGCGCGCGGTCGATGTGCAGCGTCAGCACCGGCAGGCCCGTCGTCTGCTCCACCTTCACGTCCGACGCGCCGGGCACGTCCTGCAGCACCTTGGCGATCTGTTCGGCCGTGCCCTCCATGACGGCCATGTCGTCGCCGAAGACCTTGACGGCCACGTCGCTGCGCACGCCGGAGATCAGCTCGTTGAAGCGCATCTGGATGGGCTGCGTGAACTCGTAGTTGTTGCCCGGCACGCCGGCCGCGAGCGTCTGCAGGGCTTCGAGGACCTCGGCCTTGGGCCGCTGCGGATCGGGCCATTGGTCACGCGGCTTGAGCATGACGAAGGTGTCGGCCACGTTCGGCGGCATCGGATCGCTGGCGATCTCGGCTGTGCCGAGCTTGGAATAGACCCGCGCGACTTCGGGTGCCTGCATCAGCGTGCGCTCCAGCTCGCGCTGCATCTCGACGGCCTGCGTCAGGCTGGTGCCGGGGATGCGCATCGCATGCACGGCGAGGTCGCCCTCGTCGAGGCTGGGGATGAACTCGCTGCCCATGCGCGTGGCAATCAGTGCGCTCAGGGCCACCGTGACGCCGGCCATCGTGAGCACCAGCGGCGGATTCGCCAGCGTGCGGTCCAGCAGCGGCTCGTAGCCGCGCCGCGCCCAGGTCATCAGGCGGTTCTCCTTCTCGCCGACCCGCTCGCCGATGAACAGCGCCACGGCCGCCGGCACGAAGCTGACCGACAGCAGCATGGCGCCCAGCAGCGCCGCGACGACCGTGAAGGCCATCGGGTGGAACATCTTGCCCTCCACGCCACTGAGCGCAAACAGGGGCAGGTAGACCACCATGATGATGAGCTGGCCGAACAGCAGCGGCCGGCGCGCCTCACGAGCGGCGGCGAAGACCTCGTCAAAGCGCTCGCCGCGCGTCAGCGCGCGGCCCGCCGCGGCCTGCGCGTGGGACAGCCGCCGCACGCAGTTCTCCACGATGACGACGGCGCCGTCGATGATGATGCCGAAGTCCAGTGCGCCCAGGCTCATCAGGTTGGCGCTGACCTTGTTGGCCACCATGCCGCTGAACGTGAACAGCATGGCCAGCGGGATCACCGCCGCGGTGATGACGGCTGCGCGCAGGTTGCCCAGGAATGCGAACAGGATGACCATGACGAGCAGCGCGCCCTCCAGCAGGTTCTTCTTCACGGTCGCGATGGCCTTGTCGATCAGCAGCGTGCGGTCGTAGACCGTCTGTGCGACGACGCCGGCCGGCAGGCTGCGGTTGATCTCCTCCAGCCGCCTGTCCACGGCCAGCGAGACCTGCCGGCTGTTCTCGCCCATCAGCATGAAGACGGTGCCCAGCACGACCTCGTTGCCGTTGCTGGTCGCGGCGCCGCTGCGCAGTTCCTGGCCCAGGCCCACGTCGGCCACGTCGCGCACGCGCACGGGCACGCCCTGCACGTTGGCGACGACGATGTCGGCGATGTCGTCGACACCGCCCACCTGACCCGGCACGCGGACCAGCACCTGCTCGCCGCGGCGCTCGATGTAGCCGGCGCCGATGTTGGCGTTGTTGCGCTCCAGCGCCTGCACGAGGTCGGCCAGGCCGAGGCCGCGCGCCAGCAGCCGGTCCGGCCATGGCGCGACCTGGTATTCGCGGACGTGGCCGCCAATGGTGTTGATCTCGGTCACGCCCGGCACGGTTCGCAGCTGCGGCTTGACGATCCAGTCCTGGATCTCGCGCAGGTCCATCGGCGTGTAGGGCGTGCCGTCCGCCTTCAGCGCACCGGCCTTGGCCTCGACGGTCCACATGTAGATCTCGCCCAGCCCCGTGGCGATGGGCCCCAGCGTCGGCGTCAGGCCGGCCGGCAGGCTGTCGCGGGCCTGCTGGATGCGCTCGCCGACGAGCTGGCGGGCGAAGTAGAGGTCGGTGCCCTCCTTGAACACGACAGTCACTTGCGACAGGCCGTAGCGCGACAGCGAGCGCGTCTGCTCCAGGCGCGGCAGGCCGGCCATGGCCGTCTCGATGGCGAAGCTGACGCGCTGCTCGGCCTCCAGCGGCGAATAGCCCGGCGCCTCGGTGTTGATCTGCACCTGCACGTTGGTGATGTCGGGCACGGCGTCGATGGGCAGGCGCTGGTAGGCGAACCCGCCCAGCACAGCCATGCCCGCCACGGCCAGCAGCACCAGCCAGCGCTGGGTGATGGCGAATCGGATGAGGTTTTCAAACATGGCGGCGTGTCCTCAGTGCTCGTGCTCGGCGGCCGATTTGCCGATGTCGGCCTTGATGAGGAAGCTGTTCCTCGCCGCGTAGCGTTCACCAGGCGCCAGGCCCTTCAGCACCTCGACGTGCCGGCCGTCGCTGCGTCCCGCCTCGACCGCACGCGCCTCGAACTGCTGCCCCTGGCGCACGAAGACGACGTGGCGGCCGTCCAGCGCCTGCACGGCGTCGGCCGTCACGGCTACCGATGCGTCGATCTCGGCCGATGTCAGCGCCACCGTCACCGGCAGGCCGGGCCGCCACACCCCCTTGGGGTTGGCGAGCACCAGCCGGGCCGTCGCGCTGCGGCTTTGCTCGCCGACCAGCGCGCCGACGTAAGCCAGCTTCGCGTCGCCCTGGGCGTCGAACGCCGTGGCCTTCACCCGTGCCGCCATGCCTTCGGTCAGCACCGGCAGGTCCTGAGCCGGCACCGTCAGCTCCACCCACACGCTGAACAGGTCGGCCACCTGGAAGACGGTGGCGTCCTCCTTCAGCGCCTCGCCGACGCTCAGCGTCTTGGCGACGATGACGCCCGCGATCGGCGAGCGGATCTCGTGGCGTGCCAGGCCTTGCGCATCGCCGGCCGTGGCGCCCAGCGCGGCGAGCTTCTGCTTCGCCGACTCGACGGCAATCTCGGCCTCCTGCAGCGCCTGGCGCGCGGCGAGGTAGTCCTGCTGGGCGGAGATCTTGTCTTCCCACAGCTGCTTCTCGCGGTCGTGCGTGGTGCGGGCCAGCGCCAGCCGCTTCTGCGCGGCGAACAGGTCGGCGCGTTGCTCGGCCAGCGCGGGGCTGGAGACGATGGCCAGCACCTGGCCGCGCTGCACGCGGTCGCCGGCGTTCACGCGCACGGCTTCGACGAGGCCGGCAAGGCGCGGCGTGACGACGACGGTGCGGTCCTGGTTCAGCTTGACCTCACCCAGCAGCTGCAGCGCGGTGGCGATGCGCGCCGGGCCGGCCGTGGCGAGCGTGATGCCGTTGTGGCGCAACTGCTCGTCGCTGAAGCGGGCCTGGGGTGCGCTCGCCGCAGCGCTGGCCGGGGCGGCCGGCTTCTCCGCGTGGTCGCCAGCCTCTGCATGCTCGTGGTCGTGCGCTTCTTCGCCTTGCTGGCCGCTTCGCAGGATGGCCGCGGCCAGCAGCGCGCCGATGGCGAGCACGGCGGCGATGGCGATGGTGTTCTTCTTGTCCATGGGTCAGTTCCCTTCGGTGTTCTGGGTGGACCGGCCGAGCAGGCGGTCCAGGTCGGCGGCGGCACGGTGCGCCTCGGCGCTGGCTTGCAGCTGCTGGCGGCGCAGCTGGAACAGCGTTCGCTGCGCGTCCAGCACGTCGAGGAAGGCGAACTTGCCGAGCTCGTAGCCTTTCAGCGCCGCGTCGTAGGCCGCCTGCGCGGTGGGCAGCGCGTCGTTGCGCAGCAGCAGCGCCTGATCACGGTTCAACCCCAGCCGTGAGGCGGCCTCGGCCACGTCGGTGTGCAGCTTCAGCGTGGCGGCCGTCAGCGCCTCGCGGGCCTGGTCTTCGCGGCGCAGGGCTTCCAGGAGAGCGCCCTGGTTGCGGTCGGCAACGGGCAGCGGCAGCGAGAAGCCGACGACGGCCTGCGTGCGGCCCAGCTCGGCGTCGCGCTTGGCGCCGACGGTCACCGTCACGTCCGGCACGCGGCGGGCGCGCTCGGTCTCGGTCAGCGCCTGGCGGCGCGCGATGTCCAGCTGCGCCAGCCGCAGCGCGGGGGCCTCGGCCATCCATTCGCCCAGCCGCCGATCGTCTGGCGGCACGGGCAGCGCGGTGGCGTCGCCGTCCGCGGGCGTCATGGCCTGCAGCGGCTGGCCCAGCAGCGCCGCGAGCCGGCTGCGCGCCAGCAGCTGGCCGTTGTCCGCCTGGGCCAGTTCGGCACGCGCGCCGGCTTCGGCGACGCGGGCCTTGGCCAGCTCCAGTGGCGGCACCTTGCCGGCCTGCAGTCGCTTGTCCGCCGCCGCTGCCGCGCTGTGCGCCAGCATCAGCGACGACGCGGCCAGGCGCTGTTGCTCCTGCGCGGCGATCAGGTCGAAGAAGGCTGCGGCGACGCCGGCGCGCAGCTCGGCCTGGCGGGCGGCCAGGGCCACGGCGGCCTGCTCGCGCGCCTGGGCGGCCGCGGCCTGCCGGGCCTCGCGCTTGCCACCCAGCTCGATGGCCTGCGACAGCTGCAGGGTCGTCGTGCGCGTGGCGCGGCGGGTGTCTTCCAGCAGCATGCCCAGCTCGGGGTTGGGGCGGGCGCCGGCCTGCTGCTCGGCGCCTTGCTGCGCCTGCAGTTCCAGCCGCGCGTGGGCCAGGTCGGGGTTGTGGGTGAGGGCCAGGCGTTGCGCCTCGGCCAGGGTCATGGCGTGGGACGCACAGGCCCACAGAAGAAACAAGCCAACAGCAGGGCTTCGCATCGAACTCTCCAAGGTTGTGGAAACAACGGCGGACGGTTCGGCGCGCGGCCGGCACCCGGCGGGTGCCTCGCTTCAGAATAACAGGGGGAGGGGAGAAGCGGCGCGCCGAATCAGGCGCGCAGCCAGTTGGGGCGTTCGAGCCCGGCAGGAATGTGGGACTTCAGCCGCGCAGCCATGGCAGGGGCTGGCGTGAAGAGTCGGGGGGTGACCAGGGCGTCGCGCTCGGCCAGCGGCGTGGCGCAGCCGGCGTGATGGCAATGGCAGTGACCGGCTTCGCAGGCCGGATGCTTGTCGCCGGCCTGGGCTCCGTGGGCCTGCTCGCCGGCGACGAGGGCCGTGGTGGTGTTGCCGCTCTTGCCCGCTAGTTCATCGACGCAGCACAGCGCCGCGCCGGCCCATGACAGCTGGGCTGTCACGAGCAGGACGAGGAGGGCGATGAACCAGCGGCGCATGGACACCGATTCTAGGCGGCTAGTTCTTGCCGCCGTCGAGCAGCGCGTCGCGCAGCTGCGTGTCGGCCGGCGAGTCGCCGAACCAGATGCGCAGCACCATCGTGAAGAACTCGTCGTCGCCGACCGGCTCGCCCTGGGGCTGACCCTGGATGTAGAACTGCGTTCCCTTGCCGGGGATGAAGTCCATCGCGAAGGTGTCGCCGGTCACGAGCTTGGGCTTGCCCGAGAAGATGTCGATAAGGCGGGTTGTCGACAGCGCGTGGCGGGTCAGCTGGGCCGGCGTCGCGTTGTCGCTCATGCCGCGCAGGAACAGGCGGCCCAGGTCGGTGCCGGGCAGATCGCGCAGCGCGACGAACTGCAGGCGCTTCGGCCCGGGCAGTGCCAGCAGCTCGGCCGGCGTCGTGACGTGCTTGGTGGTGTAGAGACCCAGGTCGTAGGCCTTGAAGACCAGGCGCACGCGCGTGCCCTTGCCGTTGAGCTGCAGCGTGCTGCCGCCCAGCTGGGCCGTGGGCTCGTACTTGTTGACCGTGGTGGCGGCGCCGGCTTGCAGGCACAGGGCCATGCCGGCGATCAGGGCGGTCATGCGGGCGTGGGTGGCCAGTGACTGAAGCGGGGTCATCTCTCCTCCAAGGGTCATTTTTCGCTGCCCCGGATTCTGCGTTGCATGCGGCCAGCCGCTGTCACCGTTTGTGGTGGCTCTTGCCTGCGTCAGCCGTGAATCCTCACGACCCGGGCAGGCCGGCCGACGGCCTCGCGGGCGCGCAACTGGCCACAGCCGCCCTCGACGTCCTGGCCTGCGGAGTCGCGCAGCTTGGTCAGCACGCCGCGGCTGGACAGCTCGGCGGCGATGGCCCGTGCGCGCTCCCAGCTGGGGCGCTGGAAGGGCAGGCCCTCGGCGCTGTTGAACGGGATCATGTTCAGCAGGCCGTAGCGGCCCTTGAGCAGCCGCACGATGCCGTCCAGTTCCTCGGGCCCGTCGTTGACGCCGTCCAGCAGCGTCCACTGGTACTGGATGGGGTAGCCGCTGGCGCGGGCGTAGGCGTCGGCGGCTTCCACCAGTGCTTCCGGCGACAACCGCGGCGCACGCGGCAGCAGGTCGGCGCGCTTGGCGGCGTCGGTCGTGTGCAGCGACAGCGCCAGTGCGGGCTTGACCTCGGCCTCGTTTAGCGCCGCGAAGGCGCGTTCGTCGCCGACGGTGGAGAACACCAGCTGCTTGTGTGCGAAGCCGCCTTCGCGGCCCAGCAGCGTGATCGCGTCCAGCACGCTGGCGAGGTTGTGCGACGGCTCACCCATGCCCATGAAGACGACCTTGCGCAGCTTGGGCTGCTTGCGGCGGGCAAGGACGACCTGGGCCACGATCTCGGCGCTGCCGACCTGGCGGATCAGGCCGTCCACGCCGGTCATGCAGAAGCGGCAGCCCACCGCACAGCCCACTTGGCTGGACACGCAGACACCCTCGCGCGGCAGCAGCACGGTCTCCACCGTCTGGCCGTCGTTGAGGCCCAGCAGCAGCCGCGCCGATTCGCCGTCGCTGCCGGCGTGCTCGCTGCGCAGCGCAACGAGGCCTTGCAGCTCGGCCATCAAACCCGGCAGCGCCTCCATGACCGCTTTGGGCAGCCAGCCGTGCAGCGGCTGCTTGCCGGCGTCCAGCGGTAGGCATTGCACCCAGTGGCGCAGCACGCGGCTTTCATGGGCAGGATTGGCGCCCAGCGCGCGCAGGCGCTGGCGAAGGTCGGAGATCAGCATGGATGCCGGATTGTCCCCGAGGCGTTTGGCTAGGGCTTCTTCAGGAACCCGCCGAGATCGGCCTTGCCGTCTCGTATCTCTTGCAAGGCAATTTCGCAACCGTCCTTTTTGGCAGATCGTTCGGCGACGTTGCTCCGGATGGTGTTGTCATTGATGCGGTGTATCCGCGCCCAGGTCTCGTCGCGCTCGCGCGCGTCGGGCATTTGGGACTCCAGGTCGGTGTGGCATTGGCCCTCCAGCGTGGCGGCGTCGCGGGCATTCCTTGCCGTCCATTCAGCCACCAGCGTGGCATACCGGCCACGCAACGCGGGCTCGGAGGCGAGGCAGCCCTCGATGAAGCCCTGAGTGACGCGGACGGGCTCGCATGTCAGAGCCCCCAGCACCGCGAGCCCCTCGGAGGCCTGCGCAGGTCCGACTACCAGTGCAGCGCCCAGGCAGGAAACAAGTGCGACGGGCTTGAGCTGCATAGAGTGGGAGGACGAACGCAACGAAGGCGACATTCTGGCGAGATCGTGCGGATTATCCTGGGCCGCCACAAGGAGATCACATGGCCAAACCTGCGCACATCAGTCCCGACGAATGGCAAGTCCGCTGCGACCTCGCCGCGCTGTACCGCCTGGCGGCGCTGCACGGCTGGGACGACCTGATCTTCACGCACATCTCCGCGCGCGTGCCCGGCCCCGAGCACCACTTCCTGATCAACCCCTATGGCATGTTGTTCGACGAGATCACGGCCAGCAGCCTGGTCAAGGTCGACCAGGCCGGCGAGAAGGTCGAGCCCAGCGGCTACAACGTCAACCCGGCCGGTTTCATCATCCACAGTGCCGTGCACGAGGCACGCGAGGATGCGCTGTTCGTGATGCACCTGCACACGGTGGCCGGCGTGGCCGTCAGCACGCAGCGAGAGGGCCTGCTGCCGATCTCGCAGCACAGCCTGTTCCCGCTGGCCTCGCTGAGCTATCACGACTATGAAGGCGTGGCGCTGAACCCCGACGAGAAGGCCCGGCTCGTCGCCGACCTGGGCCGCACGTCGCTGATGATGCTGCGCAACCACGGCCTGCTGACGCTGGGCCGCAGCGCGGCGGACGCCTTCCTGAAGATGTTCATGCTGCAGCGCGCCTGCGAGATCCAGATCGCCGCGCAGGCCGGTGGTGGCGAGCTGATCCGCATCCCGGCGCAGATCCTGGCCGGCATCCGCGCGCAGAGCGACAAGGTCATGCGCGGCTCGGGCGGCGAGCTCGCCTGGCCGGGGCTGCTGCGGCGCTTGCAGCGGCAGAACCCGGGGCACGACGACTGAACCAGCGCCTGCGGCCGCCGACAATGCGGCCATGATCCTGCGCGAGCGACCCTCGGCCCTGCAGCTGTTCTTCGTGCTGCGTGGCTCCATCCTGGCCCGCATCCGCGGCGTGCTGGTGGCCAACATCCTGCTGGCGGTGCTCGTCACCGTGGCGCACCGCGCGCTGGCCAGCCACAACGCGGTGCTGGTGTCGACCATCCCGTTCACGATGATGGGCCTGCCGCTGGCCATCTTCCTGGGCTTTCGCAACAGCGCCTGCTACGACCGCTACTGGGAGGCGCGCAAGCTCTGGGGCGAGCTGCTGCTGCGATCTCGCAACCTCGCGCGACAGGTGCTGCACCTCATCGACCTGCCCGCGCCGGTGGCCGACCCGCGCGACCTGGGCGACGTGCGCGTGCGCCTGCTGCTGAGGGCGCATGCCTTCTGCGTCAGCCTCAAGCAGTTGCTGCGCGACGAGCCGGCGGCGCCGGAGTCGCTGGCGGGCCTGGTCCAGCCCGACGAGCAGCGCGCGCTGGCGGCAGCGCGCAACCGACCGGCCGCGCTGATGATGAGCATGGGCGCCGACCTCGCGCAGTGCCGCCGCGACGGCCAGCTCGACAGCGTCCGTGCCGTACACCTCGACACCACGCTGAGCGCGCTGACGGCCGCTGCCGCGAGCTGCGAGCGCATCCGCAACACGCCGCTGCCGTTCTCCTACGCGCTGCTGCTGCATCGCACGGCCTATCTCTACTGCTTCCTGCTGCCCTTCGGCATCGTCGATGCGGTCGGGCTGATGACGCCGCTGGTCGTCGCCATCGTGGCCTACACCTTCTTCGGCCTGGATGCGCTGGGCGACGAGATCGAGGAGCCGTTCGGCACGCAGGCCAATGACCTGCCGCTGGAGGCGATCTGCCGCGGCATCGAGATCGACCTGCGCCAGGCGCTGGGCGATCGTGACCTGCCGCCGGCACTGGAGCCGGTGGACTACCTGCTGCTTTGATTTCCCGATGAGCCAAGACCTTCGCAGCCCGCGCTGTTTCGCACTCGTTCCCGCCGCCGGCATCGGCGAGCGCTCCGGCGCCGGCATGCCCAAGCAATACGTCGAGATCGCCGGCAAGCCCATGCTGGCCCACACGCTGACCGCGCTGGCCGCCGTACCGCGTGTCGAGCAGACTTTGGTCGTGCTGTCGCCCGCCGATGATCGCTTCGAGGCCGCGCTGCCGGGGCACACCGGCTGGGTGGCCCGCGTTGGCGGTGCCAGCCGCGCCGAGAGCGTGCTGGGCGGCCTGGCCGAGTTGCGCCGTCGCGGCGCGACAGACGACGACTGGGTGCTGGTGCACGATGCGGCGCGCTGCCTGCTGCGGCCCGAGTGGGTCGACGCATTGATCGACGCCTGCGAGCACGACGCCGTGGGCGGCCTGCTGGCCCAGCCCATCGCCGACACGCTGAAGGCCGGCGACGCTGACGGCCGCGTCACGGCGACGGTGGACCGCCGCGACAAATGGGCGGCTCAGACGCCGCAGATGTTCCGGCTCGGCCTCGTCGAGAAGGCATTGGCGGCGATGGGCGCCGCCGCGACCGACGAGGCCAGCGCCGTCGAGGCGCTGGGCCTGGCGCCGCGGTTGGTGCGGGCGTCGATGGCCAACTTCAAGGTGACGTGGCCGGAGGACTTCGAGCTGGCGGAGCGCTGGCTTTACCAGGTGGGCCCCAGCAGCAGATAGGCCGCCGTGTCCCCGCCGCGCGTCGACCCCAGCGCCAGGAAGAACGGCCCGAAGCGCGTGTCCACACTGAGGAAGCCGCTGGCCGCCTGCTGCCAGCCGTGGCGGGGGAGGTTGGAGAGCTTGAGCCCCGCACCCGAGCCCACCGCGCCGGTCTCCAGCGAGAAGCCGATGCGCACGGCGCCGCCCAGGCCCACCGGCATCTCGCCGATGCGCCGGGCCATGACGACGCGGGTCAGCGCCATGTTCTCGCCGGTCAGCGAGCCGTCCGGCGTGCCCGACAGGCGCAGATAGCCGCCCAGCGACCGCGTCTGCCCGCGCTCGGCGTGCGCGAACTCGCCGTACAGCTGGCCGGCCCACTCGCCCAGGCGGAAGGCCGACAGGCCCAGCAGCGAGGCGTTGATGACGCCGCCCTCGCCGCGCGGCTGCAACCACTCGATGCGTGCCGTCGTCCACTGGCCGCGGCTGGGGAAGGCCAGCGAGTCCAGCGAGTCGGTGTGCAGCTCGATGTACTGCTGGCCGTAGTCCTGCGATTTCCGGCCGCCGCTGGTCACGGGCAGCACGACCTCGTCGCTGGCGCGCAGCCGGCCGATGCCGATGCGCAGGTCGCCCAGGCCGGCGATGTGGTGGCCCAGTTCCAGCTGGGCACTGGTCAGGCTGCTCGACAGGCGCAGCGCGCGCTGGCCTTGCTCGAACACGTCGCTGGCGCCGGCCGAGTAGCCGAGCTTGGCGCTGAGGAACCAGCGCGAGCCGGGGCCCAGCGGCTGGTAGAACTCGGTGTTGAGGCCGCGCGACGAGCCGATCCGCGCGACGGTGCGCAGCTCGGCGCCCCAGGGGTTGAGCCAGTTGGCCACGTGCATGGCCACCAGCGAGTAGCTGCTGGCGTCGGCGAAGTCGCTGTACAGCTCCAGCCCCAGGCGCACGCGGCTGGCGGCCCAGTCGGCCTCGGTGAGCTTGAACTCGACGTTGCGCTGGCCGTCGCGGTCGTCGATCTCGGTCTCGATGCGGTCCAGGTCGCCTGTGCCGTCCAGCCGTTCGACGGCGCGGGTCAGTTCGGCGCGGCCCACGCCGTCGCCCGGCTGCAGCCCCAGCTCGGCGCGCAGCGCCTCGGCGTTGACGCGGTGCGTGCCGGTGATCTTGAGCTCGCCCAGCGGCAGCGCGGGCAGCGCAGCCTCGGGCACGCCCAGGCGCTGCGCCTGCAGGGCAGCGAAGGCGGTGGGCGAGGCGAGGGCGGCCAGGCGGTCGCCGATGGCCAGCGCCGCGCGCCGGCCGGTGGCCATGGCCTCGTCGGCGCGCGAGAAGTCCATGAAGCCCATGCCGGGCAGGTCCGGGTCGATGATCATGTCCTGCGGCTGCAGTTCGCGCAGCGAGCGCTGCACGTTCTGCTCGGTCAGGATCTGCAGCATCTGGTTGGCCACCATGACGGCGCTGGTGATCTCGCGGTCTTCCAGCAGCGGTGTGCCGACGTTGACGGCGATGATGATGTCGGCCCCGAGCTGGCGGGCCAGGTCGATGGGCAGGTTGCGCACCAGGCCGCCGTCCACGCGCGGCCGGCCGTTGACGCGCAGCGGCGCGAACACGCCCGGCACGGCCATCGACGCGCGCAGCGCCTCGAACAGCGGCGTGTCGGCCTGGTCCAGCATGGCGCCGGAGAGCAGGTCGGTGGCGACGGCGCGGAACGGGATGGGCAGCCGGCGCAGCGGGTCGTCGGCCCGCGTGGCGGGTATCAGCGACGACAGCGTCGCCTCCAGCTGGCCATTGCCGGCGGCGCCGCCGGGCAGCATGGCCCCGCGCTCCAGATTGAAGCCGAACTCGATGCGCGAGGGCAGGCGCTCGTCGTCCTCGCGGCGGCGGATGGCGAGACGGTCGCGCGCAGGGCGGTCGGCCAGGATGGCGTTCCAGTTGGCGCTCTTCACCAGCGCCTCCAGCTCGTCGACGCTGCGGCCGGACGCGTAGGCACCACCGACGACGGCGCCCATGCTGGTGCCGACGATGATGTCCACCGGCACCTGCATCTCCTCCAGCACGCGCAGCACGCCGATGTGGGCGAGCCCCCGCGCGCCGCCGCCAGACAGGACGAGACCGATCTTCGGGCGGGGCGGGGTCTGGGCGAAGGCGGCCTGTGCAAGGGCCAGCAGGCAGACGATGACGAGTCGTTTCATGGCGGGCCGCACCATAGCAGCCCGCGGCGACAATGCCCGCATGACTTTTCCCGCGCTCAGAATCGGCGAAGGCTGGGACACCCACCAGCTCGTCACCGGTAGGCCGCTGATCCTCGGCGGCGTCACCATCCCGCACACGCACGGCCTGCTGGGCCACTCCGATGCCGACGCGCTGGCGCACGCCATCACCGACGCGTTGCTCGGCGCCGCTGCGCTGGGCGACATCGGCAAGCTCTTTCCCGACACGGCGGCCGAGTTCAAGGGGGCCGACTCGATGGTGCTGCTGGCCGAGGCTTACCGCCGCGTGCGCGAGGCGGGCTGGCAGCTCGTCAACCTGGACACCACCATCGTGGCCCAGGCGCCCAAGATGGCGCCGCACATCCCGGCGATGCGCGCGCGGCTGGCTTCGGTGCTGGGTGTGGACGCCGGCCAGATCAATGTGAAGGCCAAGACGGCCGAGAAGATGGGCCCGGTGGGGGAGGGGCGCGCCATCGAGGCGCGGGCGGTCTGCCTGCTCAGTCGATAACATCGCCGGCCGTCGCCACTCTCCGCGCCCGCCCATGCATGTCGAACCGCCCAGCCACGCTCCGACCAACCTGAAGGAGCTGGGCATCCACTACCTCATGATCGTGGTGGGCATCCTGACCGCGCTGGGGCTGGAGTCCGGCATCGAGGCGCTGCATCACCGCCGCCTGTCGCACCAGACCATCGAACAGGTGGAGAGCGAGCTGCAGGCCAACCTGGCCGACGCGCGTGCGTCGCTCAAGCAGAACCAGACCGCGCTGAAAGACCTGACGGCCCTCACGAACGACGTTAAGCAGCTGATCCGGGACGGCCAGGCCAAGCCCGCCGTGCTGGAGCCGCTGTTGACGCAGCGTCTGCACATCGGCATCGCCGTGCCCGGCCTGCGCCGCGACGCCTGGGACACCGCGGTGGCCGACCAGGCCCTCGTGCACCTGCCGCGCGCCGATCTGCGGCGCTTGTCGGAGGCCTACACCGCGCAGCGCGATGCGCAGATGTCCATCCAGGCCAGCTTCAGCGCCGTGGGCTCGTTCACGCGCCTGACCGATGCCATGGTCGACGCCCAATTCGGCCGCGGCGACCCGATCGACCTCGTCAAGGCGCTGAATGCCTACCGGTTGACGATCAGCGCTGTCGTCAGCGTCGAAAGCTCGCTGGAAGGCCAGCTGGCTGAATCGCTTGCCGGCGCAGCGCACGCGCCGGCCGCGGCGGCATCGGCCGCGAGCCCGGCTTCGGCGCACTGAGTCTCGGCGCGGCGTCTCGTCGCTGCCGGCATCGCCACGAGGCGATGCGCTTGCGGTTCAGCCCGCCTGTAGCTTCAACACGGTGATGAGACCGCCGCCGTCGGCGTTGCTGATGGACAGCGTGCCGCCCAGGCGCTGAACGGACTTCTCCACGATGGCCAGCCCCAGGCCCGCGCCGCTGGCGGCCGTGCGCGCGGCGTCGCCGCGGTAGAAGGGGGTCGTGAGCCTGACCAGGCGGTCGGGCGGTACACCGGGGCCGTGGTCGCGCACGCGCAGTTCCACCCACGAACCCTGGCGTGTCGCGCTGACGTCCACGCGGGCTGGCTCGCCCGGTTCGTGGCCGTAGCGGCGCGCGTTCTCGAACAGGTTCAGCAGCACGCGGCCCAGCTCGGTCTCGTCGACGAGGACCTTCAGCGCCTGGCTGACCTGCACGCGGAAGCGGATCTGGTCGGGGTCGCGGAAGCCCTGCACCTCGCGCTCGACGATGTCGGTCAGCTTGGTCTCGCGCAGCTGCGTCTCGTTGGGCCGCGCGTAGTCCATGAACTTGCTGATGATCGCGTCGAGCTGGTCGATGTCCTGCGCCATGAAGTGGCGGGCCTGTTCGTCGGCCACACTCATCTCGGTCTCCAGCCGCAGGCGTGCCAGCGGCGTGCGCAGGTCGTGCGAGATGCCGGCGAGCATGACGGCACGATCCTCCTCCAGCTTGGCCAGCTCGCGGGCCATGCGGTTGAAGCCCATGTTGACCTCGCGGATCTCGCTGGTCATCGTGTTCTCGTCCAGCCGGGAGTCGTACTCGCCGTCACGGATGCGGCCGGCGGCCTCGGCCAGTTCGCGCAGCGGCTGGTTGATGAGCCTGGCGATCAGCGCCGAGCCGACGACAGTGGCCAGCAGCGCGATCGCCACCCACCACCAGTTGCCCGCCAGCGGTACGGACAACGGCGTGGGGCTGGTCTTCAGCCAGAACGCGTCCTCGCCGACGACGTAGCGCACCCACAGGCCCTCCGTGTCGTTGACGCTGCGGGCGATGATGGTTTCCTGGCCCAGCGTCTTGCGCAGCTCGGCGGTGAGCTTCTTGGCAAAGGGGCTGGTGTCGTAGGGCAGCCAGCGGTCGTGGGTCTCGGCGACGCGCACCTGCACCGTGTCGCCGCGCGACATCGACGTGATGACGGCCACGCGGTTGATCGGGTCCGTGTGCTCCAGCGCGATGCGGCTGAGCTTGACGAGGCCCGCCAACTGCTCGGCGGACTCCAGCGCGCGCGGCTCGGCCTCCAGCAGCTTGAAGGTCTGCTGCCAGGCCAGCACCGCGCCGGCCAGCAGCAGGGCCAGCCACGCGAAGGTGCGCCAGAAGAGGTTCAGTGCGAGTTGGGGGCGGGGCATCACAAGCCCCTCGCCCAGTCTTGCCGCGCTGCACGCGGGCAAGCCTGGTCGGTCCCCCGAGGGGACGGCGATGCTTGCCGGATCGACCGGCAAGCACATCGCCCAGCGGGCCGGCTTGGGGCGGCCCGGCGCTTGGCCCGAATGAAACTCACGTGTTCTCGTCGGGGACGAACACGTAGCCCACGCCCCACACGGTCTGGATGTAGCGCGGCTGGGCCGGGTCGGCCTCCAGCATCTTGCGCAGGCGCGAGATCTGCACGTCCAGGCTGCGGTCGAAGGGCTCGAACTCGCGGCCGCGGGCCAGCTGGGCCAGCTTGTCGCGGCTCAGCGGCTGGCGCGGGTGGCGCACCAGCGTCTTCAGCATCGAGAACTCGCCGGTCGTCAGCGGCAGCTGTTCGCCGTTCTTCATCAGCCGGCGCAGCGCCAGATCGAACTCGAACGGGCCGAAGGTCACCGTCATTGGCTCCTTGCTCGGCGCGCCCGGGGCTTCCGGCGGCGGGCGGCGGCGCAGCACGGCGTTGATGCGCGCCAGCAGCTCGCGCGGGTTGAACGGTTTGGCGAGGTAGTCGTCGGCACCGACCTCCAGGCCGACGATGCGATCCACGTCCTCGACCTTGGCCGTCAGCATGATGATGGGTGTCTGGTCGTTGGCGGCGCGCAGGCGGCGGCAGATGGTCAGGCCGTCCTCGCCGGGCAGCATGAGGTCCAGCACGATGAGGTCCACCGTTTCACGGGTGAGCTGCTTGTTCAGCGCCCGGCTGTCTTCGGCGAGCAGGACTTCGAAGCCCTCCTGCGTCAGGTAGCGGCGCAGCAGGTCGCGGATGCGGGCGTCGTCGTCGACGACAAGAATGCGGTTCTGGCGGGGTGTCGCGGCGCTGTTCATCGCGGGTCCTGAATTTGTAACAGCCGCATTGTGTGCAGGTTTGAAACCCGGCCGTGTAGGACAGCAGGCTGGCGTTACAGCTGGTTGCCAACTGGACGGGCTAAGCTGGATGTTCCGTCTTGCAAGGAAGTTCCATGCGTGCAGTGATCCTGTGTTCCGCCTTCGTCATGACCTTGTCGGCCCAGGCCGGCACCGAGCCTCCGCGCGACCGCCTGAGCCTGTCGGCCAGCGCCAGCACCGAAGTCACGCGCGATGTGCTGGGCATCGCGTTCTCGACGGCTCGGGAGGGCACCGACCCCGCGCAGGTGCAGACTGCGCTGAAGCAGGCGCTGGACGCGGCGCTGACCGAGGCGCGCCGGATCGCACACCCCGGCCAGGTGGACGTGCAGACCGGCAACTTCTCGCTGACGCCGCGCTACGACCCCAAGACCGGCAGGATCAACGGCTGGCAGGGCAGCGCCGAGCTGCTCGTGGAGGGCCGGGACACTGCCGCGATCGCGCAGCTGGCCGGGCGCATCTCCACGCTGGCGGTGCAGCGCGTGGGCTACAGCCTGTCCAGGGAAGCACGCGAGAAGGTCGAGGGCGAGGTTGCCGCCCAGGCCATCGCACGCTACCGGGCCAAGGCGGCCGACTACTCGCGCCAGTTTGGCTACGGTGGTTTCGTCCTTGGCGAGGTCAGCATCAACGCCGAGGAGGCTGTCCCGCGGCCGGCATTCAAGGTGATGCGGGCCGCGGTGTCGTCGTCCGTCGCCGACGAAGCCTTGCCGACCGAGGCCGGCAAGGCCACGGTCAGCGTGACCGTCAGCGGCAGCGTGCAGTTGACGCGGGAGACGGTGCTGCGCTGAGCGGGCTCAGACGGCCGTCCAGCCGCCATCCATCGCCCAGGCCTGGCCGCGCACATTGATCGCGGCGTCTGAGCTGAGGAACACGGCCAACGCGCCGAGTTCGTCCGGCGTCGTGAACTGCAGGGACGGCTGCTTCTCGGCCAGCAGGCGGCGCTTGGCCTCGTCGTTGCTGACGCCGTCCTTGGCGGCCAGCGCGTCGACCTGCTTCTGCACCAGCGGCGTCAGCACCCAGCCGGGGCAGATGGCGTTGACGGTGACCGGCGTCGTGGCCGTCTCCAGCGCGATGCTCTTCGTGAAGCCGACAAGGCCATGCTTGGCAGCCACGTAGGCCGACTTCTGTGCCGACGCGACCAGGCCGTGCGTGGACGCGATGTTGATGATGCGGCCCCAGTTCTTCTTCAACATGCCGGGCAGCGCCAGGCGTGTCGTGTGGAAGGCGGACGTGAGGTTGATGGCGATGATCGCGTCCCACTTCTCGACCGGGAAATCCTGCACCGGCGCCACGTGCTGGATGCCGGCGTTGTTGACGAGGATGTCGATGCCGCCGAACTCGGCGTCCGCGTAGGCCACCATCGCGGCGATGTCGTCCGGCTTGCTCATGTCGGCGCCGTGATAGCCGACCTTGACACCCAAGGCAGCCACTTCGGCCTTGGGGCCGTCGACGTCGCCGAAGCCGTTCAGGATGACGTTGGCACCTTCACGGGCGAACGCGAGGGCGACACCGAGACCGATGCCGCTGGTGGAGCCCGTGACGAGGGCGGTCTTGCCTTTCAACATGGAGGGGTCCTTCCGGGTTGCTACGATGGTTTGAAAGGACTCCATCATGACCCAGCCCGACCTGCGTTTTGTGAATTGCCTGGACGCCACCGGTCTTCACCGCATGGCCTACTGGGAGTGGGCCGGCCCGAGCGCAGAAGCGCCGGTGCTGGTTTGCGTGCACGGGCTGTCGCGCCAGGGCCGCGATTTCGATGCGCTGGCCCGTGCCATGAGCGGCCGCTACCGGGTCATCTGCCCGGATGTCGTCGGCCGCGGCGTGTCGGACTGGCTGCGCCAGCCCGGCGGCTACCAGATCCCGGCTTACGTGTCCGACATGGTCGCGCTGCTGGCGCGGCTGGACGTGGCGCAGGTGGACTGGGTCGGCACGTCGATGGGCGGCCTCATCGGCCTGGGCCTGGCGTCGCTGCCGCGGCCCGAGGGTGTGGCGCCCGTCATCCGTCGCCTGGTGCTGAACGACGTCGGCCCGGCCATCCGCTTCGAGGCCTTGCAGCGCATCGGTGCCTACCTGGGCAAGGTGCAGCGCTTCGCCTCGCTGGCCGAAGGGGCGGCCTATCTGCGCACGATCTCCGAGGGCTTCGGACCGCACACCGACGCCGAATGGCTGGCCTTGTCCGAGCCGCTGTTCCTGCAGGATGGCAGCGAGTGGCGGCTGCGCTACGACCCGGCCATCGCGTTGCCGTTCGGCGCCGTGACACCCGAACTGGCCGCCGCCGGCGAGGCCGCGCTGTGGGCAGCCTATGACACGCTGACCTGCCCGACGCTGTTGATCCGCGGCGCCGACAGCGACCTGCTGAGCGCCGAGACTGCCCGCGCGATGACGCAGCGGGGCCCCGGCGCCCGCCTTGTCGAGCTGCCCGGCATCGGCCACGCCCCCACCTTGATCCACGACGACCAGATCGCCATCGTGCGCGACTTTTTGAGTTCATGAAGACAGGCTTGATGCCCGAGGGCGCGGCCACCGCGCCCATCGTCGCGTTGCTGGACTCCAGCACGGGACATTCCAACGCCGAGGTTGCCCGCGCCCGCGCCTTTGCCGAGCCGCTGCTGGCCGCCGAGACGCTGGACACCGGCGAGAACGCGCTGGCCCACGCCGACGGCGTTGCCACCATCCTGCAGGCCATCGGCACCGCGCAGGAACTGCAGGCCGCGGCCTACCTCGTGTACGCGTCGGACTTCCTCAACAAGCCAGAAGAGGTCGTCGCCAAGGCCTTTGGCGACAGCCATGCCAGCCTCGTCACGCACACGCGCAAGCTGGTGCAGATGCAGCGCGCCGCTCGCGCCGCCAAGGTCAGCACCGACCAGCGGGCCGAGCAGACCGAGCGCGTGCGCAAGATGCTGCTGGCCTTCTCGAAGGATTTGCGTGTCGTGCTGCTGCGCCTGGCCTCGCGCCTGCAGACGCTGCGCTGGTACGCGGCCAGCAAGACGCCGTGTCCGCCGGAGCTGGCGGCCGAGTCGCAGGCGGTGTTCGCGCCGCTGGCCAACCGGCTGGGCATCTGGCAGATCAAGTGGGAGCTGGAGGACCTGGCCTTCCGCTTCCGCGAGCCCGAGGCCTACAAGGCGCTGGCGAAGGGGCTGCAGGAGAAGCGTGTCGAGCGCGAGCAGCGCATCGAGACCGCACGAGCGACGCTGCAGGCCGACCTCTACGCGCAAGGCATCGCCGCCGAGGTGCAGGGCCGGCCCAAGCACCTCTACAGCATCCACAAGAAGATGCAGGGCAAGGACCTGGCGCTGGACCGCGTCTTCGACCTGCGCGCGTTGCGCGTTATCGTCGCCAGCGTTGCCGATTGCTACGCCGTGCTGGCGCGGCTGCACGAGCTCTACACGCCGGTGCCGGGCGAGTTCGACGACTACATCGCCAAGCCCAAGCCCAACGGCTACCAGTCGCTGCACACCGTCGTGCAGGGCGCGGACGGGCGTGCGATGGAAGTGCAGATCCGCACGCGCGAGATGCACGACCATGCCGAGCACGGCGTCGCCGCGCACTGGGCCTACAAAGAGGCTGGCGCGCGGGGCTATGCGGGTGTCAGCGCGGCCGGGGAGTTCGAGGAGCAGGTGGCCCGCGCTCGCAAGGCCGTGCTGAACCAACTGCTGGCCTGGGAGCGCGACGCCGTGCAGGGCGAGGAAGGTGCGCCGGTGTTCGACGAGCGCATCTACGTCTTCACGCCGCAGGCCACCATCGTCGAGCTGACACCGGGCGCGACGCCGGTGGACTTTGCCTACGCGGTGCACACCGACCTCGGCCACCGTTGCCGCGGCGCTCGCATCGACGGCCAGATGCTGCCGCTGAATACGCCGTTGCGCAGCGGCCAGACGGTGGAGATCACCGCGGCGCGCGAAGGCGGGCCGTCGCTGGACTGGCTCAACCCCGAGCTGGGCTATCTGCAGAGCCAGCGCTCACGCGCCAAGGTGCGTGCGTGGTTCAACGCGCTGCAACAGGCGCAGACCATCGCCAAGGGCCGCGAGCTGGTCGAGAAGCTGCTGCAGCGCGAAGGCAAGACGGCGCTGAAGCTCGACGAACTAGCTTCGCGGCTGGGTTTCAAGGGCGCGGACGCGCTGTTCGAAGTTGTCGGCAAGGACGAGTACTCGCTGCGCAACATCGAACTGCTGCTGCGTCCGCCCGAGCCGGCGCCCGACGAAGACGAACTGCTGGCGCAGCGCCACACGCGCAGCGCCAGCAGCGGGGCGCGCAGCGGCGTGCTGGTGGTGGGCATCGACTCGCTGCTGACGACGCTGTCGCGCTGCTGCCGTCCAGCGCCACCCGATGCCATCCAGGGCTTCGTCACGCGCGGCAAGGGTGTCGCCATCCATCGCAGCGACTGCAGCAACCTGGCCGAGATGAAGCGCCGCTCGCCCGAGCGGGTGATCGCGGTCGAATGGGGTGGTGGCGAGCCGGTGGGCAAGAGCGCACCGGTCTATCCGGTCGATGTACTCGTGGAGGCGGGCGACCGCCAGGGCCTGCTGCGCGATGTGCTGGAAATCTTCGCCAAGGAGAAGATGAACGTCGTCGCCGTCAACACGCAGTCGCTGCAGGCCGGTGCGGCCAAGCCCAAGACGGGCGGTGGCGACACGGCTTGGATGAGCTTCACGCTGGAGCTGTCCGACGCGACCAAGCTGACCAAGGTGCTGCGCGATCTCTGCGCGATCCCGGGGGTCCGTTCGGCACGTCGGAAGTGAAAGTTGGACAGGTCTCAAAAATCCATGCTATAGTGCGCAGCTCTTCAGGCGCGTAGCTCAGTTGGTTAGAGCACCACCTTGACATGGTGGGGGTCGTTGGTTCGAATCCAATCGCGCCTACCAAATTCGGTAGGCAAGAAGCCCGGTAAGTTCAAAGACTTACCGGGCTTTTTCTTTGCCCGAATCCTGAGTGGAGACGCGGGTGACGCGATCCTGACGGTCGGCCGACACGCGGACGGCGTGAGAGGCTGAAGACGGACCGCAGAGCCTGTCTTCGACTTCGTGCGGGGTGTCAGCGCAGCGGGTGTGCGGAACGCGCTACCGCCACCTCGGCCCGGTTGGCGCAGGGATGCGCCAGATCCTCGCGGGATTCAGCCGTTGCTCACGAAGAAGTCCGGCCGGAATCCGCGTGTGACCTTGATGGCCGGCAGCACGTGATCCAGATGCTCCCGCATGGCGTCGGCGGCGCGGGCGGCCTGGCCGCTTTCCAGTGCGTCGATCACCGCGACATGCTCGACGATCACGCCGTCCATGCGGCCAGCGATGGGCAGCGTGAGGCGGCGAAAGCGGTCGACCTGGGCCTTGCTGGCCTGGATGGTGCGCCACACGCCGGGATGGCCGGCGATCTCGGCCAGTGCCGAGTGGAAGGCCTCGTCGCTGCGGTGGAAGCCCGCCTTGTCTTGCGCTGTCGCGCAGATCTTCTGCTCCTCGACGATGCTGCGCAGCAGGGCCACGGCCTCGGGCGTGATCTTCTCGGCCGCCTTCTGGATCAAGGTGACTTCGAGGACCGTTCGCACGAGCATGGCGTCTTCCAGGTCGTCCACCGGGATGCGCGCAACGAAAGTGCCCGCGCGCTGCATGATCTCGACCAAGCCCTCGTCGGCCAGGCGTTGCACGGCTTCGTGCACGGGCGTGCGGCTGACCTGGTGCTCGGCCGCGATGTCGCGTTCGACGATGCGCATGCCCGGTTCCATGCTGAGGTCCAGGATGCGCTCGCGCAGGATGTCGTAGATGCGGCGCGAGGCGCTCATGCCTTCGCTCTCGCCCTCGGCACCCGTGCGTGCCCTGCGCCGCGCTGGGGCTCCGGCCGACGCAAGGCCTGGAGACACGGTCTTGTCTTGGGATCTGTCCATTGTTGCTGTCAGGATACCCCTGCCGTCGCGCCGGGCGCTGCCGAGAGGGTGGTGTTGAAGACCTGGCCGCCCACGGTCACGTTCTTCAGCGTCAGGTCTCGAACGTTGAAGAGGTAGAAAGGCTGGGCTGCGTTGGCGGGCGTTCCGAAGTCGCAGTCGCTGATGCTCACGTCGGACACCGGCAAAACGGCCGGTGCGGGCGTTGGGCCGTTGTAGTCGGAGGCCACCGGCCCGAGGATGACCACGGCCTGGAAGCAGGACTGCTGCCGGCCGTCGCGGTTGACGTTGCCGACCCGGACATCCGAGATGTGCACCTGCGACACCTGCGGCGGGCGTGTGCGCACCGTATCGGCCCGCGGCGTGTAGTCGCAGTCGAAGGTGACGACGGCACCCGCTGCGGTCGCCACGCTCCTGGGCGCGATCGGCGAGCCCTTCAGCGGCGAGTAGAAGGCAGGGGTGGTTTGCACGCCGTTGGGGATGTCGATGTGGCGCACGTAGAAGTGGCGCAGCCAGCCGCCGCGGTTCATGTTCGTCTTGAGCCGGATCGCGGTGTTGAGCGGATTGGTCTGCCAGTGGATGTTCTGCAGCAGCAGGTGCTGGGCGTAGACGTTCTGGATGCCGCCGGCCATCTCGCTGCCCAGGGTCACGGCGCCATGGCCGCTTTGCATGGTGCAGTGCTGGATGACGATGTTCTGCGAGGCGCCGTACTGCGTGTCCAGGTTCTTGCCGGACTTGATGGCGATGCAGTCGTCGCCCGTGTCGAAGGTGCAGTGTTCGACCAGCACGTGGTCGCAGGACTCGGGGTCGAAGCCGTCGTTGTTGGGGCCCAGGCTGTTGGCGTGCACGCCGCGGATCACGAGGTTGCGGCAATCCACCGGGTGGTGCTGCCAGAACGGCGTGTTCGTGACCTGGTAGCCCTGCAGCAGCACGTTGGTGCAGCCGATGAGGTGGATCATCGACGGGCGCAGATGGTGGCCCAGGCCGAAGACGCGCTTCTCGATCGGCACGCCGGCTTCGCTGAGCGCGGGCAGGAAGGATTCGTCGGCCCGCCAGTGGTCGCCCTCGCCCTGGATCAGCGCGCGCTCGGCGGGGCTCAGGTCCGGCGCGATGGCCGCGAGCGAGGTCGGGTTGCGTGGATTGGTGATGCGGCTCGACGGCTTGCCGTCCTTGTAGCCCGGCGTGCTGCTCTGCGCGATGGCGCCGATGGTCTCGTTGCGCCCCTTCCATGTCCACCAGCAGTCGCTGCCTCCGGGGAAGGGCGTGCCGGCCTGGCCGTCGAGCACGCTGGTCCAGTCTTCCCCGGTCAGCGCGATGTTGTCCTGCCCGTAGGCGTAGACCATGGACGAGAAGTTGAGGCAGTCGTTGCTCTGCCAGCGCGAGCGCACGAGGCGGCCGTTGGGGCCGCAGTCGAAGTCGCCGTGGCGGGCGTAGTCGGCCGGGTCGTTGGAGAAGTAGACGCGTGCGCCGGCCTGCAGGTGCACATGGACCCGGGAGCGCAGCACGATGGGGCCGGCGCAGAACCAGTTGCCCTTGGGAATGACGACGCGCCCGCCACCGGCGTTCACGCAGGCGGCGATGGCCTGGGCGAAGGCGGGGTAGCAGTCCGGCGAGCCAGGCACGGGCGTGTCGACGTCGGCCTGGTCCTCGTGCGAGACAAAGGCCCGCGCCTTGGTCAGCCCGCAGGGCTTGGCGCCGAAGTCGGTGACGAGGAAGTCGCGCGGGGGAAAGCTCGGCGGCACGGACAGCCGGTCGATGATCGCCTGCGCGTTGAGCCACGGATCGCCGGGGATGCGCGCCGCCCAGGTCTTGGGAAGGGCCGACGCGAGGCCGGCGGCACAGGCCGCCTGCAACAGCGCGCGGCGTTGAAACTGATCACTCATCGATGTTCTCGAATTCCGCGAGGAAGGGCTCGGCCGTTTGCGGCTGCGGCGCGTATCCCCACGCCTTGACGGGGTCGATGCCAATGGAGCGCAGGTGGGCCCAGAAGTCGTCCGTGTCGAACTGCACCGGGCGGAAGGACAGCTTGCCGCTCTGGTTCCAGTCCGCCCAGGGGTGGCTGCGCTCGATGTGGCGGCCGATGCTGGAGTGCATCACCACCATCTTGCCGACGGTCTCCAGCACGCTGCGGCTGATGGTGCCCCGTGGTGGCGCATAGCCGTCTGCGTCGGCCAGCGTACAGCTGTAGCCGGGCACGGCCATGGCGCCGAAGGGCGTGCAGCGCTGGTTGTGGAACCACTGGCGCGCCAGCCGGAACTTGCCGGCCAGGGCCTTCGGCGAGCCGTCGTGGGTGAACCGGCAGCGGTCGAACACCAGGCCGTAGCGGGCAGCGATGGGGGTGTCCGGCGCGCCAACGTAGGAGATGTCGCGGTCGCCGAGGGACTTGATCTCGCAGTCCTCAAAAAAGGCCGTCGCGTCGCCGAAGATGAAGTCCACGTCGCCCTCGATGTAGACGCGGCGGAAGTGGTTGCGTGCCGTGCGCCGGCCTTCCTGTGCCTTCATGTACAGCGTGTCCTGCAGGCCCAGCAGCCGCAGGTTCTCGAACTGCGCGCGGTCGGCGCCGTCGACCATCAGGGCCACGGCCTGGTGCGATACCGGCGTGGCCTGCGCGGCGCGGCAGTCCTCGACGCAAGGGGCGGCTGGCGGGCGGCGGTAGCCGTTCTCGATCGTGAGGTTCAGCGCCTGGAAGCCGGCGTTGCGCGTCCACAGCGTGGCAGTGTTGAACGTGCCGAGCGTCGCGCGAGCCCGGGCCGCTTCGAACATCGCCTTCACGTCGGGGTCGGCGTCGGCGAACTGGGCGCCGTACTGCGCGGCGTAGGCCGCTCCCGTCACGGCGGCGTCGAGGCCGGCCGTGATGACCGTGCGCGTGGCGTCGTTGGCTTCGCCGTACAGCGTGATCGGCGCCGGTGCGGCCGGCACGTAGACCAGCTCGCGGTAGACGCCCGGCTTGACGAGGATGAAGCGCCGGCGCGGATCATGGCTGGCGCGGATGTCAGCCAGCGCGCGGTTCACGGCAGCCTGAACGGTGGGCAGGGCCGTGGCGCTGGCCGGGTCCACGATGTAGTCGGCCCGGGTGGGCGCGAGCGGCTGCGGGTCCCAGGGATCGGGCTTCTCGTGGCCGATGGGGCCGGCGTGGCCCAGCACCTCGGCGCGCGTGTAGTGGCGCGCCTGCTCGGGCGTGAGCTGCGGGCGGCTCGTGCGCACGACGGTCTGCGGAAAGGCCGGGAAGCGCTGCTCGCAGGAGATGGGGGCCGCCGCCGGCCGGCTGAAGATGTCGGCGGGCGAGATTTGCGCGTGCTCGAGCTGCAATTGCGGCGCCTGGTCGAACTGCACGTTGGCAAAGCGCGCCTGCACGGGGCGGTCGGCGTCGTGGCCCAGCACGATGACCTGGCCGCCGGACACGTTGCGGACGTCCTCGAAGCTCAGACCACGGAAGACCGGAACGAGCTCGCCCGTGGCGCCCCGGGTGTAGTGCGTGCTGATGTCGATGGGGGCATGCACATCGCGCAGGCAGATGTTGCGGTAGCTGATGTCCTCGACCAGACCGCCGCGCGACACGTCGCTCTTGATGCGCAGGCCCGAGGTGGTGCCGTCCATGCTGAGGTTCTCCACCCGCACATGGCGCACGCCGCCCATCGTCTCGCTGCCGATGGACATGCCGTGGCCGCTGTAGAAATGGTTGTCGACGACGGAGATGTATTCGGACGGACCGCTGTTGTTGGCCTTGATGGCGACGTTGTCGTCGCCGACGCGGATGTGGCTGCGCGTGATGGTGATGTTGCGTGAGGAGACCGGGTCGATGCCATCGGTGTTGCGCGCCGTGGCGGGCGTGTCCAGGCGCACGCTCCAGGCGGTGAAGCCATCCACGTTGTTGAGCGTGACGTGGAAGTTGGGCGAGTTGCGCAGCGTGATGCGGTAGAGCGCGAAGTCGCGCGCGCGGTTCACCTCGATCAGGCGCGGCACGTTGTGCTCGCTGTGCTCCTTCTGGGCGCGCCGCGCGATCTGCCACCAGGACTCGCTGCGGCCGTCCACGCGCGCGCCGCCCTGGCCGTCGATCACGCCGTCGCCCATGAGACCGCCGCCCTGGCCGCCATCCACCGTGATGAAGGTCTTGCAGCCATGGCCGGTGGACGCGGTCTTGCCGCAGGTGCCGCGGCCTCGGTCATAGGCCGAGGGGTCGGTGCTGGCGTAGAGCGTGGCGCCACCGTCGACGACCAGCGTCACGCCGCCGCGCAGTTGCAGCGGGCCGGCGACGAAGGCGTCGTATTCGTTGCTGGCCGCCAGGTGCACGGCCTGCCCGGCCGGGCAGGCATCGATGGCGCGCTGGATCAGGGCCGTGTCGTCGGGATGCGCCACGGGACCGGTCTTGTTGGAAACCAGCACGGCGCAGGCCGGCGGCACGCGCGGCTCCTCGACCTTGCGTGTGTCCTGGGCACAGGCAACGCCTGCGAAGCCCAAGCCCACCAGGGGAAGCAAGCGGTGCATCAACTTCATTCCGGTTTGCCTGACGTTGCCAGGGCCGGCACGGCCTTGCGCAGCAGCGGGGCCACGATGTCGGCGAAGAGAGCCGCGCCCTTGGGGCCGACGTGGGTGCGGTCGAAGGCGCTCTTCTTCGTCGTGACGGCCTCGACCGCATTGAGGTCCTGCGGTGCCGATGCTGCCGCTGCAGGCGGCGGCTCCACGGCCAGCGTATCGGCCTCGGCCTGGCCCATGGCCTGCACGGCCTCGCGGCTGGCGGCCAGCAGGTCGACCAGGGGCACGTGCTTGTCCAGTGCGACGGTGCGCGTTGCCTGCGCCCAGAGCGCGAGGTCGTCGACGAGCTGCCCGTCCTTGAAGGTGCGCCGCGTCAGCGGCGTGGCCAGCACGGGCGTGGCGCCGGTGGCGCGAACCTCGTCCACGTAGCGCGCCAGGTTGACGGGGAACTCGGTCTTCAGGTCGGTGGAGCGGCCGGGCTTGCCCGGCTGGTCGTTGTGGCCGAATTCGATCATCACGTAGGTGGCGCTGAAGTCGGCGTTGGACTGCAGCAGCGTCATGACCTGCTGCCACGAGCCTTCGGCGCGGTAGCTGCCGGAGCTGCGGCCGTTCTTGGCCAGGTTCAGGCACTGCAGCCTGGGCTGGAAGCGGGCACACAGCGCATCGCCATAGCCGTTGCGCGGGGCGAGTGTCGAGTCGCCGATGAGCAGCAGGCGTGCGGGCTTGTCGGCCTGCGCGCCTGCGGTGCCCAGCATGCCGAGGCCGAGCATGGCCGCGAGGATGAGCTTCATGCCTTGCCTCCCGTTGCTGAGAGCGTCTCGTTGTGGACCTTGCTGCCGATCTTCACGTTCCTCAGCTTGAGGCCTTTGACGTTGAAGAGGTAGATCGGCTGCTCGCCGTTGACCGGCGTGCCGAGGTCGCAATCGCTGATGGTGATGTCGGTGACCGGCCGGATGACGGGCGGCGGACTGGCGGGGCCGTTGTAGTCGCTGGCGATGGGGCCCAGCACGACGATGGCCTGGTAACTCGAGCGCGGGCCATCCGGCGTGGCGACGTTGCCGACCGTGACGTTGGAGATGTGCACGTTCTCCACCACGGGCGGGCGCGTGCGCACGTTGTCGAGCACGGCGTCGTAGCCGCAGTCGATGGTGACGATGCCGCCTGCGTTGACGGACACGCTCTTCGCCGGAATCAGCCCGCCCGGTCGGCTGCTGTACCAGCCGGGCGTGGTGCGGATGCCGTTGGGCACGCTGATGTTGCGCACATGGACGTTACGCAGGAAGCCGCCGCGGTTCATGCTGCACTTCAGCCGGATGGCGACGTTCAGCGGGTCGGTCTTCCAGTGGCTGTTCTCGAACACGAGGTTCTGCGCGAACACGTTCTGGATGCCGCCGGACATGATGCTGCCCAGTGTCAGCGCGCCGTGGCCGCTCTGCATGCGGCAGTTCTGGATGACGAGGTTCTGGCAGGGGCCGTACTGGATGTCGGGGCCCTTGCCGGCGTCGATGGCGATGCAGTCGTCGCCGGTGTTGAACTGCGAATCCTCGATGAGCACGTGGTCGCAGGCCTCGGGGTCGAAGCCGTCGTTGTTGGGCCCCATGCTGTTGGCGAAGATGCCCTTCACGTGCACGTTCCTGCAATGCACGGGGTTGTGCTGCCAGAAGGGCGTGTTGGTGGTCTGGTAGTTCTGGAACAGCACGTCGGTGCAGTTGATGAACTGGACCATGTGCGGGCGCAGGAAGTGGCCCTGGCCGAAGACGCGTTTGGCCAGCGGCACGCGAGCCTCGCCGAGGGCGCGCAGGTAGTCGGCGTCGCGGCGCCAGCGATCGCCGGGCCCTTGAATGAAGGCGGCTTCCTCGGCGCTCAGCTGCGGGGCGACCTCGCGCAGCGACGTCGGGTTGAGCGGGTTCACGTGCACTTCGGTGCGGCCGCTGTTGAGCACGTGGCGCTCGGCATGGCCCTGCGCGACCTGCTCGCGGCCCTTCCAGGACCACCAGCAGTCGGTGGGGCTGTCAGCTGATCCGTTGGGGAAGGCCAGGCCGGCCTGGCCATCGAGCACGCTGGTCCAGCCCTCGCCGGTCAGGGCGATGTTGCTTTGCCCGTTGGCGTAGACCAGGGGCGAGTAGTTCAGCACGTCGTTGCCTTCCCAGCGCGACACGGTCAGGTTGCCGTTCTTGCCGCACGGCACGTCACCGTACCTGGCGTAGTCGGCCGGGTTGTTGGAGAAGTAGAGGCGTGCGCCCGCCTGCAGGTGCACGTTGACGTTGGAAAGCAGCACCACCGGGCCGGCACAGAACCAGCTGCCGGCCGGGATCAGCACGCGGCCGCCCCCGGCCTTGCTGCAGGCCGCGACGGCGGCCTTGATGGCGGCGTAGCAGTCGGTGGCGCCGGGCTTGGGCGTGTCGACCTCGACTTCGTCGACGAAGGAAATCCAGGCCTTGGCGCGGGTCAGTTCGCAGGGCTTGGCGCCGAAGGCGGTGATGGGGAAGTCCTCATCGCGAAAGCGCAGCGGCAGGGCGAAGCGGTCGATGATGGCCTGGGCTTGCAGCCAAGGGTCGTTGGGAGCCTGGGCGGCACGGGCCAGGCCGCCGGTGAACGCAAGGCCGGCGGCGCTGGCGCCCAGGCTGAGGATGTCGCGGCGCTTCAAGGGCTTTTCCTGTGGTCGTGCGGGGATGTTCGAGATGTCGAGGATGCCGCCAGGCACCAGGGTGCCCGGCGGCATCGCTGCCGACTTCAGCTCAATGCCGATCAGAAGTGGTAGGTGGCCGAGAAGTTGAAGGCTCGTCCGATCGGGTTGGCGGCACTGCTCAGGTAGCCGAACGTGTAGGCGCTGTGGTTGGTCTGCGGCGGCATCACGTCGGTCAGGTTGTTGATGCCGAACATCAGGTCCGTGTGCGGCCAGCCGCGATAGCTGATCGTCCAGTTCACCAGGGAGTAAGACGAGATCCGGTGGTTGTTGGCCGCGGCGACAGTCGTCAGGTTCTGGTCTTCGTAGCCTGAATTGAAGGACTCGGTGACCTGGGTGCTCCAGTCCTTGAACGTGTAGCCCAGGCGCAGGTTGTGCTTCCAGCGGAAGCTCAGGATCGGGAAGCTGCTGGTCGTGCCGTTGCTGGCCAGGCCAAAGCGTCCGATGTTGGAGGACCAGGGGCCACCCTTGTCGATCTGGTTGTCGAACTGTGTGAGGTAGGTGCCGTCCAGGCCGAGGTTGACGACGCCGCCGTTGGCTGCCTTGTACTGGTAGTTCGCGCTGAGGTCGAGGCCGGCGGCTTTCTGGCCGCCCAGGTTCATCGTGACGTTCTTGATGTAGGCCAGGCTGCCGTCGGGGTTGCGCACGAACAGGCTGAGGTACTTCAGCGGGTCGTTCGTGTAGGCGTTCTCCGGCAGGTTCGCGATCATGTCGGTCATCGAGATCCTCCAGTAGTCCAGCGAGACCGTGGCGTTCTTGATCGGCTCGAAGACCATGCCCAGCGTGAAGTTGCGCGACTTCTCGGGCTTCAGATCCGGGTTGGCGCCGGTCTGCTTGGGCTGCTTGGCATTGCAGACGATGGACGAGATCTGGCCAGCGATGGCAGTGCCGGTACCCGCGATGTTGGGCGTGGGGCTGGGGCAGAGGACCGGATCGTCCATGGCCACCGAGGTCGTCGAGTTGGCGCCGGGAACGCGGTAGCCATAGCGGTCGAACAGGGTCGGCGCGCGGAAGCCCGTGCTGGCCGCGCCGCGGAACATCAGGTCATGCGTCGGCTGGTAGCGGAAGCTGACCTTGGGGTTCACGGTGCTGCCGGTGTCGCTGAAATGGTCGGCGCGCACGGCGGCGTTGATCGTCAGCTGCTTGGTCCACGGCATGTCCAGTTCGCCGAAGAGGGCTTCGACCTGGCGATGGCTCTCGGCGAACGTCGGCGTGGCCGCGACGGGGGCGGCATAGGTGCCGATGGCCTTCTTGTCGTCGCGCGTCGTGTCCTGGTGGGCTTCAGCGCCCAGGGCGATGGCCATCATGCCGCCACCGAGCTTCATCAGCTCGCGGTTGATCGTGACGTCCACGCCGGTGAAGGTGCTCCTGGCGGCACGCAGTGCCTGGTCGTTGTTCAGGCTGATGCTGTCCAGGTAGGCCTGGCCGGCGGCGTCCTGCGCGCCGAAGGGGTTGATGATGCCGTTGGAGATGCCCTGGTTGAGCGCGTTGCCGTCCAGGATGCCCTGGTGCAGTCGCACGGTGCGCTGGCTGAGGCCCAGGTCCACGCCGGCCTTGTAGTCCCAGCCGAACAGATGGCCTTCGTCATTGACAACCAGTCGCTGGTTGACCTGGGTGTCGCGCGTGCCTGCGAGGGTCGGCGAGCTGTACAGCACGGTCAGCGGTTCGCCCTTGAGCGCGGCGATTGCCGGCACACCGCCGGAGCCGCCCGGGTACCACTTGCTCGCCGTGGTCAGCGTGGCCGCCGCGGTCGTGGGCGTGACGGTGCTGATGGTGGCGCTGGTGGCCGGGTTGCGCACGCTGTCGATGTACTCCTGGCCGCGCGAGTAGTCGACCGTCAGCAGGTGGTCCTCGCTGAACTTGAAGCTGCCCTTGGTATAGAAGGACACCTGGGAGTTGCCGTACAGCGCGGTGGCGTAGTAGGCCGAGTTCAGCAGGCACGTGCCCTTGGCGCCCTGGATCGAGTAGGGCGCGTCGCAGCCCGTCGAGTAGTAAGGGTTGTAGGAGATCTTGGTCTTGGTCGACACCACGTTGGCGGGGAAGGCGTAGGAGCCGGTGCCCAGCGAGGGCGCGCGACCGAGCGCGGTCAGCTGGGCGGCGGTACCCAGGTTCGGGCGGTCGGACTCGGCCAGGCGCTCGCGCCTGTGCATGTCGATGGTGGCGTAGATGTTCCAGCCATCGCTGTCCAGGTTGCCCCAGCCGGTGATGATGCTGCCGCGCTTTTCCTGCCCACCGCCCTCGCGGTTGGGGAGGACCGTCTGGAGCGTGACCGCCGTACCGTTGTAGGTCGGCTTGGTGATGAAGTTCACCACGCCGCCGATGGCGTCGGAACCGTAGATCGACGAGGCGCCGTCATTCAACACTTCGGTGCGGGCCAGCGCGCTGATGGGGATGTTGTCGAGGTTGGCGTAGCCGTCGGCGATGGCCTCGTTGGCCATGCGGCGGCCGTTGAGCAGCACCAGCGTGCGGTTCACGCCCAGGCCGCGCAGGTTGATGTTGGTGCCGGAGCCGGCGTTCGACGGCTGCAGCGAGATGGACTGCGGCAGCGTCATCATCAGGTCGGCCAGCGTCGTGATGCCACGCTTGGCGAACTCCTCGGCCTTGACCACCGTGACGGGCAGGGCCTCCTCGTTGGCTACGCGCTTGATGCTCGAGCCGGTGACTTCAACGCGCTCCATCGTAGTGGTCTGGGGCGCCTGGTCTTGCGCATGTGCCTGTTGGACCATGCCGAGCACGCCGAGCGCGACGGCCGACAGCATCCATTGCTTCGAGGTCTTCTGATTCTTCACGTGTTGTCTCCAGTAAGTTGATTGAGGTCTTGTCGGGCGCCGCCGGAAGCGTCAGGCTTCCTTGAGTGCCGTCGCGGGAACCTTCTGAGGGGGAACTTGGGTTCGAGAAAGAACATCGGCGTGCTGCCGCGCCATCAAGCAGACGGCCACGGCAGCGAGCAGATCGAAAGCGGCCAGCGCCGCGAACAGCGCGCTGTAGCCAACCTGGGTCACCAGGACGCCGAACGCCGCGGTGAAGGCCGCGGCGCCGAGGTAGCCGAACATCCCGCCCATGCCCGTGGCGGTGGCCACCTCATGCTTGCCGAAGACGTCGGAGGTGATGGCGTAGAGCGCGCCCGACAGCGTCTGGTGCGCGAATCCGCCCACGCACAGCAGGGCGATGGCGGCCATGGGGCTGCCGACCAGGCCCACGCAGGCCGGGCCGATCATGCACACGGCGCCCGTCACGACGACGAGCTTGCGGGACGTCAGCAGCGAGACCTTGGCGTAGCGGTAGTACAGCGGGCTCAGGTAGCCGCCCAGCACGCAGCCGATGTCGGCCGCCAGGAAGGGTAGCCAGGCAAACAGGGCCACGTCCTTCAGGTTCATGTGCCGCTCGGTCATCATGTAGAGCGGAATCCAGGCGTTGAAGGTCTGCCACGCCGGCTCGGAAAGGATGCGCGGGATGCCGATGGCCCAGAAGTTGCGCCGCTTGATGATCTCGAGCCACGAGGCCTTGACGGCCGGCTCGGTCGACACCGGTTCCTGGCCCTGGACGATGTAGTCGCGTTCCTCGGCCGAGAGCCGCTTCTGCTGCGTCGGATGCTTGTAGAGCAGGGACCACGCGATGGTCCATGCCAGGCCCAGGCCGCCCACGATCAGGAAGGCCAGCTGCCAGCTGCCATTGCTCAGCGCCCAGACGACAAGCGGTGGCGCGAGCAGGGCGCCGAGCGACGAGCCGATGTTGAACCAGCCGATGGCGACCGAGCGCTCCTTGGCCGGGAACCAGTCCGTCGTGGCCTTGACACCGGCCGGGATGCCGGCCGCCTCGGTCATGCCGAGCAATCCTCGGAAGAAGGCGAGACTCTGCCAGCCCTGCGCCAACGCCGCCGCGGCGCAGGCCAGCGACCACGCCAGCGCGAAGACCGCAAACCCGAGCTTGGTGCCGACGACGTCGATGATCCAGCCGGCCACCGGTTGCACGAAGGCATAGCAGAGCTGCCAGGCCACAACCACGTGCGCGTACTGCTCGGTCGTGATGCCCAGTGTCTGCATCATCGTGGGCGCAGCCACCGAGAGTGTGTTGCGCGCCAGATAGTTGACGACCAGCCCGGCCGTGACCAGGCTGACCATCCACCATCGCATGCCTTTGAACTTTGTCATCTTGTCTCCTGCTGTTCTTGTTGCCTGCGGTGCCGGGAGCGACGGGCGCTAGCTCACCAGCAACCGGCGGACGCCCTGCTCGCGAATGGCGTGCAGGTCATGAATCAGTGCGTCGCTCAGGCCGGGTACCTCGTTGAGGTCGCGGCCCCAGAGCACCGGGCGTGCGAGCCAGCCGCGCGCCACGTCGTCCAGCGTCATCGAGCGGGCCTGCGCGAACCAGTCAAGGTGGGCGCGGTCGTCGCCCAGTTCGATGGTCGGGTGCAGGTACAGCTCGATCGTGGCGGCCAGCGCCAGGACCAGGCGGCGCGGCAGGCGGCCGGTCTGGGCCTGGTAGCTCAGCAACTGCGGCATGACGCGGGCTGCGAACTTGGACCAGCTGTTCAGCGCGATGGACGCCAGGCGGTGCTGGATGAACGGGTTGCCGAAGCGGCGCAGCACATCGGCCGCGAAGGGCTCGAGGTCGCTGCGCTGCAAGGGCAGGGCGGGGATGATTTCCTCGGCGATGGCTTCGCGCAGGAAGCGGCCTACCTCTGCGTCCGCCACGGCCTCGCCGACGGTGCTCAGGCCCGCCAGCAGGGCCACGGGCACGAGCGTGGTGTGCGCGCCGTTGAGGATGCCGACCTTGCGCTGCTTGTAGGGCTTGATGTCGTCGACGAGCCGGATGTTCAGGCCGGAGCCGGCGAGCTTAAGCTCGTCGGCCAGCGAGGCCGGCCCCTGGATCACGAAGAGGTTGAAGTGCTCGCCGGCGACGAGGAAGTCGTCGCGATAGCCCAGCTCCGCCTCCAGTGCGGCCATCTCCTCGGTGGGGTGGCCGGTGACGATGCGGTCCACCAAGGTCGAGCAGAAGCTGCAGTGCGTGAGCAGCCAGTCCGCGAAGCCCGCGGGCAACTGCCACAGGCGTGCGAAGTGGAGCAGGGCGCGTTGCAGGGCAGGGCCGTTGTCGTCGATCAGCTCGCAAGGCAGGAAGACCAGGCCGCTCGCGGCCGAGCCGCCGAAATGCTCGTAGCGTTCGTGGAGCCATCGGGTCAGCTTGGCCGGGAAGCTGGCCGGTGGCGCATCGTCGAAGCGGTCGCTGTCGTTGACGGCGATGCCGGCTTCGGTGGTGTTGGAGACGACGAAGCGCAGCTCGGCGTTGTGTGCCAGCGCGAGGTAGTCGGCCCACATGCTGCGCAGGTCGATCTCGCGCTGCACGCAACCGATGCGGCGGAACTCCCGCGTCACCTGGCCCGCTTCGTCGAGGCCGCGCATCAGCGTGGTGTAGAGGCCGCCCTGGGTGTCGAGCAGCGGCGCGGTCGAGCGCGTGGTGGGGCGCACGATGACGACATCGGCGTCCAGGCCGGTGCGCTCGTTCAGCACGTCCACGTACCAGTCGACGAAGCCGCGCAGGAAATTGCCCTGGCCGAACTGCAGCACGCGTACCGGGCGCGTGCTGGGCTGGGTGCGTTGCAGCGTCGTCACAGTGAGATGTCCCGCTTCCAGAAGATGAAGTCGTACTGCTCCAGGCGGTCCGCCTTGGCGCGGTAGCTGCCGCCGGCCGTGGCGATGACCTGGTCGAGCAGGCCGGCGGCGACCTCGGGCACGGGCTTGCCTTCGATGACCGGGCCGCAGTCGTAGTCGATGATTTCGGACAGCTTGGCGGCCACGCGGCTGTTGCTGGCGATCTTGAGCACCGGCACGATGGGGTTGCCCGTGGGCGTTCCCAGGCCCGTGGAGAACAGTACGACGTTCGCGCCCGAGGCGACGATGCCGGTGACCGATTCCACGTCGTTGCCCGGCGTGCACAGCAGCGTCAGGCCCTTGGCGTCGGTCTGTTCGCCGTAGTCAAGCACGCTGACGATGGGCGAGGTGCCGCCCTTCTTGGCCGCACCGGCGGACTTCATCGCGTCGGTGATCAGGCCGTCGCGGATGTTGCCGGGGCTGGGGTTGTCGGCGAAATGCGTGCCCACCGCTTCGGCCTTGGCCTCGAAGTCGCGCATCAGGCCGAGGAAGCGGCGCTTGTCGTCATCGTTGACGCAGCGCTCGATCAGGTTGGCCTCGACGCCGCAGAGCTCGGGGAACTCGGCCAGGATGGACGAGCCCCCCAGGGCGACGACCATGTCGGAGACCATGCCCATGGTCGGGTTGGCCGAGATGCCCGAGAAGCCGTCCGAGCCACCGCACTTCACACCGATCTTCAGGTGCGAGAGCGGCACCGGCTGGCGCTGGACCTTGTTCGCCTCTTTCAGCGCCGCCAGCGTGTCCTGCAGCACCGACTTCATCATGGCCTGCTCGCCGCCGTCCCACTTCTGCTGCTCGACGATGACGAGCGGCTTGTCGAAGGCGGCGTTCTGCCTGGCCAGCGCGTCCTTGAACATCGCGATCTGCGCGTTCTGGCAGCCCAGCGAAAAGACCGTGATGCCGGCCACGTTCGGATGGTCGGCGTAGGCGGCGAGGATCTTGCACAGCGCGCGCGCGTCGGCACGCGTGCCACCGCAGCCACCCGTGTGGGTGATCATGCGGATGCCGTCGATGTTCGGGAACGGCCGCACGACGGGCTTCGGTGCGTCCATCTCCTCGTTCATCAGCGCGAGCGTGAAGGCGGCGAGGTCGTCGCTGGCGTAGCCCAGCGGGCGCTCCAGCGCGTTGCGCAGGTGCTCGACGTTGCGGTTCTCGCAGAACACCAGCGGGAAGATCAGCCAGTAGTTGGCGGTGCCCACGCGGCCGTCTGGGCGAACGACGCCCATGAAGCTGCCGCCCTGCCATCGCGCCACGTCGGGCGCGGTCCAGGTGTAGGGCTTGCTCTCGCCCAGGTCCACGTCGGCGGCGTAATGCGCGAGGTTGTCGGTGGTGACGCTCTCGCCCTTGGCGATGGCCTGGGTGGCCTTGCCCACAGGCACGCCGTAGAGCTTGAGCACGTCGCCCACGGCAAAGCTGCGGCGAGCGAACTTGTGCTTGCGCTGCACCGGCGTGCCGATCAGGAAGCTCTCGTTCTCCCAGCGCAGCACTTCGCCCTGGGCCAGGTCTTCCAGGGCGACGAGCATGTCGTCGTCCGGGTGGATGAGCAGCAGCTTCTGCTTGGGGGCGTCCATCGTCACAGCCCGAAGTAGTGCTTGGCGTTCTCGTAGCAGACGCCGCGGACGATGTCGCCCAGGGCCGCCATGTCGTCCGGGTACTCGCCGGCCTCGACCCACTGGCCCAGCAGGCGGCAGAGCAGGCGGCGGAAGTAGTCGTGGCGCGGGTAGGACGCGAAGCTGCGCGAGTCCGTCACCATGCCGACGAAGGTGCCCAGCACGCCGTGGTTGGCCAGGGTGGCGAGCTGCGCGAGGTTGCCGTCCTTGTGGTCGTTGAACCACCAGGCCGGGCCGAACTGCAGCTTGCCGCGCACGCTGCCGTCCTGGAAGGCGCCGATCAGCGTTGACAGCACTTCGTTCATGGCCGGGTTCAGGCAGAACAGCAGGGTCTTGGGCAGCTCGTCCGTGCTGTCCAGCGCGTCGAGGAGGGCGGCCAGCGAGCTGCTGCAGCTCATGTCGGAGATGGAGTCGTAGCCCGTGTCGGGCCCCATCTCGCGCATGCGGCGGCTGTTGTTGTTGCGGTGGGCGCCGATGTGCAGGCACATGGCCCAGCCGTGGCGGGCGTAGACGCGGCCCAGGGCTTCCATGAGGCCGCGCAAATAGACCCCGGCTTGCGCCTCGCTGAGCTCGGCGCCGCCCAGGCGCCTGGCGAAGAGAGCCTCGCACTCGGCGGCGCTGACGGGCGCGACCGAGAGCGGGATGTCCAGCGCGTGGTCCGAGATGCGCGCGCCGCGGGCGTGGAAGTAGCCGACGCGGTCGTCCAGGGCCTTCACCAGCGCGGCGAAGGAGTCGATCGTGATGCCGGCGGCCTTGCCCAACTGGCCCAGGTACTCGGCGAAGTCCGGCTTGTTGATGCGCATCGCGCGGTCCGGGCGGTAGGCCGGCAGCACGCGCGTCTTCAGTGCGGACCTGGCCAACTCGTCGTGCTGGGCCAGGTCGTCGGCCGGGTCGTCCGTCGTGCAGGCGATTTCGACCTTGGCCTGTTCCAGGAAGGCCCACGTGTCCATCGTGGCGAGCTTGGCATTGGCCAGGGACCAGATGTCACCGGCGTTGGCCTCGTTGATGGACAGCTCGATGCCGAAGAGGCGTTTGAGCTCGAGGTGGCACCAGTGATGGATGGGGTTGCCGGCGGCCAGGGGGAGCACCTTGCAGAACGCGCGGAACTTCGCCTCGTCGCTCTGGTCGCCGGTGATGAACGACTCGTCCACGCCGGCCGTGCGCATCAGGCGCCATTTGTAGTGGTCACCGCCCAGCCACAGCTCGGTGATGTTGGCGAACACCTTGCGCGCGGCAATCTCACCCTGCTGAAGGTGGGAGTGGTAGTCGATCACCGGAAGGTCGGCCGCCACCTCCCGGTACAGCCGGCGCGCGATCAGGGTGTCGAGCAGGAAATCGTCGTCGTTGAAACCACGCACAGCTTGTCTCCGGTACGGCGGTCTCTTGTCTGGCTGCGGTACGTCGCCAGCAAGGACGCGCATCTTTTGCGCTTCTGAAATACCAGTGTATACATCCTGATATTTCAGAACAACGGTTCAGAAAGTAAAGTGCGGATCAACAACGTCAGTGCTAACCCGCATCGGTCGAGGGGCGCGTGTTCCGGACTGCGGGGGTAGGGCGCCAAGCCATGCAGTCCCAGGGCGCTGTCCGGCGCGTGTGGCGCGGCGTGTTGTCTCTCAGCAGCCTGCCGGGCGGCGCTCGGTCATACCGGGGCCGGCCTGGACTGCCGGCCCGCATCGACGTTCATCCAAGGTTCAGGTGGCCGCACTATCCTGCGGTGGCCTGCCCGACTGCAGTCCCCATTGCCTCCTGCGCCCGTGACGACACCACTGCCTCCGACCGAAGACTCTGAAGCCACCGAGCACACCACCGCCGAGCGTGCCGCGGCGGCGTCCCGCAGCACCTGGGTCAGCGTGGCCGTCAATCTGGCGCTGACGTCGACCCAGATCGTGGCGGGGTTGCTGACCCGGTCCCAGGGCCTGGTGGCCGATGGCGTGCATTCGCTGTCGGATCTGATCGCCGACTTCGTCGTGCTGCTGGCCAACCATCACAGCCAGAAGGATGCTGACGAGGACCATCCCTACGGACACCATCGCTACGAGACGGCGGCCTCGCTGGTGCTGGGCCTGCTGCTGCTGGCCGTGGGCCTGGGCATGTTGTGGTCGGCCGCCGTCAAGCTGGAGCAGCCGGAGGCCATCCCCCAGGTGCACATGGCCGCGCTCTGGGTGGCGCTGGGCGCGCTGACGGCCAAGGAACTGCTGTTCCGCTACATGCTGGCGGTTGCCAAGCGGGTCAAGTCCAGCATGCTGGTGGCCAATGCCTGGCATGCGCGTTCGGACGCCGCGTCGTCGCTGGTGGTCGGACTGGGCATCATCGGCAACCTGGCGGGCTACCCCATCCTGGACCCCATCGCAGCGGCCATCGTGGGCTTCATGGTCACCAGGATGGGCTGGGAATTCGGCTGGGACGCGCTGCATGACCTGATGGACCGCGCCGTGGACGACGAAGAAGTGGCCGCCATCCGCCAGACGTTGGCGGAAACGCCAGGGATCATGGGCGTCCACGACATCCGCACCCGCAAGATGGGCGACATGGTGGTGGTGGACGCCCACATCGAGGTGGATGCAACGCTGACCGTCGAGGCCGGGCACGACATCGCCGTGGAGGCGCGGCGCCGGGTGATGCAGCGCCATCGTGTGTTGAACCTGATGACCCATGTGGACCCCTGGCACCGTCCGGATCGTGACCATGACAAGGTGTCGCCCGAGCCGGCGCGCTGAGCGGCCATGAGCATGCCGGCGCACGAGGGCCTGAGCACCCAGGAAGCGCAAGCCCGGCTGCGCCGCGACGGCCCCAACGAACTGCCGTCGGCCGCACGCGCCGGGGCGGTGCAGTTGCTGTGGGAGGTCGTGCGCGAGCCGATGTTCCTGCTGCTGGTGGCCTGCGGTGCGATCTACCTCGCGCTCGGCGACCGCCACGAAGCCCTGATGCTGCTGGGCTTCGTGCTGGTGGTGATCGCGATGACCTTCGTGCAGAAGCGCCGCAGCCAGGCGGCGCTGGATGCGCTGCGCGACCTGTCGAGCCCGCGCGCGCTCGTGATGCGAGATGGCGAGCCGGTGCGTGTCCCGGGCAAGACGCTGGTGGTGGGCGACCTCGTGCTGCTGGCCGAAGGCGACCGGGTGCCGGCAGATGTCGAATTGCTGCAGGCCGGCTACCTGACGGTCGACGAGTCGCTGCTGACGGGCGAATCCCAACCCGTGCTGAAGCAGGCCCGCGAGGCGACGGACACGGCGCCAGCAGCGCCGCACCAGCTCTGTTTTTCCGGGTCGCTGGTCACGCAGGGCACGGCGCAGGGCCGCGTGGTGGCCACCGGTCCGCGCAGCGCGCTGGGGCGCATCGGCGCCGCGCTGGGCGGCACGGCGATGGAAGACACGCCCATCCAGCGCGAGACGGCGCAGGTCGTGCGGCGCATGGCAGTGGCCGGCGCCGCCATCGCCTTGCTGCTGGCGCTGGGGTGGGCCGTCAGCCGCGGCGACTGGCTCACCGGCCTGCTGGCCGGCCTGACGCTGGCCATGGCCATCCTGCCGGAGGAGCTGCCGGTGGTGCTGACCATCTTTCTGGGCCTGGGCGCGTGGCGGCTGTCCCGGGAACAGGTGCTGACGCGCCGCATCCCCGCCGTGGAACTGCTGGGCGCGACGACGGTGCTGTGCGTCGACAAGACCGGCACGCTGACGCGCAACCAGATGGAAGTGCGCCGGCTGTGGGTGGACGGCGCGGGCTTCGAGCTGGCGGGCCAGCCCATCGACGCAATGTCGCATGCCTTCCACCCGGTGCTGGAGTACGCCGTGCTGTCCAGCCACCGCCATGCCTTCGACCCCATGGAGGCGGCCATCGGTGCCGCGGGACGGCACTGGCTGCAGGGCTCCGAGCACCTGCACGCGGAGTGGACACTAGTGTCCGACTACCCGCTGTCGCGCGAGATGCTGGCGATGTCACGGGTATGGCGCTCGGCGGACCGGCGCGAGCTGCTGGTGGCGGCCAAGGGAGCGCCCGAGGCCATCGTCGACCTGTGCCACCTGCCGCCGGCCCGGCGCCAGCAGATTGCCGACCAGGTGGCGGCACTGGCCGCCGACGGCCTGCGCGTGCTGGGGGTGGCCCGCGCGGTGTTCGCGGCCGGGGCACTGCCCGCCATCCAGCACGATTTCGACTTCGAGTTCGTCGGCCTGGTGGCGCTGGAGGACCCGGTGCGGCCCGACGTGCCGGCGGCCATTGCGGAGTGCCGGGCTGCGGGCATCCGCGTGGCCATGATCACCGGCGACCACCCGGCCACGGCGCTGGCCATCGCGCGGCAGGCGGGCTTGGATGTGGCCGGTGGCCACCTCACAGGCACGGAGCTGGATGCGCTGGATGACGCTGCGCTGACCGGGCGGTTGCGCGACATCCAGGTGTTCTGTCGCGTGCGTCCCGAGCAGAAGCTGCGCCTGGTGCGGGCCTTGCGCGCGCGCGGCGACGTGGTGGCGATGACGGGCGATGGCGTGAACGACGCCCCGGCGCTCAAGGCGGCGCACATCGGCGTGGCCATGGGCGGTCGCGGCACCGACGTTGCCCGCGAAGCCGCCGACCTCGTGCTGCTGAACGACGACTTCCGCTCACTGGTCACGACCATCCGCTACGGCCGGCGGGTCTTCGCCAACCTGCGCAAGGCCATCGCCTTCGTGCTGGCCGCGCACCTGCCCATCATCGGCCTCGCCCTGGTGCCGCTGCTGATGGGCTGGCCGCTGATCCTGATGCCGGCGCACATCCTGTTCCTGCAGCTGGTCATCGACCCGGCCTGCTCCATCGTCTTCGAGGCCGAGCCGCTGGAGCCGGGCGCCATGAGCCAGCCGCCGCGCCGCTCCGATGCCAGGCTGTTCGACGCCGCGCTGGTGCGGATGGGCCTGCTGCAAGGCGCCGGGCTGCTGGCGGCGGTGCTTGCCGGGTACGTGTTGGGTGAGCATGTGGGCGGTGACGCCGATGCCGGTCGCACGGCCGCCTTTATCGTGCTGGTGCTGGGCAACCTGGGCCTGATCCAGGCGAACCGTTCCTGGGCGTCATCGGCCGCCGGGCCGCGCACCGTGAATGCGGCCTTCCGCGGGATCGCGCTCGGCACCGTGGTGCTGCTGGCGCTGGCCCTCGGGGTGCCCGAGGTCGCGGCGCTGTTCAAGTTCGCCGCGCCGTCCGGCCCGTTGTTGGGGATGGCCGCCGCGCTGTCCCTGCTGGCCTGGGCGTGGTGCACGGCGGTGGTCGCACGCCGCCGCCGCCAGCCCTGAGTTCAGTCATCGTCGTCATGGTCTCCGCCGCGATGCTCGCCGTGCCGTGTTGACGCACCGGCCGGGTCGGCCTGGACGGTCTGCCAGCCGACGAAGCCCAGGTAGGCCACCAGCACGAGCAGGGCCAGCCCGCCACGATTGGCCTTGACGAGGTCGGGGCCCGGCCCCGGTGTGCGGCCGGTCAGCATCGGGGCTGCCAGATTGCGGCGGCGCAGGACGGACAGCAGCACGATGAGCGCCAGGTGCGCCAGCACGAGGGCCAGGGCCGAGTTCGCGAAGAACTCGTGGACCTCCTCCATGGCGTCCTCCATGCCCAGCCAGTCGACCTCGCCCGCATAGCCGGACAGCACCAGCGGCGCGGCCACGACCATCAGCAACAGCATCGCCGCGCCCATGCCGAGGGTGGCCGCCCGGGGCAGGTCGACGCGCCCGGCCCGGGCGCCGCGCAACCAGTCGCCCAGGCCTGAGACGCGATGCCACAGCAGGCCCAGCCGCGCCTGCCGCGGGCCGACGAGGCCATAGACCAGCCGGAACAGCAGCAGTCCGCCGAAGGCGTAGCCCAGCGTCACGTGCAGACCTCGCCAGCGCTCGGATTCGGCCGTCAGCCAGGCGCCGGCAAAGCTCAGCGCGAACAGCCAGTGGAAGGCCCGCACCGGCGCATCTATCGTCAGCCGCGCCGCTCGGGCGGCAGGGGCCTGGCCGGCAGCCGCCGGTGCCAGGGAAGGGGGCGTGGAAGTCATGAGGTGCTCCTCGAGTCGGGTGTCCTGGGGTTGACGCAGCCATCATCGGAAGCTGCCCTTGAACCCTTGCTGAACCGGTCGTTCATTCACCGTTCAGCTTCGCCGCACGACACTTGCGCCATGAAGGCTTCCCGCTGGCCCGCCGTCCTGCCCTGCGTTGCCGCGCTGTGCGTCGGTGCCGCTGCGGTCTCGCCCGTCCACGCGGACGACCTTCCGGACCACGACCGCGCGCGCGCCGCGCTGAAGGCCGGTGAAGTGCTGCCCTTGCAGGAGGTGCTGGACAGATTGCAGCGCAGTCATCCCGGCGAGGTGCTGGAGGTGGAACTGGAGCGCGAGGACGGACGCTGGATCTACGAGTTCAAGCTGCTGCAGAGCGGCGGCCGGCTGCTGCGCCTGGATGTGGACGCCAGGACGGCCACGGTCCTGAGAAGCCGGCAACGGCCGGCACCCGACGGCGCAGGTAGACCTGCCTCGGTCCCGGAGCGCCGGCCATGAGGGTGCTGCTGGTCGAGGACGAGGCCGTCCTGAGGTCGCAGCTCAGGCAGATGCTGGAGCAGGCCGGCTATGCCGTGGACGAGGCGGCGGACGGGCAGGCAGCGCTGCACCTCGGCGCGACGGAGCCCTACGACGCGGTGGTGCTGGACCTGGGGCTGCCCCTGCTGGATGGCCTGACGGTGTTGCAGCGCTGGCGCGGCCAGGGGCGGACCGTGCCGGTGCTGATCCTGACCGCGCGCGACAGCTGGCACGAGAAGGTCGCCGGCATCGACGCGGGGGCGGACGACTATCTGGCCAAGCCGTTTCATACCGAGGAACTGCTCGCCCGTCTGCGCGCACTCGTGCGGCGTTCCCACGGCCTGGCGTCGCCGCTGCTGCAGCAAGGCGACATCACGCTGGACACGCGCACCGGCACGGTCACCCTCAAGGGGGGCACCGTCAGCCTGACGGCGCACGAATACCGGCTGCTGGCCTACCTGATGCACCGCGCGGGCCAGGTGGTGTCGCGCGGCGAACTCGTCGAGCATCTGTATGCGCAGGACTTCGACCGCGACTCCAACACCGTGGAGGTCTTCGTGGCCCGGCTGCGGCGCAAGCTCGGCGCCGACCTCATCGAGACCGTCCGCGGCATGGGCTACCGGCTCGTGCCGGCCGGCTGAACGGCGGGAGTCTCGTTGGTCTCGTTGAACCTCGCGTCGCTTCGTCACCGCCTGCTGCTGGTGACCCTGCTCAGCGCGGGCCTGACGCTGGTGACCTGCGGCCTGCTGTTGTCCGCCCTGTTCCGCGACCACGTGCGGCAGCAGTTCATCGAGCGCCTCACTGCCGACCTGGACCAGGTGCTTGCGAGGCTGGAGGTGGACGGCCAGGGGCAGCCCAGCCTCGACGCGACGCGGCTGTCGGACCCGCGCTGGACCCGTCCGCACTCCGGCCTGTACTGGCAGGTCGACGGCGCCGGTGCCGCCGGCAAGCCGGGCCTGCTGCGCTCGCGATCGCTCTGGGATGAAGACCTGGTCGCACCGCAAGACATGCCGGTGCAGGGCGAACTGCATGTGCACGAGGTGCTGAACCATCGCAAGGAGCCTCTGTTGCTCATCGAGCGTGGGCTGCATGCCGACGGTGCATCCCAGCCGTGGCGCGTCATGGTGGCCGCGAGCACCGGCCCGCTGGAGCGCGCTGCCGCGAGATTCGACAAGGTCCTGCTGGTGGCACTCACGGTGCTGCTGCTGCTGCTGTGCGCCGGTGCCGTGCTCCAGGTCACGCTGGGACTGGCGCCGCTGGGCCGGCTGCGCGTCGCGCTGTCCGCGCTGAGGGACGGGCAGACGCAGCGCCTCGAAGGCCACTATCCGAGCGAAGTCCAGCCGCTGGTCGACGACCTCAACGGCGTGCTGGATCGCCAGGCCTCGACGCTGGAGCGGGCGAGGGCGCAGGCGGGCAATCTCGCGCATGCCCTGAAGACGCCGCTTGCCATCCTGGGCCAGGGGGCCGCGAACGCGGCGTCCAGCGACGCGGCGCGCGATGAGCTGCCCGCGCTGGTGCTGGACCAGATGCAACTGGCGCGCCGGCACATCGACTGGCACCTGGCGCGGGCGCGCGCGGCGGCCGCCCAGGGCCTTGGCGGCCTCAGGACGCCACTGCAGCCTGTCGTCGACGGCCTGGTCCGCGTCATGCAGAAGGTCCATGCGGGCAGGACGCTGTCGATCCGCGCCGACGTCGATGCGCGCCTGGCATTCGCCGGCGAGTCCCAGGACCTTCAGGAGATGCTGGGCAACCTGCTGGACAACGCCTGCAAGGCCGCCCGAACCCAGGTGCTCGTCAGCGCCGTGCAGACCGGCAGGCTGCTGCGCGTGACCGTCGACGATGACGGGCCAGGCATCCCCGCGGCGCAGGTGACCGAGGCGCTCAAGCGCGGCAGCCGCCTCGACGAGACGACCCCGGGAAGCGGTCTGGGGCTGGCCATCGTGCAGGAGCTGGCCACGCTGTACGGTGGCTCGGTGACGCTGGGTACCAGTCCCCTCGGTGGCCTGCTGGTCACGTTGACGCTGCAGGCGGGCTGAGTCGCTCCGGCTATTGCGCGGCTTCGCTGATGAGCGCCGCAACCGCGCCAGGGTGCGACACCATCAGGGCATGCGAGCCTCCCTTCACCACGACGACCTTCTTCGCCCGGGCGCGCTCGGCCATGAAGCCCATCGCCTGAGGCGGGATGTTCAGGTCCGCGCTGCCGTAGATGGCCCAGGAAGGGACCGTCTTCCAGGCGGGCGCCGGTGCGGCTTCCGACAGCGCGGCGGCCTTGACGGGGCGCTGCGTCGCCGCCATCGCCTTGGCCTGGGCCGGCGGTACGTCGGCGGCGAACTGGTGCGGAAACTTGTCCTGCTGCACATACAGGTCTTCGCCGCCATCGGCGAGTTTGACGGGCGCGGCCAGCGTCGGCGGCAGCGTGGAGCCCGGGAACTTGCCGGTCAGGTCGAGCGCGCTTTCGCCCTCGTCGGGCGCGAACGCGGCCACGAACACCAGTGACTTCACATTGGGCACGCCGTTGGCCGCGGCCGAGATGACGGCGCCGCCGTAGGAGTGGCCGACCAGCACCACGGGGCCGCTGATGGAGCGGGCCAGCGCCGCGACGTAGGCACCGTCGCTGGCGACGCCGCGCAACGGGTTCGCCGCGGCGATGACGGTGTATCCCTTCCGGCTCAGTTCGGTGACGACGCCGTTCCAGCTCGACGAGCCGGCGAACGCGCCGTGCACCAGCACGATGGTGGGCTTGGCGTCGGCCGCCGGCGCGGGCGCGACGGCGAAGGTCAGGGCGCCGGCGGCGACGGCGTGTTTGATGAGGTTCAGCATGGGGCGTCCTTTCGAAGGCGTGCCGCCGGACGGGGCACAGGTTGTGATTGGGGCGGTCGGTGCTCAGGCGGGCCAGCTTCGGCGCAGGGGCGAGGGCGTCTTCCGGATGTGCCGTACCTGCAGCGCAATGCCCAGGGCGTAGGCCAGGAACATGAAGCCGATGACGCGCTGCAGCCGCGGATCGTCGGGTCCGGTGAAGAGCGGGGCGTCCGCGGGGAAGCGTGTGAACGTCTCGTTGAGCGCCGGGATCAGGTGGAAGAACAGCGTGGTCGAGAACCCCAGCGTTTCAACGTAGATGGCGATGCGGCTGGCGTCTTTCGACCGGCTCGCCGCCACGGCCACGCCCAGCACGACGAGGGTCATCAGCGCCAGGCTGTGCGCGGCGTTGAAGCCGCCGTGCATGAAGATGCCCAGGCTGGTCAGGCAGGCCAGTGCGGTGCAGGCGACGTAGGCCTTGCCGAGCGGGAGGTCGGTGCCGATGCGTCCGAAGCGCAGCGTCATCGCGAAGCCGCAGAACACGGCGATGAGGGCGATGGCGGTGTGCACGGCGCCCAGGGCAGACAGTCCAAGCATGGCGGAACCTCGCGGAGTGATCGAGCCTGAAGGCTAGGGGCCTGCTCGCCGACGCACCTCCCCACGATGGCCGTGCGGGCCTCTCCCATTTGGACGGTGCCGGTCTGCGGGGTCGCGTTCACATTGGTCGGCCGTTCACGACTGGAGGCCGCCATGAGCGGGCAAGCGGGCCTGTCACGATCCATCCATCGCTTGCCGGGCGCGGTCGCCACGCTGCGCGAGCACGTCGGCGGCGAGTCCGTCGTGCGGCACGTCTTCGGGCTGATCTGGCCGCAGGCCCGCATCGACTGCGTGCCGGGCAAGGAGGGCTGCCGGGTGGACGTGCGCGAGCGAGGGCTCTGCCACGTGGTTCTCGTGCCCTGGGCGATGGTTGAGGCGGACCGGGGCCTGTGTCTCGCACGGGCGGTCTTCCGCCGCGGCCTGCCAGGGGCCTTCGAACGCGCCGCGTCTGGGTTGTCGCTGTCGCTTTGAGGTGGTGGCCCTTGCTTCATCCCGTAGCAAGCCCTTGCCGACCCGCAGATCCCTAACCAGGAAACTGCGAGTGTCTTCCCGGTGGTAGCGTCACCTTCTAAGAGCTAGCATGCGGCCCGCATCTTGCAAGCTTGTTTCCCATGCCGTTCTCGGTTTCCTCTCCGGAAAGTCAGGTCTACGTCTTCGACGGATTCACGCTCGATGTGCAGCGCCGTTCCCTGTCGCTGGGTGCCAGCGAGGTGGCTCTCGGCAGCCGAGCGCTGGACCTGCTGATCGCGCTCGTCGAGCAGGCCGGCGAGGTGCTCAGCCGCGAGCACCTGGTGGCGCGCGTCTGGCCGCGCACCTTCGTCGAAGACTCCAGCCTGCGCGTACACGTCGCGGCGCTGCGCAAGGCGCTGGAGGCGGGTGCCGGCGAGCGCAGGTACATCACCAACGTGCCAGGGCGCGGCTACAGCTTCGTGGGCCAGGTCGACCGTCGGCCGCGCCCCCTGCCGGTGCCGGCCGTCGCGGCGGAACGGCCAACCGGTGCGCGGCTGACCGGGCGCGAGTCCACGCTGGCCACGCTCATCGCCATGGTGGAGCGCTGCCCGATCGTCAGCATCGTCGGGCCGGGCGGTATCGGCAAGACCAGCGTCGCGCGGGAAGCGCTCGCGCGCCTCGCGGCCGGGTTCACCGGCGGCACCTGCTGGGTGGACCTGTCCGAGCTTCATCCGGCCGGCGCCTTGGCCCAGGTGGCGTCCGCACTTGGACTGCCGGGCGCCGGGCTGGCGGACCTCGCTGCGGCGCTGAGGCATGTCGAGCGGCTGGTGGTGCTGGACAGCTGCGAGCAGGTGCTGGAGGAAGTCGCTTCGCTCGTTGAAACCATCAGCCGCCAGGCACCGGGCCTGCGCCTGATCTGCACCAGCCGCGAGCCTCTGAGCGTGGCGGGTGAGCATGTGCTGCGGCTGGAGCCACTGGCCGTGGCGCCGGCGGCCGCGGGGACGCTGGCCGATTCGCTGCAGTCGCCGGCCGTCGCCCTCTTCGTGGAGCGCGCCCGGGCCGCGGCGGACACGGTGGTGTTCAGTGACACGGACGTGCCCGACCTGCGCGAACTCTGCCGGCAGCTCGACGGCATTCCGCTGGCGCTGGAGCTCGCTGCCCGGCGCGTGCCGGCGCTTGGCCTGAAGGGACTGCTGGCGCGGCCCGAGGACTGGCTGGCCCTGCTGACCCGCGGCCGCCGCGGCGCCCAGCCGCGCCACCAGTCTTTGCGTGCGGCCATCGATTGGAGCCATGACCTGCTCGATGCGACGGAGCGCCGCGTGCTGGCCTGCCTGGCGGTCTTCGACGCCCCGTTCTCCCTGACCAGCGCGGCAGCGGTGGTGCGGACGTTGCCGGGGCAGGCCACCACCGAAGAGGTCGTGCTGCGTCTGGTGGACCGGTCGCTGCTGCTGCCCCTGTACGCCCGTGACACGGACGACGGCACCGCCTACCGGCTGCTGCGTGCCGTGCGCTTGTACGCGCTGGAGCGCCTGGCCGACCAGCCCGACGCCGGCGCCGTGCGCGCGCGGCATGCGCTGGAGATGCAACGCCTCGCCAGCCGCCGGCCGTCGGCCACGGTCGACGCGTGAATCGTCGTGAATCCGCGGCGTGCGACGTGCGCGCCGTGGTGAAGATCGCGTAAGGTCCATCGCTTCTTCACCAGACTGAAAGACGAGCTTGGCTGCTGCCTCCGACGCGTCCGACATCGCCCTGCGGCTGGACCGGTTGCCGCTCACGCGGCTGCATCTGGGCCTGGTGCTGGTTTGCACCTGCGCCATGGCCGCGGCCATCAGCGAGATGTCGCTCAGTGGCGCGCTGTCCGCCATCTTTTCCACCGGCGCCAGCAAGGCGTCCTCGGGCCAGCTGTCGGCACTGCTGTCGTCGGTCTATGTGGGCGCGGTCATCGGCGCGCCGTTGTTCGGCTGGCTGGCCGACCGTGTCGGCCGGCTCAACATGCTGGTCGCCACGCTGTCCTGGGTCTGCCTGACCTCGCTGGCCGCCAGCTTCGCGCACGACATCCTGCAGCTGACGATCTGCCGCGGTCTGGCTGGCCTGGCACTGGGCGCGATGCCGCCGCTCGTCATCTCGCTGCTGGCCGACATGCTGGCACCACGGCACCGCGGGGCGGCGACGTTCTGGTGCATCGCGTTGTCCACCGTCGGCCCCTTCTGCACGCTGATGTTCCTGCGCGGCATGGCCACCTCCGCCTGGTTCGGCGGCGAATCCTGGCGGTTGACGTTCGTCGTGCTGGCGCTGCTGTGCCTGCTGGCTGCGGGCGCCGCGGCATTGCTGCCGGAATCGCCGCGCTCCCTGGCGGCGCGTGGGCGCATGGCCGATGCGGCGCGGTCCCTTGCGCGCTTCGAGCGGTCGCCCGTGTTGCCCTGGCAAGGCGATGCCACCGCGGCACCGGTGGTGGCCGGCGCGCGGCCCACGCAACCCAGGCATCTCATCTACACCTTGTTCGCGCTCAGTCCTTGGGCCACCGCGTCGTTCACCATCCTGTGGGGCGCGGTGCTGACTCAGCGCGGCTTCGCGCTCAACGACGCGTTGATGGTGGTGGGCATCTCCATGGTCGGTCCGATGCTCGGCAATATCGTCGGCTCGATGAGCCTCGATCGGATCGACCGGCGACATGGGCTGGCGGGCTGTTCGGTGGTCATGCTGCTGTCCGGCGCGGTGTTCGTGTCGTCCGACATCACGTGGCAGGTCGTGGTCGCCGCCACCGTCTTCGGCACGGTCACGTCCATCTACCTGTCCCTGATGAACCTGTATGCCGCCGAGTTGTTCCCCACTGAGGCTCGCAGCCGCCTGCTGGCGAGCGCCTGGGCGTTGAACCGCGTCGGTGCGGCCGTGGCGCCGCTGCTGCTGGTGCCGCTGCTGCGCAATCATGGGCCCCAGCAGATGTTCGCGGTCATCGCCGGCACCATCGTGGCGGCCATCGTCGTGACCTGCCTGTCGCCCGCCGGCCGGCAGCGGCAGGCGGTCGCCTAGGACCGCCCCAGCAGTTCGCGGGCCAGGCTCAGGTCGCGCGTTTCCAAGCCCTCGGTGAAGCGGTCATAGACGGCCGCCAGGCGTTCGAGTTCGGCCGTCGGCTCCGGCCCGCCCCGGCGCCGGGACAGCCGTACGCGGCTCATCGCAACGCGAAGTTCCCAGCCCAGCGCACCCTGCCGGCGGGCCATGGCCTGCGCCTGCGCCAGCAGCGCGCTGGCCTCGGCCTGGGCGCCCGGACCCGCGGCCGCGGCGACATGCTCGGCCTTCACCCGCAGGATCTCCGGCGCGCACCAGCCGACGGCACCCCTCTGCACGCGCACGAAGGAGTCGACGCTGATGTCGTCCGGCTCGAACGTGCTGAGATGGTCGCGGTACTTGGTCTGCTCGTTGCTTGTCAGCGTCTTAAGGGCCTCGGCGTGCGCCGGCAGGTTGCTGCCACCGGCGTCGAGCACGCGTTCGGTCAAGCGTGCCCAGGCGATGAAGTAGCGGAATTCATAGCGACTGGCCTGCTCCAGCAGTTGCGCCGCCAGCGCCGCGCAGACATCCCGGCGCCCGCACCACAGCGCCACCGGGATGGCGGCGAGGGCCAAGGCCTGGCAGATGGCCGGCGGAGGGTCTTTCTCGGCGAAGGCCAGGCAGTCCTGCACCGTTTGCCAGGCCTGGGCGGGCCGGCCTTCGATCCAGTGGATGCGCGCGAGCACGATGCGCATCGACACCTCGAGACTCACGGGCGATGGCGTGTAGGCCAGCGGCACACGCCGGCTGGCCTCGGCAAGCGCCGCGGTCGCCAGCGTCCGGGCGGTGGCATGCTCGCCCAGGAAGTGCAAGGCCTGCGCACGCGTTCGCCGCGACGTGAGGTCGATGACCCAGTCCGAGTCGGAGAGTCGCTTGATGTCCGCGGCGCCCCGCAAACAGTCCCGGTAGTCGCCGAGCTGGAAGCTGTTCGCCCACAGCGCCAGCAGCGCGCCGAGCTTGGTCGCGGCCGACGCGGGCAGGGCGTGGATGTCTTGCGCCTTCGCCACTGCGGCGGATTGATGCGATTCGTCGTCCGGCAGTCTCAGGTACCCGAACGTCGGAAAGACGTGCAGCCTTGCGGCCAGTTCCGGCCGGGGCGGATCGAGCCGGCTCACTTCGCGCAGCGCGCGGCTCGCAAAATCAGTGAAGCCGGCAAAGAGACCGCTCTGCTCGGCCAGTTGCAGCACGGCCACCATCAGCTCGGCTCCAAGCAACGAGTCTCCGGTGTCCGAGAAGGCCCAGCCCAATGCATGGCGCACATCCTCGATCCAGACGCCGTAGCAGCGGAGCCAGTCGGCCCTCTCCATCGAACTCCACTGCTGATCCGCCACCGCGAGCAGCTGCATCAGCGCTTGCGCGTGGCGGGTGCGGGCGGTGCGATATTCCACCTCGTCAGCCCGCTCCAGCCGGGCGCTGGCATAGGTGCGCGTCAGATCGGGCATGCGGTAAAGCGTTGCATCACCCACCTGCAGCGTCATCAGCAGCGACTTGTCGGTCAGGTCCAGCACGCTGTCCATCGTCCCGGCCCGAGGACCGCCGGCAACGCGCACGGCGGTTTCGAGGTCGAAACTGCCCCGCAGCGTGGACAGCGCCCGGAAGATGCGCCGTTCTTCGTCCAGCAGAAGCCGATAGCTCCAGTCCAGCACGGCCTCCAACGAGCTGTGGCGACCGGTCTGCCCGTCGGCGCCCAGGCTCAGCAGCTCCGGACCGAGCTCCGCGGTGATGCCGGGCATGCCGACCCGCCTCGCGTGCGAGGCCACCAGCGTGATGGCGAGCGGGCTGCCGTCGAGCCGGCTGCACAGGGCCGAGGCCTGGGCGAGGTTGCTCGGCGTTGGGGCGAACGTGGCGTCGCGGGACTGCACCAGGCTGAAGAACAGCTGCAGCGCGGAATAGGTCATCGCCAGCCACGCCGGCAGCGCAGCCGACTCGGGCGGCGAGGCCAGCGGCGCCAGGCGGTGCACCCACTCGCCCTGCGCGCGCAGCGGCTCGCGGCTGGTGGCGAGGATCAGCAGTTCCGGCACCGCGGCCGACAGGTCCTCCGCCAGCTCGGCCGCCGCGCCGATGACCGTCTCGCAGCAGTCCAGCACCAACAGCAGGCGCTGGCCGTTCAGCCGCTGCCGCAGGCCTTCCCGCGAGACGCCGGCCGAGCCGTCCATGCCAAGCGCGAGGCCCAGCTCCGCCTCCAGCACGGCGCCGTCGCGCAGGCGCGCCAGGTCCAGGAAGCAGATGCCACCCGTCATCATCTCGGTGAGCCGCCAGGCCACGGCCACCGCCAGCGTCGTCTTGCCAAGCCCGCCGGGCCCGACCACCGACACTAGGCGGCGTTCGAGCAGCGTGGCGGCGAGGTCCCGGGTCACCTCGTCCCGCCCGACGAAATGGCGAGGCAGCTCGGGCAGTTGCGTGCGCACCGGCGGCCGGGGCCCGACGGGTGACTCCAGGCCTGCTGCGGGCGGCGCTTTGGTCATGCGCGGTCCTTCAGCAGCGCCCGGGCTGCGGCCAGTTCGGGGATGGCACTGCCGTCGTCCAGGCACGACAGCAACCGGCGCACGGTGGCCAGCGCCGGCGCGGCGGTGCCGGGGGCGATGTTCGCCATGCTGAGTGCGATGCGCAGCATCCAGAACCTCGCGCCTTGTTCCTCGGCCAGCTTCAGCGCCGCCTCCAGGCGTGTCATGGCCATGTCCGTCGCGTCGCAGTCGGCCTCAAGCGCCAGCAGGCGCAGGACTTCCGGCGCGCACCAGCCCACCTCGCCAGCCTCGACGCGCAGACGCGTGTCCGGCGGTGGGCCGACCGGGCGCATGGTCGCCACCACGTCGCCCAGCTGCGCGCATTGCGCCACCGCGATCGCGGCCTCGTCGCCGGGCTTGATGGCGTCGCCGGCCAGCACGCGCATGAACACCAGCGCGAAGGCCCGCCAGTACGGCAGGCTCTGGCGTTCGGCCACCTCCCAAAGATCACGGGCCCATTGGCTCGCCTGCGCGACGTCGCCGCGCCAGAAAGCCATCGGTACTGCCGCGGTCCCCAGCGTCTGGCAGAGGGCGAAGACGTGAGCGTTCATGCTGCCTTCGAGCGCCTCTGTCAGCATCTGCCAAGCCTGCTCGAAGTCGCCCCGTACCCATTGCAGTCGAGCCAGCAGGACGCGCATCGACACGCCGAACGGCACCACACTGAGGAACTGCCGCCCGATGCGCACGCCGTTGAAGGCGAGGACGCGCCGCGCCAGCGTTTCCGCTGCGTCGTTCCTGCCCAACGCGTGCAGGTTCAGCGCCGCGACGCGGTCGCTGATGGCGATCGACAGGGGCGCGTAGTCGCCGTCGGCGAGCGTGCGTATCTCCTCGCACAGGGCGAGTGAAAGCCGGTAGTCGCCGTGGCCGAATGCCGTGGTGCTCATGCTGTAGAGCGCCTCGATGCGGTCCTCCTTCGTGCCCAGTCTGTCCAGCAACTCACGCATGCGTGTGAACAGCGGCCGGCAGAGTTCCCGGCCGTCGACGGCATGCCCGGTCATGAAGACCGCCGCCATCCGCAAGGGCAGCTCGAGGCGATCCCGGTCGGACTCGGCGGCGACGGCCTCGGCCCTGGCCATCGCCAGGGCGTTGAGCTGCAGATACTCCTCGGCCCGGCCCACGTCGGCGTACAGGCGCTTGGCGAGGGCCGTCAGCTGGACACCCAGCTCCACATCGTTCTCGCCGGCCAAAGCCCAGTCGATGGCCGCCCGCACGTCGGCGATGGAGGAACCCAGCGCGGGCGACCAGTGATAGCGCGACATGCCGGCGCCGGCCTGGCGAGCGCGCTGCAGGCCCTCCAGGATGAAGGTGGCATGACGCCGATGCACCGCAGCTGCGTCCGCGCTGTTGGCCAGCTGCTTCTCGGCGTACAGCCGCGTGATGTAGAGCAGCCGGTGCAGCGGGCGCTCGTCGTCCGCGGCGTCCGGCACGACGAGGGACTTGGCGCACAGGGCGAGCACGTCTTCGACGATGCGCTGCTGCGTCAGCGCGCCGTCCGAGGCCACCGTCACCGCGCCGTCCAGGTCGAAGGCACCGCGGAACACCGACAGTCGCTGCAGCACCAGCCGTTCGCTGTCGCTGAGCAGGTCGTAGCTCCAGTCCATCACGGCCTGCAGCGTGCGGTGCCGGGACAGCGCCGTGCGCCGGCCGCGCGTCAGCAGCTCGAAGGCGTTCTCCAGCCGGTGCAGCAGCCCCTGCACGCCGAGGCTGTCCACGCGCGCCGCGGCCAGCTCGATGGCCAGCGGGATGCCGTCCAGGAAGCCGCACAGCTGGCGCACGGCCGGCGCGTGCGCGTCCGTCAGCTCGAAGGTCGCGCTGATGGCGCGGGCGCGTTCGACGAAGAGCTGGATGGCGGGGTAGGCCAGCAGGTCTTGGGCGTCCAGCGTGTCCTCCACGTCGGGCAGGGACAGCGGTGGCAGCTTGAACACCCACTCGGCCTCGATCTCCAGCGGCTCGCGGCTGGTGGCCAGGAAGGCCAGGCCGGGACATGTGCGCATCAGCCGGTCGACGAGGCTGGCGACGGCATCGACGACGTGCTCGCAGTTGTCGATGAAGAACAGCATCTGCTTGTCGCGCAGTGCGGCTTCCAGCATCGCCAGCGGGTTGTCGCGGGGCACGATCAGGCCCAGTGCCTGACCCAGTTCACCGGCCACGAGTGCCGGGTCGGACAGCCGCGACAGGTCGACGAGGCAGGCGCCGTGCGCATAGGTCGCCCGCAGGCCCGCCGTGACCGCGAGTGCCACCGTCGTCTTGCCCATGCCGCCGGCGCCGACGATGGAGACCAGCCGCTCGCAGGCGAGCAGTTCGCCGATCTGGGCGATGACTTGCTCCCGGCCGATGGGGCGGCTCAGTGAGGCGGGCAGAGCGTCGGCAGGCGGTGGCGCCAGCGCGTCGCCGCCGGGTGACGGGTCGGCGCGCAGTTCGCCGACGAAGGCATAGCCCCGCCCGGGTACGTTGGCGATGTAGCGGACGCCGCCCTGTCCGTCGCCCAGCACCTTGCGCAGCGCCGACACGTGTACGCGCAGGCTGGTCTCCTCCACCACCGTCTGGGGCCAGACGCGCGTGACCAGTTCTTCGCGGCTGTAGAGCCTGCCGGGTTCCTCCAGCAGCACGTCGAGGATGTGCAGCGCACGGCTGCCCAGGCGCAGGCGGCCTTGGCCGTCGCTGATCTCCCGGCGCGCCCGGTCGTAGCGAAAGGGCCCGAACTCGATGACCGCGGGGGACAGGACGGGCGCCGTCTGCACTGCCTCGCTAGAGGTCATAGCGCAGATTGGCCATGATCGTGCGCGGGGCGTTGTAGTAGGCCGTGTCGACGCCCACCGGCGGGATGCGGGTGCGGGCCAGTGCGTAGGCGCGGTCCGAGGCGTTGCGCACACGCAGCGAGGCCTGCCACGGCGAGCCGTCGGGCGCGTAGGTCAGCGCGAAGTTGGCGTAGGACTGGCGGGGAGCGCGCAGCGTGGCGGTGTTGGCCACGTCGGTGAACTGCTTGTCGATGAGCTGCAGCCAGGCATCTGCCGTCAACTGGCCCTTGCCCAAAGTCGTGCGGCCCTTCACGCCCAGGGCGATGCTCCAGCGCGGCGCGTAGGGCAGCTCATGGCCGGTGAAGTCGCTGGCCGCAGAGCCGCTGGGGTTGAGGAAGCTGCGGAAGTTGGCGCGCAGCCACTCGACCGACCCGTTGACGCTGACGGCGGAGCTCAGACCCTGCTCGGCTTCGAAGTCGAGACCATAGGTACGGGCGCTGCCGGCATTCAGGAAGACGGAATCCGTCACCAGCGTGCCGTTGATGGTGGCGCCGGTCAGCCCGGCGAGGTAGTCCTTGTAGTCGTTGTAGAAGGCCGCCGCGCTCAGCCGCAGCCGCTGCGGTGAGGCGTTCAACTTCAGGCCCGCTTCGTAGGTCGTGACCTTTTCAGGGTTCGCCGCGACGCCGGCCGAGGTCAGCGACTCGGCGGCGCGGTTGAAGCCCGCGAACTTCTCGCCGCGCGCGACGCTGGTGTAGAGGAAGGTCGTCGGCGAGACGGTGTAGTCCAGCCCCAGCCGCGGCAACAGCCCGCTCTTGCTGGTGTGCAGGTTGGGGGCGTTGTAGACCTGCTGCGTCTGAACGAACTGCGCGTTCGTGCGCCAGAACGCATTGGCTGCGTCCTGTTGGGTGCGGTAAGCGCGCAGGCCCAGCGTTGCCGACAAGGCCTCGCCCAGGCGCCAATGGCCTTGTGCGTAGACGCCTGCATCCCGCGTCAGCTGGTGGGTCAGCGCCTGGGTGTAGCCGGGCGCTGGCGCGGCCAGCGGGAAGGACGCGACGAAGCGATTGAAGTCGAACTGGTCCCGCATCAGCATCAGTCCGGTCACCAGGTCCAGGTCGGTGCCGCGCCACACCAGCTGCAGTTCCTGCGTCAGCGTGCGTTGGCGCACCTGCTGTGACAGTTCATAGCGTTCCACCTCCGTGCCGCTCCAGTCGACGACCGTCGGGTCGTCGGTGTAGCCGCGGTAGGCGGTGATGGAGCGCAGCTTGGTGCTGGCGGTCACGTCCCACTCGGCCGTGGCGGACGCACCGCCGGCCTTGCGCTTGAAGGCGCCGGCGTCCGACGAGTTGAACGACACGCGCGGCGCGGCACCGGCGTGGTTGACGGGAAAGTTGGTCGTGTTGGTGTCGGAGCGGTCCAGCAGGCCGTCGACGGCGAAGGTGACGTGGGCCGACGGGCCGAGGCCGACCTTGACCTTGGCGCGGAACTGCGTTGCGTCGAGCTTGTTGATGTCCTCATGCCGGGTGGCGTTGTAGGCGAAGCCATCGTTGGTGCGGCGCGAAACCGCGAGCGACGCGCTCAGGTCGGGCCGGATCTTGCCGGCGAACAGCCCGCGCGCCTCCTGCTGGCCCAGGTTGCCCAGGCCCACGGTGAACCACGAGCCGGCGATCTCGTCCGGGTCGACGGACACGAGCTTGACGGCACCGGCCGTCGAGCTCTGCCCATACAGCGTGCCCTGCGGGCCGCGCAGCACCTCGTAGCGCACCACGTCGGGCAGGTCCCACAGGCCGGTGGCATAGCCGCGCAGCAGCGGCACGTCGTCGACGTAGATGCCCACCGCCTGCGCCATGGCCGGCTGCGACACGCCCACGCCGCGCAGGCCGACGGTCTGCGGCATGTTGCTGGAGCCGTTGGGCACGGCCATGCCGGCGACGATGCCGACGAGATCGTTGAGCTGGAAGATGCCCTTCTTCTCGATGCTGTCCTGCGACACGACGGCCACCGACACGGGCGCCTCGTCGGCAGGCTCGGGCATGCGGCTGGCCGTCACGACGACGGGCGGCAGCGACGCGTCGGCCTCCGCCCAGCCGGCCTGGGGCGCCAACGCGATCACGACCGGCGCCAGCGCCGCAACGGCGCGATGCCTCCCGTGAACCCGACGACCACCAGCCTTGGAACCCTTCCCAACCCGCATGAAATCCTCCGTGCGCCCAGCCCAATGTGCGCAGAAGAATCATCAGGGGCGCCGCGTGAGGGCGGCGTGAATCGGCGTGAATCTTCGAGAAAGCTCAGGCCGCGAGGCGGCGCCCGCTGCGCCCGAGGATGAAGTCGCCCACCATCGCGTCCAGCAGGCCGCGACGCTTGGCGATGTCGGCCGCAGCCGTGCGCGTCGGCGCGTCCAGCTTGTCCAGCAACGCTTTGACGTGCGTCTTGACGGTGCCACAGCCGATGTTCAGCTCCGCGGCAATGGCCTTGTTGCACAGGCCGGTGGCCATCAGCCGCAGCACGTCGATCTCGCGCGGCGTGGGCAGGTCCTGCGCGACGGTGTCGGCCAGGCGCTGCACCACGCTTCCCTCCAGGTAGCGCTGGCCGCGAGCCAGGGCCAGCACGGCGTCCACCAGCTGGCCCGGCTGGCAGCCGTGCGTCAGATAGCCCTTCACGCCGCGCTCCAGCGCCCCGCGGATGCTGAGCTCGCCGTCCAGGTGCGACAGCACCAGCACGACAGGCGGTGCCGGATCTCGCCCCGCCCCGTTGCTGCGCAGGTGCAGGGCGGTGTCGAGGCCGGTGGCCAGGTCCGTGACGACGACGCGCGGCGGCGTCGCCTCGCACCGCGGCAGTGTGAACTCGCCGGGGGCTTGCTCGGCCACGCAGAAACGGCTGTCGGTGCTCAATGTGGAAACGATTCCGCGATGGACGAGCGGTTCGGCGTGGGACACGAGCACGCGGGTGGCGGTGGGCATCAGCATGGGCTTCTCCGTCGAGGGGGGCGGGTTTCAGGCCAGGCGATGTTGGGTGCGGCGGCGGGCCGGCGCCAGTGAAGCGGCGTGAAGGCTTGTGAGGACCGCCGATTCACGCCGGGGTTGACGATGAATCACGCCGATTCACTCGCGCATTTCGGGGGCATGGACCAACCTTCGGTCCATCGAATCCACGCATTAGGAAAGCGCATGAGCCAACGTCTGAAGGGCAAGGTCGCCCTCGTCACCGGTGCCAGTTCCGGCATCGGCCATGCCAGCGCGCTGCTGTTCGCGGCCGAGGGCGCCAAGGTCGTGCTGGGCGCGCGCCGTGCGGCGGAGCTGAAGGACCTGGCCTGTGAAATCGACGCCCGCGGCGGCACCGCGATCTCGCTGGCCGGCGACGTGCGCGACGAGGCCTATGCCAAGGCCCTCGTCGCGCTGGCCGTGCAGCGCTTCGGTCGGCTGGACGTCGCCTTCAACAACGCCGGCACGCAGGGCGAGAAGGGGGCGTCGACCACGGTGTCGGCGCAAGGCTTTGCCGACACGCTGGCCGTCAACCTGACCGGCGCCTTCCTCGGCGCCAAGCACCAGATCGCGCAGATGCTGAAGCACGGCGGTGGCTCGGTGATCTTCACGTCCACCTTCATCGGCTACAGCGCCGCCTTTCCCGGCGTGGCGGCGTATGCGGCGAGCAAGTCCGGCCTCATCGGCCTGACGCAGACGCTGGCCGCCGAGTTCGGCCCGCAGGGCGTGCGTGTGAACGCGTTGCTGCCCGGCGCGGTCGACACCGACATGTACCGCGAGAAGTACGTTACCCCGGAGTCGCAGGCCTTCATCACCGGGCTGCACGCGCTCAAACGCACGGGCGCGCCGGAGGAGGTGGCCCGCTCGGCGCTCTACCTCGCCTCGGACGACTCGTCCTTCGTGACGGGCACGGCCTCGCTGGTCGATGGCGGCGTGTCGATCACGCGCACCTGATTCCCCCCCCCCGCAACCCCACCAAGGAACTTCCATGTCCATGTTCACCCGGCACCTGCTCGGTGCCACGCTGCTGGCCGCTGCCGCGCTGACGGCCACGCCGCACGCGGCGGCCCAGCCCAAGCCCTATCCGGCCACGTTCAAGCAGCAGGACATCGCCACCAACGGAACGACCCTGCACGTGCGCGTTGGCGGCAGCGGCCCGGCGGTGGTGCTGATCCACGGCTTCGGCGATACCGGCGACATGTGGACGCCGCTGGCCGTCGAGCTGGCCAAGAACCACCGCGTCGTCGTGCCCGACCTGCGCGGCATGGGCTTGTCGGCCAAACCGGAAAGCGGCTACGAGAAGATGAACCAGGCCAAGGACATCCGTGGCGTTCTGGAGAGTCTGGGCATCGACCAGGCCGACGTTGTCGGACACGACATCGGCGTCATGGTCTCGTATGCCTATGCAGCCAGCTATCCGACAAAGACGACCCGGCTGGTCGTCATGGATGCGCCGCCCCCCGGCATCCCGCCGTGGGATGAGGTTGTGCGCAACCCCAAGCTGTGGCATTTCGACTTCTACGGCAAAGATGTCTTCCGCCTGCTGCAGGGCCGCGAGCGCATCTTCCTGGACCGTTTCTACAACGACTTCGGCGGCCAGCCCGAGAAGATCGACGAGGGCACGCGCAACCACTACGCCAGGCTGTACGCGCGGCCCGGCGCCATGAAGGGCGCGCTGTCGCAGTTCCAGGCCTTCCGGCAGGACGCCAAGGACAACCTGGAGGCGATGAAGACCAAGCTGACCATGCCTGTGCTGGCCATCGGCGGTGAGAAGTCGTTCGCCGGGCTTGAAGCCGTGGCCATGCGCAACGCCGCCACCAACGTCACCGAACTCGTCATCCCGCGTTCGGGCCACTGGCTCATGGAGGAGGAACCAGCCGCCACCGTCCAGGGCATCAAGGACTTCCTGGCCAAGTAGGCCGCCCCCATTCAGCCGACTTTCAGGAGCGTTTCCATGAACAATCCCTTCCACATCCGCCTCGCCGTCGTCTATCACAGCGGCTACGGCCACACCGCGAAACAGGCGCAGGCCGTGGCGCGCGGCGCCGATGCGGCCGGCCACGTCGACGTGACCCTCGTGCCCGTCGAAGAGGCCGATCAGCACTGGGACCTGCTGGCCCAGGCCGACGCCATCATCTTCGGCGCGCCAACCTACATGGGCAGCGCGTCGGCGCAGTTCAAGGTGTTCATGGACGCCACGTCGCGCACCGTGTTCGCCAAGGGCGGGCTGTGGCGCGACAAGGTCGCGGCCGGCTTCACGAACTCCGCCGCACGCTCGGGCGACAAGCTGCACACGCTGCAGCAGCTCGCCATCTTCGCCGCGCAGCACGGCATGCACTGGGTCAACCTCGGCCTGCCGCCGGGCCACAACAACTCCAAGTCCACCGAGGAGGCGCTCAACCGCCATGGCTTCTTCCTCGGCGCGGCCGCGCAGTCCAACGCCGACGAAGGCCCGGACGTGGTGCCGCCGCCGGCCGACCTGCTGACGGCCGAACATCTGGGCAAGCGCGTGGCCACCGTGGCACGGCAGCTGCTCGCCGGCCGCGCGGCGGTGGCATGAGCGGGGTCGCGAGCTGGCGGCGCCTGGCGCTGCTGGCCTTGCTGCTGCCCTACCTGATCAGCGGCGTGCTGAAGCTGCTGGACTTCGCCGGCGCCCAGGCCGAGGTGGGGGGGCTGGTGAGCTGGGTGGGTGGCGCCGCCTTGGCGCCGTTGACGGTGGCGGTCATCGTCCTGCAACTCGGCGGCAGCGTGCTGCTGCTGCTGCGTGGCGGCCGGCTTGCGGCTCTGGGTGGCGCGGCGCTGGCGGCCTTCACGCTGGCGGCCACCTTCCTGGCCCACACCTGGTGGCAGCTGCCGCCGGGGCCGGAGCGTGCGCATGCGTTCAATGGCTTCTGGGAGCACATTGCGCTGGTCGGCGCGCTACTCTTCGCCGCACTTGCGGAGCTGAGACCTTGAACGATTCGCGACGACTCGTCCTGCGCGGCGCGCTGCTGGCGCTGGCCGCGGCCTATGTGGACACCTGCGGCTTCATCGGCCTGTTCGGGCTGTTCACGGCCCACGTCACCGGCAACTTCGTGCTGATCGGCGCCGACGTCGTCAACCGCCATGTCGACATCCTCACCAAGTCGCTGGCGCTGCCGGTGTTCATCGCCAGCGTGGTGCTGACCAATCTGGCCGAAGTAGCCATGCGGCGTCGCGCGATGGCCGCGGCAACCTGGCTGCTGGGCGTCGAAGGGCTGTTGATCGCTGCCGCCGCGCTGGCTCCGCGCTGGACGGGGCTGCCTGGGCAGCCCGACGACGCGGCCTCGGTCGCCATCGGCTTCCTGCTCATCGTGGCCATCGGCGTGCAGAACGCGTTGATGCGCACCAGTCTGGCCGGCCCGGTGCAGACGACGGTCATGACCGGCAACGTGACGCAGCTCACCATCGACCTGCTGGCCCTGGCCACCGGCCGGGCGGACGCCGGCGCGCGCACCCGCATCGCGGCGATGTGGCCGGTCGTCGCGGCCTTCGCCGTGGGTTCGGCGCTGGGCGCGGCGGGTTACGCGTGGCTGCGCTTCGACTGCCTGTGGCTGGCCTCCGTGCTGGTGGGCGGCGCCGCGTGGCTGGTGCGCCGCGAGGACGCAGCCAAAGGATCGGCCGCGAGGTCTGCCATCTGAGAGAGGCCGCGGGGTGCGCGCACTCCTATCGTTATCGGGCGGGATGTACCGCCCCCTCAAACACCGGAGTCCACACCATGTCGATCGCCAAAGCCGTTCCCGCCAAAGCCCTGCTCAGCCCTGCCAACCATGCCCTGGTGCTGATCGACTTCCAGTCCCAGATGGCCTTCGCCACCAAGTCCATCGACGCCGTCGAGCTGCGCAACAACGCCGCGTTGATTTCGCAGGCCGCGGCCGGCTTCAAGGTGCCGACGGTGCTGACGACGGTGGCCGAGAAGAGCTTCAGCGGCCCGATGTTCGATGAAATCAAGGCCGCCTTCCCCGGCCACGCGGTCATCGATCGCACGTCGATGAACACCTGGGAGGACGAGAACATCGCCATCGAGATCAACCGCATCGACCGCAACCGCCTCGTGCTGGCGGGGTTGTGGACGTCGGTGTGTATCGTCGGCCCGGTGCTGTCGGCGCTGGAGCAGGGCTTCGAGGTCTATGTCATCGCCGATGCCTGCGGTGACGTCAGCACCGCGGCGCACGAGTTCGCGATGCAACGCATGATCCAGGCCGGCGCGCGGCCCATGACCTCGCTGCAATATCTGCTGGAGCTGCAGCGCGACTGGGCGCGCGGCGAGACCTACGGCCTCACCACCGGCATCGCGCGGACGAACGGCGGCGCCTACGGCCTGGGCATCGTCTACGCATCGACGATGTTCTCGGCGTCCGAAGGCGGCCACTGAAAGACCCTGTCATGAAGCTCTATCTCCTGTCGGTGGCTGCGGGCCTGCTGGTCGGCGTCATCTACGCGCTGCTGCACGTGAAGTCACCCGCGCCGCCCGCCGTGGCGCTGCTCGGCCTGCTGGGCATCGCCACCGGCGAGCAGCTGGGCACGATGGCGCAGCGCCTGCTCAACGGTGAGCATGTCAGCGTCGCATGGTTCAAGCAGACCTGCGTGCCCAAGATCACCGGCATCGATATCAAGCAACCCGAGGAAAGGCAGTCATGAGCGCCGACCTGATCGTTACCAATGCCCGCATCACGACCCTGAACCCGGCGCAGCCACAAGCCAGCGCCCTGGCCGTCAAGGACGGTCAACTCGTCGCCGTGGGTGACGAGGCGGACGTGGTGGCGCTGATCGGCGCCACCACGCGCCGCATCGATGCGCAGGGCAAGCGTCTCATTCCCGGCCTGATCGACAGCCACATCCACCTGATCCGCGGTGGCCTGAGCTTCAACCAGGAGCTGCGCTGGGACGGCATTCGCACGCTGGCCGACGCGATGGCCATGTTGAAGGTGCAGGTGGACGCGACGCCCGCGCCGCAGTGGGTGCGCGTGATCGGCGGCTTCACCGAACAGCAGTTCGACGAGAAGCGCCTGCCCACGCTGGATGAACTCAACGCCGTGGCACCCGACACGCCGGTGTTCATCCTGCACCTCTACGACCGCGCGTTGCTGAACGCCGCCGCGCTGCGCGCCGTGGGCTACGACAAGGACACGCCCAACCCGCCCGGCGGCCAGATCCAGCGCCGCGCCGACGGCACGCCCACCGGCCTGCTGCTGGCCCAGCCCAACGCCTGGATCTTGTATGCCACGCTGGCCAAGGCGCCCAAGCTGGACCCCGAGGACCAGGTCAACTCGACACGGCTTTACATGCGCGAGCTCAACCGCCTGGGCGTCACGTCCATCTGCGATGCCGGCGGCGGCTTCCACAACTATCCCGACGACTACAAGGTCATCGAGCAGCTGGCGGCCGACAACGAGCTGACGCTACGCATCGCCTACAACCTCTTCACGCCGCACAACGGCGGCGAGAAGGCCGACTTCGAGCGCTGGACCGAGATGCTGCCGGCACTGTCGGGCACCAGCACCTACCGCCACAACGGTGCGGGCGAGATGCTGGTCTTCAGCGCCGCCGACTTCGAGGACTTCCGCCAGCCGCGGCCCGAGCTGCCACCCGAGATGGAGGACGACCTCGAAGACGTCGTGCGGCTGCTGGTCGAGAAGCGTTGGCCGTTCCGGCTGCATGCCACCTACGACGAGTCCATCGGCCGCGCGCTGGACGTGTTCGAGAAGGTCAACCGCGACACGCCCTTCGCCGGCCTGCACTGGTGGTTCGACCACGCCGAGACCATCTCCCAGCCCAACATCGAGCGCGTCGCAAGGCTGCAGGGCGGCATCGCCGTGCAGCACCGCATGGCCTACCAGGGCGAGTATTTCGTCGAGCGCTATGGCGCCCGCGCCGCCGAGGCCACGCCGCCCGTCAAGGCGATGCTCGAAGCCGGCGTGCCGGTCGGCGCGGGCACGGACGCCACGCGCGTGTCCAGCCACAACCCCTGGGTCTGCCTGAGCTGGCTGGTAACGGGCAAGACCGTCGGCGGCCTGCAGCTCACGCCCGAGCGCAACCTGCTGGACCGCCACACCGCGCTTCGGCTGTGGACCCAGGCCAACACCTGGTTCAGCCACGACGAGGGGCGCAAGGGCCAGATCGCCGTGGGCCAGTACGCGGACTTCGCCGTGCTGTCGGCGGACTACTTCGGCGTCAGCGAGAGCGACATCTCTGACCTGTACTCGGAACTCACCGTCATGGGCGGCAAGGTTGTCCACGGCGTCGGGCCGTTTGACGACCTGGCGCCGCCGTTGCCGCCGGCCAGCCCCGACTGGAGCCCGCTGCGCCGCTTCGAGGCCTACAAGCACCGCAACCCGGCGGCGGGCTTGTTCACGCGTGCCGGCGAGCGCACCGCGATGGGCTGCGGCTGCGCCAGCGCCTGCGGTGTTCATGCCCACGCCCACGTGTGGGACCGCCAGGCACCGGCGGCGGATGCTCGCAGCTTCTGGGGCGCGCTGGGTTGTTCCTGCTGGGCGTTCTGACCGGTCCGCACGCATCGCCCGCCGACGCCGGCGCCCGGCGGGCCACGGCCTGCGCGAATTCACGGTAATTCACACCCGGTCGAAAGCGCTTTCTTCCATGATGGAGCCCTGCCTGCAGCGGGGTGCTGCAGGCCCGCGTGAGCGCCGCACGGTATGGCCGTGCCGCAGCGACACTCCCGCGGTTCACTCCTTGCAGGGGATTCCAGCATGGCGGAGCAGGCCGCCCACAACCCGCCGACGGCCTTTGACTTCGGGCCGTTCCGGTACGACCCCGTGCGTCGCGAGCTTCGCGACGGGCGTGGTGCCGTGCGCGTGGGCAGCCGGGCCCTGCAGCTGCTGGCAGTGTTGCTGCAGCGTCCGGGCGAGCTCCACAGCCGGGACGAGCTGGTCGCTCGCGTCTGGCCGCAGACGGTGGTCGAGGAGACCAGCCTGCGCGTGCACATGTCCGCGTTGCGGCGTGCGTTGGGCGACGGGCAGGACGGGGCGCGCTACATCACCAACGTGCCGGGCCGGGGTTACACCTTCGTCGGCGACGTCCGTGCCTCACAGCCCGAAGCCGCGGCTGACCCGCCTCCGCGGACCGAGCCTGTGGGGCGGCTGCCTCCACGCCTGACCCAGCTCATCGGGCGCGCAGCCGATATCGCACGCATCCGCGAGCTGCTGTCCAGCGAACGTCTCGTCTCCATCGTCGGGGCTGGCGGCATCGGAAAGACGACAGTGGCCCTCGACGTTGCGGAGCAGCACACCCTGCTGTACGGACAGGAGCCGTTCTTTGTCGACCTCTCGACGCTGGCGGACCCGGCCCAGGTGACCACCGAGGTCAGCCATGCCTGTGGGCTGGACGTCGCGCGCGGCGATGCGCTGTCCGCGTTGGAGAGCGCCCTGCACGACCAGCAGGTGCTCATCGTGCTGGACAACTGCGAGCATGTGATCGACGCCGTGGCGGCGCTTGTCAGCCAGCTGCTTCGCGGCTGCACAAGGCTGTCCATCCTGGCCACCAGCCGGGAGCCGCTGGAGGTTGAGGCCGAGTGGGTGTTCCGCCTCCCGCCCCTGGGCATGCCGGCGCCGACCGAGGCCCTGGACGTCGACGCGCTGCTGCGCTACCCCGCCATCCAGCTCTTCGTCACCCGGGCGCGGGCTGCAAGCAACGCTTTCAAGCTGACTGCGGCCAACGCTGCGGCGGTTCGACAGCTTTGCGAGTCTCTGGGCGGCCTGCCGCTGGCGATCGAGCTGGCCGCGGCGCGCATGAACAGCCTGGGCGCGGCTGGGCTGCTGCAGCGGCTCGAAAGTGCGCTTGAGCTGCTGACGCGTGGCCGTCGGCTGGCCATGAGCCGGCACCAGACGCTGCACGCCGTGCTGAACTGGAGCTACGAGCTGCTGACCGAGGCCGAGCAGTGCGTGCTGCAGCGCCTGTCCGTGTTCCGCAGCAGCTTCGAGCTGGACAGCGCCCTGGCCGTGGCCGCGTCGGACGACCTGCCAGGGCCGCGCGTCATCGAAAGCGTGCTGGGCCTGTGCGGCAAGTCGCTGCTGGTGCCGGAGGCCGGCAGCGACGGTGCGCCACGCTACCGGCTGCTCTACGTCACGCGGCTGTTTGCCGAGCGCATGCTGGCGTCCCGTCCGGAGTGCCTGGCCGTGCAGCGCCGCCATGCCGTCTGGGTGCTGCACAGCACGCTGGCGATGAAAACGGTGCGCCAGCCACTGGCGCGCCAGCACCGTGGGCAGGCGCTCGCGTCCACGGTGACCGAGTTGCGCGCGGCCCTCGCGTGGACGCTGCTGGAGGAAAACGACCTGCTGCTCGGCATCGAGACCGTCGTGGAGTCCATGCACCACTGGAACGTGGTGGGCCTGGTGGAGGAGTACCGGTCCTACGTGGTCGCCGCCGTCGACAAGGCCCCGCGCGTCGATCTGGAGGGCAAGCAGCTGAGTGTCCGGTTGCAGGTGGTGCAGGCCTATCTGGCCGGGCAGTCGCTGGCCGACAGCGAGAGCTACCGGCGCGCCGACGCCATCGACCGCAGCCTGGTGGACCATTTCGAGAGCCCGGCGGACAAGATCGACGCGCTGTTCGGGCTGTGCGGCAGCACCTTCGTGCGCGGCGACTTCCGCAACACCTTGAGCTGCGCCGAGGAGATCCGTGCGCTGGCGCAGGGCGAGCTGCAGCCGCTGTCCATCGCCCTTGGTGAACGCTTCTCGGTGATGGCGCTGCACGAACTGGGTCGGCACGACGAAGCCGAGCCGCTGGCCCACCGGGTCATGCAGTTCAACGCCGACGGGCTGGAGCCGCGCTTCCAGACGCCCATTCCGTACCGTGTGTCCATGGGGCTGCGGCTGGCCCGCATCCACTGGCTGCGAGGCGAATTCCGGCAGGCCTGGGCGCTGGTGCAGGACATCCTGCCGCGCGACGACGACGCCCACGTCTACACCCTGTGCCACCCGCTCGCCTTCACCGCCGTCCCCATCGCCATCTGGAAGGGTGACGTGCCGGCCGCGGCACGCTGGAACCAGGAGCTGCTGCGTCACGCCGTGCGCGGCAACGTGCCCTACTGGCGGTCGTTTGGCGAGGTGTACGCCTGCCTGCTGGACGGCCGGCCGCTGCTGCCGGGCAGCCACGAGGCGCACCTGGTGGCCCAGAACATCGCGCTGATGGATGTCTGCTCCGCCCTGCAACTGGTGGCCCCGGACCCGGTCACGCTGCAGCGCGTGCGCCAGGGCGATGTCGGCTGGTGCGCGCCCGAGGTGCTGCGCCTGGCCGCGCTGGCCGGGTTCGATCCGCAGGACGAGACCAGCCGGCTCCGCTGCCTGGCGGGGCTTCGCGAGGCGCTGGCCGTCAGCGAGACGCAGCATGCCCGCTTCTGGTCGTTGCGCATCGCGGTCAGCCTCTGGGAGGTGGCCGGACCGGGCAGCGCGGACAGGGCGGCCAGCCGGGACCTGCTGCACTCGCTGCTGGATGCCATCGACGACGGCTCGACACAGCCCGACCTGCAGCAGGCCCGGCGGCTGCTGGGGCGTGACGCTGCGACGATGCAGCCATGAACTCCAACACGGCAGAGCAGGGCGCCCCTGCGCAGCCCCGAACCGTCGGCTTCGGGCCGTTCCGCTACGACCCCGTCCGCCGCGAGCTGCGCGATGCAGGCGGGCCGGTGCGTGCCGGCAGCCGTGCACTGCACCTGCTGGAGGTGCTGCTGGAGAACGCCGGGCGGGTGTGCAGCCGCGACGAGTTGGTGGCCCGCGTCTGGCCGCGCACGGTGGTCGAGGAGACCAGCTTGCGGGTCCATGTGTCCGCACTGCGGCGGGTGCTGGGCGACGGGCAGAACGGTGCGCAATACATCGCCAACGTGCCGGGGCGGGGCTATGTTTTCGTTGGCGAGGTGACAGCGCTGCCTCCCGAGTCACCGCCCGAGTTGCCGATGCCGGCCGAGTCGCTGGAGGTGTCATCCCGGTTGCCGGGCCGCCTGACACGGCCCATCGGTCGCGGGCCGGATATCGCCGCCGTGGCCGAGCTGCTGTCCCGCGAGCGCCTCGTCTCCATCGTCGGCGCCGGTGGCATGGGCAAGACGACGGTTGCGCTGGCGGTCGCCGAGATCCAGGGCCCGCTGCATGCGCAAGGGGTGTTCTTCGTCGATCTCTCGCTGCTGTCCGATGCGGCGCTGGTGGTCGTGCAGGTGGGGCAGTCCTGTGGGTTGGATGTGGCGCGCGGCGAACCCTGGGCGACGCTGCAGAACGCGCTGCGCGGCCAGCAGGCGCTGATCGTGCTGGACAACTGCGAGCATGTGGTGGATGCGGTGGCGACTCTGGCGGAGCGGCTGCTGCGCGCGTGCCCGCGGCTGCGCATCCTGGCCACCAGCCGCGAGCCCCTGGAGGCCGAGTCCGAGTGGGTGTTTCGCCTGCCGCCGCTGCGCGTGCCGGCCTCCGGAGCCACGCTGTCGCTCGATGTCGTGCTCTGCTACCCGGCCATCCAGCTGTTCGTGGAGCGCGCACGCGCCACCAACCAGGCCTTCCGGCTGACAGCGGCCAACGCGGCGGCGGTGCGGCAGCTGTGCGAGTCGCTGGACGGCATCCCGCTGGCCATCGAGCTCGCCGCGGCCCGGGTGGACGGCCTGGGCCTCACGGTTCTGCTGCAGCGGCTGGAGGAGATGTTCGAGCTGCTCACGCGCGGGCGGCGCACGGCCATGAGCCGGCACCAGACGCTGCACGCTGTTCTCAACTGGAGCTACGAGCTGCTGGCCGAGCCCGAGAGGCTCGTGCTGCAGCGGCTGTCGGTGTTCCGCAGCGCGTTCGACCTGGACGGCGCCGTCAAGGTGGCCAGCGGCGGCGGGCTGGCGGGGCAGCGCGTGGTGGACCTCGTGCTGGGCCTCTGCGAAAAGTCGCTCGTGGTGACGGAGATGACGGACAACGGCGTGCCCCGCCACCGGCTGCTCTACGTGACCCGGTTGTTCGCCGAGCGGATGCTGGCGAGCGCGGCGGACGCCACCGAGGTGCACCGCCGGCATGCCCTCTACGCGTTGGGCTGCCTGGTGGAGACCAGCAAGACGCGGGAGGCGATGGCCCACTACCGCCGCACGCCCGCGCTGGCGTCGGCCATCGCCGAACTGCGGGCCGCCATCACCTGGGCGCTGCTGGAAGAGAACGACCTGCGGCTGGGCGTCGAGATCACGGCCAAGTCCATGTGGACCTGGATCTCCGCCGGCCTGCTGGAAGAGTACCGGCTGCACATGAACGCCGCCGTCGACAAGGCCGGCCGCGCCGGCGTGGAAGGCACCCAGTTGGGCTCCCGGCTGCAGCTGGCGCTGGCCTTCCTGTCCGGCCTGGCGTTGACGGACAGCGTGAGCCACCGGCGAGGCGCGGCCGTCGACCGGAGCCTGATGGAGCAGTTCGACGACGCTGCGGACAAGATCGAGGCGCTCTATGCGCTGTGCGTCAGCAACTACGGGCGGGGCGATTTCCTGCAGGTGCTGTCGCACTGCGAGGAGGTGCGCGAGCTGGCGCACGGCGTGCACGAGCCGCTGTCCATCGCCGTTGGCGACCGGTTCTCCGCACTCGCACTGCACGAACTGGGCCAGCATGACGCGGCGGAACTGCTGGCCTATCGCGTCGCACGGTTCGACGTGAAGACGGTGGACCCGCGCTTCCACGGGGCGATGCCGTTCTCGCGGTCCATGCACATGCGGCTGGCGCGCATCCACTGGCTGCGCGGCGACTTCCGGCAGGCCTGGGCAATGGCGCAGGAGATCACCGTGGAGGACGAGGAGGCCCACCTCTACGCGAAATGCCAGCCGCTGGCCCTGTCGGCCATCCCCATTGCTCTATGGAAGGGGGATTTGCCCACAGCGCAGCGCTGGAACGCGGCGCTGCTGCACCACTCGACACAAGGCAGCTTGCCGTACTGGCTTCCTTTTGCGGAGATCTATCGCTGCCTGCTGGAGGGGCGGCAGTTGCTGCCGGACACGCCCGAGGCAGAGGCGATCACCAAGAACGCGCTGCTGATGGACATCTGCGCGACGCTGCAGCCCACGGCGCCGAACGCCGCCATGCTCGAACGGGCAGGCCAGGGCGAAGTGGGCTGGTGCACGCCTGAGGTGCTGCGCCTGGCTGCGATTGCTGGGCTGGATGCGCAGGACGAAGCCAGCAGGACACGCTGCATCGCGGCGCTGCGCGAGGCGTTCGACCTCAGCGCGGAGCAGGGCGCGCGGTTCTGGTCGCTGCGCATCGCCATCAGCCTGTGCGAGGTGGCGGCCGATGACGGCGCGGCGCGGTCCGCGGCGATGGAGTTGCTGCTGCCGCTGCTGAATGCCATCGACGACGGCTCCACGCAGCCGGACCTGCAGCAGGCCCGCCGCCTGGTGGCGCTGCAGGTGCAGTAGGCGCGTCTCTCTCTCTTCCGGCAGACCGGCGGGTCTGCACGCTGGCACCCGTTCTCGCCAGCCTTCCGGGATGCGACGCGGGCCGGGCTGAAAACGACGATGTCGCCGTTCAGCCGCCAAGACGGCTGGGCCTATTCAACCGGAACGGGAGCGCGACATGACACGGCACGAGATGCAGATGGACCCTGCGCGGCGCGAGCTGCTGACGGGGGCGGCCGCGTTGGCGGCGATGGCATCGGTGCCGCTCGTGGCGACTCTCGCGCCCGCACCGGTTGCCGCGGCCACGCCGCCGGTCTCCACCACGCAAAGGAAGGTCATGAGCACCATCACCACGAAAGACGGCACCCAGCTCTATTACAAGGACTGGGGCCCCAAGGACGGCCCGGTCGTCGCCTTCAGCCACGGCTGGCCGCTCTGCGCCGATGCCTGGGACGCGCAGATGTTCCACCTCGCATCCCATGGCTTTCGCTGCATCGCGCATGACCGCCGCGGCCACGGCCGCTCCAGCCAGCCCTGGAACGGCAACGACATGGACACCTACGCCGACGACGTGGAGGAGCTGTTCACGCGCCTCGAGGTCAAGGGCGCCATGTTCGTCGGCCACTCCACGGGCGGCGGCGAGGTGGCGCGCTATATCGGTCGCCATGGCAGCAAGCGCGTGTCCAAGGCCGTGCTGATGGGCGCCGTGCCGCCCATCATGGTCAAGTCGCCCAACAACCCGGTGGGCCTGCCGATCGAGGTCTTCGATGGCTTCCGCAAGGCCTATCTGGCCGACCGTGCGCAGTTCTTCCTGGACGTGGCCAGCGGCCCGTTCTTCAACTTCAACCGTCCCGGCGCCAAGGTGTCGCAAGGGCTGATCCAGTCCTGGTACCTGCAGGGCATGATGACCGGCTTCAAGAACGCCTACGACTGCATCAAGGCTTTCAGCGAAACGGACTTCACCGAGGACCTGAAGAAGTTCGACATCAAGACCCTCGTCATCCATGGCGATGAGGACCAGATCGTCCCCATCCAGGGCGCGGCGATGCTGACGGTGAAGCTGGTGAAGGGCGCGCAGCTGAAGGTCTACAAGGGCGGCAGCCACAGCCTGGGCGACACGTCGCGCGAGCAGCTGAACGCCGACCTGCTCGAGTTCGCCAAGAGCTGACGGGCACGCCATGACGGAAGCCGCCTCGCCGCTCGCCACGCCGCCGAGCGCGGCGCGTCTGCCGCTGCCCATTCTCGCGCTGGCGCTTGCCGCCTTCGCCATCGGCACGACCGAGTTCGTCATCATGGGCATCCTGCCCGACGTGGCCGCGGATCTGGGCGTGTCGCTGTCGCTCGCGGGGCTGCTGGTCACCGGCTATGCGGGGGGCGTGGCGGTGGGCGCGCCGCTCATCGTCTGGGCCACGGCGCGCTGGCCGCGCAAGGCTGTACTGCTCACGCTGCTGGGCGTGTTCATCGCCGGCAACCTGCTGTCGGCGCTGGCGCCTGGTTATGGCGTGCTGATGGTCGGACGCGTGATCGCGTCCTTCGCCCATGGCTCATTCTTCGGCATCGGCGCGGTCGTCGCCACGAGCCTGGTGCCAGCCGAGCGCCGGGCGTCCGCCATCTCGCTGATGTTCAGCGGGCTGACGCTGGCCAACGTGCTGGGTGTGCCGGTGGGTACGCTGATCGGGCAATGGGCCGGCTGGCGGGCCACCTTTCTGACTGTGGTGGTGCTGGGCGCCTTGGCTTTCGCCGCCGTGGCCGCGCTGTTGCCTGCCTGCCCCGCCACGAGCGGCAACGGCGCGGGACGGCCTGGCGGCCTGTGGCGCGCGCCGGTGCTGCTGGGGCTGGTGTTGACGGCGTTCTCGTTCGGCGGCGTGTTCACGGGCTTCACCTACATCGCGCCGATGCTGTCGCAGCTGGCCGGCCTGTCGCCGTCGGCCATCACCGGCTGCCTGTTCCTGTTCGGCCTTGGCCTCACGGTGGGCAATTCGCTGGGCGGCCGGCTGGCGGACTGGCGGCTCATGCCCTCGCTGGTGGGCATCCTGGCCGTGCTGACGGTGGTGGAGCTGCTGCTCACGCAGGCGCTCGTCTCGCCCGTGCTGGCGGTGCCGGCCGTGTTCCTGTGGGGCGTGGCCGCGTTTTCCGTGGTGCCGGGGCTGCAGGCCAACGTGGTGGGCGAGGCGGGCGACGCCGCGGCGCTGGCGTCGACGCTGAACGTGTCGGCGTTCAATGTCGGCAACGCGGCGGGCGCCTGGCTGGGCAGCGCGCTGATCGCGGCCGACGTGTCGCTGCGACTGCTGCCGGCATTTGCCGCCGGCATGTCGGCCATCGCGCTGGCCCTGGCCAGCTTCATTCTGGTGATGAAGCGGCGCGCTTGACCTCGTTGTCGAGGAAGCCGCTCACCGCGGCGATCAGCTCGGCCGGGCGCTCCTCCAGCACCCAGTGGCCGGAGCCGGGGATGACCTGCTCGGTGACATCGTCCGCCACGGCCCGCATGATGGTGGCCATCAGCTTGCCGTAGGAGCGCTCGCCGCCGATGGCCAGCACCGGCATCGTCAGCCGGCCGGAGGCGGCGAAGGCGCGGTTGTCGGCGGCGTCCTGGTCGAAGGCCTTGAACTGCTCGAAGGCCGCGTGCATGGCACCGGGCTGGGCGTAGAGCGCTGCGTAGTGCTCGCGCCAGGCCTCGGGGTAGTGGTTGCCGGGTGCGGTGAACTCGTTCCAGAAGCGGTCCAGATAGATACGCTCGCGCCCGGCCACGAGGCGCTCGGCGTCGGGGCCCCAGAACGACCAGTGCCACACCGCATGCCGCTGTGTGAGCTGCTCCCACGGGCCGATGCCGGGCAGCGGTGCGTCGATGAGTGCGAAGCGGGTGACGCGGCGCGGGAACTGCGCCGCGAAGGCGTAGCCCACCATGTTGCCGATGTCGTGCGTGACCAGCGCGACGGCGGGGATGCCCAGCGTGTCGAGCGCCTTCGCCAGCTGCTGCGCCTGCGTCTTCTTGTCGTAGCCGCCGGCCGGCCGCGACGACAGACCCATGCCGCGCAGGTCGGGCACGACGACGGTGAAGCGTTGCGCCAGCGCGGTGGCCAGCGGCGCCCACATGTCGCCCGTCTCGCCGAAGCCGTGCAGCAGCACGACGGCGTCCCCGTGGCCGCCGACGCGCAGGTGCAGCGTGGCACCCGCGGCCTCGACGTCGCGCACGGCGAAGGTCTCCGGCAGCACCGGGATGGTGGATTGCGCGGTGCTGGCGGTGCTGGCCAGCGCCAGGGCGAGCGCCGCAGTCAGGCGGTGCAGGGTTCTTGAGGGTGGGCGGGCGAGGGCGTGCGCAAGCATCGGAGTCTCCAGAGGTGGTTTCCCACCGCAGTCTCCGGGCGGGCGTGGCATCCGACGTGGCTCCGACGGGTGACGCGGGCCTCACCCATTGGAGAGTGGGCGGCGGGCGCGAACGATTCGACAGTGCCTCCACAACCCGAGGAGCACTCCGCATGAATCCGCAAACGCCATCCCTGTTCCACCGTCGCGTCCGCCGGACGCTTTACGCCGCGGCGCTGGCCCTCGGCATGAACGCCGCGTTGGCGGCGACAGCGCCGGTGCGGTCCGCCGGCACACTGACCTTCGTCGATGCCAACACCGTCGTCATCTCCGATTGGCGCGGCGGCCAGCTGCACGCGTTCACGCTGCCGCCGGTGGCGCCCGGCGTGCCGGCCTACTTCAACCTGAAGAACCTGTCCGGGGCCATCGCGAAGACGCTGCACACCACGCCCGAGAAGCTGCGCTTCGAGGACATGGCCGTGCGCCCCGGCAGCGAGCTGGCCTACATCACGCTGTCGGTGGAGGGCAAGACGGCCAACGCCACGCCGACGCCCGCGCTGGTGACGGTGGACACGGCCGGCAAGGTCGGTGTCGTGCCGCTGGACCGTGGCCAGCGGACGTCGGTGGCCATCGGCAACATCCCGTCGCCGGACAAGCACCTGTGGCGCGACACACCCATGGCGGCGTACACGGTGACCGACATGGCCTACGCCGACGGCAAGCTCTACGTGGCGGGTCTGTCCAACGCCAGCTTCGCGTCGGCGTTGCGCGTCTTCGACTTCCCGTTCAAGGGCGACGCCGCGGTCGCCAGCATCGAGATGTACCACCCGGTGCACAACCAGCTGGAGACGCGGGCGCCCATCCGCAAGATGGTGATCGCCAACCTCAACGGCGAGCCCACGCTCGTGGCGGCCTTCACCTGCTCGCCGCTGGTGACCATCCCGCTGAAGGACCTGAAGGACGGCGCCCACATCGCCGCCAAGACGATTGCCGAGTTCGGCTGGGGCAGCGCGCCGGTCGGCATGGTCAGCTTCGACGCCGGCCAGGGGCCCATGGTGCTGCTGACGCACTCGCACAAGTCGGCCGACCTGATGTCGGTGGCCGACATCGCGGACGCGTCGACCAAGCCCGGCGTCACCACGCCGATCAAGTGGCCGACGGAGCCGCGGCTGGGCCTGAACTCCATCTACGTGCCCATCTCCGGCGTGGCGCACATCAGCAACCAGGACAAGGACTTCCTCGTCACGCTGCGGCGCAACGAGGCGAGCGGCGCGATGGAGCTGGTGTCGATGCGCAAGGGGCTGTTCCTGCGGCTGAGCGACTTCGTCAACGAGTACGACTTCGCCGACTTCCAGTACGGCCCCAAGGACGGCTGGCGTGACGTGCACCGCATGCTGCGTACCGACGAGGGCTATGCCGACCTGGCCCCGCCCAAGCCATGAGGACCTGGCTCGCCGCGGCGGCCTTGCTGGCGGCCTTGCCGTCGGCACGGGCCGCCACCGTGGAGATCCACCCGGCGGGGCCGACGGTGCCCGAGAACCTGCTGCGCATCGAACTGCGCTTCGCGCAGCCGCAGCGGCTGCCGTTCGACATCGAGCGGGTGAAGCTGCTCGATGCCGATGGCCGCCAGATCGAGCACGCGTTGCTGGACCTTGCGCTGCCGAGCGCGGACGGGCGCCGCATCACCGTCCTGATGGACCCGGGGCGGGTCAAGAGCGGTGTCGGGCCCAATCGTGATGCCGGGCGCGCCTTGCATGCCGGCGAGACGGTTCGCCTGCAGGTCGACGACCCGACGGGCGTCGAGGCACCTGCTGTCAAGGCCTGGCAGGTCACCACAGCCGCGTCGCGCCCGCTGGACATCTCCGGCTGGCAGCTCAACGAGCCGCGCGTTGGCAGTCGCGACGCGCTGGTCGTCGACCTGCGTGCGCCGATCAGTTCTTCCGGCGAGCCGCTGATCGCCGTGGTGGACGCCACCGGGCGCCGCGTCCCCGGCACGACTTCCCTCGCCGAGGGCGACGCGGTGTGGCGCTTTACGCCGGCGCGGCCGTGGGCGTCGGGCCCGCATCGGCTGGTCGCCCACGCCGACCTGGAGGACCCCGCCGGCAACCGGCGCTGCGCGGCCTTCGAGCAGGTCCGCGAAAGCGCCGTCCGCTGCGACGCCGACGCCAGCCTCAACTTCCTTCCCCAAGCACGGAGATAGCCATGGATCTGCAACTCAAAGGCAAGCTGGCCCTGGTCAGCGGCAGCACGGCCGGCATCGGCTACGCCATCGCACGCACGCTGGCCCAGGAAGGTGCGCGCGTCATCGTCAACGGGCGGACGCAGCCAGCCGTCGACGAGGCGGTCGCGCGCCTGCGTTCCGAGACGGGCGGGACGATCGCCGGCCATGCCGGCGATCTGAGCCGCGCCGATGCGGCCGAGGAGGTCGTGCGCCGGCATGCCGGCATCGAGATCCTCGTCAACAACCTCGGCATCTTCGAACCCAAGCTCTTCGAGGACATCCCCGACGAGGACTGGCTGCGGTTCTTCGACGTCAACGTGCTGAGCGGCGTGCGGCTCGCGCGGCTGGTGCTGCCGGCAATGAAGCGCGCCAACTGGGGACGCATCATCTTCATCTCCAGCGAAAGCGCCGTGCAGATCCCGACCGAGATGGTTCACTACGGCGTGTCCAAGACTGCCCAGATCGCAGCTTCACGCGGCCTGGCCGAGTCGGTGGCCGGCACGGGCATCACCGTCAACAGCGTGTTGCCCGGGCCGACGAAGTCGCGCGGCGTGGGCGACTTCGTCGAGGGCATGGCGCGCGGCAGCGGCAAGAGCTTCGAGCAGGTCGAGGCCGAGTTCTTCGACCACGTGCGCCCCACCTCCCTCATCAGGCGCTTTGCCTCGCCGCAGGAGACGGCGTCTCTCGTCGCCTACGTGGCAAGCCCGCTGGCTTCAGCCACCACCGGCGCGGCACTCCGCGTGGATGGTGGCGTGGTCAAGAGCGCGTTCTGAGGCAATCGCCGTGGCCCAGGCCGGCCGCTACGGGCGGGGCAGCAGCCGCGGTGAAACCCTGGCGCCGTTGGCATGCAAGACATGCTCGGCGTCCAGCGGGAGCAGCAGGCCCCGGGCCACGAGGGCATCCGTCGCCGCGCTGAACTTCGCGATGTAGTCGGCGCGCCCCCGGTAGCGGGCGGACAGCGGCGGGCGCGGGTCGGCAGGAGATCTCGAGGCCTCGTCGACGGCCAGCGGAATGACGCCGCCTGAGGCGCTGCAGCCTTCGCCTTCGGTGTGCCCTTTGCCGCGCAGGTTCCAGCCCAGGTAGGTGGCCAGCGGCACCTTCACTTCGGGCGTCTCGATGCCTGCGACCTCGTTGCCGTCTGCGTTCAGCCTGGGCACCAGCAGCCGGTAGGGCTTGTCCAGCTGGACGCGTGGCACCGCGTCTGCGTGGTCGGTCACGAACAGCGGGTTGAGGCGGCCCACGCCGGCGATGGTCAGGGAGGTCGGCCCGCCGTCGCCGCCGCCGGGCACCGCGATCGTGACGGGCAGCGCTGCCGGCGCGAAGAAGCCCAGGGACGCCGCATCGGGCGCGGCCAGCTGACCGCTTGCGACGCTGGGGTAGGCCGAAGGCGGTGGCGCCGCGCCCTGGACGACCCAGTTCTCCATCGCGAGCAGCAGGGCACGCTCGAAGGGCGTCATCGTGACCGGACTGTTGGCGAACTGGCATTGGCTGCCAGTGGCCGGTGGCGTGACCAGGCCCGTCGTCACGCCGCTACCGCCGCCGTGCTGCGTGCCGGGCACGAAGTAGTAGCGCACGTTGGCGGGCAGGGGGACGTCGTGGCCGGCGCCGTCGGTCACGTTCAGCGAGGCCCGCCCGCCCCACCATTCGAAGCTGCCGTCGATCTGCATGATCTTCGGGCAGGTGTTGTCAGCCGTGCAGCGCTGCAGCAGCCCGTCGGTCCGGCCGCTGACGGGGTCGGTCAGCGTCGTGTAGCTGAACGGGAACTGGTCGCCTTGCATGAAGTGGTCTTCGTGCTGGCGCGACCAGCGGCCCTGCTGGGCGAAGCGCGTGGCCGTCCAGGTGCGGCGGGCGCCGGGGATGATGGCCAGCAGGCCGTCGAAGACCGGCCTGCCGTCGGCGGCCCGGTTGAAGCCGCGGTAGAGGAAGTCGCGCAGGAAACGGCCGGACTGCGAGGTTCCTTCGCCCAGCACCACGTCGAAGTTGCCGGCGGGGTCGGTGGGGCAGTCCTTGCCGGCCGCGCAGGGCGCCGCCTTCATGTCGTTCAGCGGGTTGGGCCGGCCCTGGGCGTCGGCGGGCGAGCTCTTCAGGAAGCTCAGCAGGTCGCGCACGGCGGCGAAGCCGATGGCGGCGACGCGCGGCTCGGCGGCGCGGTAGACGAAGCTGTAGATCGTGCCTCCGTCGGGGGGCGCGGTTCCGCCACCGGCCAGCGGCAGTGCGGCCGGCGGCGTGAAGCGCACGGCGACCGTGCCGTCGGGGCGCGTCAGGTATTGCCAGTCGGTGACGGGTGCCGAAGGGCTGCTGGCGTAGTCGGCCTCGCCCTTGGCGTTGAGCCAGGAGGCGCGGGCCGTGAAGGCGACCTCGGAGCGGTCGTCGGGCGACGCCGGTGGGTAACCCAGCGCCAGCATGTGGCCACCGCCGGCCTGGTCGGGGATGAATTCCTCGCGGCTCATGCCGGTGAGGGGCTTGCCGTCCACAGCCGTGGCGACGGGGAAGCGCGTGCCCAGCGCCGCCGAGGCTCCGCGGCCGGTCTGCGCGATGTCGCCCTGCCAGCCGCTCCACACCACCGTGTAGCCACGGCGCAGCAGCGACGGGAACTCGGCGCCCGGCGCTGCGCCGTCGGTCAGCGAGCCGCCGCCGATGAAGACGCCCTGGCCCAGCCGGCCGCCGCGGTTGACGACGTCGTAGAACAGGATGCGGCGCGCGTCCGCCGCGCGCTTGGGGCGCAGCACGGTGGCATCGGTCGAGTAGTGCACCCAGCCGTCGGCGTCGCGCGGCGCCAGTGGCAGGTCGACGATGCCGGCGTTGTCGGGGTGGGCCGGGTCCAACCGGCCGTGCACGATGGCCGTGATGACGACGTAGGGCCCGGCCGCGCCGGCCGGCGTGGCGCCGTTGTAAGCGTCCTGCGTGGACAGGATCTCGAAGCGGTCGACGACGCCGGCCGGTGCGGCCAGCGCGCCGGAGCCGGCCAGGGTCAGGAAAAGCAGGGTCGTCGGCAAACGCATTCGAGATCCATCCTTCCAGGTCGTTCGGAGGCGGCGGTCTCTATCCGGTCGCTGCCACCGACGCTCTCCTGGTTCATTGTGATCGGGCGGAATTGGAGTCGGTTCCAATGCCGGGCGGGCGCAGTCTCCGAGCCAGCCTGGGAGCGATCAATCAACCTCGGCGAGACACGTTTACGCCAGACGCAACGGTTGCGGGTTTGCCCGGCAGGCAGCCCTCACGAAGCCGGTCAGGGATGCACGCGGTCGATCTGCAAGTTCAAGCCCCGGGAGCCGGTGGCCACCACTTCGCCTTCAGCGACCAGGTCGCCGGCAGAGGGCATCGCGTTGCCGCTGTGGGAGATGCGGGCATCCACGCGCACGCGCGCGGCGCCCGAGAGCCGCGCGGCCGGGCTCATGGCCAGGCTGTCATCGAGCGTGAAGGCCAGGGGTAGCGAGCCGGCCCGGGCGCGCAGCACCGCCAGCGGCATGCGGCCGTCCACCGGACGGGCGTAGACGAACAGCGTGTCGCCCGGCTGGACCTGCGCGGCCAGCGCCGGCGCAAGCGTGACGCGGCCGGTGATGGCGGTGGGCTCCGGCGCAGGGGCCGGCACGCCCGCGGCGGGCGGCTGGCCGCGGGCGGCGCGGGTGTCGGCCAGCACCTGGGTCAACCAGGTCGCGTCTTCGGAGCCGGGCGGCGCCAGCACCAGGGCCTTCTCCCACGTGCTGATGGCCAGGGCCGTGTCCTGGCGGCGCAGGGCGGCCGTGGCGAACAGCGACAGCGCCGGCACGTTGGCGGGGTCGAGCTCCAGCGCGCGCTGGACGAGTTGCAGCGGGCGCCCCTCCAGGTTGCCGTTGGCCAGCGCGGCCAGCACGTCGGCGTACTCCACCAGCAGCGCGGGGGACTTCTGGATGTCGGCGCCGACGCGCTCGAAGGCGCGGGCCGAGTCGGGCAGCCGGCCGAGCAGGCGGTAGGAGCGCGCCAGCATCACCCAGTCGCGCGTGTTGCCGGGGTTCTTTTCGGCACGGGCGGCGAGGTCGGCCAGCATCTTCTCGACCTGGGCCTGGCTGACGTTCGGGGTGACGTTCGGGCCGGCAGGCGGTGGCGCCGGTGGCGTCAACGCGGTGGGCGTGCCCAGCCAGGCGTACAGCGCCGCGGCCAGCAGCGGCAGTGCGAGCGTCAGCACCCAGGCCGTCCTGCGGGTGTTGGGCGCCGTCACGTGGGCCGGGAGGGCGTCGGCATCTTCCAGCAGGCGGCGCTGCAGCTCGGCGACCGACAAGGCGTGGTCTTCGGTGCGCAGCGTGCCGGCGGCGAGGTCGCGGTCGAGTTCGGCGAGCTGGTCGCGGTAGACGCGGGCGGCGAGGTCGCGCGCATCGACGGTGGGGTGGTCGCCGCCGGCACGCTTCCACGGCCGCAGCAGCAACAGCAGCGTCAGGGCGACCAGCAGGGCCGCGGCGAGCAGGAAAGACAGCATCAGTCGGTTCCGTCCAGCAAGGCGGCTGCCTTGCGCTGTTCTTCTTCGGTCAGCGCTGCCGGCGCGGTGGCGCTGCGGCGCCGCAGGAACAGGAGGAGCCCCGCCAGCCCGGCCAGCAGCGCGGCGAAGGGCCCCAGCCACAGCAGGCCGGTCGTCGCGTTGAACGGCGGGCGGTAGCGCACGAAGTCGCCGTAGCGGCTGACGAGGAAGTCCATGATCTCGGTGTCGGTCTTGCCCTGCCTGATCTGCGCACGGATCTCGCGGCGCAGGTCGTTGGCGAGGTCAGCCTGCGACGCGGCCAGCGATTCGTTCTGGCACACCAGGCAGCGCACCTCTTCGGCGATGTGCAGCAGCCGCGCCTCTACGGCCGGGTCCTCGGCCAGCGGTGCGGCTTCGTTGGCGTGCGCGGCAGTCGCCAGCCAGAGCAGAGCCAGAAGCATGGTGGTCAGCAGCTTGTTCATCGCCGCAGCTCCCGGATCAGCGGCAGCAGCCTGTCGTTGAGCACTTCGGTGGTGACGGGGCCGATCTGCTTGAAGCGGATGGTGCCGGTCTTGTCGATGACGTAGGTCTCCGGCACGCCGTAGACGCCGTAGTCGATGCCGACGCGGCCGTCGGCATCCAGCGCGACCAGCGTGTAGGGGTTGCCGAACCGGGTGAGCCAGCCCTGCGCGTCGGCAGGCCGGTCCTTGTAGTCCAGGCCGACGAGCGGAACGACACCGCTGCGGGCCAGGTCGAGCAGCACGGGGTGTTCCTCGCGGCAGGCGACGCACCAGGACGCCCAGACGTTGAGCACCCACACGCGGCCCTTCATGTCCTGCGGGCCGAACGCCGGTCCGCCGCCCAGCGTGGGCAGCGAGAACGCCGGCGCCGGCTTGCCGATCAGTGGCGACGGTACCTCGCGCGGGTCGCGGTTCAGGCCGATGCCGAGGAAGACGGCCAGCACGAGGAACAGGCCCAGCGGGATCAGGAAGCGCTTCATGCCTGTGCTCCGGCGCCGGCAGGCACTTCACGCGGCGCCTTCTTCAGCCGGTAGCGCCTGTCGGCCGCGGCGATGCCGCCGCCCAGCGCCATCAGCAGGCAGCCGAACCAGATCCACATCACGAAGGGCTTGTAGTAGACGCGCACGCTCCAGTCGGGCGTGAGGCCCCGGGAGGCGAGCGGCTCGCCGAGCGACACGTAGAGGTCGCGGGTGAAGCCGGTGTCGATGGCGGCTTCGGTCATCACCGATTGCGTGGCGTGGTAGCGGCGCTTCTCGGGCCTCAGCTCGCGCAGCCGTTGGCCGCCCCTGGCCAGCGAGAACACGCCTTGCCGGGCCGTGTAGTTGGGGCCCTCGAACTCGCGCATGCCGAGGAACTCGACCTGGTAGCCGCCGATCTCCACCGTGTCGCCCACGGCCATGCGCACGTCCTTCTCCACCTCGTAGCCCTTGACCATGCCGACGCCCGCGACGAACACAGCCACGCCCAGGTGGGCGACGTGCATGCCCCAGAAGCTGGGCGGCGGCCAGCCGGATTTCAGCCGCTGCTGCACCTGGCACAGGCTGCTCGCCGCGATCCAGACGGCCAGCAGCACGGCCAGCGCGACGCCCGGCGTCCAGCCGCCAGCCAGCAGCGGCACGGCGATGCCAGCCGCCACGGCCAGCACGGCCGCGACGCGCAGGCGCCGAGCCATGTCGCGCGCGTCGGCCTGCTTCCAGCGTGCCAGCGGTCCGATGGCCAGCAGCACCAGCAGCGGCACCATGACCGGTACGAACACCGCGTTGAAGTAGGGCGGGCCGACAGACAGCTTGCCCAGGTGCAGCGCGTCGATGATCAGCGGGTACAGCGTGCCCAGCAGCACCGTGCCGCAGGCCACGGCCAGCAGCACGTTGTTGACGAGCAGCAGCGTCTCCCGCGACAGCAGCGCGAACGCACCGCCCAGGCCCACCTTGGGCGCGCGCCACGCGAACAGCGTGAGCGAGCCGCCCACCACGACGGTCAGGAAGGCCAGGATGAAGATGCCGCGCCTGGGGTCGCTCGCGAACGCGTGCACCGACGTCAGCACGCCCGAGCGGACGAGGAAGGTGCCCATCAGCGACAGCGAGAACGCGACGATGGCCAGCAGCACCGTCCAGTTCCTGAAGCTGCCGCGCTTCTCGGTGACGGCCAGCGAATGGATCAGCGCGGTGCCGGCCAGCCAGGGCATGAAGGAGGCGTTCTCCACCGGGTCCCAGAACCACCAGCCGCCCCAGCCCAGCTCGTAGTAGGCCCAGTAGGAGCCCAGTGCGATGCCCAGCGTCAGGAACATCCAGGCCGCGTTGGTCCAGGGGCGCGACCAGCGTGCCCAGGCGGCGTCCAATCGGCCCGCCAGCAGCGCGGCGATGGCAAACGCAAAGGCCACCGAGAAGCCGACATAGCCCATGTAGAGCATGGGCGGGTGGATGACGAGGCCGGGGTCCTGCAGCAGCGGGTTCAGGTCCTGCCCCTGCGGTGCGGCTGGCAACAGGCGCTCGAAGGGGTTGGACGTGAGCAGCATGAAAGCGAGCAGCCCCACGGCCACCAGGCCCAGCACGCCGATGACGCGGGCGACCATGGCATCGGGCAGCTGGCGCGACAGCAGGCTCACGGCGAAGGTCCAGCCGCTGAGCATCAGCAGCCACAGCAGCAGCGAGCCCTCGTGCCCGCCCCAGACGGCCGCGGCGCGGTAGACCGTGGGCAACTGCGAGTTGGAGTGCTGGGCGACGTAGAGCACCGAGAAATCGTTGGCCAGGAAAGCCTGCATGAGGCAGCCGAACGCGAACAGCACCAGCACGAACTGCGTCTGCGCCGCGGGGCGCGCCAGCGCGATCCAGCCCTGCTGGCCGCGGTGCGCGCCGATCAGCGGCAGCGTGCCCTGGACCATCGCGACGAGGCCGGCGAGGATCAGCGCGAGGTGGCCGAGCTCGGGCGTCATGGCTGTGTCTTTCCGGCCTGATCGACCGCGTGCTTCGCTTCGGGCGGCATGTAGTTCTCGTCGTGTTTGGCCAGCACGCTGGTGGCGACGAACCGGCCCTGGTCGTCGAAGCGGCCTTGCGCCACGGCGCCTTTCCCTTCCTGGAACAGGTCGGGCAGGATGCCGGTGTAGGCCACCGTCACGTCCCGGGCGGTGTCGGTGACGACGAAGGTCGCGGTCAGCTCGTGGCGCTGCAGCGAGCCCTGGCGCACCAGTCCGCCGACGCGGAAGGCCCGGTCCTTGGGCGCTTCGCCGGCCGCGACCTGCGTGGGCGTGTAGAAGAACGCCGCATTGCTGTTCAGCGCGTTCAGCACCAGCGCGGTCGCAATGCCCAGCGCGGCCAGGCCGACGGCGACGAACGCCAGGCGCTTCTGGTAGGCCTTCATGGCGCCTCGCCGGCTTGTGCGTCGAACTGGTCGCGCAGCGATTGCTCGATGGCCCGGCGTTGCCGGACTATCAGCCAGGGCTCCGCCAGCATCGCCACCGCGCACGCGCCGAGGCTGCCCCAGACATAGAAGGCGTAGCCGCCCATCAGGAAGAACTCACGAGCGCTGTTCCACTGCATCGCGCACCCACTCCGTATGCCGCTCTCGTTCGAGGATGATGTTGCGCACCCGCGCCATGGCCACGGCGATGGCATAGGCCCAGAAGGCCAGCGCCATCAGCAGCATGCCGCCCAGCATGGTGTGTGCCATCGAGGGCGAGCGGGTCATCGAGACCGACGCGCCCTGGTGCAAGGTGTTCCACCAGGTCACCGAGAAATAGATGATGGGGACGTTCACCACGCCCACCAGTGCGAGTACCGCACCGGCCCTGTCGGCGCGGCGCGGGTCGTCGATGCCGGCCTGCAGCGCGATGAAGCCCAGGTACAGGAACAGCAGCACCAGCTCCGATGTCAGCCGGGCATCCCACACCCACCACGTGCCCCACATCGGCTTGCCCCACAGCGCGCCGGTCACGAGGGACAGCAGCGCGAACATCGCGCCGGTCGGCGCCAGCGCCGTGGCCATCATGGCCGAGAGCCGCGTGTTGAACACCAGCCCCACGCCGGCCCACAAGGCCATGGCGCAGTAGATGACCATCGACATCCAGCTCGCCGGCACGTGGACGAAGATGATGCGGTAGCCCTCGCCCTGCTGGGCATCGGTCGGTGCGATGAAGAAGCCGACCCACAGCCCGGCCAGCGTCAGCAGCAAGGCGGCGATGGCGAACATGCGCTGCAGGCGCCCGGCCAGCGGGTAGAAGGCCGCCGGCGACGCGTAGCGCATCCAGCGCGGGGAGTGGTTCAGGTCCATCGAATCATTCCAGCGCGATACGCAGGGCGGCGGCCGTGGCCCAGGGCGTGAACACCAGCGCGACGATCAGCAGCGCGCCGAGGAGGGAGAGCTGCGGCGTGGCGTCCAGCCCGGCGGCGTACGACTCCACCGCGCCGGTGCCGAACACCAGCGTCGGCACGTACAGCGGCAGCAGCAGCAGGGCCAGCAGCGCACCGCCGCCGCGCACGCCCAGCGTCAGCGCCGCGCCGACGGCGCCGATGAGGCTGAGCACGGGCGTGCCCAGCAGCAGAGCCAGCACCAGCACCTGTTGCGAGCCGCCGTCCAGGTTGAACTGCATGCCCAGCAGCGGCGCCAGCAGCACCAGGGGCAGGCCGCACAGCAGCCAGTGCGCCATCACCTTGCCCGCGACCAGCAGCACCAGCGGTTGCGGCGACAGGGCCATCTGTTCCAGCGTGCCGTCGGCATGGTCGGCCGCGAACAGGCGCGGCAGACCCAGCAGCGTGGCCAGCAGCGCGGCGACCCAGATCACGCCGGGCGCGATGCGCTGCAGCAGCTGCGCCTCCGGCCCGATGCCCAGCGGGAACAGGCTCACCACGACGACGAAGAAGGCGAGCGACGTCATGACCTCGCTGCGGCGGCGCGCGGCCAGCCGCAGGTCCCGCTGTAGCGAGACGAGCAACGCCGTCACAGCGCCACCGTGCCGCCCTGCGGCAGCGGGACCGGTTGGTGGCTGCTCAGCAGCGCCATGCCGCCGCTGGCCAGATGCCGGGACAGCAGTTGACCCAGCCAGTCGGTGGCTGCGGCGTCCAGCGCGGCGAAGGGTTCGTCGAGCACCCACAGCGCGGCGGGGCGCAGCAGCAGGCGGGACAGCAGCACGCGGCGCTTCTGACCGGCCGACAGGAACCGGGTGGGCAGCCGGCCGCTGCCGGCCAGCCCCGCGGCCTTGAGCGCGGCCCGTGCCTTGGCCTCGTCCACGGCGTGGCCGTCCAGCGCGGCGGAGGTCATCAGGTTCTCGACCGGCGTGAGCTCGTCCTTCACGGCGGCCTGGTGGCCCAGGTAGCAGAGCGCGCGGCGGAAGTCCTGGCGCTGGTCCTGGGTGGGCCGGCCCTGCCACTGCACGCTGCCATCGTCCGGCGCCGCCAACCCCACCACCGTGCGCAACAGCGTCGTCTTGCCGGCACCGTTGTCGCCCGTCACGTGCAGCCACTGGCCCGCCGCGAGGCTGAAGCTCAGGTGCTTGAACAGCGGGCGTTCGCCGCGCGAGCAGGCAAGGTCGGTGACGCTGAGCATGAAGTGGCCAGGCGGTGAAGGGGATTGATCGCGAGGGCCAACTGTGGTTGCCAGGTGCGCGAGGCGGCGCAGTATCGGCGCACACGCCCGGGTTGGCGGCCTCCACGGCCACTACTGTTGCGCCGCAATTGCTGGCAATTGAATCTTGTGCGACCGAATGTAAGGTGTTCGCGGTTTGCTAACCAATAGCCCCTTCTTCTAGGGAGTTCGCCGCCATCATGCCGCCCTCGTTGCGACCTCCTGGCGTGACGGCGCCTGCCGGCGCGGTGCACCAGGAGCCTGTGCCCCGCCCCTCAGGGTCATTTCGGAAACCCCATGAGCCTTGCTCAGAAGACCGTCGATCACCGGCCGAGCTTTGCGGTTCTCCCGCGTGGACACGCGCGTCCGGCCGACGGGTGGTGGCGACGCAGCGAAGCCATCATGGGCACGGCGATCCAGGTCGAACTGTGGAGCGAGGACCGCGCGCAGGCTGAAGCGGCGATGGCCGCGGTGATCGCCGAGATGCATCGCATCGACGCCGCGATGAGCCCGCACAAGGCCACGTCCGAGCTGTCGCGCATCAACCGCGAAGCCTCCGCCCGGCCCGTGCCGCTCAGCGAAGAGATGTTCGGGTTGCTGACCAGAGCGCTGCATTTCTCGGCGCTGTCCGACGGCGCCTTTGACGTCACGTTCGCCAGTGCCGGCCAGCTGTACGACTACCGCGCCGGCGTCGGTCCCAACGACGCGGCGCTGGAGGTGGCGCGCACGCTGATCGGCTGGCGCGGGCTGCTGCTGCAGCCCGACACGCGCAGCGTGCGGTTCGCGCGCCACGGCATGCGCATCGACCTGGGCGGCTTTGCCAAAGGCCACGCGGTGGACAACGGTATCGCCATCCTGCGCCGCCATGGCATCGCCCACGCCATGGTCAGCGCGGGCGGTGACAGCCACGTGCTGGGCGACCGCCGCGGGCGCCCCTGGACCATCGGCGTGCGGGACCCCCGGCGCGAAGGCGAGATGGTGGCGGTGCTGCCGTTGGAAGACGTGGCGATCTCGACGTCGGGCGACTACGAGCGCTTCTTCGAGCGCGACGGCGTGCGCCATCACCACCTGATCGACCCCCGCACGGGACAGTCGGCGCGCGGCGTGCGCAGCGTGACCATCCTGGCCGACGACGGCCTGACCAGCGAGGCGCTGTCCAAGTGCGTGTTCGTGATGGGGTGGGAGCGTGGGCTGCGGTTCATCGAATCCCAGCCCGGTGTGGACGCCGTGGTGGTGGACGCCGACGGCGGCCTGCACTACTCGTCGGGCCTGCTCAACCAAACGGACGGGCGTGCGCAGTGAATCAACTGACTTTCCCGTTGACTTGCCTGGAGGACGGCGCATGAAGATCGCGACTGGAACGCGGGCGCTGGGTGGCGTGACCGCCCTCGCAACGCTGATGCTGGCCGGCTGCGGCAGTGGCGACAGCACCACCGGCGCCACCGCCGACAAGGACACGCTGACGGTGCAGGGCGACGTGCCCATCGCCTACGTCAAGCGGGCGGCGTCGATCAACCTCAATCCCACGACCGGCGTGAGCTTCCAGCCGGGCGGCGACCTGATCATTCGCGACAAGTCGTCCGCCAGCGCGGCCGAGATCAACGTCACCCAGGCCTATACGCAGGGCAAGGGCGACGTGTCCGACCCCGAGGCCTCGTACGACGGCAAGAAGATCGTCTTCTCGATGAACTGCCCGGTGGCGAACAACACGCTGTGCACCGGCCACTGGAACATCTGGGAATACGACATGACCAGCGGCGGGCTGTCGGGTGGCACGTTGAAGCGGTTGACCAACTCGACGACCGGCGACGACGACGTCGATCCGGCCTACCTGCCGGCCGGCGCGGGCTTCGTCTTCGCCTCCAACCGCCAGCGCACGACGGTCGACCTGCCCAGCGGCACCGATACCTACCCAGCGCTGGACGAGTACGAGCGCGAACGCGTGCTCAACCTCTACACGATGGACGCCAAGGGCGGCGCCATCACGCAGATCTCGGTCAACCAGAGCCACGACCGCAACCCGGTGGTGCTGATGGACGGGGACATCATGTTCTCGCGCTGGGACCACGTCGGCGGCCGCAACCACTTCAAGATCTTCACGGTCCGGCCCGACGGCACCAACATGTTCGTGCGCTACGGCGCGCACAGCGAGGGCAACAGCTTCCTGCATCCGCGCGAGATGGACCCGTCGGGTGCGTACAAGGGCTTCCTGGCCTCGGACCTGATGCCGCTGTCCCGCACCCACGAGGGCGGGGCGCTGGTGTTCGTCGACGCCGCCAACTTCTCCGAGCAATACGCTCCCGCCAACGCCTCCGTGAAGGCGACCTCGGGCCAGACCTACCCGACCGAGCAGGCGCTGAACTTCGACCGGGGCGTGTCCCGCTACGGCCGCATCACGACGCCGTATCCGCTGTGGGACGGCAGCAACCGCGTGCTGCTGTCGTATGCACCCTGCCAGGTCAACAAGCGTTCGTCGGCCACCGCGGACTTCGTCGTCACGCCCTGCGCCAACCTGACCGACGCCGAGCTGGCGTCGATCACCGACGACATGAACCAGACGGCGGACCAGCTGGCCACGGCCAACATCCGCGACAACGTGCCGCCGGTCTACGCGGTCTACATGTTCGACCCGCTGAAGAAGACCATGCTGATCGTGGCGGCACCGCCCGAGGGCTTCATCTACACCGACCCGATCGCGCTGCAGGCCCGCCAGGAGCCCAACCCGGCGAGCACGACCGCTGCGTCGTCGATGCGCACGGCGCTGGCCGCGTCGTCGTCGGGCATCCCCGCGGGCATGGGCCTGCTGTCGGTGCGCAGCGTCTACGACACCGACGGCCTGGGCCGCATGGGTGCGCCGGTGCTGGCCGACGCCGACACGGCCAATGGCTGCACGACGCCCATTCCCACCATCGCTCCCACGGACCCCGACGACACGCGGCCGCAGGTGGCCGACCTGCTGTCGCTGAAGGACCCGGCCAAGCCTGCCTACTACTGCGGGCCGGCCCGCTTCGTGCGCGTCGTGCGCGCCGTGGCGCCCAAGCAGGGCATGGGTACGCGCCAGGCGATCGGCGAGACCGACTTCGAGCCGCAGCAGATCCTGGGCTACGCACCGATCGAGCCCGATGGCTCGTTCCAGATCTACGTGCCGGCCGACACGCCGCTGGGCGTGGCCGTCATCGACTCGGCCGGGCGCGCGTTCCAGACGCACACCAACTGGATCCAGGTGCGCCCCGGCGAGACCCGCACCTGCGACGGCTGCCACAGCCCGCGCCGCGGTGCCGCGCTGAACTCGTCGGTGATCAAGGACACGGTGCCGGCGGCGCTGACCACCACCTTCGCCCGCAACGCCGGCGAGACGATGGCGCAGACGCGTACCAACAACGTCGCGTCGCTGCTGTCCCTGGCGCTGGACATGAGCTACACGGACGTGTGGGCCGACACGACGAAGACCGCCGGCAAGAAGCGCGCCGACATCTCGCTGAAGTACACGGGCAACACGCTGCCCAACGGCACGCCCGACCCGACGAACGATCTCGCCACGCCCGTGCCGACCAAGGGCATCATCAACTACCCGGACCACATCCAGCCGCTGTGGTCGCGTGACCGTGGCGCCAACACCTGCACCCGCTGCCACGACGCGTCCGCCAAGATCGACCTGAGCGGCACGCTGGCCGGCACCGGCCGCCTGGTGTCGTACGAGAAGCTGATGATCGGCGACCCGAGGCTCGACGCGAAGACGGGCCTGCCGGTGACGCACATCGAGGATGGCGAGGTGATGATCGACCGCCTGCCGGCGCTGGTCGACAGCATGGCCAACGAAAGCGATGCGCTGGGCATGGCCCGCAAGAGCCGGCTGATGGAGATCCTGTCCGGCCAGACGCTGATGGCCAGTACCGAGGCGCGCTCGGTCCACCCGACGCCCACGGGCCTGGATCACAGCAAGCTGCTGAACAAGGCCGAGCTGCGCCTGCTGGCCGAGTTCATGGACCTGGGCGGCAAGTACTACAACGACCTGAACGCCGGTGGCGTGACGGCGGTGGGCAAGCTGACGCAGGCCTCGTTCGAGAAGACCGTCTACCCGATCCTGCAGTCCACCTGCGCGGCCAGTTGCCACCAGGCCATCGGCAGCAAGAGCACGTCGGCCGGCACCAGCTTCCGCCAGAACCGCTTCGTGCTGACCGGGGCGGCCGAGGGCGACTTCAACGTGACGCTGACGATGATCTCCAACGTCTGTGCGCCGTCGTCCAACTACCTGCTGAGCCGGCCGTCCACGGTGCCGCACCCGGCCGCGGCGTCGGCGTCGGCGCCGGCCGTGCTGCCGGTGGGCAGCGCGAACTACAACGTCATCGCCAACTGGATTGCGGGAGGCTGCTGAACGCCATGTCGATCGCGTCTCCCTCTCAACGCCTGCCGCGCATCCGCTCCGGCGCCTGGCTGCTGAGCCTGGCCCTGGCGGGCTGCGGTGGCGGCTCGGCGCTGGACAACCCGTCCGACATCAGCAACCCCGCGGCGGACGCGGGGCAGAAGCTCTCGTTCGCCTACTACCAGAAGTGCATCAACCCGATCTTTCTGGCATCGCTGCCCATCCAGGGGACGTCGGTGACCAACACCTGCGCCGCCGGTGGCTGTCATGACGTGAACACGGGCAGCGGCGGGTCGTTTCGCATCAACCAGGGCGCGACCGACGTGACGATCGGGGCCACGCCGGATGCCGCTGCCCTGCGCCTGACCGACATGTACAAGAACTTCAAATCGGCGCAGGGGCAGGTAGTGTTCGCCGACCCGTCGGCCAGCCGGCTCATCAACAAGCCGCTGGTCCGCGGCGTGCTGCACGGCGGCGGCCGCATCTTCCTGGACGACACCGATCCGAACGCCCGCCTGCTGCTGTACTGGATGTCGCACCCGGCGGCCCAGGGGCAGGACGAATTCAGCGCCGCGGCGCCCGCATCATGCGCAGCCTGAGCGCGGTCACGCACTGGGCGCGGGCAGGGCTGGCGGCGCTGTTCGCCGGTCTCTCGCTGCTGGTCACCCTGCCGGCCCGCGCGGCCGACGAGCCCGCGGAGCAGGTCCAGGTGGCCGATGCCTACCTGGAATTGCACACCCAGCCCGGCCGTGGCTACCCGGTGTTCCATGTCGCCGCGCGCGGCGAATGGGTCGAGATCCTGTCCCGCCATACCGACTGGTTCAAGGTGCGGCTGGCCAATGGCAAGGAGGGCTGGGTCGAGCGGGCGCAACTGGAGACCACGCTGACCCAGTGGGGGGCTCGCAAGACCTTCCGCGACGTGCTGCTGGACGACTACCTGAACCGCCGCGTCGAGATGGGCATGGCCTGGGGCCGCTTCAAGAACGAGCCCATGCTCAAGCTCTGGACGGCCTACCGGCTCAGCGACACGCTGTCCGCCGAGGCCACGGTCGGCCAGGTGCAGGGCGTGTTCGCGGGCACGGACTTCTGGCACATCGGCCTGAACGCCGAGCCCTGGTCCGACCAGCGGCTGTCGCCCTTCCTCGGCATCGGCCTGGGCAAGTTCAAGAACATCCCGAACACCAGCCTCGTCAGTGCGTTCACCACCAACGCCAAGCTGGCGCATGCCGTGGCCGGCGTGCGCTGGCACCTGAACGACCGCTTCGTGCTGCGGGCCGACTACAGCATCTACACCGCCAACGTGGCCGACACGCGCTCCAGCGAATACCGCGCGCTGACGGCGGGCATCTCGTTCTTCTTCTGAGGCAGACCGGCACCATGCAGACTCCCCGTTCACTTCAAGCCCTGCTGGCGGCTGCGCTGGCCATGGCGCCGTTCGTCGCAAAGGCGGCCGACGCCGCCGCCAAGCCCGAACCCAAGGCGGCTAGCGAGCAGGTCATCGTGCCCGAGGTGGACCGGCGCGACGTCAAGGTGCCGCGCATCCCGTCCAACGACTTCACCGTGGGGCTGTTCGCGGGCACCTACGCCACGCAGAACTTCGGCTCCAGCGCGGTCGGCGGCATCCGCCTCGGCTATCACATCACCGAGGACTTCTTCGTCGAAGGCAACCTCGCGCAGACCAAGGTCAGCGACGAGATGTTCCGCCAGATCCTGCCGGGCGGCATCTTCGTCAGCGAGAAGCAGAAGCTCACCTACTACAACATCCTGGGCGGCTGGAACGTGCTGCCGGGCGAGGTGTTCTTCGGCCGGAACAACGCCAAGGCTTCGGCGCTTTACCTGGTGCTGGGCGTGGGCAGCACCAAGTTCGTCGACCAGAAGCACCAGACCATCAGCTACGGCCTGGGCACGCGCGTGTTCCTGGCCGACTGGGCCTCCGTGCAGGTCGACCTGCGTGACCACCGTTTTTCGCTGGACCTGCTGGGCAAGCGCCAGAGCAGCAACAACCTCGAATTCACGCTGGGCACCACCTTCTTCTTCTGAGCCTGCGCCGGCTCGCGCCTGACCCGTTCATGACCTCGACCCCTCTCCACTTCTCGCGACGCCTGCTGGCGGCCGCGCTGCTCGCCACGCTGGCCGGCGTGTGCGCCGCGGCGCCCGCTGGCAGCGCCCCCGACTTCACGCTGCGCACGGCGGACGGCAACAACCTGCGCCTGGCCGAGCAGCGCGGGCGCGTCGTGCTGGTGAACTTCTGGGCCACCTGGTGCGGCCCCTGCAAGCAGGAGATGCCGCTGCTCAACCAGCTCTACCAGAAGTACCAGGGCTCCGGCTTCACGCTGCTGGGCATCAACGTCGACGCCGACAGCCGCAACGCCATCAGCGTGGCGAACAAGCTGGGCGTGAGCTTCCCGGTGCTGCTGGACGGCGACAAGAACGTCAGCAAGCTCTACGACCTGAGCAGCATGCCGTCCACGCTGCTGATCGATCGCGACGGCAAGGTGCGCTACGTGCATCGTGGCTACCAGGCCGGCTACGAGGCGCTCTACGAGAAGCAGATCCGCGAACTGCTGAAGGAATGAGGACCACCATGCGTACCCGTCTTGTCGTGCGTGCCGGCGTCCTGCTGGGCAGCGCGCTCGTGCTTGGAGGCTGCTCGTCGATGCGGCCCATCGAGCCCTGGGTCAAGCCTTACGAGCGTGAGCGCCTGGCCGACCCCATCATGCAGGCCGCGCGCAATCCGCTGTCGGCCAAGCATTTCGAGCATGTGTACGAGGTGCGCGAGGGCGCGCGGGGCGCCAACGGCGTGCAGGGAGGCGGCTGTGGCTGCAACTAACCTCTGGCTGGCGGCCACCGAACGCCTGCGGCGCGGCCTGGCGCTGCTGCGGCGCCGGCGCATCCGCAGGCCGGCGCACGTCATGGCGCTGATCGGCACGGCGCTGTCCGTCACCGAGGCGCACGCGGTCGTGCTGCCCGAAGACCAGGCCGAGGCGATGTTCCACATCTACGACGCCGACGGCCTGCGTGCCAGCGGCCCCGCGGTGCTGGTGCGCAAGAAGGTCGGCTCGTCGGTCTCGCTGCAGGGCAGCTACTACGTCGACCAGGTCAGCAGCGCGTCCATCGACGTGGTGACCACGGCCAGTCCGTTCAAGGAGACCCGCAAGGAGTTCACCGTGGGCGGCGACTACGTCGTCCGGGACAGCATGATCTCGGTGTCGAGCACCCAGAGCACCGAGCCCGACTACAAGGCCTCCACGGTGAACGTCGACGTCTCGCAGGACATGTTCGGCGGCATGACCACCGTCGCGCTGGGCTACTCGCGCGGCGTGGACGACGTGGGCCGCAAGGATGTCGGCTTCTTCGACCACGCGCGCCACTGGCGCTACCGCCTGGGCGTGACGCAGATCCTCTCGCCGACCTGGCTGGTGACGCTGAACAGCGAGGTCGTGTCGGACGACGGCTACCTGGGCAACCCTTACCGGTCGGCCCGCGTGGGTGGTGCCTTCGTGCCCGAGAACGACCCCCGCACGCGTTCCAGCCGCGCGGTGAGGATGGGCGCCACTGGCACACTGGCCCCGGGCAGCGCCGTGCACGCCAGCTACCGCTATTTCTGGGACAACTGGGCCATCAAGGCCCACACGCTGGAAGGCGGCTACAGCCGCTACTTCGGCGACAAGATCCTGGCCGACTGGACCGCGCGCGTGCACTCGCAGACCAAGGCGCTGTTCTACAGCGACAACGCGGTGACCGACACGGTCTACCTGTCGCGCAACCGGCAGCTCAGCACGTTCACGAACCTGGGCCTGGGCGCCAAGCTGACCTACACCGCCGGCAAGGTCGGCGAGTACGACGTGAAGCTGAGCGCCGCCTACGAACTGCTGCATTTCAAGTACAGCGACTTCACCGACATCCGCACCGGCAAGGCGTACGCATTGAACGCCCACGTCCTGCAGCTGTTCGCGTCCGCCACATTCTGAGGAGAAGGCGATTGAGCGCCCACGCCCCGTTCATTCCCTGCCTGCGGCTGCTGTCCGCCTGCGTGATCGCCCTGTCGGCCTGCATGCCCGCATGGGCGGCTGATGCGCCTGCGGAGGCCGCGAGCGCGCCTGCCGTGGCTGCATCCGCGCCCGCCGAGTCGGCCAGCGCGCCGGCCGCCGCACCGCAGCGGCTCGACGACCGCATCCAGGACGTCAAGGGCGACGTGATCCGCCTGAACCGCGACCTGCTGGTGCTCGAGGAGGAACTGCTGTTCCCCGCCAACACGCAGGTCGCCGTGTTCGTGTCGATGGATGTGGGCAAGATGTTCGAGCTCGACTCGCTGCAGCTGAAGCTGGACGACAAGCTGGTCGCCAGCTACCTCTATTCGCCGCTGGAGGTGCAGGCACTGCACCGGGGCGGCATGCAGCGCGTGTACCTCGGCAACCTGAAGTCGGGCGAGCACGAGGTCGTGGCCTTCTTCACCGGCAAGGGGCCGCACTTCCGCGACTACAAGCGCGGCGCGATGCTGAAGTTCGAGAAGGGCGCAGACCCGAAATACATCGAGCTGCGCATCCAGGACTCCACCGGCAAGCTGCAGCCGGAGTTCGACATCAGGGTCTGGCAATAAGCGTCGACGTGGGCATGGCCTTGAGCAGTTCTTCAACTCGCGTGGAACGCGCGTGGCGCCGGGCCGGCGCCAGGGTGGGCGCCGTGGCGGCGCTGGCCTGCGTGCTCGGCACCGCACAGGCGGCCGACACGCCTCCGCCCAAGCTGGTGCGGGACCCGCACTACGGCGACACGCTCTTCCACTTCTACCAGGACCACTACTTCACGGCGGTCACGAGCCTGATGGCGTCGCAGCGCTTCCAGCGCGTCAGCCGGCATGCCGACGAGGCCGAGCTGCTGCGCGGCGGCCTGCTGCTGTCGTACGGGCTGCACCGCGAGGCCGGCGACGTGTTCGCCAGCCTGCTCGAGAAGAGCGCGTCGCCGCCGGTGCGTGACCGCGCCTGGTTCTACCTCGCCAAGATCCGCTACCAGCGCGGCTTCATGGCCGAGGCACTGGACGCGCTGGGCCGCATCGGCAAGCAGCTGCCGCCGGAGCTCGACGAGGAACGCGTGCTGCTGCACGCCAACGTGCTGATGGCGACCCAGGACAACGCCGGCGCCGCCAGGGTGCTTGACGAGCTGGCGAAGCGGCCGGAAGCCGGCCTGTATGCCCGCTACAACCTGGGCATCGCGCTGATCCGGGGCGGCGACGTCGCGGCCGGCAGCGTGTGGCTGGACCAACTGGGCAAGGCCGTTTCGCCGCCGATGCCGCCCACCGACGAATACCGCAGCCTGCGCGACCAGGCCAACCTGGCGCTGGGCTATGCCTCGCTGCGGGACGACAAGCCCGAGGCCGCCTGGGGCTATCTGCAGCGCGTGCGCCTGGAAGGCTTGCAGGCCAACAAGGCGCTGCTGGGCTACGGCTGGGCCCTGGCCGCCGCAAAGAAGCACAGCGAGGCGCTGGTGCCGTGGACCGAGCTGCTCAAGCGCGACGGCCGCGACTCCGCCGTGCTGGAGGCACGTCTGGCCGTGCCTTACTCGTACACGCAGCTGGGCGCCTTCGGCCAGGCGCTGGAGCGCTACAACGAAGCCATCGCCGTCTACGGCAAGGAAGACGCCGCGCTGGACGAATCGGTCGCTGCCATCCGCGCCGGCAAGCTGATCGACGGGCTGCTCGCCGCCAACCCCGGCGTCGAGATGGGTTGGTTCTCCAGCATCCAGCAGTTGCCCGAGATGCCGCATGCCGGCCACCTGACCGATGTGCTGGCCCAGCATGAATTCCAGGAGGCGTTCAAGAACCTGCGCGACCTGCAGTTTCTCGCCGGCAACCTGAAGGCCTGGCAGGACAAGCTCGCCGTGTTCGACGACATGGTCGCCACGCGCCGCCAGGCCTATGCCGAGCGGCTGCCCAAGGTGCGTGCGCAAGCCGGTGCCGCCGGGCTGGATGCGCTGCAGAAGCGTCGTGACGACGTCGCGACCGAGCTGAAGCGCGTCGAGAAGGAAGTCGACTTCGAAGCCTTGCCCACCGACCGGCAGCGCGCGCTGATCGAGCGCGTGAAGCGGGTCAACGAGAACCTGGAAGCGCTGGGCCCCGAGGCCGCGCCGGATGCCGCCCGCCGCGCCCGCCTGGCCACCGGCCTGCTGACCTGGGACCTGGCGCAGGACCACGTGGCCCGGCTGTGGGCCGCGCAGAAGGACTTGCGCATCATCGACCGCGAACTGGGCGAGGCCATCCAGCGCGATGCCGCGTTGGCCCAGGCCCAGATCGACGAGCCGGCCAGGTTCGACGCGTTCGCGAAGCGCACGGCCGAGCTGGCGGTTCGCATCGCCGCGCTGATCCCGCGCGTGGCCACGCTGGCACAGCAACAACAACAGGCGGCGCAGGACATCGCCGTCGCCGAGCTCGTGCGGCAGAAGGAGCGGCTGGCGCAGTACAGCGTGCAGGCGCGCTTTGCCGTGGCGCAGCTCCATGACCAGGCCAACGGGTCCAGGGAGGCCGATCGTGCGCCCAAGCCTTAGCCCTCACAGCCTCACGCTGTTGCTGGCCTGCGGGCTGGCCGCCTGCGCCGGCAGCAAGCAGGCTATCCCGCCCGAGACGCCGACGCTGAAGACCCTGGCCGGCCGCACCGTCAAGGTCGAGAAGGACGCGGGTGTCGCGGCCAGCGAGGAGCAGACCATCGCCGCCTACCAGAAGTTCCTGGAGGTGGCGCCGCGCGCACCGCAGCGCGCAGAAGCCCTGCGCCGCCTGGGCGACCTGGAGATGAACAGCGCCGACAACCGCTCGGCCACCAGCGCTGCCGCGGCCAACCCCGACTACGCCGCCGCACTGACGCGCTACCGGAACTACCTGAAGGCCTACCCCAAGGACCCCGGCAACGACCGCGTGCTCTACCAGATGGCGCGTGCCTACGAACAGAGCGGGCAGCTGGAGGTGGCGATGGCCACGCTGGACCGGCTGGTGGCCGAATACCCGAAGACGGCCTACCTGGACGAGGCCCAGTTCCGCCGCGGCGAGATGCTGTTCACGCTGCGCGACTACGCCAAGGCCGAACAGGCCTACGGCAGCCTGCTGGGCGCCCGTGCCGGCAACCCCTTCCAGGAGCGCGCGGCCTACATGCAGGGCTGGTCGCGCTTCAAGCAGGCGAAGCTGGAGGAGTCGCTGCAGTCCTTCTTCAGCGTGCTGGACCAGAAGGCCGCCGTGCTGAGCGGCCCGGGCGAGCTGCAGAGCCTGCCCGGCCTGACCCGTGCCGAGCGCGAGCTGCTGGAAGACACCTTCCGCGTCACCAGCATCAGCCTGGCCAATCTGCAGGGGGCTGACTCCATTCAGGCTTACATCACGTCGCCGCAGCGCCGTGCCTACGAGTTCCGTGTCTACGAGCAGTTGGGCGAGCTGTACCTGAAGCAGGAGCGGCTGAAGGATGCCGCCGACACCTTCGGCGCGTTCGCGCGGCGTGAGCCGCTGAATGCGCAGGCACCGCTGCTGCAGGCCCGCGTCATTGACATCTATCAGGGCAACGGCTTCGTCAACCAGGCGCTGGACGCCAAGAAGGACTACGTCGCCCGCTACGGCGCCGGCAGCGAGTTCCGCCAGGCCAACCCCGAGGGCTGGGACAAAGCGCAGCCGCTGGTGAAGACCCACCTGGCCGAACTGGCCCGCCATCACCACGCGCTGGCGCAGCAGAAGAAGGCGTCGGCCGATTACCAGGAGGCGGTGCACTGGTATCGCCTGTACCTCACGTCCTTCCCGAAGTCACCCGAGGCGGCGCAGAACAACTTCCTGCTGGCCGAGCTGCTGTACGAGGACAAGCGCTACGCCGAGGCCGTGCCGGAGTACGAGAAGACCGCCTACCAGTACCCGGCCCACGAGAAGAGCGCCGACGCCGGCTACACCGCGCTGCTGAGCTATGCCGCGCTGGAGAAGGCAGCAGCGCCCGCCGAGCTGCCCGCGCTGCAGAAGACGTCCGCCGCCAGCGCGCAGCGCTTTGCCGACGCCTTTCCGAGCGATGCGCGCGTCAGCCCCGTGCTGACCCGTGCCGCCGAGCAGCTCTACGCACTGGGCGAGGGCGCCCAGGCCGCGGCCGTGGCCCAGCGCGTGCTGGCGCTGCAGCCACCGGCTGCCGCGGCCCAGCGCCGCGTGGCCTGGACCGTCGTGGCCCACACCGCCTTCGAGCGCAACGAGTTCGACAAGGCGGAGAAGGCCTACGGCGAAGTGCTGGCGCTGACGCCGGCCACCGAGCCCGGCCGCCGCGACCTGACCGAGCGTCTGGCTGCGTCCGTCTACCGGCAGGGCGAGCAGGCGCGGACCGAGGGCCGTGCGCGCGACGCGGTGGGGCACTTCATGCGTGTCGGCAGCGTCGCGGCGGACTCGCCGGTGCGCGCGACGGCGCAGTACGACGCTGCCGCCGTGTTGATCGGCCTGAAGGACTGGGACGCCGCCGCCGCGACGTTGGAGGACTTCCGCACCCGCTTCCCCAAGCACACGCTGCAGGGCGAGGTGAGCAACAAGCTGGCCTTCGTCTACACGGAGAAGGGCAACTGGGCCCAGGCCGCCGGCGAGTACGAGCGCCTGGCCGGAACGCAGCCAGACGCCAAGCTGGCTCGCGCCGGGCTGTGGCAATCGCTGCAGCTGCGCGAGAAGGCCGCCGGCAAGACGCCGGAGACCATGACGCCCGCAGCGCGTGCCATGCTGGTCCAGGCCTACGAGCGCTACCTCAAGCAATACCCACAGCCGCTGGAGCCTGCCGTCGAGGCGCGCTACCGCCTGGCAGTGCTGGCGCGCGCCGACGGCAGCGCCGCGCGCGAGCTGGCCTCGATGAAGGACGTGTTCCAGGCCGACCAGGCTGGTGGCGCCGCGCGCACGCCGCGCACGCAGTTCCTGGGCGCGATGGCGGCGCTGTCGCTGGCGCAGCCGGCCGTCGAGGCCTACCGCAAGGTCCAGCTGGTCGAGCCGCTCGCCAAGCAACTCAAGGCCAAAAAGGCCAGGATGGAAGAGGCGCTCAAGGCCTACGCCGTGGCGGCTGACTACGGCGTCGCTGACGTCGTGACGGCGGCGTCGTACCACACGGCCGCGCTGTACCAGGACTTCGGCAAGGCGCTGCTGGACTCGCAGCGCCCCAAGAAGCTCTCCAAGCTGGAGCTGGAGCAGTACAACGTGATGCTGGAAGAGCAGGCCTATCCCTTCGAGGAGAAGGCGACCGAGCTGCACGAGCTGAACGCGCGCCGCACGACGCAGGGCATCTACGACGAATGGGTCAGGAAGAGCTTTGCCGCGTTGCGCGAACTGCGGCCGGTCCGCTACGGCAAGGACGAGCGCAGTGAAGGAGGTGTCGATGCGATCCGTTGAGCATCGGGCGGCCTGGGTGGTGCTCGCCTGCATGGCGTTGGCTGCCTGCGCCACGAAGCCGGAGCCCGGGGCCGCCAGCGACGTGAAGGCACCGCAAGCCGTGGTCGCCAGCGCCGCGCCGGCCTCAGCCCCCGAGCCCGCCCCGGTGAAGGCCGTCGAGCCGGAGGTCGTCGTGACGCCGGCCGCGCAGCGCGCCTTCGACGATGCGCGCCGGCTGATGCGCGCGGGCCGCACGGATGACGCCGAGCGGGCCTTCCTCGCGCTGACGAAATCCGACCCGGACCTGGCCGGCCCGCACGCCAACCTGGGCGTCATTTACCGCGACCACGGCAACCGCATCGAGCCGGCGGTGGCGGAGCTGGAGCGCGCCGTGAAGCTGAGCCCGCGTCAGGCTGCGTTCCACAACGAGCTGGGTGTCGCCTACCGCCAGGCCGGCCAGTTCGACAAGGCGCGCCAGGCCTACGAACAGGCACTGGCGCTGGACGCGAACTTCGCGCCGGCGGTGCTGAACCTGGGCATCCTGTCCGACCTCTACCTGGGCGACGGCGCGCGGGCGCTGACGCTGTACGAACGCTATCTGGCGCTGACGCCGCAGGGTGATGCGGCGGTGACCAAGTGGGTCGTCGACCTGAAGAACCGCAAGCCGTCGCCGGTGGCTTCAGCGGCCAGCAAGGAGAAACCGTGAAGCCCCTGCCACTGCTTGCCTTGGCGATGCTGGCCTTCGGGGCGCATGCCCAGGACCGCGCCGAGATCGACCAGACCAAGATCATCGGCAACCGCGAGCTGCCCAAGGTGCTCTACATCGTGCCGTGGAAGAAGCCGTTGCCCGGCCAGTTGTCCGGCAAGCCGGCCACCAGCGTGCTGGACGAAGTCCTCGCGCCGGTGGACCGGGATGTGTTCCGCCGCCAGGTCCAGTACCACTCGCAGGTGGAGGCCGCCCAGGCCGCCCCCGCCGCTGCGGCGTCTTCGGCGCCGCAAGCCCGCCCCTAACGTTTGAATCCGCCTTTTTCAGGAGAAGCCCATGAGCGTCGTTGATTTCGCTGTCAAATTCTTTCAGGACAGCGGCGTCGCTATCTACTTCAGCATCGCCATCATGGCGGTGGGCCTGTCGATCGCCGTTGAGCGCTTCGTCTTCCTGCGCAAGGCGCGCAGCGACAACCGCAGGCTGTGGGCCAAGATCCTGCCCGTGCTGCAGGGCGGGCAGTTCAAGGAGGTGCACAGCATCGCCTCGGGTTCCGACGCCGCCGTCGGCAAGATCGTCGTCAACGGCCTGGAGCGCATGCAAAGCCCCGGCCGACGCGAGGACTTCGATGCCGCGATGGAGGAGGGCATGATGGAAATCGTGCCGCGCCTGGAGAAGCGCACCCACTACATCGCGACGCTGGCCAACGTCATCACGTTGGTGGGCCTGCTGGGCACCATCATCGGCCTGATCAAGGGCTTCACGGCGGTGGCGGCCGTCAACCCGGCCGAGAAGGCGGAGCTGCTGTCGGCGTCGATCTCCATCGCGATGAACAACACCGCGTTCGCGCTGTCGGTGGCCATCCCGTTCCTGCTCATCCACGCCTTCCTGCAGGCGCGCACGACCGAGATCGTCGACGGCCTGGAAGCCGCCAAGATCAGCTTCCTGAACGTGACGGGCCGCATCCGCGCCGAGCAGCAAGCCGCGGCCGGCGGTCGATGACATGACGCTGCCTCATCACCCCGCCCAGGAGGCCTGATCATGCCGGTACGCCGTCCGCGCAAACACGCGGTGCACCTGGAGGTGACCGCGTTCATCAACGTGATCGTGGTGCTGGTGCCGTTTCTGCTGTCCACGGCGGTGTTCTCGCACCTGGCCGTGCTGGACATGGCACTGCCGGCGCAGAGTTCCGGACCTGCGCAGATCGACCCCGACAACCTGCTCAAGCTGGAGATCGTCATGCGCCCCGACGCGCTGGAGGTGGGCGACCGCGTCGGCGGGCTCATCCAGCGTATCCCGTCGACGCCGCAGGGCTACGACCTCGCGACGCTGTCCACGCTGCTGCAGACGATCAAGGCCAAGTACCCCGCCGCCCGCGCGGCCAGCGTGCTGGCCCAGCCCGACACGTCCTATGACAGCCTGGTGCAGGTGATGGACGCCGTGCGCCAGGCCCGACCGCCGGGCGCCACGGGCAAGGTGCCCGACATCGAGCTGTTCCCCGACGTCTCGATCGGCGACGCGCCCACGAGCGCCAGCAAGAAGTAGCAGAGGCCGCGCATGAAACTGACGCCTGTCCAGAAGCGCGCCGCCCGCATGGCACGCAACAACTCGGGGCTGGACATGAACCTGGTCGCCCTGATCGACATCTTCACCATCCTCATCTTCTTCCTGATGTCCAGCACCGGCATCGAGACGCTGACCAACGCGCGGGCCGTGAAGCTGCCGATGTCGGTGGCCGAGAAGACGCCGCGCCAGACCATCACCGTGTCGGTGAGCGACACCGAGATCGTCGTCGAGGGCCGCAAGGTCGCCGACGTGGCCGACGTGCTGAAACAGCCCGACGACCTGATCCCCGGCCTCAAGGCCGAGCTGGACCTGCTGGCCAGCCGCCCCGTGCTGGGCGCCGACAAGGACGGCACCAGCAAGGCCGTGACCATCCTGGGCGACAAGCACATCCCGTACAGCCTGCTGCGCAAGGTGATGGCCACCGGCGCGCGCGCCGGCTTCGCCGAGATCGCCTTCGCCGTGCAGAGGAAGACCTGAAGATGGCTGCGCTCGCAATCACGTTCCGCCCGGACGTGCTGGCCTGGGCCAGCGTGCCGGAAGACGATGCGCGCTACCGCCGCATCCTCCACACGGTGCTGGCCGCCGTGGCCCTCGTGTGCCTGGCGCTGCTGCTGGCGCCCAAGCCGGAGGTGGACCGGGCCAAGCCGCCCGAGCTGCCGCCGCGCCTGGCCAAGCTGCTGGTCGAGAAGAACCTGCCGCCGCCGGTCAAGCACAAGCCCGAAACACCGGCCCGGGGCGAGCCCGAGAAGGCCACGGCCGAGGCGGCCAAGCCCTTGCCCAAGGCAGAGCCGCTCAAGGGCGCGCCGGTGCCCGAGGCGCGCAATCCGCAGCCCGACCGGCCCGCGGGTGAGGTCGCCGCCGCGCGCCGCAAGGCCGCGGGCGTGGGCCTGCTGGCGTTGAAGGACGAGATCGGTGCGCTGCACGGCGCGCCGGCCGCTGTGCAGCTCAGCCAGAACATCAAGCAGGGGCCCGGCGTGGGCACCGGGACCGGCCCTGGCGTGGGCGCCGGCACCGATGCCGGCATCCCCGATCGCAACATGATCACCTCCAACGCCGCCGGCGGCAGCGGCGGCATCAACACGGCGAGCTACAGCCGCGACACCGGCGGCGGTGGGCTTGCCGGCCGGTCCACCACGCTGGTCGAAGGCGTGGTGGGCGGTGGCGGCGGTGGTGGTGCCGGCGGCGGCGGGCAGGGCGGCAAGGGCAGCACGCTCGGTGGCGGCAACGGGGGCGGTGCCGGCGGCTCGCTGCAGCGCGGCGGCAGCGGCAAGGCCTCGCGGTCGCTGGAGGACGTGCGCCTCGTGTTCGAGCGCAACAAGGGCTCGATCTACGCGATCTACAACCGCGCGCTGCGGGACGACCCCGCGCTGCAGGGCAAGGTCGTCGTGGAGCTGAAGATCGCGCCCTCGGGCGAGGTCGTGGACTGCCGCGTCGTCTCCAGCGAGCTGAAGACGCCAGACCTGGAGCGCAAGCTGCTCGCCCGCATCAAGCAATTCGACTTCGGCGCCAAGCAGGTCGACCAGATGGTGGTGACCTACCCGCTGGACTTCCTGCCGTCCTGAACCCGCCGACCGGTGCGGTGGGCTGCCCCGCTGCGCCGCCGCTTCAGCCCGCTAGATCTTCATCTCCAGGCGCACCTGCCACAGCGTGTAGCTCGGGCCGCCGCTGCGTGACGCGATGACGGCCTTGTCCGTCGTGACGACGCTGCCGGTGGTGTAGTTCAACGGCGCCAGGTTGCTGGCCGACAGCCGCACGCCGACCTCGGGGTTGAAGGTCCACAGCGCGAAGGCGTCGGCGACGCGCTTCTTGTCCAGGTCCGTGAGCTGCAGCTCGGTCTGCTGGATCTGGTAGCCAGGCGTGTAGTTGACGTTGCCGCCCACCGTCAGCGGCAGGCTGTGCAGGCGGTAGTCGAAACCGAGGTTGGCGGTGCCGGGCGGCTGCTGGTCCAGCGTGTTGTGCGGGCCGGGGATCTGGTTGACGTGCGAGCGGAACAGGCTCAGGTTGGAGCGGATGTTGACGGGCAGCGCGTCCTTGACGAACTGGTCCAGGCGGAACTTGGCCTCGAACTCGATGCCGTAGGTCGTCGCGTCGCCGATGTTGCGCGGCCGGGCCACCCAGCGCGGCACGGCGGCCCAGGACACCGTCTCCAGCTCCGGCTCCACGCGGATCAGGTCCTGGATGCGGCGGTAGAAGGCGTTGACGCTGAGGATGCCGCCCAGGCTGAGATAGTTCTCGTAGGCCAGCTCCAGCCCGCGCGCGACTTCGGGCTTGAGATCGGGGTTGCCCATGCGGTCCGCGTAGTTGATGACGTTGGGGCCGCACAGCGCGTTGTCGGGGCAGGCGTACTGCGAGTTGATGCTGGGCCGCGCGATCATGTCCTGCAGGTTGGGGCTGCGGTAGGAGCGGGTCAGGCTGGCGCGGATCTGGTCGCGGCCCGCCTCGTCGAACTTCCAGACCGCATGCAGCAGCGGCGTCCAGACCGATGAGCGGTTGCTGACCGGGTTGCCGGCGTTGGCGCTCGACGTGGTGATGGTCTCGCCGCGCAGGCCCGCGTAGAAGCCCCATTGCTTGCCCACGCTCCACTCGTCCTGCGCGTAGTAGGCGTAGCGCCGCGTGGACGCGGACAGGTTGTCGCCGAAGTCCTGCAGCGCCGACTGGCGCACGCCGTTCTGCAGCGTCACGCGGCTCTGGTCCAGATCCTGCCCCTCGGCCTCCAGGCCGGCCACGAGGCTGTGCTCGCCGCCCAGTTGGTGGGACAGCTTGCCCGCCAGGCTCCACGAGTCGTGGTGGTTGTCGGTGGTGTCGTCCTGGGTGCGGAACAGCGCGCCGTTCTCGCGCTCCTCGCGGTAGCTGTGGCCCGAGCCGTTCATGCGGCCCACGGCCGCGCGCAGCTCCAGCCGCGTGCTTTCGTCCAGGCGGTGCTGCCATTGCCCGTGCAGGCGGAACATCGACGAGCGGTTGCTGCTGTCGGTGTCGGCGTGGTTGTAGTTCAGGCAGCGGATCTGGCTGGTCGGATCGACCTTCGGGTCGACGCAGCCGGTCTGCTGCTGGTCGAAGACGTTGGTGCTTGAGCCCTTGTTGATGACGACGAAGGGCTGCAGCGCGAAGCTGTCGCCACTGGCCTCCTTCCACTGCACGCGGGCGTTGACGTTGAGCGACTCGTTGGCCGCGTTGTTGCGGCCGGCGTTGATGACCGTGCTGTCCTGGCCCGTGGCGAGCAGGTGCGTCGTGCTGGTGCTGTGGAAGTCGTCGATGCGTTCGTTGCGGGTCGCGTTCAGCGTGACGTTGTAGGCGCCGGTCTGGCCGAACTTGTCGTTGCGCGTCCAGCCGATGTTGGGGCGCAGCTTGCCGCGCTCCTCGGCCAGCTGCACGCGCAGGTCGTTGATGCGCTTTTGCAGCGCCTCGCGCAGCACGACGTTGATCGTGCCGGCGATGGCGCGCGCGCCGTACTCGGCCGTCGGCGCACGCAGCACCTCGATGCGCTCGACCTGGTCGGGTGGCAGCTGGTCCAGCGAAAAGCCCGGCGGCATGCGCTCGCCGTTGACGAGGATCTGCGTGTAGCCGCCGCCCATGCCGCGCATGCGGATCTCGCCGCCGCGGCCCGGGCGGCCACCGGTGGTCACGCCGGGCAGGCGCTTGAGCACTTCGCCGACGGTGGAGTCGCCGAACTTCTCGATCTCCTCGCGGCTGATGACGATCTTGCTGGCCGTGGACGCGCGGCGGATGGAGTCGTCGCTGGCCGAGCCGTTGACCTCCACGCGCTCCAGTTGCTGGTTCTTCGTCTCGGCGGGGCGATGCTCGGGCGGCCTCGGGCGCCTCGCGGGCATGGAGGCCGCAGCATCGGGCGCAGCAGGCACGGCGGGCGTGGTCTGGGCGAACGCCGCGGCGCAGCTGCCGCAGGCCACCAGGGTGGCAACGGTGGTGAGACGGAGACGGTGAATTTGCATGGGCGGGCAGTTTGCCCGCCGGTATCCGGCAGCTTGTGGCGCCGCGGTTAACGCAAGATTTCTTTACGGACGGTGCTGCAATTCACTCAGCGGCGTGAGCGATGCGGGTGGGGCTAGTACGCGAACTGGGCCGACAGATAGCCGCCTGTCTGCCGCTTGGGCTGCACGCCCGGGGCGATGCGGCCCAGGTCCACCCAGGCGGCCGTGAGGGACACATGCTTGTTGGGCGCCCAGGCGAGGAAGACATCCTTCCAGTCGTCTTCGGCCAGCGCGCCGGAACCCAGCACGGACTCGTGCAGGTTGTCCGGCTTGGCGCGGTACTCGGCGCCGATGGCGAGGTTCTTGGCCAGCAGCTTGGCGACGGAGAACTCCGGCTGGATTTTGGTGCCGCCGCCCTGGGCGCCGCCGAAGCCCAGCAGGCCGTTCTGGTTGGCCCGGGTCGCGCGCAGCGTCAGGTTGACGAGCACGCCGGGCGCGAGGAACAGCTTGGTGGCGCTGACGTAGAAATCCGTCCCCGAGTCCTTGGCGCCCAGCGGGCCGAACAGCGTGGGTCCCAGTGCGCCGACGTGCGCCTTCTTGTGCTCAAGGCCGATGGCGATCTGCGGCATCAGCGTGTCGCTGTCCAGTACCGCGTCGCCGGCGAGGCGGACCTTGGCGCCGAAGATGTCCTGCTTCAGGTGCAGGCCATCCAGACCCAGGGGGCTCAGATTGCTCTGCGTGTCGAAATCCTGCCTGGCGATGCTCAGCTCGACGCGGTCGTACAGGCTGACCGCGGCGCCGTAGGTCCACAGGCCGTAATTGCCGGTCTTGGCACGGGTGACGAAGGCGGTGCCGCCGACCTCGCCGGCGGTGGCGTAGCTGCCGGTCAGCGCCCAGGGCGTCAGCCCGCCACCGGCCGCGCCGTCGATGCTGGACACGCCACCCGTCAGCAGCAGCTTGCCGTTGCCGGACTGGGCCAGCACCGTGCTGCCCAGCAGGGCGGCGGCAAGCCCGATGGCAAGCGTGAGGGCAGGGCGGCGCATGGAGTCTCCAGGCTGGGTTGCAGGATCGCCGCACTCTACGCACAAACCCCGCGCGCCGGGTGTCGCGGTGGCCAGGGCTAGACTGCCTGCCCTGTCTTCCCGTGAACTGTTTCCTGCCATGACCGCCATCTCCGAAGCCGCGCTTCAACCCCTGCTGCAGGCCGTGGCCGACCCCGAGGGCCGTCCGTTGGGCGAGGCCCGCGCGATCAAGTCGGCCAAGGTCACCGGCAGCGACGTGGCCATCACCGTCGAGCTGGGCTATCCGGCCGCCAGCCAGCACGCGGCGCTCACCGCCGCGCTGACCGCCGCGGCCAAAACGCTGCCCGGCGTCGGCAACGTCAGCGTCGCCATCACGACCAACGTCATCGCCCATGCGGTGCAGCGCGGCGTGCAGCTGCTGCCGGGCGTCAAGAACATCATCGCCGTCGCGTCCGGCAAGGGCGGTGTCGGCAAGAGCACGACGGCCGCCAACCTGGCACTGGCGCTGCATGCCGAGGGCGCCCGCGTGGGCGTGCTGGACGCCGACGTCTACGGCCCCAGCCAGCCGCTGATGCTGGGCGCCAGCGGCCGCCCGGAGACGCTGGACGGCCAGAACATGGAGCCGCACCTCGCTCACGGGCTGCAGGTCAACTCCATCGGCTTCCTCGTCGACGACGACCAGGCCATGATCTGGCGCGGCCCCATGGCCACGCAGGCGCTGGAGCAGCTGCTGCGCCAGACCCGCTGGCAGGACCTGGACTACCTCATCGTCGACATGCCGCCCGGCACGGGCGACATCCAGCTCACGCTGTCGCAGCGCGTGCCCGTCACCGGGTCCGTCATTGTGACCACGCCGCAGGACATCGCCCTCATCGACGCCAAGAAGGGCCTGAAGATGTTCGAGAAGGTGGGCATCCCCATCCTCGGCATCGTCGAGAACATGGCCGTTCACATCTGCTCCAACTGCGGCCACGCCGAGCACATCTTCGGCGCCGAGGGCGGCCAGAAGATGGCGGCCCAGTACGGCACCGAGTTGCTGGCCTCGCTGCCGCTGGCCATGAGCATCCGCGCCCAGGCCGACTCGGGCACGCCCACCGTCGCCGCCGAGCCGGACGGCGATGTCGCCGCGCTGTACAAGGGCCTGGCCCGCAAGGTGGCGGCCAAGATCGCGGCGCAGGCCAAGGACTACTCGGCCAAGTTCCCGACGATCTCGATTTCCAAGTCAACCTGAACGCCGGGGCACATATCCGAGCGGTTTTGTCCCCCTGGAATGCCCTGATTGGACAAGGGCTTTGCTTTGTGAAGAAATCGGGTCACGGTTGCCGCGTGACGGTCCGCTTTCAAGTTCGCAAAGGAGCGGACCTCGGTGTCCGCAGGAGACAGACCTTATGGACATGGACCGGAGGCAATTCTTCCGGGTGAGCGGTGCGGGGCTGGCGGCGTCCAGCCTGGTGGCCCTGGGGTTCTCGCCGACGGCGGCCCTGGCCGAGACGCGCAACTTCAAGCTCGCCCGGGCGACCGAGACCCGCAACACCTGCCCCTACTGCTCGGTGGGCTGCGGCATCATCATGTATTCCTTGGGCGACAAGGCGAAGAACGTCACGTCGTCCATCATCCATATCGAGGGCGACCCGGACCACCCGGTCAACCGCGGCACCTTGTGCCCCAAGGGCGCAGGCCTGCTGGACTTCGTGCACAGCCCCAACCGGCTCAAGTACCCGGAGATCCGCGAGCCCGGCGCGACGGAGTGGAAGCGCGTCAGCTGGGACGAGGCGATGAGCCGCGTCGCCAAGCTGATGAAGGCCGACCGCGATGCCAACTTCCAGGCCACGAACGCGGCGGGCCAGACCGTCAACCGCTGGACCAGCACAGGCATCCTGGCCGCCTCGGCCTCGTCCAATGAAACAGGCTACATCACGCACAAGGTGATGCGCAGCCTGGGCATGCTCGTCTTCGACAACCAGGCACGTGTTTGACACGGCCCGACGGTGGCCAGTCTGGCCCCGACGTTCGGCCGCGGCGCGATGACCAACCACTGGGTGGACATCAAGAACGCAGACCTTGTACTCATCATGGGCGGCAATGCCGCCGAGGCCCACCCGTGCGGCTTCAAGTGGGTCATCGAGGCCAAGCACCACAACAAGGCCAAGCTCATCGTCGTGGACCCGCGCTTCACGCGCTCGGCCGCGATGAGCGACTACTACGCGCCCATCCGCGCGGGCTCCGACATCGCCTTCCTGGGCGGCGTCATCAACTACCTGCTGTCCAACGACAAGATCCAGGCCGAGTACGTCCGCAACTACACCAACGCGCCCTTCATCGTCGGCGAGTCGTACAAGTTCGAGGACGGCATCTTCAGTGGCTACGACGAGACCAAGCGCAGCTACAACCCCGCCTCCTGGGGCTACGAGCTGGACGACAAGGGCTTTGCCAAGGTTGACATGACGATGCAGCACCCACGCTGCGTGCTCAACGTCATGAAGCAGCACTACGCGCGCTACACGCCGGAGCAGGTCAGCAAGATCACCGGTACGCCGCGGGACAAGTTCCTCAAGGTCTGCGAACTCATCGCCAGCACGTCCGTGCCCGGCCGCACGATGACCATCATGTACGCGCTGGGCTGGACGCAGCACAGCATGGGCTCGCAGATCATCCGCACCGGCGCCATCGTGCAGCTGCTGCTGGGCAACATCGGCGCGGCGGGGGGCGGCATGAACGCGCTGCGCGGGCACAGCAACATCCAGGGCCTCACGGACCTGGGCCTGCTGTCCACGTCGCTGCCGGGCTACCTCAGCCTCGCGCGCGACCCCGAGCAGGATCTGGAGACCTACTACAAGACCCGCGCGCTGAAAGCCCTGCGCCCCGGGCAGATGAGCTACTGGCAGAACTACCCGAAGTTCTTCGTCAGCTACATGAAGTCCACGTTCGGCAAGGCCGCCACGGCCGAGAACAGCTGGGGCTACCACTGGCTGCCCAAGTGGGACGTCGGCTACGACGTGCTGCGGGCCTTCGAGATGATGAACCAGGGCAAGCTCAACGGCTACATCTGCCAGGGCTTCAACCCGGTCGGCTCGTTCCCGAACAAGAAGAAGATCGTCGCGGGCCTCAGCAAGCTGAAGTACCTCGTCATCATCGACCCGCTCATCACCGAGACGGCGGAGTTCTGGAAGAACTACGGCGAGCACAACGACGTGAAGTCGGCCGACATCCAGACGACGGTGATCCGCCTGCCGTCCACCTGCTTCGCCGAGGAGGACGGCGCGCTGACCAACTCCGGCCGCTGGCTGCAGTGGCACTGGAAAGGCGCCGAGCCGCCCGGCGAGGCGCGCGGCGACCCCGAGATCATTGCCGAGCTGTTCATGCGCCTGAAGGCCGCCTACGCCAAGGACGGCGGCGCGCTGCCCGACCCCATCCTCAACCTCACCTGGCCCTATCTGCAGCCCAACAAGCCGTCGGCCGAGGAACTGGCCAAGGAGTACAACGGCAAGGCGCTGGCCGACCTGACCGACCCCAAGGACCCGACCAAGGTGCTGGCCAAGGCGGGCGAGCAGATCAGCGGCTTCGGGCTGCTGCGCGACGACGGCACGACGGCCTCGGGCTGCTGGATCTACGCCGGCGCCTGGACGCAGGCCGGCAACCAGATGGCGAGGCGCGACAACGCCGATCCGTACGGCATCGGCCAGACGCTGAACTGGGCCTGGGCCTGGCCTGCCAACCGGCGCGTGCTCTACAACGCCGCGTCGTGCGACCCGACCGGCAAACCCTGGAATGGCACGCGCAAGCTCGTCAGCTGGACCGGCGACAAATGGGCGGGCTCCGACGTGCCCGACATCCGGCCCGATGCCAACCCGACCGACGCCGATGCCGTGCGGCCCTTCATCATGACCGCCGAAGGCGTGGCCCGGCTGTTCGCGCCCAGCGGCATGGCCGACGGCCCGCTGCCCGAGCACTACGAACCCTTCGAGTCGCCGCTGCCCACCAACCCCATGCACCCCAACAACGCCAAGGCCAAGAGCAACCCGGCCGCGCGCGTCTTCAAGGGCGACATGGAGGCCTTCGGCACGCCCAAGGACTTCCCGTACGTGGCCACCAGCTACCGGTTGACCGAGCACTTCCATTACTGGACCAAGAACGTGCGCAGCAATGCGGTCATCCAGCCGCAGCAGTTCGTCGAGATCGGTGAGGAGTTGGCCAGGGAGAAGGGCGTCGCCAACGGCGACTGGGTCAAGGTGACGAGCAACCGCGGCTTCATCAAGGCCGTGGCCGTCGTCACCAAGCGCATCGCGTCGCTGGACGTGGACGGCAAGCGCGTGCACACCGTGGGCCTGCCCAACCACTGGGGCTTCGTCGGCGTGGCCAAGCCCGGCTATCTCGTCAACACGCTGACCCCCTTCGTGGGCGACGCGAACACGCAGACGCCGGAGTTCAAGAGCTTCACGGTGAATCTGGAAAAGGCCTGAAGGGGGATCGCGCCATGTCATCACTCCAATCCCTCGACATCGCCAAGCGCTCCGCCACGACGACGCCGTCCACCCAGGCGCGCACGCACGTCGCCGAGGTCGCCAAGCTCATCGACGTGACCTCCTGCATCGGCTGCAAGGCCTGCCAGGTGGCGTGCATGCAGTGGAACGACCTGCGCGACGACGTCGGCGAGAACCACGGCACCTACGACAACCCGCGCGACCTCACGCCGCAGAGCTGGACGGTCATGCGCTACTCCGAGGTGGAGGTCGAGAAAGACAAGCTCGAATGGCTGATCCGCAAGGACGGCTGCATGCACTGCGAGGACCCGGGCTGCCTGAAGAGCTGCCCGGCGCCCGGTGCCATCGTCAAGTACACGAACGGCATCGTCGACTTCATCTCCGAGCACTGCATCGGTTGCGGCAACTGCGTGACCGGCTGCCCGTTCGACGTGCCGCGCATCAGCAAGGTCGACAGCAAGGCCTACAAGTGCTCGCTCTGTTCCGATCGCGTCGGCGTGGGCCTGGAGCCGGCCTGCGCCAAGGCCTGCCCGACCGGCGCGATCCGTTTCGGCACCAAGGAGGACATGCTGGAGTTCGGCGCCGAACGCATCGTCGACCTGAAGGAGCGCGGCTACGCCAACGCGGGCGTCTACGACCCGCCGGGCGTGGGCGGTACTCATGTCGTCTACGTGCTGCAGCATGCCGACAAGCCCGAGCTTTACCACGGCCTGCCGGCCGACCCGAAGATCAGCCCGCTCGTGTCACTGTGGAAGGGCGCGGCCAAGCCGCTGGCCGTCGCGGCCATGATCGGCGCGGCGATCGCCGGCTTCTTCCACTACACGCGCGTCGGGCCCATCGAGGACCCGGACGACCCCGCGGCGGACCGCAACGCCGACCGCAACACCACCGTCTGACAGGAGCACGCCATGGCCACCCGCTTCCTGCAGCGTTACAACGCTGGCGAGCGCACCAACCACTGGTTGATCGTGCTGTTCTTCCTCGGTGCCGGGCTGTCGGGTCTGGCCTTCTTCCATCCCGCGTTCTTCTTCCTGACGGCGCTGTTCGGCGGCGGCACCTGGGCGCGCATCCTGCATCCTTTCCTGGGGCTGTTGATGGCGCTGTGCTTCCTCGTCATGTTCCTCAAGCTGTGGCGCCACAACGTGATGACCGACGCCGACCGGGAATGGATGCGGCACAGCGGCGAGATGCTGCGCGGCGACAAGAGCCGCATGCCGCCCGCGGGCCGCTACAACGGCGGCCAGAAGCAGGTGTTCTGGCTGATGGTCGTGAGCCTGACGATGCTGGTGCTGACGGGCTTCCTGTTCTGGCAGCCGTGGTTCGCCAACGCCTTCCCCATCCTGCTGCGGCGCGTCGCCGTCCTGCTGCATGCGCTATCGGCCACGGTGCTGATCCTGACCGTCATCGTGCACGTCTACGCGGCGATCTGGGTAAAAGGCACCTTGCGCGCGATGACGCGCGGCACGGTCACCGAAGGCTGGGCGCGTCAGAATCACGCGCAGTGGCATCGGGAAATGACTGGAAAGCAATGAGACCCGCACGGCCGCCCGAAGGGGCTCAGCTCCCGCCTGGCGGGACAGCACGAAGCGCGAAGGGTGAACACCTGTGACCGTCGGCACCACGCACAAGATCCTCAGCCCGGAAGAGATCGCTGTCCGCGCCGGCGAGCAGCTGACCTTCCTGCACCTGCCCGAGGTCGGTGTCTTCGCCGAGCGCGCGCTGCGCCTGCGCCAGCTGGCGGCGGAGCACGCGATGCGCGACTTCCTGTTCTTCGTCGCCGAGCTGGCCGATGCCCAGCACCGCGCGCTGTCGGCCCGCGTCGACGTGCCGCTGCCTACCGCCGAGCAGGTCGAGGCGGCCGCCCGCGCGGGCCAGCCGCTGCTGCCGGCCCAGAGCTGGCCGCGCACCGCGGTGTGGCGCGACTCGCTGCGCGCGCTGCTGGCTGACCTGGCCCACCGCCTGCCTGATGGCCCGGCCAGGGCGACGGCGCTGGCGCTCGCCGTGGCCGCCGACGATCACGTGGAAACCCAGGCCGACCGCCTGCTGAATGGCGTCATGCTGGGGCTGGATCTGGCCAGCGCGCCACTGATTGCTGCCGGCCTGCAACTGCATTGGGTGCGCCTGGTCCAGCAGACCGCGGCCCGCGTCGAAGCACAGGTCGCCCCCTTCGGGCGCGTCGACGATCCCACCCGTTGCCCCTGCTGCGGCTCGGAACCGGTGGCCTCGCTGGAGCGCCTGGGTAGCGAGGGCGCCCGCTACCTGGCCTGCGGCCTGTGCACCACCCAATGGCATTACGTGCGCGTCAAGTGCGCGCACTGCCAGAGCACCAAGGGCATCTCGCTGCAGAGCCTCGTCGCGGCGGACGGCAGCAGCGCCGAGACGCAGCCCGCCGTGCAGGCCGAGTGCTGCAGCGAATGCGGCCACTACCTGAAGCTGATGCACCCGGTGCGCGACAACGGCATCGAGCCCGTCGCCGATGACCTCGCCACGCTGACGCTGGACCTGCTGGTCAGCGAGTCCGGGCTGCAGCGCCACGGGCTCAACCTGCTGCTGCTGTTCGGCGAGCCGGACGACCCGGCACCGCCAGGGAAACCCCACTGATGAACGCGCCCGACGAATCCGTGGTCCACGGTTCCAAGGCGAGGCCCCAAGACCTGCCGGCCCTGGACAGACTGCTGCGCGACTGCGCGCCGCTGGTCGCCGAGCATGGCCACACGCTCGTCGCGCGCGAGGCGAGGGCGTTGCTGGACGGCCTGCGCGCCCGCGCCGTTGCTGGCGACCTGCTGCGTGCCGAGGTCGCCGCGCTGCCGCAAGCCTTGGCGGCGCGCGTCGAGTCCCGCATGCAGCCGGCCATGCGCGCCGTGCTCAACCTGACCGGCACCGTCATCCACACCAACCTCGGCCGCTCGCTGCTGGCCGACGCGGCGCTTCAGCAGGTCATGGCGCTGATGGGCTCGCCCAACAACCTGGAGTTCGACCTCGAGCGGGGTGCCCGCGGCGACCGCGACGACCTCATCGAAGACCTGCTCTGCGAGCTGACCGGCGCCGAGGCCGCCACCGTCGTCAACAACAACGCCGCCGCCGTGCTGCTGGGCATCGCGGCGCTGGCGCGTGGCCGGGAGGCCATCGTGTCGCGCGGCGAGCTGGTCGAGATCGGCGGCGCCTTCCGCATGCCCGACGTGATGAGCGCGGCCGGCGCGACGCTGGTGGAGGTGGGCACCACCAACCGCACCCACCCGCGCGACTACGAGCAGGCCATCACGCCGCGCACCGGCCTCATCGTCAAGGTCCACACCAGCAACTACCAGGTGCAGGGCTTCACGTCGTCGGTCGACGAGGCGACGCTGGCGCCCATCGCGCGGCAGGCCGGCGTGCCGCTGATGACCGACCTCGGCAGCGGCGCGCTGGTGGATTTGTCCAAGTGGGGCCTGCCCGCCGAGCCGCTGCCGCAGGCCATGCTGGCCGCGGGCTGCGACGTCGTGACCTTCAGCGGCGACAAGCTGCTGGGCGGCCCGCAGGCCGGATTGATCGTTGGCAGCAAGGCCGCCGTGGGCCGCATCCGCAAGTTCCCGATGAAGCGCGCGCTGCGCCTGTCCAAGCTGCCGTTTGCGGCGCTGGAGGCAACGCTGCGCCTCTACCTGCGGCCCGAGCGGCTGGTGCGGGACCTGCCCACGCTGCGGCTGCTGACCCGGAATCCGGCACAGATCGCCGACCTCGCGCAGCGCCTGCTCCCCGACATGGCCGCCGCCGTCGCGCCACGCTTCGCGGTCGAGACTGTCGCGCTGCAAAGCCAGATCGGCTCCGGCTCGCTGCCCGTCGAACGCATCCCGTCGGCGGGCCTCGCCATCACCGCGGCCGATGGCCGTGGCCGCACGCTGGAGGCGCTGGCCACCGCGTTGCGCGGCCTGCCGCGGCCCGTCATCGGCCGCATCCACGACGACCGCCTGCTGCTGGACCTGCGCTGCCTGGAAGCGCCTGCGCTGCTGACCTCGCAGCTGGGCGTGCTGAAGGAGGCGCTGGCGTGATCGTCGGGACGGCCGGCCACATCGACCACGGCAAGACGACGCTGGTGCACGCGCTCACCGGCGTCGACACCGACCGCCTTCCCGAGGAGAAGGCGCGCGGCATCAGCATCGAGCTGGGCTATGCCTACGTCGACGTGCCGGGGCTGGGCGAGCGCCTGGGTTTCATCGACGTCCCCGGCCACGAGAAGCTCGTCCACACGATGCTGGCCGGCGCCAGCGGCATCGACTTCGCGCTGCTGCTCGTCGCGGCCGACGATGGCGTCATGCCGCAGACCCGCGAGCACCTGGCCGTGCTGAGCCTGCTGGGCCTCACGCGCGGCGCCGTGGCCATCACCAAGGTGGACCGTGCCGAGCCCGGCCGCGTCGACGCGCTGGCCGGCGAGATGCGCGCGCTGCTCGCCGGCACGGGGCTGGACGCCGCGCCCATCCTGCCCGTCTGCGCGCCCACGGGGCAGGGCGTTCGCGCGCTGCGCGAGCTGCTGTTCGACGCCGCCCGCCACACGCCGCCCCGCCACACGCATGGCCTTGCGCCGCGGCTGGCCGTGGACCGCGCCTTCACGCTGGACGGCGTCGGCACCGTCGTCACCGGCACGCTGCATGCGGGCGAGATCAGCGTCGGCGCGGAACTCCAGCTCACCGGGAGCCGTGCCCGCGTGCGCAGCCTGCACGCGCAGAACCGGCCGGTCGAGCGCGCCCAGGCCGGCCAGCGCTGTGCCGTGGCCCTGGCCGGCATCGCCAAGGAGGATGCGCCGCGCGGCGCCTGGCTCACCGCGCCTCACGTGGCGCTGGCCACGGACCGGCTCGATGCCCGCCTGCGTCTGTGGCCCGGCGAGCCGCGGCCGCTGCGCTCCGGCGCGCGCGTGCACCTGCATGTCGGTGCACAGAGCATGACGGCCAGCGTGGCGGTGCTCGACGGTGACCAGATCGAGCCGGGCGCCTCCGGCCGCGTGCAGCTGGTCTGCCAGGGCACCGTCGGTGCGTGGCGTGGCGACCGTCTCGTGCTGCGCGATGCCAGCGCCACCCGCACGCTGGCCGGCGGTGTCGTGCTCGACCCCTTCGCGCCGGCGCGCTACCGCCGCACGCCGGAGCGGCTGGACGAGCTGGCCGCCTGCGAGCTGCCCTCCACGGCGCGCCGCCGCGAGCGGCTGCTGGCGCTGTCCCGGCTGGGGCTGGACCTGGCCCGCTTCGGGCAGGCTGAGGGGCTGGCCGAGCCGCAGCAGGGCTGGGCGCTGGGCGAGGCCGCCGGCGCGGTGCTCACGCAGCGGCTGCTGGCCGTGCTGGCCGAGTTCCACGCCCGCTCGCCCGACGAGCTCGGGCCGGACGCCGCCCGCCTGCGCCGGCTGGTGGCGCCGCGCATCGCCGATGCGCTGTGGCGGGACGTGCTGGCCGACCTGCGAGCGACGGGCCACATCGCCGTGCGCGGCGCCTGTGTGCACTTGCCGGCCCACGGCGTTCAGCTGTCCACCGCCGAGCAGCGCATCGCGCAGAAGATCGCCCCCCACCTCGCCGCCGCGGGTGCCGAAGGTGCCTGGGCGCGCGACCTGGCCAAGGACTGTGCCGAGCCCGAGCCGCTGCTGCGCGCGACGCTGGCGCGGCTGGCCCAGCAGGGCGAGCTGCACCAGGTCGTGAAAGACCTCTACTGCGACACCGCGACGATGACGCGGCTCGCGACCCTGGCCCGCGCGCTGGGCGCCGAGCATGGCAAGGTCACGGCAGCGGCCTTCCGCGACGCAACCGGCCTGGGCCGCAAGCGTGCCATCCAGCACCTGGAACATTTCGACCGCGTCGGCCTGCTGCGTCGCGTGGGCGACGAGCACAAGTTGAGGCCGGACAGCGCGCTGTTTGCGCCGGTCGTATCGTCATGAACAGGGAAAGAGAACGACACCGGTGTGTCGGCCGGGCTTCAAACCCGGTGGGTGGCGCCACGCGTCGCCGGGTGGGTTCGACTCCCACCTCTTTCCGCCATTTGGCATTCATTCGGCGGCTGCGCGACCCGATCTCGCGCCTGCGATGCTCGCCGTACCCGAGTACGGCTGCGCTTCTCGACGCAACCTCGGGCCGCTCGCGACGCCGACTGAAGGCCAAATCGTGTGGAGAGATGCGTCCATGACCGCCGCCGATCTGCCTCCCGGCTTCTGGCTCTGGCCCGAGGACCAGACCTGGGCACAGCCGCTGCTGGGCGGGCATGTGCTCGTCGGCATCACGGCGCTGGGCCTGAAGGCGTCGGGTGATATCTACATGTGCCGGCCCAAGCCGGTTGGCAGCGAGGTGGCGCAGGGCCGCTCCATCGGCGTCGTCGAGCTGTCCAAGTCCATCGTGTCGGTGAAGTCGCCGCTGTCCGGCGTCGTCGTGCGCGTCAACGTCGCACTGGAGGATCGGCCCGAGCTGATCCACCAGTCGCCCTACGACGCCGGCTGGCTGGTCGAGCTGGCGCCGTCGAAGCTCGACGGAGAGAAGCCCAGGCTCGCGGTCGATGAGGCCGCCATCCGCGAGGCGCAGGCCCGCTGGGTCTGGTTCAACAAGCTGGACACCGCGCCGTGAAGCGCAGCGGCCTCGCCATCCTGCTGTGGGCGGCCGACCCCGGCGACCCGGTGCGCCTGGCCACGCCGTTTGCGCACGCGGCTGCGGCGGCGGCGCTGGAGATGCAGGTGGAGGTCTATTTCTCCGCCCGCGCCGTGCTGTTGCTCAAACCGGGCGTGGCGGCGCAACTGCGCGCGTCCGACCGCTTCGACAAGACGATTGCCGACTGGATGGACGATGCGCTGGAGCATGGCGCGCGCTTCTTCGCCTGCGCCGACGCGCTCGCCGCGCAGGGGCTCACGCACGACGACCTGATCCCCGCCGGCCGGCGCCACGGTGGTGCTGTCCAATACGCCTCCCGCGCCGCCCATTCGGCGTGGGCCACCCTGGTGTTCTGACACCTCAACCCCTCAGGAGAATTCACATGGCCCTCTCTCGTGTCGTCGCCAGTCTGGCGCGCGGTGTGGTGATGTCGCTGGCGCTGGCCGGCGTGGCGGCGCAGGCCCAGCAGGTGCTGCGCGTGACGGCCATCCCCGACGAGTCCCCCACCGAGCTGGCGCGCAAGTTCGCGCCGCTGGGCCAGTACCTGGAGAGCAAGCTGGGCATGAAGGTCGAATGGACGCCGGTGACCGACTACGCCGCCGCCGTCGAAACCGTCGTCAGCAAGAAGATCGACCTGGCCTGGTTCGGCGGCTTCACCTTCGTGCAGGCCAGCGTGCGCTCGGGCGGCAAGATCGTGCCGCTGGTGCAGCGCGAGGAGGACGAGAAGTTCCGCTCCGTCTTCATCACCGACAAGGCCAGCGGCATCAACAAGCTGGAAGACCTGAAAGGCAAGACGCTGTCCTTCGGCTCGCAGAGCAGCACCTCGGGCCACCTGATGCCGCGCAGCTACCTGCTGGCCGCGAAGATCAATCCCGACACGGACCTCAAGCGCGTGGCCTTCAGCGGCGCGCACGACGCGACCATTGCCGCCGTGGCCAGCGGCAAGGTGGATGCCGGCGCGCTGAACATCTCGGTGTGGGAGAAGTTCGTCGCCGACAAGAAGGTGGACACGAGCCAGGTCAAGGTCTTCTACACGACGCCGCCTTACTTCGACTACAACTGGTCCGTCCATGCCGACATGCCGCAGGCGCTGCAGGACAAGATCAAGGCCGCCTTCCTGGCACTGGACCCGAACACGCCGCAGGGCAAGGAGATCCTGGGCCTGCAGCGTGCGACGAAGTTCGTGCCGACCAAGCCCGAGAACTACACCGGCATCAAGGCCGCCGCCGAGAACGCGGGCCTGTTGAAGTGATCGAGCTGTCCGGCATCGACGCCGCCGCGCTGGGCGGCACGGTGCGGGTGCTGAACGGCGTCAACCTCGCCATCGCGAAGGGCGAGCCGCTGGCCGTCATTGGCGCGTCGGGCGCGGGCAAGACGACGCTGCTGAACCTGCTCGCGCTGATGCAGGCGCCGCTGGCCGGCCGGTTCACGCTGGACGGCGACGAGCCGTGGGCGCGCAGTCGTGGCGAGCGCCAGCGCCTGCGCGCCGGCATCGCCTTGGCACCGCAGCAGCCACCGCTGCCGCCGCGCCAGCGCGTGGCCGTGGCGGTGCTGGCGGCGCGGCTGCCGGGCATGTCGCTGGCGCGCAGCCTGCGCACGCTGTGGAGCCCGCCGGATGCGCCGCTGGCCCAGGCCGCGCTGGAGCAGCTGGGCCTGCCCGATAAGCTGTGGCTGCGCGTGGACCGCCTCTCCGGCGGCGAGCGCCAGCGTGTGGGCCTGGCGCGGCTGCTGGTGTCCGAGTCGCGCCTGTGGCTGGCCGACGAGCCGCTGGCCGCGCTGGACCCGGCCCGTGCCGGGATGACGCTGACCGTGCTGCGCCGCGAAGCCGCCGCGCGCGGGGCGGCGCTGGTGTGCAGCCTGCATCAGGTGGACCTGGCGCTGAAGCACTTCCCGCGCGTCGTCGCGCTGCGCGCCGGCCGCGTCGTCTACGACGGCCCGCCCGACGCCATCGACGAAGACCTGCTGGAGGAGCTCTACCGCAGTCAGGACGAGGCGCCGCCGGAGATCGCGCCGCTGCCCCAGCCGGTGCCGCTGCCGCAGGCGATGTGTCGCTGATGCCGGCGATGACATTGCGCGACCCCGCCCTGGCACGCCGCTGGGCGCTGCTGCTGGCCGCCCTCGTGCTGGCCTGGCCGCTGCTGGTGCTGGCCGAGTTCAAGCCGTGGACGCTGCTGGACGAGCGCAGCCTGCGCTTCACCGGCCGCTACCTCGCGCAGTTCTTTCCGCCGCGCGTGGAGGCCGCCTTCCTGGCCGAGCTGGCGCGCGAGACCTGGCGCACCGTCGCCATCGCCACGTCCGGCATGACGCTGGCGCTCGCTATCGCCGTGCCCACGGCGCTGCTGGCCACGGCGCGGCTGTCCGCCAGCACGCTGGAGGGGCGCCCCGGTCCGGCGCGCTGGCTGCGCCGCGCGGTGCGGGCGCTGCTGGTGGCGCTGCGCTCCATCCCCGAGCTGGTGTGGGCGCTGGTGTTCGTGCGCGTCGTGGGCCTGGGGCCCACGGCCGGCGTGCTGGCCATCGCCATCGCCTACGGCGGCATGCTGGGCAAGGTCTACGCCGAGATCCTGGAGAGCGCCGACCCCGCGCCCACGCAGGCGCTGCTGCGCGGCGGAGCCGGCCGGCTGCAGGCGCTGCTGTTCGGCGCGCTGCCCGGCTGCCTGCCCGAGCTGCTGAGCTACACCGTCTACCGCTGGGAGTGCGCGGTGCGCTCGTCCGTCGTGCTGGGTTTCGTCGGCGCGGGCGGGCTGGGGCAGCTGCTGGACAGCGCGTCCAAGATGTTCGCCGGCTCGGAAGTCAGCACCATCCTGCTGGTGTTCATCGCGTTGGTGATGGCCAGCGACGCGTTCAGCCGATGGCTGCGTGGGAGGCTCGATTGACGCAGCCCCCACGCTCACTTCGTTCGCTGCCCCCCGAGGGGGCGTCGGCGCCTCCGGGCGGCCGAGCGGCGCCGAGGCTTTCCACCGCCGCCGTGCTGCTGGGCCTGGTTGTCCTCGTCGTCGCGAGCTTCGTGTCGCTGGACCTGCAGTGGGCCGCCTTCCTCGGCCCTCAGGCGCTGGGGGACATGGGCCGTTTCGTCGGCGGCTTCTTCCCGCCCGAGACGGCGCCGGGCTTTCTCGCCAAGACCGGCTGGGCGCTGCTGGAGACGCTGGCGATGTCGGCGCTGGGCACGGCGCTGGCCGTCGTCGGCGGCCTGCTGTTGGCGCTGCCGGCGGCCGGCCGCGGCGTGACGCGTGCGGCGGCCCGGCTGGTGCTGAACGCGCTGCGCAGCGTGCCGGAGCTGGTCTGGGCCGTGCAGCTGCTCATCCTCGCCGGCCTGGGCCCGCTGCCGGGCACGCTGGCGCTGGCGCTGCACACCAGCGGCGTGCTGGGCCGGCTGTTCGCCGAGAGCTTCGAGAACGCGCCGCCCGACGCCGCCCTCGCGCTGCGCCAGCGCGGCGTCGGCGCGGTGCGCGTGTGGCTGTTCGCCACACTGCCGCAGACGCTGCCGCAGCTGGCCAGCTACACGCTCTACCGCTGGGAGAACAACATCCGCGCGGCCAGCGTGATGGGCGTCGTCGGTGCCGGCGGCCTGGGGCAGATGCTGAGCTACCACCTGGGCCTGTTCCAGATGCACGAGACCTGCACCGTGCTGGCGGCGATGATGCTGCTCGTGGCGCTGGTGGATGCCCTGTCCTGGCGCCTGAGACAAGGCCTGACCCGATGACCGACTCTGCCCTCGATACGCTGCTGACCCGTTACTCGGTCGGCCCCAAGCACCTCGTCGAGCCCGGCCCCGACGACGCCCAGCTCGCGCTGATGGCGCAGGCCGCACTGCGTGCACCGGACCACGCCGAATTGGTGCCTTACCGCTTCAAATTGGTGCGAGGTGCTGCGAAGCAGGCCATGGCCGACCTGTTCGCTGACGCGGCCCGCGAGGCCGGCAAGGGCGAGGACGGCGCCGCGCTGGATGCCGAACGCGCGCTGCGGCCGCCGGTCACCGTCGCCGTCATCGCGCGCATCGACTTGGGGCATCCGCAGGTGCCGGCCCACGAGCAGTGGGCGGCGCTGGGCGGCGCTGTCGCCAACTTCCTGACGGCGGCGCACGCGCTGGGCTTCGGCGGCAAGATGCTCAGCGGCGCCAAGGTCCGCCACCCGGCCATCGCCGCGGCGTTCTGCGCACCAGGCGAGACGCTGGTGGGCTGGATCGCGCTGGGCACGCCAGCCCGCAAGCCTTCCGGCCTCGCCCGCAAGCCCTCCGCCACCGACGTGATGCAAGATTGGCATCCGCCTTGCAAGCCCTGACACCATGGAACTGACACCTAGAGCTCGGCCGGCCTTGGCGGCCGCACGTGCTAACTGAAAAGAATCGAGCGAAGCGAGATGGAATTAACTCCACGTGAGAAGGACAAGCTGCTGCTGTTCACGGCAGCGCTGCTCGCCGAGCGCCGCAAGGCCCGCGGCCTGAAGCTCAACTACCCCGAGGCCGTGGCGCTCATCAGCGCCGCCATCCTCGAAGGCGCCCGCGACGGCAAGACCGTTGCCGAGCTGATGAGCGACGGCCGCACCGTGCTGACACGCGCCGACGTCATGGACGGCATCGCCGAGATGATCCCGGAGATCCAGGTCGAGGCCACCTTCCCGGACGGCACCAAGCTCGTCACCGTCCACCAACCCATTGCCTGAGGCCTTCCCATGCGCAAGATGCTTCTGTTGCTTCCCCTGATCGGCGCCTCCGCCATGGCCCACGACGGCCACGGCATGGCCGGCCCGCATGTTCACGGTTGGGACAGTGCCGGCCTGATGGCCCTCGTCGCCGTGGCCGGCGTGGCCGTGTGGTGGCTCACCCAGGGCCGCAAGTGATGATCCCCGGCGAGCTGATCACCGCCGACGGCGAGCACGAACTCAACCCCGGCCGCCGCACGCTGACCCTCAAGGTCGCCAACACCGGCACCCGGCCCATCCAGGTGGGCTCGCACTACCACTTCGCCGAGACCAACGCGGCCCTCGGCTTCGACCGCGACGCCGCGCGCGGCATGCGCCTCAACATCTGCAGCGGCACTGCCGTGCGCTTCGAGCCCGGGCAGACGCGCACTGTCGAGCTCGTCGACCTCGGCGGCGACCGCGCCGTGTGGGGCTTCCGCGGCCTCGTCCAGGGAAAACTATGAAGATCAGTCGGCGTGCCTATGCCGAGATGCTCGGCCCCACCGTCGGCGACAAGCTGCGCCTGGCCGACACCGCCCTCGTCATCGAGATCGAAAAAGACTTCACGCTGGCCGCCGGCGGCTACGGCGAGGAAGTGAAGTTCGGCGGTGGCAAGACCGTGCGCGACGGCATGGGCCAGTCGCAGCGCCCGAACGGCCCCGGCGCCGGTGACGCGGTCGACACCGTCATCACCAACGCCGTCATCGTCGACCACTGGGGCATCGTCAAGGCCGACATCGGCCTGCGCGGCTGCCGCATCGCCGCCATCGGCAAGGCCGGCAACCCCGACGTGCAGCCCGGCGTGGACATCGTCATCGGCCCCGGCACCGAAATCATCGCGGGCGAGGGCTTCATCGTGACGCCCGGCGCCATCGACACGCACATCCACTTCATCTGCCCGCAGCAGATCGAAGAGGCGCTGATGAGCGGCGTGACGACCATGATCGGCGGCGGCACCGGCCCCGCCACCGGCACGCTGGCCACCACCTGCACGCCCGGCCCGCACCACATCGCCACGATGCTGAAGGCGGCCGAAGCCTTCCCGATGAACCTCGGCTTCCTCGGCAAGGGCAATGCGTCACGCCCCGAAGGCCTGATGCAGCAGATCGACGCCGGCGCCATCGGCCTGAAGCTGCACGAGGACTGGGGCACCACGCCCGCCGCCATCGACAACTGCCTGAGCGTGGCCGAGCTGACCGACACGCAGGTCGCCATCCACACCGACACGCTGAATGAAAGCGGCTTCGTCGAGGACACGATTGCCGCCTTCAAGGGCCGCACCATCCACAGCTTCCACACCGAAGGCGCGGGCGGCGGCCATGCGCCGGACATCATGAAGGTGGTGGGCGAAGCCAACGTGCTGCCCAGCTCCACCAACCCGACGCGGCCGTTCACCGTCAACACGCTGGACGAGCACCTCGACATGCTGATGGTGTGCCACCACCTGGACGCTGGCATCGCCGAGGACCTGGCCTTCGCCGAGAGCCGCATCCGCCGCGAGACCATCGCCGCCGAAGACATCCTGCACGACCTCGGCGCCATCAGCATGTTCAGCTCCGACTCGCAGGCCATGGGCCGCGTGGGTGAGGTCTCCCTGCGCTGCTGGCAGACCGCGCACAAGATGAAGGTGCAGCGCGGGTCAATGCCGGGCGACGGCGCCGGCAACGACAACGCCCGCGTGAAGCGCTACCTCGCCAAGCTGGCCATCAACCCCGCGCTGGCCCACGGCATCAGCCACGAGGTGGGCTCGATCGAGGTGGGCAAGTGGGCCGACCTCGTGCTGTGGAAGCCGGCCTTCTTCGGCGTGAAGCCGGCGCTGATCCTGAAAGGCGGCTTCATCGCCGCCGCCGCGATGGGCGACCCCAACGCCTCCATCCCGACGCCGCAGCCGGTGCACTATCGGCCGATGTTCGGCTCGTTCGGATCAGCCCTGTCGCAGGGTTCGCTGACGTTCGTGAGCCAGGCCGGCCAGGGCAACGTCGAGAAGCTGGGCCTAGCCAAGACGCTGGTGCCGGTGAAGGGCTGCCGCACGGTGAAGAAGACCGACATGGTCCACAACCACTACCTGCCGACGATGGAGATCGACGCGCAGACCTACGAGGTGAGGGCGGACGGCGTGCTGCTGACCTGCGAGCCAGCGAAGGAGTTGCCGATGGCGCAGAGATATTTCTTGTTCTGAGTGCGGCCTCTGGCGGCGCTTGCTGTGGCGTCTGCGCGGGCAGGCGGCTGCCGGTTGCAAGCCGGGGCGGGGCGCTGGACAAGCCCTTACCGGCCAGCTCCCAGCGCCGAGCCCCGGCGAACGTGATTCACGACGACGTCGGGTGCCGGCGACGACGCGGGACGTACAGCGCCAGCGCCAAGCCCAGGCTCGCCAGTCCCAGCGTTGCGGGTTCGGGCACCGTACCACCGCCTCCCGAGACCGGGATCAGGACGGGGTCTGCCGTGAAATTGAGCGAGATGGAGCCGGGCGGGTCCGACACGGTCAGATATCCGCCCGTGATGTTCCGGAACGCAACGCCGAAGGGACTGCCGGGCGTGGGATTCGAAACGCCTTCACCCGACTCCAGTGCGATGCCGCTGCCGGTATCGAGGCAGTTCAGCGTGGCGCCGCACACGCTGAGCAGCAGCCCAGCGCCGGGAATCGTCGACGGAATTTCTTCAAAGATCAGCGCCATGTTGTGGCTGCCGCTCGTGCCGGGATAGTCGTTGGTGCGGATGTTCAGGGTCGTCAATTGCTTGCCGCCGTACACGAGCAGCGGGTTGAGCGTCGCCACGGAATTGGTCGTGTCGTAGACGAAGTCGGTGAAATTGAAGCCGCCGTAAGTGCCGGCCGTGACCTCGAAGTTCCAACTGGCCAGGCCCGTGCCTGTGGCGTTGAGCGTCATGGACCCGCCCAGCTTGCCACCGCCCTGAAGCGGCAGCGGTTGTAGCGCCCCAACAGGCGCCGGGTTCGCGACTGCTGTCACAGGCACGAGAGCCTGTGCAGTCAGTACGCTTGTTATGACGGCCAGCGTCCTGGCCGCTTTGCAAATTCGCATCATGCGCTCCTTGATATTGAATTGAGTCAGACCTTGGCGAATGCCAGTCCTGACCGCTCCATTCGCACACCTTGCGCCGGATACGTCAGTTAGAACATCCACGAGCGCAGGCTAGCAATTGCCCGTTGCCTTGGCTGTCCCGCCTTCACGGCATACGGTTCTAGGGGTGAGGAGCCTTCTGAACGCGGGTTGCCGCCACGACGACTTCGGCGAAAACCGCCGCTGATCATGACGGGCGGCCTCATCGCCGAAGCTGCGATGGGCGATGCGAATGCATCTGTCTCGATGCCACGGCCGGTGCACTGCCGGCCGATGTTCGGTGAGTTCCGAGCAGCCTTGTCGCAGGGCTCACTGACCTTCGTCAGCCAGCTCGGTAGGTTGCTGAATGCGGCTGACCGCAGTGGCAGCCTGCTGACGGACCACATCGACGCGCTGCGCGACAGCTTCCGCACGGTGCGCCGGTCACGTCCGTTCGAGATGGACGCGATTTGCGTGCTGCCCGACCACCTGCACCTGCTGATGACATTGCCGCGCGAAGACGCTGACTTCGCCACGCGCCTCATGCTGCATCAAGCAAGGTTTCTCGCGGCGGATACCGCAAGGCGAACGCATATCAGCGCAAGCCGTGCTTCCAAGGGCGAACGAGGGCTCTGGCAGCGGCCCTACTGGGAACACCTCGTCCGCGCCGACGCTGACTTCGAGCGGCATGTGGACTACATCCATTTCAATCCGGTCAAGCATGGCTGGGTCGAGCGAGCCGCCGACTGGCCGCGCTCCAGCATTCATCGCTTCATTCGCGATGGTGTCGTCGATGCTTCGTGGGCGAGCGTGAGCGGCGTGGAGATGGATGCGGGCGAGTAGGGCGTTGGGGTTCGCAAGCTCACCCCAACCTACAAGCTGCCGCTGCTTTCCCAGCCTCCGGCGCGTTCACCGGCCTGCCGGCATCCAGCGCGCAGAGGTGTCCTCCGGCACCGGCGCTGGGCAGAAGCTCTGGAGCCAGGCCTGGTGCTTGGGTAGCTTCGCGAATGTCCGCGCCACCTCCTTGCGAATGCCGTTCAGGAAATCCGCGAGATCGCCGTTCGCCATCTGGCGGGTGATCGGGTGGTGGGCCTTGGGCGTGATGCCCTGGCCCATCATTACCTGCACCCAAGAGTTCTCGGCGAACAGCTCCAGCGGCGCGATCACGACACGGGCCGTGTCGCGGAACAGCTGGATGCGATGCCGGAGCTTTTCAGGCACGTCCATGTCGCGGCAGTAGCGCCAGAACTCCGTGTCGTCGCGGTTGGTGACCTTGTAGTGCAGCACGACGAAGTTGCGGACGACTTCGATGGCCTCGTTGGTCTGGTTGTTGTATTCGTCGATATCGCTCTGGCAGATGCCGTCGGTCGGGAACATCTCGATCAGGCGGGTCACGCCCTTCTGGACCAGGTGGATGCTGGTCGACTCCAGTGGCTCGATGAAGCCGGTCGACAAACCGATGCCGACGCAGTTGTGCTTCCACACCTGCTTGCGTTGGCCCGGCGTGAACTTGATGACCTTGGGCGTGCGCAGCACTTCCCCTTGCACATTGGCGAGCAGCGTCGCCTTTGCATCGTCGTCGCTCAGGTACTTGCTGCAGTAGACGAGGCCGTGGCCCACGCGGTGCTGCAGGGGGATCTGCCATTGCCAGCCCCAGGGGTGGGCGATGGCACGGGTGTAGGGCACCGGATCGCGCGCCGGCGTGGTCTGCGTGGCCACGGCGCCGTCGCAGGGCAGCCAGTGCTGCCAGCTCTCGAAGGGCACGCCCAGCGCGCCGCCCAGCAGCAGCGAACGCATGCCGGTGCAGTCGACGAAGAAGTCGCCTTCGATCAACTCGCCACTGGCCAGCGCCAAGCCGGTGATGTGGCCGCTTTGCGCATCGGTACGGACCTCGGCGATCTTGCCTTCGATGCGCTTCACGCCAAGGGCTTCGGAGAAGCGGCGCATGAATTGGCCGTACAGGGCCGCGTCGAAGTGGTAGGCGAAGTTGATGCCGTTGTCCGGCAGCGTCATGAACCGGTCGTCCTGGGCCGCGCGCAATTCGAGGCAGTAGTCGCCATAGTCGCTGGCCAGGCCGCGCTTCCTGGCTTCCAGCCAGAAATGATGGAAGCCAGCCGTCCAGTGTCCCTGGCCGGTCCTGCCGAAGGAGTGGATGTAGTTTTCGCCGATGTTGCGCCAGTTCTCGAAACTGATGCCCAGCTTGATGGTGGCCTGGGTGGCCTGCATGAACTCCTTCTCGTCGAGATCGAGGACGGTATGCATTGTTGGCGCCGATCTAAATTTGACCCACCCTGCCGATTGAACTTTGACCCAGGGCTTGGGGCCGGCATCGGCTGACGCCGGCTGTGGACAACTGTAGCGCTGAGCTCGGTCAGCCCGCCTCGTCGC